>CAYQYY010000001.1:0-476654 GCA_964421845.1 uncultured Clostridia bacterium
AAAAAGAACCGTCCCCAAAACTTCGAAAATCAATCAAAAAGAACCGTCCCCAAAATGGGGGCGGTTTTATAGTTTTTCTCTGTAGTTGTCCATAATTTCGGAGAATAGTTCTCCGGTAGTTGGTGGAGTAAATGTTATTGTGTTTGCTCCTGCTTGTATTGTTGCTGAAATATTTTCGGGATTTGGTCCTCCTGTTGCTATAATTGGGAAATTAGGATGACTTTCTCTGATTTTTTTAACTATTTTAGCTGTTTTGGCACCTCCCGAAACGTTAAAGATTGAAGCTCCTGCTTTTATTCTTGATTCGAAATCCTCTCTGTCAGAAACAATTGTAATAATTATCGGAATATCCAATCTTTTTTTCATTTCTATTAGAAGCTCATTTGGTGTTGGTGCGTTCATAACAACTCCAAAAGCACCGTTTAATTCAGCATTTATTGCAATGTCAATGGACCTTTGTCCGGTTGTAATACCTCCGCCGACACCTACGAATACAGGCGCAGATGATACCTCTATAATCGCCTGGTTGATGGCTATTTGAGGGGTGAAAGGATATACGGCTATTACTCCGTCGGCATTATGGTTTTTAATAATTGCAAGGTCTGTTGTAAATATCAAAGATTTAATTCTTTTACCGAATATATTAATACCGCTTGCTTCGTAAATTTCCGCCGGCATTTGAATCGGCTTTTTTTTGAGTACGGATTCTATGGTCGGTATAAATTTTTTATCTTTTTTTTCTGTACAGTTTTTAACGCTTTGGCTGTAATTATCTTGAATAATACATCTATCTTCTTCCATGTAGAACCTCCATTCACATTATAGATTCTTCGCATGTGCTAAGAATTACAAAATTATATTTCACACACAGTATAAGCGACTGACACCAAATTTCACTTACAGTATAAGCGACTGACACCAAATTAAAATTTGGGTCATCTGCTTAAAATTTGAATCATCTGCTTAAAATTTGAATTATCTGCTTAAAACCATTATATAATTTTTTTATAAAAAATACAATCAATTAAATAAGTTTTAAATGTAAAATTACTTTGCAAAATAACTTTGTAATTGTATAATTAAGTAACCAATATATGCAAATATATCATAGAATAAAGTAGCATTCGATGGAGAGAACTAAAAATGCTTTTAATAAATAAAAATGATGGGTTAAAACACTTAGGCAGTATAACATTGTATACAGACAGATTTAAATTAAGACAGTTTCAATTAAGAGATGCCCATGAAGTTTATGAAAATTGGTCAAGCGATTATGAGTCTGCAAAATATAATGCTTGGAACGTACATGATAATGAAAAGATAACGGAAACTTATGTTGCGGAGTGGGTTGAAAGCTACAGAAGTAAAAAAAATTACCATTGGGCAGTTGTAGATAAGGAAACTGATGAGGTTATTGGCTCAATATCCGTTTCAAATATTAAGAACAAAAAAAAGCATTGTGAAATAGGGTATACCGTAGCTAAAAAAAGATGGAATGAGGGTATCGCTACTGAAGTATTAAAAGCAGTTCTTAGTTTTTTAACTAATGAAGTGGGATTTGAAATAATTTATGCGCTGCATGACGTTAGAAACATTGCCTCCGGAAGAGTTATGGAAAAGGCAGGAATGACATATGTTAAAAATAAATTTTGCTTTTTTATCAGCGGACTGAATTTTATTATGAAATGTAGGGTATATGAATATAAGAAGTTATAAATTACGCTTGGAATTGCTAAATCAGCTATTCTCCAATAATTTCAAATTAATATTGCTTTTAAAAAGTATTATGGTATAATATAATGGTTAATTATGAATTCATTTAATTGAACAATATTAGCCGTTAATCATACAATAATTAAAATACATAGGAGGAACAATGAGTTCTAAATTACTTAAACAAGAAAAAAATATAGTTACAATTGAATTTACAGTTTCACCGGAGGAATTCGATAAAGCTGTGAATAAAGCATATTTAAAAGTAAAAAATAATATTAATGTGCAAGGATTCAGAAAAGGAAAAGCTCCGAAACATATTATAGAGAAAAAATATGGAAAGAGCATTTTTTATGATGATGCATTAGATTTTGCAGTTCAAGAAGAATATCCAAAGGCAGTTACAGAGTTAAATCTTGATGTAATTGACAGCCCAAAGGTAGATGTTCAGAAATTTGAAGAAGGCGAAGACATTATTATAACTGCAGAGGTTGAAGTAATGCCTGAAGTTGAACTTGGAGAATATAAAGGTGTAGAAGTTGAAAAGGCAGAAATAAAGGTTACTGATGAAGACGTTGAAAAAGAACTTAAAGCTGTTCAGGAAAAAAATGCAAGAATAGTTGAAGTTGCTGACAGACCTGTTAAAAATGGTGACTTTTTAACAATTGATTATGCCGGCTTTGTAGGAGAAGAACAATTTGATGGAGGAACTGCTGAAAATCAATCTCTTGAAATTGGTTCCAACACATTTATTCCCGGCTTTGAAGAACAATTAATAGGCAAAAATAAAGGTGATGAAGTTCAGGTTAATGTAACATTTCCTGAAGAATATCATTCAGAAGATTTAAAAGGCAAGGATGCTGTGTTTAATGTTAAAATTCATGAAATAAAATCTAAGGAAATGCCTGAAATAGATGATGAATTTGCAAAGGATGTAAGTGAATTTGACACATTGGAAGAATTAAAAGTTGATACAAGAAAAAATCTTGAAAAAAGAGCGGCTGATTCTTCAAAAGTTACAAATGACAACAATGTATTGACAAAAATTATAAACAATGCAAAAGTAGAAGTACCTGAAGTATTGATTAACAGGGAAATTGACTATTTAGCAAGAAATTATGAACAACAATTCCGCCAACAAGGTTTTGTAGGCAAGGAATATGATGATATAATTAATAATTTTGTTAATCAGTACAAAGAAGGCGCAAAAAACCAAGCTGAATTTAATGTAAAAGCAGAGTTAGTGTTAGAAGCAATAATCAAAAAAGAAAATGTTTCAGTTTCTGAAGAAGATTTAATGAAAGAAATCGAAGAAATGGCTAAAGCTTATCAGGTTGAAGAAGATAGAATGGAAGCTTTCAAAAGCAGTATGCTTGAATCAAGCAAAAACTATATCGAAGAAACTCTGAAAAAGAGGAAAGTTATAGAAATGCTTGTTAAAAGTGCAGTGTTTACTGAGCCGGTTAAGAAGGAAGAAACAGAAGCTGAAGAAACAAAATAATAACATCAATTATTTAAGGTAATATTAAGATAATTAAGTACAATAATAGTATATATAAATATAATAATTGAGGAGGAAAAATTATGGCTTTAGTACCATATGTAATTGAACAAACAGGCAGAGGCGAAAGATCTTACGATATATATTCAAGGTTATTAAAAGACAGAATAGTTATTTTAAGTGACGAAGTTAATGATGCAACAGCAAGTGTAATAGTTGCACAGTTGTTATTTTTAGAGTCAGAGGATCCGGATAAGGATATACAGCTATATATTAATTCTCCGGGTGGATCTATAACTGCAGGTATGGCAATTTATGACACCATGCAGTATATTAAACCTGACGTATCAACAATTTGTATAGGTATGGCTGCAAGCATGGGAGCATTTTTACTCTTGTCAGGTGCAAAAGGAAAAAGATTCGCGTTACCTAATTCAGAAATTATGATTCATCAGCCGCTTGGAGGGATGAAAGGTCAGGCATCTGACATTAAAATTCACGCTGACAGAATAATTAAAATAAGAGACACTTTAAACAATATCATAAGTGAAAAAACAGGTCAGCCGTTAGAAAAGGTTGAACGCGACACTGACAGAGATAATTTCATGACAGCAGAGGAAGCGAAAGCTTATGGCATAATAGATGATATAATTGCCAAAAGAAAATAAGGAGTGTTCTAATGAGCAAAAATAATGATAAGCAAATAAAATGCTCGTTTTGCGGTAAAGCTCAGGAGCAGGTAAGAAGACTTATAGCCGGTCCTGACGTATATATCTGCGATGAATGTATTGAATTGTGTCACAACATTGTAGATGATGATATTGACCTATTTGAAGAATATGATTTTACTGAACTTCCAAAACCAAAGGAAATTAAAGAAAAACTTGATGAATATGTAATTCAGCAGGACCATGCAAAAAAAAGCTTGGCAGTTGCGGTGTATAATCACTATAAAAGGATTAATTATAAAGCAAAAGATGATGGTGTAGATATTCAAAAAAGCAATATATTATTGCTTGGCCCTACAGGAAGCGGTAAGACATATCTTGCACAAACATTGGCGAAGTTGTTAAATGTACCATTTGCAATTGCGGATGCTACGTCTTTGACTGAAGCGGGTTATGTAGGTGAGGATGTTGAGAACATACTGTTGAAACTTTTGCAGGCAGCTGATTTTGATGTTGAAAGGGCCGAAAAGGGCATTATATATATTGATGAAATTGACAAAATTTCAAGACGCTCAGAAAACCCTTCTATAACAAGAGACGTAAGTGGTGAAGGTGTACAGCAGGCACTTCTTAAAATATTAGAGGGTACTGTTGCAAATGTACCGCCACAAGGCGGCAGAAAGCACCCACATCAAGAGTTTATTCAAATAGATACCACTAATATATTATTTATATTAGGTGGTGCTTTTGATGGTATAGAAAAAATTGTTCAAAAAAGAATAGGCAAAAAAAGTATTGGTTTTGGTGCAGACTTAACAGGAAATACATCAATGGATACCGATAAGCTTTTACAGCAGGTTCAAACACAGGATTTATTAAAATTCGGTTTGATTCCGGAGTTTGTAGGAAGGATGCCGGTAGTAGTTGCATTAGAAAAATTAGATAAAAAAGCTTTGATGTCTATTTTAACTGAGCCAAAGAATGCTCTTGTTAAACAATATAAGGAATTATTCAGGATGGATAATGTTGAATTAGAGATAGAAAAAGAGGCCTTGGAAGAAATTGCTGAAAGAGCTTTAGAAATAAAGACAGGAGCAAGAGGTCTAAGAGGTATACTTGAAAGTACAATGACTGATGTCATGTATGAAATTCCATCTCGTAATGACATAAAAAAATGCGTTATAACAAAGGATACTATAGTTAATATGAGTGAACCGAAATTAGTATTAACTAAAAAACCTTTGACTGACAAAAAAGAAAATGCTTCATAACTGCCTGCCTAAAGCAGGCAGTTTTTACTAAGGAGATTGTATGATTGAAAATTACAGTATAGAAAACAAAAAGCTTCCCTTAATTCCAATCAGAGGAATTGGAATATTCCCGGATACAATGATACATTTTGATATAGGAAGAGAAAAGTCAATCAATGCTTTAGAAGAAGCAATGCTTGAGGATTCGGATATTTTTCTTACAATTCAGAAAGAAGCGGATATTGATTCGCCAAAAGAAGATGATTTTTATGAAGTTGGTGTTATTTGTAAAATAAAGCAAATGATTAAGCTTCCCGGAGATAACATAAGAGTTTTGGTTGAAGGTGTAAATAGAGCCAAAATTGTGTCAATTAATCAGGAAGAGCCATATTTTGAGGTTATTTTAGATGAATATGTTTATAAAAGTGATGCAGATGTAACTGATGAATTAGATGCAATGATTCGCCTTACCTTGGATAATTTCGAAGAATATTCTTTAATATATACAAAGATAGCGCCGGATGCGATTATTTCACTTAAGGAAATAAAAAATCCTGATAAATTTGCAGATGTGGTTGCATCTTATATTTATTTAAAACCTGAACAAAAGCAATCGTTGTTAGAAATATTTGACCCTTATGAAAGATTAGAATCAATCAATACATATCTTTCTAAGGAAATAAAGGTATTAGAAATAGAAAATGAAATAAGCGAACTTGTTAGAAAGCAGGTAAGCGAATTTCAAAAGGATTATTATTTAAAAGAACAATTGAGGGCAATCCAAAAAGAGCTTGGAGAAGATGAAGGCGCCGAATTTGAAGTAGATGAGTATATGAAGAAAATAAAGGATGCCAACATGCCAAAGGAAGTAAGAGAAAAGGCAGAAAAAGAAATAAATAAACTTCTAAAAATATCTTCATCATCACCGGATGCCGGCGTTATAAGAACATATGTAGATTGGCTTATTGACCTGCCTTGGAACAAAAAAACTAAGGACAATACAGACTTAAAGAGAGTAAGAAGTATATTGTCAGAGGATCATTACGGTTTAGAAGAGGTAAAGGAAAGAATACTTGAGTATCTTGCTGTAAAGCAAATAAATAAAAATATGAAGGGACCAATACTATGTTTCGTTGGACCTCCGGGAGTAGGAAAAACATCCATTGCTAAATCCATAGCAAGAGCCATGAACAGAAAATACGTGCGTATTTCCTTGGGTGGTGTTAGAGATGAAGCAGAAATCAGAGGGCACAGAAGAACGTATATTGGTGCTATTCCGGGAAGAATAATATCATCAATTGTAAAGGTAAAGGTAAATAATCCTGTATTTTTGCTTGATGAAATAGATAAGCTTTCAAGTGATTACAAGGGAGACCCTGCATCAGCTTTGTTAGAGGTTTTGGATCCTGAACAAAATAAAACATTTACCGATCATTATATTGAAGCACCTTTTGATTTAGAAAATGTTATGTTTATAACAACTGCAAATACAACTTCCACAATTCCCGAGCCGCTTTTAGACAGAATGGAAGTAATAGAAATATCCGGTTATACAGATGCGGAAAAAATAAATATTGCCGAAAAATATCTAATTAAAAAACAAATTAATGAGCATGGTTTAAAAGAAACTCAAGTTAATATATCTCAAAATGCGGTTACTGAAATAATTGAAAGATATACAAGAGAATCAGGTGTTCGTAATCTTGAAAGAAGTATTGGAACATTAGTGAGAAAAGCTGCCGTTCAAATTGTGGAAAGCAATAAAAAATCAGTTACAATCAACAACAGCAATTTGAAAAAATATTTAGGTATTCCTAAATATGATTATGACTTAGCATATGAAGAAGATCAAATAGGAGTTGTAACAGGTCTTGCTTGGACTAAAGTTGGCGGAGAAACTTTATTTATAGAAGTAAACACTATGAAGGGTGACGGAAAGCTACAACTTACCGGGCAGCTAGGCGATGTGATGAAAGAATCTGCTATGGCAGCAATAAGCTATATAAAAGCAAATGCCGATAAATTTAAAATAGATTACAGTTTATTTAAGGAAACGGATATACACATTCATGTACCTGAGGGAGCAATTCCAAAGGATGGCCCTTCAGCCGGCATAACAATGGCTACTGCAGTTATTTCTGCATTAACTAATGTACCTGTGAGAAAAGATGTGGCTATGACAGGAGAAATTACCATTACAGGCAGGGTTCTTCCTATCGGCGGATTAAAGGAAAAGCTGTTGGCTGCTAAGAGAGCCGGAATTAAAAGAGTAGTACTCAGCACTAAGAATAGGCCGGATGCTTCTAAAATTGATCCCAAAATAATTCGTACAATGGAAATAGTCTATGCAGATAAAATAGAAGATGTTGTTAAGCACGCATTGAGAACGATAGAATAAAAATAGATAGGCAATAGTTATGCAATGGAGAAACAATGGAAAATCAATTGATAAACCATTGCAAATCCATCGCTAATCAATCGTTAAAGGAAGGTATATATGATTATCAAAAAAGCAGAATTACTTATAACAGCTGTTAAAAAAGAGCAATACCCGGAAACTGTTGTTCCTGAAATTGCGTTTGCGGGTAAATCCAATGTCGGAAAATCTTCAATGATTAATGCACTTTTAAACAGGAGAAGTTTAGCAAGAACAAGCTCACAACCGGGTAAAACACAAACATTAAATTTTTATAATATAAATGATTCATTAAATTTTGTAGATTTACCCGGCTATGGTTATGCTAAGGTATCTAAGTCTGAACAAGAAAAATGGGCTAAAATGATAGATGCTTTTTTACATAACAGATCGCAGCTCAAGGAAGTAATTTTGCTTGTTGATATCAGACATGAACCAAGTAACAATGATATTCAAATGTACAGTTGGATAAAAAGTTGCGGTTTTACAGGATATGTTATTGCTTCTAAGGCAGATAAACTTTCAAAATCACAACAAATAAAGAGTGTTAACCAGATTAAAAAAGTTTTAGAAATCAGTGATAATGATTTTATAATTCCATTTTCATCAGCTTCCAAATTAGGTGTCGAAAAAGTATGGGATTTGTTTGAAAATATTTTGCGCTTTGAAAAGGAATAAGAGCCACATTTTTCAGCGAATAATCCATGTTATTTATTTATATACAATGATTAAAAACATTACAATAGGGTATATTATTTCTAACTGGAGGAATAATAATGGATTATAAATTTGAACGTAAAGTTCATAGTGACATAAACAATGTAAAAAAAACTGTTGACGAAATACTGCGTAATATTAAAGATATAATAAATGAAAACACATTTTTTAACACGAAATTAATTTTGAATGAATTGGTTATTAATAGTATTTTGCACGGAAATCAACAAGATAAAAACAAACAGGTATTTATTAATTTGATAATAGATAAATCTTGTATTGTCATTGAAGTATCTGATGAAGGCTCCGGAATTTGTTATAAGCAAAAAGCTTTTGGCGATTATGATTTTTGTGAATCAGGAAGAGGTCTAATGTTGGTGGAAGGTCTTTCGGATAAGTTTGAGGTATGCGGCAACAGGGTTAAATGCGTTCAATATATAAAATAGTCATTTTTAAATTTATATAATTATGTTATAATAAACACCGTAAGGTGTTTTTTTATGATTGGAGTTAATATGGATAGTGTAAAGCTTTCAGTTAGAGAGTTAGTTGAATTTGTATATAAAAGCGGAGATATTAACGTTAAAAACTTGAGTGCAGATAGGGCTTTAGAAGGAATCAAGGCACACAAAATGCTCCAATCACTTATGGGAGAAAATTATCAAAAAGAATACTTTCTAAAAAGAGAATTTAACTTTGATAATATACAGTTCATAATAGAAGGAAGAGCTGATGGCATAATATCTGAAAATAATGAGTTTATAATTGATGAAATAAAATCTACATATACTAATTTAGATTTTATTGACATAAATTACAATGAAGCTCACATAGCTCAAGCAAAATGCTATGCTTATATTTACTGTCTTGACAAGGGAATAAACACTATTACTGTTCAATTAAGATACTATAACTTAGATACAAATAAAACAAAAACCATCCTTTATAAATATGAACTGAATGAACTTGAATTATTTTTTTATGAACTTTTAAATTTATATATTGAATGGGCACAGACAATTATCAATTTAAAAAAGGAAAGAGAAAGCTCTATAAAGGAGCTTAAATTTCCATTCGATGATTATAGAAAAGGACAAAGAGATTTTTCTGTTGCTGTTTTCAGCACTATAAAGGAAGGTAAAAAAATGTTTTCTCAGGCACCCACAGGTGTCGGTAAGACTGTTTCTGTTTTGTTTCCTGCTATTAAATCAATGAATTTTAAAAATAATACAAAAATTTATTATCTCACAGCTAAATCTTCGACAAAAACAATTGCTTTTAATACAATTAAAACAATGATTGATACGGGCTTAAAATTAAGAACCACAGTCATAACTGCCAAGGATAAGATATGCTTTATGGAAGAAACTAACTGTGATCCTGAATATTGCCCATATGCTAAAGGATATTATGACAGATTAAATGTACCTCTTAAAAATTCCATTAAATACAACTGTTTGTTTGATAGGGAATATATAGAGGAAACAGCAAGGAAACACGATCTTTGCCCTTTCGAGTTTTCTCTTGATTTAGGATATATGTCTGATGCTGTAGTATGTGATTATAATTATTATTTTGATCCAAGGGTTGCACTTCAAAGAGACGATGTATTTAAAAACAGCAATGATATACTTTTGATTGATGAAGCTCACAATCTTGAGGACAGAACAAGAGACATGTATTCTCCGGAGCTTATAAAGGAAGAGTTTTACGAGCTTTATAAAATAATGAAGGAAATCAACAAAAAAATTAGCAGTCAACTGTTTAATATAAATAAAAAGTTTATAGAGATTAAAAAAGAAGCTAATGAGGAAGCTGTTATTTTAGACAGCGAGCCGACAGATTTAATAGGTTCTCTAAGAAAGTTCACAGTTAGTGCGGAAGAATTTTTAAATGATAAAAAAAATGATAACATCCCGGATGAATTAGTTGATATATATTTTAAAAGTAGTTTTTTTATAAAAATTTCTGAAATTGCAGATTCAAACTTTTGCTATTATGTTGATTTTTTAGCCGGAAAAACAAAGGTTAAAATATTTTTAATAGATCCATCACAAGTATTAAAAGAAATATTAAAAAATGCATGGTCTTCAATATTTTTTTCGGCTACTTTAACTCCATTGAAATATTTCAGATATATTTTAGGGGGAGATGATGATGATTATATATTAAAAATCAAATCACCTTTTGATGATGACAATTTAAATTTAATGATTACTTCGGATATTTCTATGAAATATACTGAAAGAGAAGCGAACATAGAAGCAGCATGCAGTTATATTAATAAAGTCATAACCGAAAAGAAAGGTAATTATATGGTGTTTTTTCCTTCTTACAGTTTTATGGGCAAAATATATGAAGTATATGAAAGCTTATATAATACATCAAATATAATTTTGCAAAATCAAGGGCTAAATGAAGAGGAACAAACAGAAATTATTGATAAATTTAAAACTGAATCAGAAATAGTGCTTTTCACTGTAGTTGGTGGGGTGTTTTCGGAAGGTATAGATTTACCTCTTGAAAATTTAATAGGTGCGGTTATAATAGGTACAGGAATACCTCAAATTTCATTTGAAAGAAATATTATTAAAAACTTTTTTGATATAAAATTTAATTCAGGGTATGACTTTGCATACAAATATCCCGGCTTTAATAAAATTTTGCAATCAGCCGGTAGGGTCATAAGAACTGAAATGGATAGGGGTGTGGTGCTTTTGATAGATTCAAGGTTGTGTCAAATGACATATTTAAGGTTGTTCCCTGAACATTGGAAGCATTATAAGAGAGTCAACAATGTAAACAGTTTAAAAAATGAAATTAATTCGTTTTGGTATGAGAGGGAGAATAAATGATGAATATTGTTTCAAGTATAAATGTAATGAATGATAAATTAATTAATAGAGAAGAATTATATGATTTATTATCAAAGGACTCTGCAAAAATATATGAGGTTATAAGAGTAATTAAAGGAAGTCCTATATTTATAAAAGAACATTTCGAACGTATGAGAGACAGTATACGTCTAAGTAAGGTTGAAGGGTATTTAAACTTTGATGATTTTAAAAAGTCAATTGAATTACTTATTAAAGAAAATGATTTGGAAAACTGTAATATAAGGGTTTCATATTATTACGACAATAAATCGATAACTTTATTTTATTTTATAGAAAGCCATTATCCTTCAAAGGAACAATTTAAAACAGGAGTACATACTGTTACAGCAAAAATACATAGAAATAACCCAAATATTAAGGCATTTCAAAAAGAGTTCAAGGAAAAAATCGAAGAAATAATTAAAAGCTCAAATGCTTTTGAAGCAATTTTAGTAAATGATGATGATACTGTAAGCGAAGGCAGTAAATCCAATATATTTTTTGTTAAAAACAATAAGCTGATTACCTCGCCGGATAGTGCAGTTCTCCTTGGGGTCACGAGAAGCAAGGTTATAGAAGTTTGTGAAGGAAACGGAATTTTAGTTGAAAGACGTATTGTAAAGTATGATGAGCTTAATAGTTTTGATGCTGCATTTATTACAGGGACATCAAATGACGTGCTGCCTATAAGAACTATTGATGATAGAATTTACAATTCAGCGGATAATGAAATTGTTATAAAAGCGTTGGAGTTGTATTTGTGTGAGATGGAAAAAGAAATCAAGTAAAACAGGTCTTTTGTTTGCTCTGAATGTAATTATGCGTGAGCCCATAAATAGCAGGCTCCATCACCAATTTGTTCGCTCCCGTTGGTCGCGCAAATTGGGATTACGCTGCATCTGACCTATCATCAATTTCTTTCTCCCTGACGGTCGAAGAAATTGGGTTAGGTCATGAAACACAAAAATGGCCTGGTGGCCATTGTTGTGAAGCATTAATATGCATAAAAGGGGTATTGGGAATATATTTTGGTTATCGGGGGGGATAACCATAGGTAATTATAACAAACTAAAATTTATTTTGCAAGCTTTTTTTACAAAATTTTTACGTCTAAGAGGTATTTATGGAAGTTTATTTAGATAACAGTGCAACAACAAAAGTTAGGCAAGAAGTATTAAAACAAATAGTCGATATTAACGAAAATTATTATGGGAACCCATCATCTTTGCACCGTATGGGACTTAATGTAGAAAAGAAAATTGAAGAAGCAAGAAGGAATGCTGCTAAAATAATCAGTGCAAGATATGAAGAAATATATTTTACAGGTGGAGGAACTGAAAGCAATAATATTGCTCTTTTAAGTCACCTAAATAATTTAGATGAAAATTCAAATATTGTTACCACTAAAATTGAACATCCGTCTGTTTATAATGTTATTGATCATGTTATAGGAAAAGATCGTATAAGGTACGTTGAAATAGACAATATGGGAAGAATCAACCTTGATAATTTAAGTGATTTAATTGATTCTAACACTGTTTTAGCAGCAATAATGCATGTAAACAATGAAATAGGAATCGTCCAGGATATAAAAGGAATAACAGAAATTATTAATAGTAAAAATAAAAATACTAAAATACATGTAGATGCAGTACAATCATATGGTAAAATAAAAATTGATGTGAATAAAATACCTGTTGATACAATTTCATTCAGCAGCCATAAAATTCATGGTCCCAAAGGAGTTGGGGGATTGTTTGTGCGTTCTACATTAAAAATTAAACCTTCAGTTTTTGGTGGAGGACAGGAGAAGGCAGTACGTCCCGGTACAGAAAACACACCCGGTATTATTGGTTTTGGTGAAGCATGTAAGCTTTTATATGAGAATTTCGAAGAAGAAAACAAAAAGCTTAATGAATTAAAAATACTTTATGCAAAGAGATTAACCGAAGAAATAAGCGATACTCAAATTAACAGTTTATTAAGTGATAAAGGAGCACCACACATACTGAATGTATCATTCAAAAATATCAGAGGCGAGGTTTTATTGCATTATTTAGAACAAAAAGGAATTTATGTGTCAACCGGATCGGCATGTTCATCAAAAAGCAAGAATAACAGAATTTTAGAGGCCGTTAATATTAATAAAGATTATATAAATGGTTCAATTAGAATAAGTTTAGGTTATTTTAATAACCTTGATGAAGTTGAGTATGTTGTATCAAATATTAAACAAGCAGTTGATGATATAAGAAAAATAATGAGCTTGTAAAGGAAAGTATGAGGATAAAATATGTATAATGTTGTAGCGGTAAGCTTTGGAGAAATATTTCTAAAAGGTAAGAACAGAGGTTCATTTGAACATAAACTTACGGAACAAATAAGATTTGCTTTAAAAGAGTACAAAGATGTAACAATATATAAGGAATTAGGTAAAGTTTTCATACAAACAAAACATATAGAGGATATGGATGGAATCATTAACAAATTAAAAAAAGTTTTTGGAATAGTTGTTATAAGTCCCTCTATTAAGGTAGAAAAAAATGCTGAAATAATAATCGAAGAATCAATTGAATTATTTAAATATTTAAAAGAAAAACAAAATATAAAAACTTTCAAGGTAAATACTAAGAGGGGAGATAAAACTTTTCCTATAAAATCAATGGATTTTAGCGCATTGGTAGGAGAAAAGATATTAAATGCATTCACTGATGTAACTGTTGATGTTCATAATCCGGATTTAGAAATTTTTATAGATATAAAGAAAAATTGTTATATTTCATCAGAAAGAATCAATACTGTAGGTGGAATGCCAATCGGTTCATGCGGTAAGGCACTTCTATTGTTGTCCGGAGGTATAGATAGTCCTGTAGCAGGTTATATGATTGCTAAAAGGGGAGTTGAAATCAGTGCTCTTTATTTTCATACATATCCTTTTACATCAGAAAGAGCTAATGAAAAGGTTAATCGACTAAAAGAAATTTTGGAAGAATATTGCGGAAAAATCAAGCTTTATTCAGTTAATTTATTAGAGGTTCACAAGGCGATAAAAGAGCATTGCAGAGAAGAGGAAACCACCATTTTAGCAAGGCGATTTATGATGAGAATTGCAGAAAAAATAGCCAAAGAAAATGGAATGGAAATGTTAATAACAGGTGAATCATTGGGTCAGGTTGCAAGTCAGACGATGAAATCAATGATTGTTATAGAAAATGCTATTGATATGCCCATACTTAAACCGGTTATAGGAATGGATAAGACGGAAATAATGGATAGAGCGAAAGTAATAGGAACATATGATACTTCAATTTTGCCTTATGATGATTGCTGTTCTGTGTTTGCTCCTTCTCATCCGCTTATAAACCCAAAATTAGATTCAATTTTAATTTCTGAAGGTCGATTAGACGTAGTAAGCTTGATAGAAAGAGTTTATTCTACATTAGAGATTTTATAAAAATTGCCAACGTCCTTATGAATAAACAATATATTCATTCACAAATCTTATTTACTGACATATATTAAATATAAATAAAAGAGAGGTGAATTATATGTCAGATGAAATAAGAGCTACAAATTTCGGTTGTTGTGACAGAGGTTGCGACAATGATTGGATAGAATGGATTTTAATTATATTCGTTATTTTCTGGTTGCTTGGCGGAAATAATTGGTTCGGCAGAGGTGGATGCTGCAGATAATTTGTACTTAATTAAAGGAGCTGCAGTGTGAAGTGCAGCTCTTTTTTCATGAATTAACCCTATTTTTTCGATCGATATGGAGAAAGAAAGACCATTTTCACTTGATTTTAATCAATATGGGTTATATACTAAGTTAAATAAAACAAAGGCGGATGGAATGAAAAAGGTTAATATTTACTCGGATGGTGCTTGCAGCGGCAACCCTGGTCCCGGAGGTTACGGGGTAATATTAGAGTATAACGGAAATGAATTAAGCTTAAGCGGCGGCGAAAAAAACACCACTAACAACAGAATGGAACTTATGGCAGTGATTATCGGCTTTGAAGCTCTTAAAGAGCCATGTAATGTAACGGTTACAACTGATTCAAAATATGTAGCGGATGCAATCAACAAGGGCTGGCTTAGTTCATGGCAGAAAAAAAATTGGAAAAAATCTGACGGAAAGCCGGTTTTAAATGTTGACCTGTGGGAAAGATTATTAAAAACAATGAACAAACATGTAGTGGAGTTTGTTCATGTGTTAGGACATAACGGACATGTATACAACGAACGTTGTGACAAGCTTGCAGTAGTCGAAAGGGATAAGTTTGCAAATAGTTAACTAATAATCCAAGTTTCAACATAATATTTAAGAAACATTAATTACCTCATGAATATTATAAAATAACAAATTATATTATGAGGTGATTATATAATGATTTATAGACAAAACCAAAATAAGGTTCAATGTCCTAATGTAAATACAATGCCCTATGTTGTTCAGCCCGGAGATACATTGAATTCCATTGCAGCAAGGTTTGGAACAAATTTAGTTGGTCTGTTGGAATTAAATCCGACTTTGCGATTAAGAACCTTGACTGAAGGTATGTCTTTGTGCGTACCAAGAGTACCCCAAAGGCCTCCTTGCTTAAATGGAGCTTATTATGTTATCAGGGAAGGAGATAGTTTTTATAGCTTAGCTCAAAGATATGAATTACCGCTTAATTTATTGCTTGAAGCAAATCCTGAAGCAAACCCGTATGATTTAAAGGTTGGTCAGGAAATTTGTATCCCTAATGTTCCATCGGGATGTCCTTTTGGTACATTAGTTACTATTCAAGAAGGAACAAGATTAAGTGATATTTTAATAAGCTATAATTTAAGCTTGAATGAATTAATAGGTGCAAACAGAGAATTTAATCCAAATGTTATTGTTCCCGGATCAGAGCTGTGTATTCCACCGGAAAATTTTGAACCCTGTCCCGAAAATGCAATAGAATATATTATTAAAGCCGGAGACACTCTTGCAACAGTATCAATGGCACATAATTTGACACCTTCACAAGTTTTAATAGCTAATCCCGATTTAAGACCTGCTAATTTTTTGATAATCGGAACAAGAGTTTGTATACCCAGGACATAATTTAAAGACTCAGGGGAATGATATTGCTTGTACAAAAGGGGTTAGGGCATAAAAAAAGATACAGCATAATAAATTTTGCTGTATCTTTTTGTTTTTATTTATATTTTAAACATTGATTTTAAGCTTAATCTAAAACCAATGTCGGGGGAGCATAAACTCTAGCAGAAAGTTCTGTATTAAGGAGGTATAAACCTTTTGCATCAGAACCGAAATTTTTATATTTTAGTATTAAATCATCAACATTTTTCTCTTCTTCGCCTTGTTCTTTTATAAACCAATCTAAAAATTGCATGGTTCTGTAATCTTTAACTTGGAATGCAGCATCATATATATCGTGGATGGATGCAGTAATAAATTGTTCATGCTTTAATGCTTCATTAAAAGGAACATCATAGCTGTTAAATTCAATATTTGGTGCACCTATTTCAGTTAATTTAACGGATAGACCGTTGTTTTGCATATATTGGATAAATAACATTGCATGATCCATTTCTTCTTGTGCCTGAACCTTAAACCAATTTCCAAAGCCGTCCAAACCGTTATTTATATAATAATTAGACATATCTAAATACAAATATGCTGAAAACATCTCTTTATTTATTTGTTCATTTAATAATTTTATTATATTTTCTTTTATCATATCAAAATCTCCCTTTTAAGTTATATTTTAATAATACCCTAAAAAAGCTGTTTTAAAACATTCACTTCTTAATATTTTTATCATAAACTATATGGAGGTGATTTCTTTGATATGTGATGAAAGATTTTCTGTAACGGGAAATAGTCAGGGGAACTTATTTTTGTTTTTACTTGAACTATTGGGGGAGGATTATATTTGTAAAAAAGCAGTTTATATAGGCAAGTCCGAAAAAATTGCCATACACAGTATGATTAATTGGCAAAATGCCGTGTACTTAGTGGATTCATACAATAATAAAATTTATAAGTACGACTATGAATTAAATGAAATTTCAGAAACAAATGTTGGCAGAGATCCGCGCCATATTACCCTGGATGAAAACAACATGTATGTTGCTAATTTTGAATCGGATAATATTTCAGTAATAGATTTATCAAATTTTATATTGACCGAATCAATTCCTGCCGGCATAAAACCTCATGATGTTTTATATAACTCAAAAAACAGAAAGTTGTACACCTGTTGCTATGAGGAAAATGAAATAATAGAATATTCGGAAAACAGAGAACAAAAAAGACATTTTAAAACAAATGGAAAGCCTATGCATATGTTTGTATCGGAGGACTGTTTAATTGTAATGACTTATTTTGTTAACGGCAATGTACATACAAACATTAATTTTATAAATATAATGACAGGTGAAATAGAGAAGGTTATAATAATTGATGGTCTTGGCTCTGATTTTGATTTTGATGAAAGGACTAATAAAATATATTTATTAAACATCGTCGATAAAAATCTTTATACTATTGATGTGATTAAAAAAGAATTAACAAAAACAAGCTATATTGGCGGTTATCCTGAAAGCCTGACTGTAGGTAAATCATATGTTTATGTTAATAATTCAAAGAAAAATCAAATAACAGTCATTGAGAAAATCAGTCATACAATTGCAAAAGTTATAGATCTTTCTTTTACTCCCGGCTGTATAAAAGTTATTAATTCAGATTTGTAGTCAGTGTTCTCACAATGCTTGAAAATATTTCTTCCGGATTTGAATCCCATTTTTTGCATATGTTTTTTGCTGTTGCTTCATCTATTACATTGATACTTAAGCTAAAAATGACGGATTCATTTTCCATGACCTGAAGAGATACAATAAATTCGTCATCTTTTCTTTTATAGTAATGACCAAGAAGCTCCCTGTGTTTTTTTATTTCTTTTTTTAAATACGATAAACTTTGTTTAACTTCATTTATAAAATATTCAGGCAGTAATTCACCAAACATATCTAAAGCAGCAATCCCTGCTTCGGATATAGCATAATATTCATTACCTTTTTTTGAATTTAAAGCTATAAATTTAGAATCACATAAATCGGATAAGAGCTCTTGTAAAGTAAAATAATCAAGAATGTTGCTATCTAATATGAAATTTGTTATTTCAATGTTTGTTAACGGTAGATTAATATAATTTAATATGTATAAAAGTTTAAGTTTATCTTGAGCTATTTTTATTTCCATTACTTATTTTTCCTCCCTGCGTTTATAATACAGTCCGTATTTTTGTCATACTGAGTGAAGCAAAGTATCTCCCTTTATAACTTAGCTCTTTTAATTATATCAAATTCTTAGCTAATAACAACAATAATATGAAAATTCTTCATATGGACAGATTAAAAAAGATATTATACAATGAGTTTATAAAACTTGAAGGGGGAAAGAAAAGTTAATGAAAAGAAAGCATATAATTATTTTTATTATTTTTATGTTAGTTTTATCTTCTTGCTCTACTAAAGGTGGGCAATCATCTAATAAAAATTCAAACAACAAGCAAGATGAACAAGTAACTGAAGAACCAAAAGAAACTGAAGAACCAAAAGAGCCGGAAGAGACAGGAGGGCCAGAAGAGATAGAAGAAATTGATCCTGTTTCAACAATTGATTTATCGCTTAAACCAAATGAACTTGGCGAAATAATGATACTTATGTACCATGGTATTGGTTCAGAAGAATCGGTATGGCAAAGAACGTCGGACAATTTTCGCAAGGATTTAGAATATATGTATCAAAATAAGTATCAAATGATCAGTTTAAATGATTATGCAAAGGGAGAAATAAAAACAAAGCAAGGATACACCCCTATAATATTGACATTTGATGATGGTAGACAAAACAATTTCAATTATTTAGAACAAAACAGTCAATTGGTTATAGATCCGGATTGTGCAGTAGGAATATTAGAGGAATTTAAGAAAAAATATGATGATTTTGATGTTACGGCAAGCTTTTTCTTAAATACAAATCCTTTTGGACAAAAAGAATATACTGAACAAAAGCTGAAATGGCTTATAGAAAATGGATATGATGTTGGAAATCACACCAAAAGTCATCATGAAATGGCAAATTTAAATTCTGAGCAAATACAGACAGAAATAGGTTCTGTAAATAATTTAATAAAAGTAGTTTTACCGGATTATGCTGTTGAAACATTGGCTTTGCCTCATGGCAGCAATCCTAAACCGGAATTCATAGAAAGTATGTTAAATGGAGAATATGAAGGGAGCAAATACAATACAATAGCTGTTTTAGATGTTGGCTGGAGGCCGTCATACTCACCATTTGATATATTAACTAACTTTAACAGCTTATACAGAGTTACGGCAAGTGAAATAAATGTGGATAATTGCGGCATATATGATTATTTCAGAAGTTATGAAAAAAACTCAAGAGAAAGATTTGTAAGCGATGGTAATCCTGATGTTGTAACCATCCCAAAAAGGCATGAAGAGTTTCTTAACATGAATATTGTGGGAAATAGAATTGTAAACATATATGAATAATTACAAAATGTGGCGAGAAAATGCTCGCTACATTTTTTGATTGTTTACTATTTGAAAATAGTATATAATTAGACAAAATATTACTTATATAAACATTTTTTGTCTGGAGTGTAAAGATATGCCGAATCCACTTATTATTTTTAAAGAGAATATAGTTTTGAAAATAAACAAAGAGTTTGAAAGGTTTACGGGTTATTCTAAGGATGAAATAATCGGTAAATCTAAAAGTGAAATCCGTAATATTTTTAAAATTTATAATACTGAAAACATTATTAATGGGCAAAGTATTTATTTATTTATAAAAAACGATCAACCAAGAGAAGTTGTTATTTCGTACGATATTAATGAGGAAAATGAACAAATATACTATATTAAAGAAAAAAGGAACTCAAGGATTGAGGATAGCTTGCCATATATAGAAAACTTTGTTCAAGAAAATATTGGTATAGCTATTTACAATGCCAAAGATGGTACCATTTTAAAAGCCAATCAGGCATTGTTAGATTTTATCAATTTACCTACTATTAAAATTGAAAATATTATAGGTCATAAAATGTATGATCATCCTAATTTCAGCTTTGAAACTATATATAAAAAAATTATTAACGATCAAAAGCCATATATTTTAAAAGAAATAAATACAAAACATCATGAAGATAAATATTGGGATATTACTTTTATACCAATTTTTATAAAAAGAAAAATAAAATTCTTGTTACAACTTGTTTCTGATATAACAGAAAAAGTAATGAGCAGAAAAATTATTGAAAAACAAAATCAAGAATTAGAATTGATAATTGAAAACATATCAGAAGAAATAATAATATTTGACCAAGAAGGCGAGTTCTTAAAAATGAATAAGTCAGCAAGAGAAAATGCTTTGTTTGATATTAATAATACTAAAAATGTATGTGGTGCTTTAAATTGTTTTAAAGGTTATGAAATAGACGGAACTTTAATACCTTATGAGAACAGGCCTATTAATAGAATAAGAAGAGGAGAAAAGATTGAAAATTATAGGATTATAAGAAAAAATGAAAAAACAACTCAATATAGAGAAGTAAGTGGAGGTCCATTATATAACAGTGATGGGAAACTTATAGCCGGAATTTTAGTATCAAAAGATATATCTGACAGAATTAAATACGAAGAAAACATATATACTAAAGCACAATATGATATAATAACTAAAATTATTGAAAATTTTGATTTTGGTTTTGCGCGACTGTCATACCCTGATTTTAAATATATTGATATTAACAATAAAGCATATGAACTATATAAAAAGATTAATCCAAATATAGGTTCACAATCTTCCATGATAGGACAGTGTATATCTAATTATAATAAAACCAATATAATAAAATTAAATGAGAAATTAATTAAATGTTTTAAAAATAATAAATCCTATATTTATGTCAATAGACATATAGTTGATGACGAAGAATTGTTTCAAAAGTATATAGTACAACCTTTATATGGTCTTAATAATGAAATTATTGAAATAATAGTTATAGGAATTGATGTTACTAAAGATGAAAAAGCTATAAACATATTAGAAAAAACATTACAAACTCAAGATGAAATATATTCAAATGTGTCACATGAACTTAAAACTCCGTTGAATGTAATTTTTTCTGCTAATCAAATAATGAATATGTATTTAACTAATGACTTATATGATAGGGAAAAATTTTTAACGTATAATAATAATATTAAACAAAATTGTTATCGGTTAATTAAACTTATTAACAATATTGTGGATTTATCTAAAAACAGTTCAGGCAGCTTTAATGCTAATTTTATTAATGGAAATATAATTGAAACAATTGAAAATATAGTTCAGTCAGTTTCGGAATATATAAAATCCAAAGGTTTAAGAATAACATATGACGCAAATGTTGAAGAAAAAATTATGGCATATGATCCTAATCATATTGAAAGAATAATGCTTAATCTTATGTCAAATGCAATTAAATTTTCTAATGCCGGTAAAGAAATATTTGTAAATGTAATTGATAATGAGAACACTGTTGAAATCTGTGTTGAGGATCAAGGAATAGGAATTGCAAAAAAACATTTAGATTCACTTTTTAAACGATTTTATCGTGTTAATAAATCTTTATCTCGAAACACAGAAGGAAGCGGTATTGGTTTATCATTAGTTAAGTCTTTGGTCGATTTACATGGCGGCACTATAAAAGTAGAAAGCACATCAGGCAAAGGCAGTATTTTTAAAGTTACACTTCCGGCAAAAATCATAGAAAATCAGGTGCAGCACAAAATTGAAATGAGAAATGAAGAAAATAGAATAGAAATAATAAACATCGAATTTTCTGATATATACAATTAAATTAAATTTCCCCAGCATCTTTAGGCAAAACCATTATTAAATTAAAAAGTGTTAATCAAACAAAACTGAATCATAAACATTGACGGAGAAAAAATGAACAAGAAAAAAGGTATTATTATAACGATAGCTATTGCACTTTTGATGATTTTATACTATATGATATGGCTTAGAAGTAATCATATAACTGCAGAGGATATTAATTGGCTTAAAGAACAGGATTCAATTATTTATGCAGCAAACGAAAATGCACCTCCTCTTCGGTTTGTAGATGAAAAGGATAATCAGTATAAAGGTGTTGTTGTTGATTATATAAATCAAATCTCCTTAGAAATAGGCATTGACATTCAAACAGTGCCAATGCAGTGGGAGGATGCCTTAGAATCTTTAAAAAAAGGTGAAACTCACATATGTGATATGTTTGTTAATGAAGAAAGAAGTAAAAATTTCTTGTTTACAAATCCGATATACAATTTAAGAACTGTATTATTATTGGGAAGCGATCATAATATTGAACTTTATGAAATCAACAATTTAAAAATTGCAACCGAAAAAGGAGATTATGCAAATAACTATTTAATTGAAAATTATCCCGGTGCAGAATTAGTATATACACATAATGTTGAAGAAGGTTATGAGTTATTATTACAAGGTAAAGTAGATGCTGTTATAGGAGATGAACCTATAATTACATATTTAATGGATAATGGTAAAGATATTGATAAATCGAAATTCACAAATATAATCTTATATGAGCTTGAGGTTGTTTTAGCTGTTTCTAAAAATAAACCGGAGTTAATTTCAATACTAAACAAGGCAATTTCTCAAATAAATAAAAAGGGGAGTTTAGAAGAAATTCAACAAAAGTGGTTTGGTATATCAACTCCTTTAATAAAAAATAAATCCTATGCTCAAATAGTTGATGATATAATAATTTCGGTTATTATAATCATAGTTGTGTTTGCTATAATCGTATTAAATAATTTATCACTAAAAAAACAAGTTCAAATAAGAACAAATGAATTAGAGCTAAGTAGAAATGAACTGCAAAAAATCTTTGATGGAATTTCAGAATATATGCTTGTAATAGACAGCGATAAAAACGTGTTAAAAGCAAACAAAAGCTTTGCTGATTATTTTGGAGTGCAAAGTATTAATATGGTTGGAGAACATAGTGATCAATATTTAAAAAAGTTTTACAATGAACCGAATTTATTGATTAATGAAGTTTTAGATTATAATAAAGATATAAAAAAGGAAAGTATGGTAGGCAATGAGGTTTATGAGTTAAACGTGCAATTGTTAAAGGGTGCAAATAATACCTTTCTAATTTCAATAAAAAATATAACATTAGACAAAATCAATCGAAATAAAATGCTTCAAACCAATAAAATGATTGCTGTAGGACAATTGGCTGCGGGCATGGCTCATGAAATAAGAAATCCGCTTGGTATCATCAGAACTCAAAGTTATTTAGTTAGATTGAATGAAAAAATAGATGAAGCAATTAATAAATCTTTAGATTTTATTGATGCTGCAGTAAATAGAGCAAGCAATATAATAGATAATATTTTAAGCTTTTCTCGGCTTTCAAGTAATGACAAACAAATAATCAATGTTACACATTTGATTTATAGAATAATTGAAATGCACAATGACATTATTAAAAAGAAAAATATAAAAGTAGAAGTTCACAGTAACATTGATGAAGAACTTGTATTAAGTTTTGAAAGCATGGAACACATTATTGTAAATTTAATGTCTAACTCTCTTGAAGCAATGGATGACAGTGGTATAATAAATATAGATATAAATATGGTGAAAGATAATTTACTAATTATTTTTAAAGATAACGGAACCGGAATTTCTGAAGATAATTTGGTTAATATATTTAATCCGTTTTTTACAACTAAAGAATTAGGTAAGGGAACAGGTTTAGGGTTGTTTATAGTTTATTCGGAAATAGAAAAACTAAATGGCAAGATCGAAGTGAACAGTAAATTAGGAGAAGGAACAACATTTATCATAACTATACCTATGGAAAGGAACAAAGTATAATGGCCGGATTATTTAAAATTTTAATTGTAGATGATGATGCTGATTACAGAGAAACGTATAAAATGCTGCTAAAGAAAAAGGGTTATACCATAGAGGCAGCCGCTTCAGCTAAAGAAGCTTATGAATTTTTAAATAAAGATTATTATCCTTTAATAATCAGTGATATTATGATGCCCGGTAAATCCGGGGTTGAATTTTTAAAAGAGGTAAAAGAGAAGTATAATAAAAACATTGAAGTAATTATGGTAACCGGTTACGGCAGCGTTGAAACAGCTGTTCAATCCATGAAAATAGGTGCTTTTGGTTATTTTATAAAAAGCCATAATCCCGAAGAATTAATAATGGAAATTGAAAAGGTCCGAAAAATATTTTCATTAAATAACATTAATGAGTTAAATAAAAGTAATATTAAAAGTAAATTTCTTTACACAAGCAAGAACAAGGAAATGCAAGATGTTTATGAATTGGTAAACAAAGTTGCAGGAAGTAATTCAAATGTATTGATAACCGGTGAATCAGGTGTTGGAAAAGAAATAATAGCAAATATGGTTCATGATATAAGCGATAGGTCCAATATGCCTTTTATTCCGATCAACTGTCAGTATTATTCTTCTAATTTGATTGAATCAGAGTTGTTTGGACATGAAAAAGGGGCTTTCACAGGCGCGGAATCTAAAAGGATTGGACATTTAGAGGAAGCAAACGGCGGTACGGTTTTTTTAGATGAAATCGGTGATATGGAAGAGCCGACCCAAATAAAGCTTTTGAGGGTATTAGAAACAAAGCAAATAGAGCGTATGGGTTCAAATAAGCTAATAAATGTTAATTTCAGGTTAATTTGTGCAACAAATAAAGATTTGAAAAAGGCAGTATCAGAGAGTAAATTTAGAGAAGATTTATACTTTAGAATTAATACAATAGAAATAAAAATTCCCCCATTAAGAAATAGAAAAGAAGATTTAGAAGATATGATAAATTTCTTTATAGACAGATTTAATAAGGAAATGGGTAAAAGAATAACAAGAATCGAACAAAGTACAAAAGAACAATTATTAAATTATAACTACCCCGGTAATATTCGAGAACTAAAAAACATAATTGAAAGGTTGATAGTATTATCAGATGGAGATATTTTAAGAGGAGAAATCTACAATAATAAAAAGGTTGTTGATAACAATCATCAAAACCATATGTCAGTGGCATCATATAAAGAAGCAAAAAGAAACTTTGAAATTGATTATATAACTAAGATACTAAAAGAATGCAACAATAATATAACGCATGCTGCGAAAGTAATGGACATCAGCAGGAGACAATTGTTTAATAAAATAACAGAATATGATTTAAAAGATTATTAAATTTATAAATAGGTAGGAAGGAAGTTGCTATGAATAAAATTTCCATGCGAAATTTTATACCATGCAGCTTTTTAATTTTTTGGCTAAATTGCTTGTTTGTTTTACAAATGCAATTGGCATGTATTTTGCTTATATATAGTTGAACTATTAAATTTTTTAGGAGGAGTTTATGGAATTAAAAGAAAAGAAACTTGAGTTTTATGGTGGGGAATGGATGTCATTCTTACCGTTTTTAGTATTCTTGGTTTTAATTATTGTAACAACCTTCCACTTTGGATCAATTTCTGACGGTGCATTGTGGATACCGGCCTTTATGGCTTTAGTAATAGGTTTTTTCTTTGCCAAAGACAAAAAAGAATTTTCAAATGTAGTAATTGATGGTATGGCAAGCAAGGAAGCATTGATTCCTATTGTTTGCTGGCTATTTGCAGGAGTTTTCTCAAGAATTTTAAGGGATTCCGGACTTGCTTTAGGTATTGCAGGTGTAGCTGCTAACATGGGTGTTGGTAGCACTGCTTTTACAATTGTTACCTTTATTGCTTGTGCTATTTTTGCTTCAGCTACTGGTACCGGATTTGGAACCATTGCAACAGGAATGGGTGTTTTATATCCGGCAGCAGTGGCGTTAGGAGCTTATCCGCCATTAGTGGCAGGAGCAATTATTTCAGGTGGCGCTTTTGGTGATAACTTAGCACCTGTTTCAGATACAACTATTTGTTCTGCAACCTCCCAAGGGGTTGACGTGCCGGGTGTTGTTAAATCAAGATTAAAATATGCTTTTGCAGCAGGGGCTATAACTATTATTGCTATTTTAATAATTGGACCAAGCAAAGCCATAACAGGTGCTACAACAGATTCAATTTCTTATAATCCTAATACATTGTTTATGTTTATCCCGGTTATTATTACAATAATGGTAGCTGTAAAAACTGGAGATATAATTATTGCAACAATAATTGGTTCTGTTGCCGGAGCTATAACAGGCGTCGCAGCAGGATTGTTTGACTTTGTGCAAATAGACGTTGTAGATGCAATAAAACCTGCAATTTTCTCTGTATCTGGACAAGGTCTTGATCGTACAATCGGAGGTTCAATTCAAACCGGTTTATCAAGCATGATTCAGGTAATAGTATTGGCATTGTTATTATTTGGTTCAATTGCTATTATGAGAAGAGGTCATGGGGATGTTAAATTATTAAATGCATTAAATAAAGTAACGGATACAAGAATCGGTGCAGAAATGACAATTTCTGTAATGGTTATAGCATTATCAGCACTTATGGGTTTAAATGCACCGGCAATTTTAGCAGTTGGAGCTTCATTTGCTAAACCATTAGGAGAAAAACATGGTATAAGCCCTTACAGAGTTGCTAACCTTTTAGATGCTCAGTCTAATACATTTGTATATAGCTTGCCTTGGACGCCTGCTATAATTTATACATTAGGTTTTGCAGCTGATTCAAGTGCTCCTTTAGTTGCACTTGATATTGCACCATATGTATTTTATTCATATGCAATGCTTGCAGTAATGTTTGCAACAATACTTTTAGGCATTGGGCAAAATGATAATTTAGACAAAATAAAAGTAAAAAGCAAATAAATAATATTAAATAAAAAAAGCTGATTTCTTAAAAATCAGCTTTTTTATTTCTATTTAGAATGGTGCAAAACCTTGTTCAGCCCACCAATCTTCCTTTAATAAGCTGTACTGTTCGCTAAATTGTTTCAAATGAACTTTCTCCCATCCAATTAATATATCAAATAATTCTTTACCTGCTTCAGAAGATATTTTGTTTTTAGCATCTTCATAAAATTCTATTGAGCTTTGTTCCATTTGAATACCTATACCAAAAACAGACATTGCAACGGATGTACTGCTTTTGTCTATTTTATCCCAGCGATAAATTTCCGGAGATGGAATGGAAATTCCTGAATCTATGATATCATCAACCTTAATTTCACCGCCATCGCTTAACTTTCGCCATAACTTTTTTAAATATTCAGCATGTTTTTGTTCTTCATTTGCTAATATTAAAAAAGCTTCCTTAGTACCTTCTGAATCAGCTTGTTTGCTTGCTAAATTATAAAACTCAAACCCTTCAATTTCATTTAATATTGCTTGAGATATAATTGAAAGCTCTTCCTTATACATTTTTTTCCTCCTTGTTCAATAAGGGCTTTGCCCGTCATTTAATTTAGTTATAATATATGTTACTTATACCACTGAGTTTATTATTTTAAACAATTATCCATAAGATAAACTGTATTTCATAAAAATTGTTAAGTATAGTTTATTTATGTTTTTTCGACTTTATATATATATACGTTTGTATATGTAACAAAAATATACAAAAACCATATTATAAAAATAAGTAAATAACCGTAAGGAGGAACCTTAAAAATGATTAATAATATAAGATCCGGGGACGAAATGTTTTTTCAACCTGATATCTGCATACCGCAAGAATTAGTAATAGAAAATGTGAGATTAGCAGCAGCATATGTTCCCTATCAGTATTTATGTGAATTGTTTAACCCAATAGAAAGCTTAGCAAATGGAACTGCCTTTCCGGAGCTGTTTAGTCCTTTTGATAAAAGGGATAAATGTATGCCAAGTAATTTATCAGAATGTTAAGGGGAGGGTATATGATGATGAATAATGATGCTATGAACTTAAAAAGAGAGATTGCAGCAACTCATATGATGTTAGAGGAATTGCAGCTATATCTTAATACTCATCCAACTGATAGAAATGCTATAGCTAAACGCAATGCTTTTGTAAAGCAGATGAAAATTCTCAAGGATGAATTTAATAAAAACTTTGGTATGATTAATCAAGATGATTCGCTTAGCCCGTATCCGTGGCAATGGATAGAAGGACCGTGGCCATGGGAATATGAAGCAAACTTTAAGTTATAGGAAGGAGTATATATATGTGGTCATATGACAAAATACTACAATACCCGATTAATATAAGAAAACCTAATCCGGGATTAGCAACAAAAATAATTTCACAATATGGTGGACCTGATGGAGAATTAGCTGCTTCTTTAAGATATTTAAGTCAAAGATTTTCAATGGTAACACCGGAAGCTATTGCTACTTTAAACGATGTAGGAACCGAAGAATTAGCACACTTGGAAATGATTGGAACAATGGTTTATCAGTTAATGAAAAATGCAACAGTTGAACAAATCGAAAAAGCCGGAGCAGGTGCATATTTTACAGATCATGGCAGAGGAGTATATCCGCAAGCTGCATCCGGGACACCATTTTCAGCAGCGTTTTTGCAGGTAAAGGGAGATCCGATTGTGGATCTGACAGAGGATTTAGCTGCAGAACAAAAAGCAAGAGGAACTTATGAATGGTTAATTACCCAGACTGATGATCCGGATGTTCTTGAACCGCTAAAATTTTTAAGAGAAAGAGAAGTAGTACATTATCAAAGATTTGGAGAAGCTCTAAGGAAAGTTCAGGACTATTTACAGGAACCTAAGCTTTTTATCATGCCTAAACCTGATTTTTTAAAAAAATAATGATAATGAAAAACTGCGTTTCATTTGAAACGCAGTTTTTGTTGTACTATTTTTCATCTGTAGTAAACATTTGGGTCCAATAAGGTGTTCCTGATGAGTCAACGTAATATCCTACACCTAAAAAAGTAAAATGCGATGCTAAAATATTCTCTCTATGGGATGGGGAATTCATCCATTGTCTGACTACCTCTTCAGGAGTATCTTGTCCTGAGGCAATATTTTCACCCCATGCCGTCCAGGTTATGCCAAAGCTTAATAGCATATCGCTCGCCATACCAAAGGTAGGTGAATAGTGACTGAAATAGTTATTAAAAGCCATATCCTGCGACTTAGTTCTTGCTACATCTGAAATTGCTTGATCATAATAAAGAGCAGGCAATCCGTATGCTTGGCGTTCTGCATTAACCAACTGAACAACCGTTTGTTCATAGCTTGTGTTAATAGGCGGTGCAGTTTGTGCCATAGCAAAAGCTGATACATTTGTTAGAGCTAAAAGTGCTATTACTACTGATAACGCAATTTTATTTTTCGTACAAACACACCTCTTTAAAATGATTTAAAACAAAAAAATTAATTTCTTGTTTCGTATTTATTATTGCTTATAAAAATGATAATATAATCATAAATACTTTGATAAAATGGATGATTTTACTTATCAAAATGAATTATGGAGGAAAAATGAAAAAATTTAAATATGCAATTTTTGATTTGGACGGTACAATATTAGAATCCATGGAAGCATGGAATGACTTGGGAAGGGGATTTCTTTTAGGAAAAGGAGTAGATGCACCAGAAAATTTAAATGAAATTATAAAACCAATGACCTTGAAAGAAGCTGCCGAATATTTTCAAATTGCCTTTAATATTAATCTAAGTATAGATGATATACTTAAAGAAATGTCTATCTTAATGGAAGAAAAATATAAAAATGAATTGGAATTAAAGCCATATGTAAAAGAATATTTGGAAAAATTAAATAATGAAAACGTAAAAATGTGCATTGCTTCAGCAACTCCGCTTAGAATGATTGAAGTTGCATTAAAGCGCTTAAATATATTTGATTATTTTGAATTCATATCAAGTTGTGATGAGGTAGGTGTGGGCAAAAACCAACCGGATATATTTTATTATGCAGCTAAGAAGCTAAATGCAGAACCATCTGAAATTGCAGTTTATGAGGATGCAGATTTTGCACTAATAACAGCCAAAGAAGCTAACTTTTACACAATCGGTGTATATGACAAATATTTTAATGATAAAAGAAAAAACATTGAATTAATCAGTGATATATATATTGAATCATTTAAGGATTTATTATAAAAAAACAAATAATTATCTAAATTATTTTCACTTATTTAGGAAATTATGGTATAATGTAGAAAAAATACATGGAGGTACTATGCTTTCTAAAGTTAAAACATGTGTTCTTTATGGTCTAGAAGGATATGAAGTTGATGTAGAAACTGATATATCCGGTGGCTTGCCTAATTTTAATATAGTAGGACTCCCGGATATTTCCATACGCGAATCAAAGGAAAGAGTTCGTTCCGCGATTAAAAACAGTGGATACAGCTTTCCTGTCAGTCGAATAACGGTTAATTTAGCACCTGCTAATCTAAAAAAGGAAGGCAGTCAAATAGACCTGCCTATAGCTGTGGGTATACTTTGTGCAAGTAAAGTCATTGAAACAGATATAGGTGATAAAACCTGTGTAATTGGCGAACTGTCACTAGACGGAAGGATAACTGCAATAGACGGTGCCCTACCTATGGTAATTGCTATGCGTAACAATAATTTCACGAAGATTATTGTTCCTTCCGAGAATAAAGAAGAATGCGGTGCAATAGAAGGAATAGAAGTAATTCCCATTGAAAGCCTAAAGGATTTGGTGTATTACTTAAAAGGATTTAGAAATGTTCAACCATATAAGGTTGTTTATGATGATACAGAATATAATGAAGAAATTATCGAAGATTTTTCTGAAATAAAAGGACAACCTGCCATGAAAAGAGCGGTTGAAATTGCTGCTGCAGGGATGCATAATATTTTACTGTTAAGGTACATTCCCCGAATAATTTAATATTGAAATTTCAATTAAATTAAAGGAGAAAAGAAATGAGAAAAATTTTAGTAACAATTTTAACAGTAACAATTTTATTAACAACAACAGCAAGTGCATTAACTTTATCGGCACAAAACAAGGTTGAAGTAGAAGCAGGAAAGTATTTAATACATTATATCTACCGATCAGAAAGCTACTGGACAACTAAGGAATTAGACAAAGAAGTTATTGAAGAAAAGGATTTTAAAGAAGATACTAAATTAAATTTTAGTGAGAATAAAGGTAAATATAATTATATGTGTGTCATGGTTGGTGACGAAAAAGATGGTATAACAAATATATATGTTTGGTATAACAATTATAAAAAAGAATAAAGCGAGACAGGATTAAACTCCTGTCTTTTTATTTTTAAAGTATTCTATTAATAATTTTTCTAACAACTCGTTTAAATTAATACCTAAACTTATACATTCAATTTTTGCTTGCTTTAATAATTCTTCATCAATAGTTGTTGTTAACTGTTTTTTTGACATCTAATCACTCCTTTTATTTTATTATAACATATACAAGTATAAAAGTAAATAATTATAAATAATTCTTGACATTACACTTATACAAGTATATAATTGTAAACATAAACACCAAATAAAATATAAAGGGGATATGATTATGAAAAACTATTTATTTATTTTAAGCAATGCAGAAAAAACAATGCAGGTGATTTCCAGCGACAACATTTATTACAAATTATATAACAACTATTTGCAGAAGTATTACGGGGAAACAATTGAAGAGAACGAAGACTTTATACCAATGCAACTGGGAGATAAAATTATTATAGTATATTCGATAGAGGATATAGATGAAGAATTTACTGAAAATATATATGATGTGATGCAGGATATGTTATACATTAGGGCTTAGCAGAATATTACACTTTTTAACAAAATGTGATATGATTATAAAAAAATAAAAATAAAAGGGGTAAAAAAATGAAAAGAATGAGTTTGATCAAACAGTTAAAAGATATTAAAGGGAATGTTCAAGAGGATGCTTATAATATTTTACTTCATAATGAATTTACAGAACAGCAAATTGGACACATTAGAAGAATCGCTAGTAAAGAAGATAATGACGATTTAAAAACTATTTTGCTTTATGCTGATGAAGCATTAAAATACTCAAAAACAGTCCAACAATATGCAGAACGATTAATGAAAGAATACGGCAGGGTAACAGACGAATTAATTATAGAAATAAAAAGGGTTTAAAAAGCCCTTTTTTCAACATATTACGAAATTGAAAAAAATATTAAAAAAAATTAAAATAATGCTTGACAAGTTATGGTAAATAGTCTATACTATTAGGCGGGGGATTATATAATTCTACAAACAGCAATAATCCTAACGCTTTTTCAAGGAGGATTTTAATTTTTTATGCTTTTATTCAGTTGGGCGCACTTTTCTAAATTTACTTGATTATAACACAACATGATTAGTATGTCAATACTAATTTTTACGAAAAGGAAATAATTTAAGAAGTGTATAAGTTATTACAATAAAATTAAGGTTTTATCCGAATTACGATGTTGAAATTTCAGCGTTTTTAGAAGGTAAAAATTTATAAAAAATGGAGAAAAAAGAAAGAGGGAAATAATAAATGGCACAAACAATTATAAGAAGGTATTCAACGAATTTTAAAAAGTATGATGAAATAGCATTGGCAGAAAATTTATTTTTAACAGCTTATGAAAAATTGAACGGTGCAGAAGTAGGTATTGATATTATTAAAGGGATGTTACCAGTAGATAAAGAAAAGGCATTGCAAATTTGCAATACCGGTATTGAAATAGATAATATTAAGTACATTGCATGGACTGCCACTCCTTCAATGCAAAAGAAAGAGGAAGACGGAGAAAAATGTGAAATGTTTTTCATTAAAGAAGATAAAAAAGAATTTATTAATTATTTTGAAAACTTGATTTCATTAGGTACTATTAAACAATTTGAAAATCAAGAAATTTGCATCAACAAAAAGATAACATCAAGAATCGCTTTAGCTATGTCAGCTACAACTAAAATTGACTTTATTCCTAAAATTGCAGTAGTGCCAAATAAGGAAATTGAATTAATAGAGGATATTATTTATTACACTAGTGAAAATGGCAAGCTTATTGAACACAAAGAAGATAATAAACCAATTAAAACAACTTTACATGACGGATTCGGCTTAATGAATCAATCATGTGCTGATGTAATTAAAAGCAGTTTAAACTTAAAATATGACGTTGATTTCGCTGTTATACGTTTATATGGGTTAGCTGTGAAAGGACTTTGCTTGCGTTTTGATTTTATGGATTATTTAGAAAATTATTGTGATAATCAATTTATTGTTAAAGATGTCTGGAATAATGATGTTGATTTGCGAAAAGTTGATTTAATATTGACTGAATCACAATGTAAATGGTGGAAAAACTTTGCTGATATTGATGACTATTATAATAAAATAAATGTTTGTACTGATAAGGATTTAGTAAATTGTTTATATGTTACTAAAACTAACAAGAAAAGAACAAAGGAATATTCTTTAACAAATTATCAACTAATGAGTAATTTATCGCTTGACTTTAATGATTTTAAGCAATTAGCAAAGCCAACTATTGATTTATATGAAGGTGTTATAAATGGTGATTTAGCATCAATTAAATATTTTTTAAAGGAATTTGACAACGAAGATGGTGAATATTGCCCACAACAAAAGGTTGAATACTTGTTAAATGCTAACAATGATTTCATTAAATCAAGTGTAGTTAAATCAACTATAAGTAATGCAATATTAAAAAGTATAGCGTTGTTATCAAGTGGTAAGTTTTATGTAAAGGGTAATTATAAATTGATGATTCCAAATCCATTTTTACTAATAGATAATTTATTGAACATAGATAGGATAACATTAAATAAAAATGAATTTTATATACCTCATAATAATAACAAACAGTTTACTATTAGTAGAAATCCGCTGGCTTCACCATATGAAATCAAGAATATTGAAACGGTTGATAATGAATTATTTAATAAGTACTTCAGTAAATATACTGATGAAATAGTATTTTTTAATAATATTGATTATACTCACTGTCAACTTTCATCTGCTGATTATGATGGTGATGGGGTTTTGTGTGTTGAAAATGAAATAATTTATAATAATGTGATATCAGATGACAGAAAGTTTTTACATATTACAGAGGGCGAACAAAAGAAATTAATTTACAATGAACAAAATAAATTTGAAGCATTAATTAAAAGTTCAGGTAATTTAATCGGAGCATTAGCAATTAACGGAGCAAAGATATCAAATAAATGTTTGTGTGGCACTAAAGAAGATATAATAAATAATTTTTACAAGAATAGAGATAAATTATTATACTTGACTGAAATGCAAATGTGCGTTATTGATGCCCCAAAAACGCTTGTATTACCATCTAAAGCAGAATTTACAGTATTAGATATATCACAGCCTAAACCATTATTTTTAAAGTATAAGGATGGTTATTACAAGGCACATAAAACAAATGAGGATGATTTATCACATTATGAACAATTTGCAAAACTTATCATTGATGGTTTACTTATACCTTGTGTTGAAAGTAAAAGAGAAGGATCAGATATATTAACTAAATATATTTATAGTCAAAGTGTTGAAATTGATGATAATTGCTTAAATGATATTATTAATTTTAAAAATGCAGTCGCTGCAGAAAATAAAAAATTAAAAATGAACGAAAAAAGATATAAGGAAAATTACAAAGAAGCTTATACTTTGATGGTAACAAAATATCAACTTTTATCTAATAAAATAAGAAGTAAATATAACCATAGGCAAATATGCAATTGCTTAACCAAGATCCCAAGAGTGACGGATAAATTTATAATTAATTACTTTTGGTATGAGTTAGTAGTAAAGTTAAATGAATTAAACTTATCAGCTAAAGTATTAAGCAGATGTAAAGATGGTGAATATGAATTTTTCAGTCATAGATACAATTTAGTTGAAACAAAACTAATTGAAGATAATTTGCACGATAAGGAAATTGAAAAGAAAATGAAAAGAAAAGGCAAAAAAGGTATTATAAGTATTGGAAAATGCGATTTTGAACAATTAAAAGGTGACTGTAAAATACTAATTGATACAGCAAGTATTGACTTATTAAAAGATAATCAAAAAATTACTTATGCTTTTAAGGATATTAAAGATACTGATAATAAATCAACTAAAGATAACTTATATGAATGTTCAACTATTGATATTGTTGAAATTTATAAGGAAACAGATAAAACGTATAAGGTATTAATTAATTATTAGCTTGCTATCGCAAGCCGTTTGCGAAGTGTAGGGTACAGGGGAGAATGCCAACTCCAACAACGAGATATTTTTATTTATCTCTTTCTAGACAGAAGGTCTTTTGGCTTTCTGCCCCGTATCCTACACCCTACACAAAACACTAAATAGCTGATAGCAGGGAGTAAAGATACTAGTACTAAAAGAAATTAATCCAGCCATAATTAATGGATTTTAGTACAGTCCAATATGAACTGTAGCGATAACTGGATTATTATTAATTATTTGACTGCAGGCAGATGATGAAATAATAAATGGCAAGTTATTGCGAACCGCAAAGAGAAATATTGATGAGTAGTCACATCGATAAAGTAATTTGCAAATCAATAAAAAAATAAAAATGAAAGGCTTCTTAGTTGTCTCAAGTAGAAATTAAAAAGTCATAGTTTTTAAGAACCAAAGTTAATTCCAAGTTAACTTATTGGTCGCATGACACACTGATAAAATACGCCTTGAAAATGTGTCATTTCTATTTTTAATTTTTCATATAAAAAGCAAAGTTTATTCTTTGCTATCAGCTATTTAATAAAATTATTATATTAAAGGGGTAAAACAAATGGAAACGATAAGAATTTACAATTTAAAACAAGTTGCAGGATATATGTATTCTGGACTTCAACCAATAAGTGTTGAAAAAGATGGAACAACAGGAAAAATTGTATTTGTATTTAAAAAAGAGGACACTTTAGAAGTTTGGGAAAAATGGAAAACTGGTACATTAGTATAACTAAGTGCACATTTATGCACATGATTTGGTACTAAAGTGCACTTATAACGTGTACTAAAGTGCACTTAAAAGAGGTACTAAAGTGCACTCCAAGTAAAGAATTAAGAAAAGAATTAAATAAATAATATAAGTAATAAGGTTCACAAATTAAAAAACACTAATTTGTTCACCTATTACTAACCAACAAAGGAATAGATAATTATTATTTGTTGTTAATTGTTTTTATAGTTAAATTAAAAATTATATTGAGAGGGTATTTAAAGATGGAAGAAAAGAAAAGAAGTTATGTAGCTTTATATAATGATATAAAGTGTGAATTAATTAAGGAAGTAGGATTAACAACTGCAATGGTTTATTTGGTTATTAAAAGTCATAAAATGATTGAAAACAATATGCACTGTTGTTATCCAAGTAATGAAGAATTATATAAGGAATGTAATATTAGAAAAAGAATGTTTCTAAAGCATTTAGATAAATTAGTTGATACAGGTTGGATTGTTGTAAAAAGTGGTGGAACTAAAATTGGCAGAAATAGCAATTATTATTTTCCAAGAGAAATAGATATGTATACTGATGCTGAATTAAATTACATATCAAAAATTGAAAGACGTTCTACTAAAAAAGATAATACAGTTGAAGAAGTTCCGGCACAAGATAATAATATTCCTTCTTCTGTTGATGATGATTTATTTGATGAAGAAATTGAAGAATTGTCACCGAGTTATAATATAGATACTTCTGTTGATTATATAGAAGAATTTTATATCAATATGCACAACTATTATAAAGTTAATAATGAATCATTAAAAACCAACAAAACAATAATTAATAAAGTTAATTCACTTGTTGGATTCATTGAAGAAGAATTAAAAAATAATGATATTGAAAATATTAAAGCTGAAAAAATTATTAATGATATTATGAAAAATAATCAAAAGTCATTCGGAAATGGTTTAAAAAAAGTTACAAATGACTTTTATAAATGTACTTATATTATTACTTGTGTACAGAATAACTTTAAAGATAAAAAATTAAAGACAATAATTAATAATAATAAAGTTGATAAACTTCCTGTTGCTGATGAAGGTTTTGTTGATTATATGAATGATAATTATATTACTTTATCTAATGGTGATAATTTAACTAAAAAAGAAGCATTGGACAGAATGAAAAGTATAATTAAGAACGAAGAACAATTTGTAAAAGATACTGCTAATGGTATTGCCAATGGTGTATTAAAATATTATAAGACATCACTTGACAATGCTCCGATTCAAGCAATAAAGGATATTGTTAATGAATTAAATAAATTTTATAAACGTGAATTTTTATTAGATGATAGGTTTGATGGAATAATTATTCCTGATATAGCAATATAATTACTTTTGAATTATTACTACTTGTGATATTATATTACAATTAATAACTACATAGCATAGAGGTAACAATTAATGAAATTTATAATTGAATATAATGATGATATAGAAATAAAATTCAGCAAAATTAACTATAAAATATGTAATAGTTTTATCGACTGGTGGACTACTGGGAAAATTAACAATGAAATGAATGATAAAATAAATGTTTTTGGTATTGATTTAGATAGACATAATATAAAAAGCATAAAATTTGAACGTGAAAAGAAGTAAAATAACGTTTGCAATATCTTGTAAAATATGGTAATATGTTGTCAAAATATATTATATGGGGGTAATGCAGATGGATGTTAAAGTAACTGAAATACAAGAAGTTAATTTAGAAAAGGCTAATGAATTGTTAAAAGAAGGTGATTGGATAGTGTTGGGTTATAAAGTTGATACTGAATTTGAAGCAGAACCTAATATGGATGGCACTAACTATAATCCAGTAACATCTATTACTTATTCATTGGGTAAATTAGAACCAAGAATAGTTAAATTTGCATGAAATGGGGAATAAATAAATGCCTAAAAAAGATATTACTATAGGAATTAGTAAAGAGGAAGTTGAAAATTTATTAATTGAAGCAGGAATAGACGAAAAGCAAATTAACGCTGTTAATAAAATTATTGAAAGAAATAATGAGTTAATATTAAAGTATATAGGCGATAATATTTTTAAAATACAAGATGAAGCAAGAAGAAAATCGCCTTTTTATAAACCACGTCTTAAATAGCAACAAACTAAGCACTAACATTATAGTTGGTGCTTTTTTAATGCAATAAAATAAAATTAGAATGGAGAAATAATATGTTTAAATTATTTAAAATTAAAAAAAGTAGAAAGCAATTAATAAAAGAAATACGTTTCTTATGTTTGGAAATATCTTATGGTTTAGATGATATACGTGAGGACTTGGATGATTTGCTTGAATCAGCACAGGAAAGTAATAGGTTAATATTAACTATCCAAGAACAATGCAATGAAATAATATCAAAAATGGAGAAAAATAAAAATGGGGAAGAAGATAAAGATGTACAAGGGAACAGAAACATTGAACAAAAATAGAATTATACATGATCCAGCTATAATTAATTATTTATTTGGTTTAGATGTACCAATTTATATTATCAGGGAAAGAAACAATGTAGATAATTATTTTGCTATTGCTGGTGAAGATGTAACTGATAAATTAAATGATTACAGGAGGAAACATGGAAGATAGAAAAATATATAGTCTTAATCGGATTGCATATCTTATTGCGAATAATGTTGATGTACAATTATTTAAAGATGATGATGATAAGATATATGCAATAGTTGAAGAAGATGTATCTAGGTTATTTGACAATTATAACAAGGATGTTGCACTTCATTCATTCCTTGGGGCTTATAGGGAATTAAGATATAAGATAAAAGAATTAAATAATTAATATCAAGTATCAGCTTTTGTTGGTGCTTTTTTTATGTAAGGAAGTTGCCCGTAACTTAAACGTGTAGCAGAAAATAAAAGATAGCAAGACAATAAAATAAAATGGGGAAGATAAAAATGCTATCAAAATTTGAACAAAAATTAATAATTGGTGAAATTGGTGAAGATGTATTTTGTGAATATATGAATTACTTAGGCAATGATATTATTGATGTGAGATATAATAAGGTTTATCAGGCTAAAGATATCGACTATTTGGTATATTCAGATGATGAAGATATGTATACTGTCGAAGTAAAAACGGATTGCTTAGTTGGTTTAATGAGAGTTTCAAAGTATAGACGTTTCTTCATCGAGGAAGTACAAAATGTAAGAATTAATTCAGATGGTTTTTTTAGATACTGTGAAGCTGATATATTAGCTTATTATGACAGTATTAAAGAGTTAATGTATTTGGTTAATTGGAATGATTTAAAGGATTATATTGATTATTACTATTATAGTAATCCTGATATAAGTAGAGTTGAATATGTATATGGTAATAATAGTGCTGGTTATGGTGTATATATAGATAAATGTGAACAATGGTTTATAGATAATGATAAGTATTTTAAAGTAATTGATATGAAAGAGGTGATATAAATGGCAAGAGATGAAAAAGGTAAGTTTACATATAATGATGAGTTATCACCAATACAATTAAAAATGATTGCTGAATTAATTGCTAATGGTGGAAATAAAACTAAAGCTTGTGAGAAATTAAATGTACCAAGAAGCACTTTGTACGATTGGTTAGACAACGAATTGTTCATAAAATCCTACAGAATTGTGTGCGAAAAAATGTTCAAAGAAGAATTAGCTATAGGTGTGAAAGGTATTATAGATGTAGCGAAAAACGGTGCTGGTAGAGATAAAGTTAAAGCGTGTGAAACATTATTAAAGTTAAACGGATACTTAGACACGAAAGTAGACGTTAATCAAAATGCCACAGAAAAAATAATTATAAGGCTAATTGATGATGAAAACGAAGAGGAAACAGAAGAGTAATATGTATTACTATAGCGTACAAATATATAAGTTGTATGATAATTAAAGATGAATAGACTATTCATGATAACTTACATTAATTGGTTGTTATGTCGCAAACTACAAATAGTTTGTCACAAAACCAAAGTTATACGAGATATAATGCTTATTATAATCAGTAAATAAAAACAATAGAATATAGTAATTGCAAGGTGTATATTGATTTAATAATGTATGCCTTGTTTTTCTTATGTTAATTTACATAGTTATACATTAAATTTTGTGCATAAACTAACTGTTTTCATGCAGGAAAATTAAAAATGAATTGTGATAAAAGCAAAATTTTATTCGGTCGTTTATTGGAAGTGTTTATTAAGAATAGGGGCATCCCCCCAATTGATAACAGTGGGTGGCACTATATATATACAAAATAACTCACACATACAAAAATATATCAGGTGTACTAAAAATTAACTAGAGGTCGTGATTCACGACGGCAGACAAAATAATTCCTAAATAAAGCTTTTAACGCACATCAATATTTAAACGAGTAAATATTACAGTAAGCATAAAACATTCGCACATGAAAGTTTAAATGCCTACAAATGGATTTTAAAACATATTATATATGCTTACTTAAAATCGTTTAAAACAACTCTAAAACGCACGTAACTATTCAAATGAATAAACACTCAACCAATACAGTTTCATTAAAATTTACTATTAAAAACAAACAAATAAGCTAATAAAAGGGGTAAAAGGGAAGTGGTATATTGCCAAACTTAGAATTAAAAATAGATAAAAATATATTCAATGATTTTTATTATCCTTATTTAATGGATTATTCACATAGGTTTGAAGTTCATAAGGGAAGTGCTGGCTCAGGTAAGAGTTATTTTATTACACAGAAATTAATAATCAAATCATTACAAAGTAAACGTAAAGTATTAGTAATGCGTAAAATTGGAGAATCGATTAAAGTATCCACTTGGCAATTATTTATAGATGTACTACAGCAATTTCAATTATATGATAAATGTAAAATAAATAAGAGTGACTTCACAATAACACTACCAAACTATAGTGTTTTTTTATTTAAGGGACTGGATAATCCAGAGAAAATAAAATCAATAGCTGGAATAACGGATATATTTATTGAAGAATCAACAGAATTTACACTTGATGATATAACACAGCTTAATTTACGTTTACGTACTAAGGTTAAGGATTGTCAAATACTGTATGCATTTAATCCTGTAAGTAAAACTAATTTCTGTTATTCTCATTTTAAATTTAATGCGGAAAACCAAACTAAACCAATACGTGAGTATGACGATACAATAGTGTTTTGCACTACTTATAAAGACAATAAATTCTTGCCTGATGAATATATAAAGACATTGGAAGATATGAAAGAAACCAATTATATATATTATCAAATTTATGTTTTAGGGCGATTTTGTTCAACTGATAAACTTGTATATACTAATTGGGAAGTTAGGGATTTTGATTGGAAAGAAATAAAAAGAAAAGAAAATACTATAGCAACTTTTTCACTGGATTTTGGATACGTGAACGATCCATCTGCTTTTTTGGCTTCCGTTGTTAATGAAGATAGAAAAGAAATATATATATTTGATGAACATTATGAAAAGTCAATGTTGAATACAGATATTGCAGAAATGATTAAAAACAAAGGATTTTCAAAAGAAGAAATAATAGCTGATAGCGCTGAACGTAAATCAATTGATGAATTAAAAAAGTTAGGTATACCACGTATTAAACCTTGTCGTAAAGGAAAAGGATCAATTTTGCAAGGTATACAAAAAGTACAACAATATAAAATTATTGTACATCCTTCATGTAAAAATACAATAGAAGAATTGCAAAATTTCAGTTGGAAGAAGGACAAGCAAACTAATGAATATTATAACGAAACAGTTGATTCTATGAATCATCTTATGGACTGCTTACGTTATCAGTTGCAGTCTTTACGTAGAGTTCCAAAACTAATTCAAATACGCTTATAGGAGTAGAGATATGAAAGTTATATATAAATTTGAAGCAGAAAGAGAAATAGACAATTGTTTTCATTGTCCATTAAGTTTTTTAAACAACAATAAATACGGTTGTAATATTTCCCCAAATGCAAATTTAGAAATTAAAAATATAAATGGTAAACCTGAATGGTGTCCATTACAAGAAGGTGAGTAATTGTTTTTTTACGAAAATAGAAATGTGGTTATATCCACAGAAAGAATTTTAAAATATATAGAAGTATTCAAATATAAATATTTACCACGATTACAGAAGTTAAAAAGATATTATGATGCAAACAATGACAAAATCATGAATCGTACATTTACTGATATAACTTTACCTAACAATAAAATCGCTCATAGTTGGGGTGATTTTGTATCTAATATTTCAACAAATTTCTTTATCGGAAAACCTGTTACATACAATGCTAAAAATACTGAATTACTATCTGAATTGAATGCAATATTTAAATATAATGATGAAATTACAACTAATAATACATTAGCACTAAATGAATCAATATACGGTTATTCAGTGGAATTAGTTTATTTAGATGAAAATTCTAATATTCGTTTTGCTCCAATAGAAGTAGAAAACACAATATTAATATTTGATAATACAATTGAAAAAAATTTAATATACGCTATACGCTTTTTTGAAGAAGTTGATATTTTAACTGAAAAAAGTATATTAAATGTTGAATTGTATTCAGAAACAGATATTAAATATTTTGTTGAAATAGAAGGTACTTTAACACTTACAGAAGTACAAAATCATTACTGGAGCAATGTACCCGTAAACGTTTACAAAAATAATATTGACTGTAAAAGTGATTTTGAAAAAGTTATATCATTAATTGATGGTTATGACATACTTCAAAGCGATAGTTCTAACGAAAATGAGGATTTTAGGCAGGCATATCTCGTATTTAAAAACACAAATTTAGATGAAGAATCAATTATTAATGCAAAAGAAACAAGAAATATAGTAATTGAGGATTCGGAAAACGGGATGCCATCAAGTGTTGATTTCTTAGTTAAAAATGGTAATCCAACAGAAAGTGAAACAAATAAACAACGTATAGAAAATGATATATTAAAATTTACATATATATCTGATATGAGTTCAGCAGGGCAAAAATCACATACCAGTAGTTTTGGCGCTCAATTATCTTTAATTGGATTACAGCAAGTAATGACGAGAAAAGAAGCATTTTTCCGATTTGCTTTAACGAGACGTATTGAAATTATATGTGAATTGTTAAATATTAAGGGTAATAATTATGATTTTAGGGATGTAAGTATAGCGTTCTCAGTTAATTTACCAACAGATACAAATTATATTGCAGATGCAATTAGCAAGTTAAGAGGAATCGTTTCCGATGAAACTTTACTTGAACAAATTCCGTTTATTCAAGATATCGAAGTTGAAAAAGAGAGAATTTCAAAACAAAATGAATTAAATAGTTATGCTAACTTCTTTAATACTGGAGTTGATGAAGTTGAATAATCAACAATATTGGAAAAAAAGAATTTTAGCAAACGAAGAAAAGATATTTAATAAAACTTCAACACAATTGGAAAAAGAACTTATTAAAAGATATAAGCAAGTCAATAAAATATTGGAAAAAGAAATTGATGATTTGTATATTCGTTTATTAGCACAAGGTGAATTAAGTATTAATAATTTGTATTCCTATGGAAAATATTTTGAAATGCAAAATAAAATTAAAGATATTCTTGTTAAATTAGGCGCAGAAGAAAAAAATATTATTCAATTAGGCTTGTTGGATGCATACCAAAATACATACTCATCAACTAATAAAGTTTTAGGTGCAGTAAATATATCATTTTCAATTGTTAATGAAAGTACAATGCGACAAGTAGTTAATACAAGCTGGGCAACTAAACATTTTAGTGAATCCATTTGGGATAATAAACAAACTATAATTAAATTGCTTGACAGAGAAATTACCTCAGTTATTGGAACTGGTAAAAGTAAAGACATAGCAGTTAAAAGGGTAATGGATATAACTGGTAGAAGTTTTAGGGATTCAGATAGAATTATTAGAACTGAATTAAACCATGTTATCAATGAAAGCCAAAAGGAAAGTTATAAAAGTAATGGATATACACATTATGAATTTTTAGCAGAGTTAGATAATAGAACGTCTGAAATTTGTGAAGAATTGGATGGACAAATATTTGCTTTTGCAGATGCCAGAGCAGGTGAAAATTTTCCACCAATGCACGCAAATTGTCGTTCTATTATAATTCCAATAATTGAATAAGAGGTGAAAATATGAATACAGTAAAATTTACATCTGGTATAGACGGAACAATTACAGCCACAATTTATAATAAAGTTGGAGTACCACAGGATTTAACTGGTTGTACTGTAACTTTAAATTTAAGTTTTGAATATGAAGATAAAGCTATATTATCAAAACAAATGACAGTTCAAGATACTGTTTGTTCAGTTGCTTTAACACCAATAGAAACAGAAATGTTAAGTGGTGGTATATATGAACTTCAGTTGATTATAGTGGATGTATTAAACAAAACAAATGCAACGGAAAAACAAATATTTAATATTGATAAAATAATAGGAGTATAGAAAATGGAGTATATTAACGAATTAGTAATTGATGCAAAACAAATTGATAATGAAATAGAAATAAATTCATCACAAATTAATAATGATGTTGTATCGAATTTAGATGCAGTTGATAATGAAATTGAATCAAATTTTAATACAATTGATAACGAATTTAAAATGGAATTAACAGCTGAAAGTAGCACAGCATACAAAAAAGTAAGCACTTTAAAAAATATAACTATGGGTGATTTAAAGACTATGAAATTAAGTGACCTGTATTATGTTCAAAATTAAATATATGTCTTTTTTAGTGGGGTTAGACATTAAATAAATCGTGCTAAATAAAAAAAATAATTCGGGTACTGAAAACGGTACGTGAAAGGAGATAAAAAAATGAAAGAAAATAATAAATTTATATTACCTTTAAAATTACAGCATTTTGCAGAAGGTGGAGACCCACCAGCTGATCCACCTAAAGATCCAATTGATCCACCAGCTGACCCTCCAAAAACATTTACTCAAGCTGATTTTGACAGAGAAATTAGTAAAATGTATGAAAAGTTCGAGGAGAAGTTTAATAAACGTGCTGAAACAGCAAAACAAGAAGCTGAACGTTTAGCTAATATGAACGCAGAAGAACGTTTAAAATATGAAATTGAACAAAGAGAAAAAGCAATTGCAGACAAGGAGAGAGAATGGACATTAAAAGAAAATAAGTATACATGTTCTCAAATATTAGCTGAAAAAGGTTTACCAATAAAATTTGCTGACTTTTGTGTTGCTGAAGATGCTGAAACAATGAATAAAAATATTCAATTATTTGATAATGAATTTAAATTATCAGTTTCAACCGAAGTTGATAAAAGAATAAAAGGTAATACACCTAAGACAGGTTCATTAGGGCTTAGTGGAGAAATAACAAAAGAACAATTTGATAAAATGACACCAACACAACAACAGGAATTGTTTGACAATAACAAAGAATTATATATGCAATTAACTAAAAGATAACAGACAACCTGAAATGATATATGGTTGTTTTTTTTATGCAAAAATTTAAAAAATTAAAAAAGGATGGTAACACAAATGGCAACAGGAACAATTTTTAATAACGTAGTAATTCAAAATAGAATAGATAACGCATTAAATACTCAATTAGAAACAAGAACACTTATGACTATTGATAATAGTTTACAAGGTGTTGACGGAATGTCACAGAAAATTAAAAAATATACATATACTGGCGAAGCTCAAGAAGTAGCAAAAGGCGAAACAGCAGATGCAGGATCAGTTGGTTACGTTGATTCCGATTATACGATAAAGAGGGTGCAAGGCAAAGCTGTTTGGAATGATGACGATGCTATGCAAGATAGTAAATATGTTGAAACAGCTATTGACGGAATGCCTAAATCATTGGTGAATTATGCTAATAATAAATTCTTTGGTGAATTAGCTAAATTTGGATACGGTGTTGATGGTTCTACCTTCAATTATGATTTGATAGTAGATGCAATTGCCGATATGGATATTGAAGATGAGAATGGATTATTTATACTTGGTGGTAATGACTTCAAGAAAGCAATAAGAAAAGATGCTGATTTTAAATCCGCTAATCAAGGTGAAATACTTTTTACAGGACAAATAGGTAATGTAGCAGGAAAACCTGTTATAATTTCTAAATTAGTTCCTGCTGGAGTTGTTTATGTATTTACTAAAGAAGCAGTTACTTGTTTCTTGAAGAAAGATACATTTGTAGAACAGAAACATGATATCGAAACAAAAGATAATATGATAACAGCAGACAACTATATGATTATAGCTTTAACAAACGATACTAAAGCAAGAAAAGTTATTTTAGGTACAGCAGTTGCTAGTATTACAGCTATTGATGTTGTACAAAATGCTGATTTACCAACAGAAATTGAAGTTGTATTAAATGACGAAAGTAAAGTTGTAGTACCAGCAGTTTACAAATCAGCTTACACCACAGAGACATTAGGTGTTATAGCTGGAACAAAAGTAACTGTAGGTGGCAAGGATTTTGATATAGCAATTACAGTAGTAACAGCATAATTGAGAGGGGTATATCCCTTCTCTTTTTTTAGAGAGGTGAAAAAATGGATATATTAGCACAGGTTAAATTAATTACTGGTAAAACAGATGATAGTTTAATAACACTTCTAATAGATAAAACAAAGGCTGAATTAGTTTTATATTGTAAAACTGATTATGTTTCTGCTTGGGATAATTTAATTGCTGATATTGTTTGCTATAAATTAAATACTTTAAATACTGATGGTATTACAGCACAATCATATAACGGTGTAAGCGAAACTTATTCAAATGACTATCCAATTAACATTAAGATGCAACTAGATAGTTTTAGAAAAAGGGTGTTTTTCAAATGATAAACACAGAAATGAAAAACGTTGATTTATACACAATATCTAAAAGTTATAACGATTTAAAAGTTGAAGTTGAAACGGAAATACCTGTTAAAACTATTCAGTGTTTTATTGCATTGCGAAGTACAGAAAGTAAAATATTTGAACAATATTCCTATGAATTAGGCGATTATATCGGAATAGCCAAAGATAGTTCAGTTATCAAAGGGAATGTATTAAAAATCAATAATGATACTTATAAAGTTGTTGAAAGTTTAAATATTCTAAGATATAACAATTTGCTTTTGAAGAAGGTGAATTGATGGCTATAGAAGTTTATTTAAACAAAGAGTTAATTGATAAGTTATTGCCAGAAGCTTTAATAAAAGGGCTTGAGAAAAGTGGTCAATTAATTGAGAATGAAGCGAAAAGAAAAGTAGCCGTTGATGATGGAATTTTGAGAAGTTCAATTACACATGAAGTTGATGAAGAAAATTTTAGTGTAACAATTGGTACTAATGTTGAATATGCTCCATATGTTGAATTTCCAACTGGTATACATGCCCAAGATGGCAGACAAACACCATGGACTTATCAAGATGCAAAAGGTGAATGGCACACAACAGAAGGAACTGAAGCCCAGCCGTTCTTACAGCCAGCAGTAGATGAAAATATTAATAATATAGTTAAACAATTTGAAAATTTATTAGGAGAGTGATTGCAAAATGGTATTAGATGATATTTTAAATGTATTGCAAAATGCTACTGATTTGCAATCATTATTGCAAGGCACAGTTGACGATACAAAAATATATGCTTTTAGCACATCAAAATTAAATAGTATTGTTTATGATTACGTTGATTTGACTTCAAATAAAATTGTAGGACAGGCACGTTTAACACTAACAATTAACACATTAAAAGTTGATTACAGTTTGAATATACAAATTTTAGATAGAGTAAAACAATTATTATTAACTCTCGCAGATGAAAGTTTTAATAATGATATTTTAACAATTGAACAAAATGGCGGTGGTATGCTTGAAAATCAAGAAAGTGCTACTATCCATAACAAAGCAATATTTACTATAAAATATAAGGAAAGGATTTAAAATAATGGCTAACGAAAAGAAGATTAGACTTGGCTCAGGAAAACTCTATGTTACTGCTTGGGATGGTTCTACAATTCCTGATGATGCAACCATAGAAACTGAAATAAATATTTTGGGGAACATAAAAGGTGGGGCATCAATTTCATATACACCTACAACCGTAACAATTAAAGATGATTTGGGTTTAGTAAGTGAAACTTTTTTAACAAATGAAGAGGCAATTCTTAAAAGTGGAATACTTACGTGGAACACTGCAAGTTTAAAAAAGTTAGTTTCAACTGGAACACTAACTGAAACAGCTACAAATAGAACTTTAAAAATAGGTGGTATCGGTAATTTTTCAAATGAATCCTATATTATCAGATTCACACATTTAGATGCTGTAAAGGGCGATTTGAGAGTTACAATTGTAGGTAAAAATGAATCGGGCTTTGAGCTAAACTTTAATCAAGAAGATGGTACAGTTATTGACGTAGAGTTTAAAGCAATGCCAAATGATACAACAGGAACATTGATAATAATTGATGAAAAAATACCTGTTGTTACACCATAAAAGGGGTAGAAATACCCTTTTTTAATTTATATTAAAAAATAAAGGAGTAAAACAATGATTGATTTAAGTATGTTAAACAATAAAACTTTTGATGTTAAATTAAGAGATGGAACAGAATTAAATATCAGAAAACCAAGCAATGAACTTTTTAAAGAAACTTTTAAGATGATTAAACTAATGGAAGCTAACGGGGAAGATGATAAAAAAATTAGTGCCATATATATTTTTTTGATGAAAATGGTTAACAGAAATTTTAACAATATTAAATTTACACAACAGGAATTAGAAGAAAAGGTTGATATAGATGATGCTATGTATCTTATTAGAGAATATCAAAACTTTCTTAATGAGGTAGTACAGGATATAAATTTTTTCTAACTATCCCTTACTATCCAACTGAAAAGGAAGATAAGGGATATGACTATGAAATTCATACAGCAGAATTGAAAATAATACAAGAATATACAGGACTAAATTTTATGCAAGTAAGTGATTTGGATTTTGATGAATATAAACTTTTACTTAGGGATGCTTATATTTGGAAATTACAACAATCAGAAAAAGGTAGAGAATATTTAGAAAATGCCTATATTCTTGAAAATACAGAACCAGACAGAAAGAAATTAAGACAAGCTTTTAATAAATAACTCCAATAGAAAGGAGGTAATTATTTGATTGATTTAGCAAAATTAAAAGTTACAATAGAAACAAATGCAGAACAAGCAAAAAATGAAATAAAAGATGTTGGTGAAACTGCCGAAAAGCAAGAAAGTAAATTTAAAAAGTTTGGCGATGGACTTAAAAAGGGTGCTGTCATAGGTGTTGGTGCAATTGCAACAGCAGGCGCAGGAATGTATAAATTTGCTATGGACACAGCCGAAACAACTGACCGTATTGATAAAATGTCAAACAAAATGGGCATTAGCAAAAAAGCGTTTCAAGAGTGGGACTATGTGCTTGGGCAAAATGGCATGAGTATTGAAACCATGCAAAATGGTATGAAAACTCTTGTTAATCAAATGGATTCAGCAGGGCAAGGTACAGCAAGCGCACAAGAAGCATTTGGCGCATTAGGGCTAACATGGGAAGATAGCACAGGTAAATTAAAATCACAAGAAGAAATGATGAAAGAAGCATTATTTGCACTTGCTGACATGGAAAACGGAACAGAAAAAGCAAAACTTGCAACTGAATTGTTTGGAAAAGCTGGTATTGAATTAATGCCTATGTTGAATGGTGGTAGTGAAGCTATTCAAGAATTAACAGACCGTTCTCATGAATTAGGTTTAGTTATGAGTGATGAAACTGTTAACGCTGGAGTTGTCCTTGGTGACACTATGGATGATGTAAAAGGTGCATTTGGCGCAGTTGTAACAAAATTAGGTGCTGAATTTATGCCGATATTACAACTATTATTAGAATGGATATTGGCTCATATGCCCGAAATTAAAAAAGTAATTGAGGTAGCATTTAAAGCAATAAAGGTAGTAGTTGATTTAGTAAGTCAGGCATTTAGTTTTATACTACCGATTTTGACAACTCTTTATGAATGGATTGCTCCATATTTTCCCGTCATACAAAGTATCGTAGAAACGACATTCGGGGCAATAGGAAAAGCTGTACAAATTGTAACAGATATATTTTGGGGTGTTGTAGATGCGATTAAGGCGGCAATTTCTTGGTTGCAAAGTTGGAATAACACAAAGGTAAAGGATAAAGATGTTGGCGGTAGCACAACAAACCCACGAATAAACGGAAGTCACGCAGATGGATTAGACTATGTACCTTTTAACAACTATGTTGCTAATTTGCACGAAGGAGAAGCAGTTTTAACAGCCCAACAAGCCGAAAACTGGCGCAATGGTGGAAATACAAGCACAATAAATATAACAGGAAATAGTTTTGTAATCAGAGAAGAAGTGGATATTAAAAAGATAAGCAGAGAATTACATAAACAAATTAACTTTAAACAAAGAGGAACAGCATTAGCTTAGAAAGGAGTTGTATTTATGGCAATAAAATTACACCGCTCAGGCGGTTTTATATTTAATAATGTAAAAGTTGATAATACAAATAATATATATTTATTGGATGTTGTAAAAAATGCAACTCCATTGAAGGTGAGATATGATTTTATTGTACCCAAAAGAAATGGATCAATAAGTTATTTTAACAGGTACGATGATAATTATATTGATGTAGTTGTTGGAATATATGACGTTAATATATTAGAGCGTAGAAGCAAACAAAGAAATTTAATCAAACAAATTATTAACGCAAAAGGTGATTTGAAATTTTTAGATGAAACCACTTTGTTTTACACAGCTGAAATAATAGATGCTGTTGAAGAAGTCGAAGGCGAATTATTTACTGAATTAACTATACACTTCAAATGTAGCTGGTGTAGATATGGTTTAAAAAGGGATGTCAATTTAATAGCTGGGACAAATAAAATGTATAACTTGGGTAATTATGAAGCCGAAAATATCATAGAAATAACGGCAATAACAAATTGCGATAAAGTGATAGTTGATAATGGTATAAATAGTTTTACTCTTAAAAATTTGTTAGCTGGCGAAAAAATATATGTAGATAGTGAAAAAATGATAGTTTATAAAATAGTTGACGGTGTTAAAAAATCCGTATTAACACGATTTGACGGTAAATTTTTAAAAGTACCAGTCGATACAAGCACATTTACATTAGGTGGCACAAATTATTCTGCAACTGTAAATATAAAATATAACTACACTTATATAACAGGTAGGTGATAAATAATAATTAAAGGGCTATCTCATTTTGAGACAACCCCTTAAGACTATTATTCATATTCAGTATTGTTACATCTTGGGCATGGTGGCAACGTATCTGTATCATCATCTAATACTACAGTTTGAGAACAATTAGTACAAGTATATGTACCTTTCCCAGGTTTTTCACCAGTTGATGGCATGTATATCACTTCCTTTCTTTTGTTTGTGGAAACGTTACTAATTTAGTATAACATAAATGGATTATATTGGAAAGGAAAAATTAAAAATTAATATTAATAAGTATTAAAACGCTGTAAAAGGTGTTTTTTTATTTAAGAGGTGATAAAAATATTAGAAATTATTAACAATAATAAAGAAACTTTAGCATATTTAAACAATTTAGAATCGGGAATAGTAAGACAAGTTATCAATGGTGAATATGTAATTAGTTTTACTGCTCTAATAGAGCCACTAAAAACAGAATTTTTATACGATAATAATAATTTAATTAAATATAATAATGATTATTTTAATATAGTTACAATCGAAGAAGAACATGACAGCGATAATATGTTGAGGGTTTATATTGATTGTGAACATATTTCATATGATTTAATTAAACAAACAAAATTAACATATACGCAGACAGATAGAGCTGCAATATATGTAATGAATGATTTGCTTGCCGGAAGTGGTTTTAATTTCATTGGAACTGATGTATTAACAACTGCATCTATAGATATACAAAAAGAAACTGATTTAAAAAGTATACTCTATCAAGTTGCCGTAATTTGGGGTGGGGAATTATCGTATTTTCAAAATGACATTGAATTATTACAACAATTAGGTGCTAATAGGGGTGCTGACTTCCGATTTGGTAAAAATATTCAAACTATTAACCGTTTGAATAATAGGGTTGAAAATACTATATCTTATAAAGTTGAGATAGTTCAAGGTACAGAATTGCAAGAATTAGGATATTTTGAACTCGGTGACACTATTCATGTTGTTGATGATATGCTTAATATCGAATTAGATATACGCATTATTGAATTAGAAAAGGATATAGTAACAGGTTTAAATAGTAGAGTTATTTTAGGTCAACCAATAAGCGATTTGACTTATAGCTTTACTAATATGTATAACAACTTTAGTAAAAATTTTAATACTATTAATAATGTTATTGATACAAAAACAATAGAATTAAATAATGCTATTCAATCGGTAGCAAATGATATTCAAAATGTAGCAGATGGACAAATAATAACATACTATCAAGAGGAAGAACCAACAGGTAAATTTGGCGATTTGTGGTACAATTCAACAACTAAAAAATTATATAGATATTCTACAAAATGGGATTTAGTTGAAGATGCAGATATAACAACGGCTATTAATTTAGCTAATATGGCGAAGGCAACAGCAGATGGAAAGATAGTTACATATTATCAGGAAATAGAACCATCAGGGCATTTTGGTGATTTATGGTTTAATACGATTACTAAAAAATTATATAGGTATAATTTAACGTGGGAATTAATAGAAGATAAAGATATAACTACAGCTATTGAAACAGCGCAAAATGCACAAACTACAGCAGATGGAAAGATAGTTAGTTTCTATCAAGATAATATACCAACTTCTGAAGAATCAAACACAGGTGATTTGTGGATAGATACAAACGATAACAATAAATTATATAGATATAATGGTACTAACTGGGTAAGTGCAAGAGATGGAAGTTTAGCAAAAATTGATAATGTTATAGATGAACATGGAAATTTAATTGCAAGCAAACTTTCAGGCGCACTTAATGCTGCAATAACAAAAGTTCAAAATAGTACAAGCACAGTTACTTTTGATGATAGAGGACTTATAACACATAATCAGCCCTTAGAAAGTACAAGCACAAAAGCAATATTAATTACTTCTGATGGAATTTTAATTGCTAATGCTAAAAATGCAAATGGTACTTGGAGATGGAGAACAGCTATAACAGCCGATGGAATTTCAGCAAATGAAATTAATACAGGTACATTGACGGCTATTAATATAAATGGTGTTAATATTACAGGTTCAAGTATTACAAGTGCAAGCGCACTTACAAATATTGTCATGGACAACGGCACATTACAATTCAACAGGAATAATGACACAGGGCAAATAAAATTTGCATATAGGCAAGGCTTACCTTTAGGTATTAACACTTATGATTTAAGAGAATTACAAAGATATTTAAGCGGAATACCAGCAGACGAGAAAACATTAGGATTACAATGCAATGGTGCTAATTTTGGTATCGAATTAGGGGAACATCAATTATCAATTAATAGTAATTATGGTACCATCAATGTTGTTGGTGGCATGACGTATTGGGAACAATTCGGAAATCCAGGGCAAGAATGGTATGTTCCAGCAGGTTGGTATAAAACCGCAAGAGTAAATGTATATTGTGACGGCGTTACCAAAGATTTAGGACAATTCGGAACATTAACAAAAAGTGGTTTTAGCGTATACGGTGGTACTAAAAATGCTGTTATTAGCACTGAAACATATGGAGATATTTGTTATTCTGCTTATGAAATGTCGGAAGTTCTGCTCGGTGACATTGGCGAAAATAGAGTTATTAATGGACGTGTCGAAATACCAATACATCAAGCGTTTAAAGAAAGTGTTGATATATCTAATTATCACGTATTTTTAACTAAATATGGAAAAGGTGATATTTGGGTAAGTGAAAGAACAGAAGAATATTTTGTTGTAGAGGGCGATAATGACGTATCTTTTAGTTGGGAAATTAAAGCGAATAGAAAAGATGCGAGTATTAATCGGTTTATGCCTGTTGATATTCAAACGGAAAAACAAAAAGAGTTATATGACGAAATGTTATTAAACGCTAAAAATAAAAAGTTGAAAGGATAAATAAAAATGGACTTTAATGCAATGATTAATACTTTTGGATTCCCAATTTCTGTGGCTATTGCCTGTGGTTGGTTTATTTATAAAATGTACACAGATAATATTAAACAAAATCAAGAACGAGAAAAACAAAACCAAGAACGGGAAGAGAAAAACTACTTAATGCTTGGAAAGTTCCAAGTGAGTATTGATGCTTTTAGTAAAATATTAGAAACATATGAAGGTAGACTCGGAAACATAGAACGGGATGTTAAGGATATAAAAGAAATTATTAAATAATTATTGATTTATCCGTGGTTATATGTCATAATAAGTCAAAGATATGTAGCCACGTATTAATTAATAATTAGAAAAGGAGTAGAAACGAATGAAAAAACTTAGAGTTGTTGGATACGCACGTGTATCCACTGATTCAGATGAGCAAGTAACAAGTTATAATCACCAACAACAATTTTTTCAAGAGGAAATTACAGCTAAAGGACATATATTTCATGGTATTTATGCAGATAAAGGTTTGACAGGTACAAAGCTAAATAATAGACCTGAATTCAATAAAATGTTACATGATGCAGGAATTGATATTATCAATTTAAATTCAAACAAAAACGACATTAGAAATTCTAAAAAGCATACAGTATATGAAGTATCTGAAAGAGAACCAAAATTTAATTATATTTGGATTTCTAACACTTCACGCTTTGCGAGAAATACATTGTCCTTTGAATTAATTAGTAAATTAAGGCAAAAGGAAGTTTATATTTATTTCATCCAACAAGGAATTGACACAAAGGATATTTCAAACGATGTTTTATTAAAAATCCTACAAGTTTTAGACGAGAATGAAAGTAAGGACAAAAGCGAAAAAGTTAAGAGTGGAATTATACAAAGTGCAAAAAATAACACTATTAAAACTAATCATAAACTTTATGGATATAAATATATTCCTTTACCAGAAAATAGACTTGAAATAATTCCAGAAGAAGCTGAAGTTATTAAAACAATATATAATTTATATGCTAAAGGATATGGATATAGAAGAATCATAAAATATTTAACAAAAAATAAAATATTTACAAGGCAAGGTAAAGAATTTGCACAAAATACAATACGTTCAATATTAAAAAATGAAAAATATTATGGTGGTAATCCTATACTAAAATATGATTCAGGCGCAGTATTTAGCAAAAAAAGCCCTACAATTAAAGATGAATATGAAGTAAAAGAAAATGATCGAATACCAGCTATAATAAACAAAGAATTATTTGACAAATGCCAACAGATAAGAGAAGAAAACACTACACCAAATAATAAAGGAGTATACAAAGGTATGACAAAGTATTCAAGCATGCTTATATGTAATAATTGCCATGAATATTATGTCTCTAATGTAGACAGGGGCAGACAATTTTATAATTGTAGAACAAAAAAAATGCAAGGTAAACATATTTGTGATAATGAAAATATAAGTGTAGCTAAACTTGAAAAATTAATTACTGCTGAAGGATATAACAAAAAAATAAATTATCTAAAATCAAATTTAATTGAAGCATTTAAAAAATGCATAGCTGATATAGAGTCAGAAAGAAATAAGAATTTTGAAGCAGAAACTTTTGATTTAAGAATAGAAAAACAAACATTAAATGATAGCATTAAAAACCTACTTAAACAAAGTGCTATTGCTACAAATGACAATGTGAGAAAAATAATAAATGAAGAATTAACAAATATATCAAATAGAATTAAAACTATTGATATAGAAATAGATAAATTAAGTAATTTTGATAACTATATTGATAATCAAATATTAGAAATAAATGAAACAATACAAGAGTTAAATAATATTGAGATAAAAAAACAATATACAGATGATGAATTATTTGAACAAATTCATAAAATAGTTATAGTTGATTCTAACAATATTATTATACATTATAATATAGAAGAAAAAATTATGGAACTGATTAAAAAATATGATATAATAAATAATAAACATTTAATGTTTTATAAGGATTTTTTTAACGAAATATTTAGTCAATAATATTTGGGTAACGTATCATAATATTTTGTTTTTGGGTTCCCCCGGCTCAGGCAAAACAATGATTGCAAGAAGAATTCCTACAATATTACCTGATTTAACGTTTAATGAGTCTTTAGAAGTTACCAAAATATATAGCATATCCGGTTTGTTAAGAAACAAGGGATTAATAAAAAAACGTCCGTTTCGTTCTCCTCATCACACTTCATCACGGGTAGCCATGGCAGGCGGTGGTTCAAAGCCAAGTCCGGGAGAGGTGTCATTAGCTCATTATGGTATTTTGTTTCTTGATGAAATTCCCGAATTCCCCAAAAGTGTAATAGAAGTATTAAGACAGCCCATGGAAGATGGCAATATTTCCATATCAAGAGCAAACGGTTCTTTCACATTTCCCGCTAAATTTATGATGGTTGCATCTATGAACCCATGTCCGTGCGGTTATTTAGGTGATCCAAATCATGAATGCTCATGCAATCAGGGACAAATAAACAAATACTTAGGTAAAATTTCAGGTCCGCTTTTAAATAGGATTGATATACAAATAGAAGTCTCACCTGTTAAATATGAGGATTTGAAAAATGAAAGAAAAGAAGAATCATCATTTGAAATAAAAAAACGCATCATTAAAGCAAGGGATATACAGAAAAATAGATACGAAAAAATAGGAATTCTAACAAATTCAGAGCTAAGTGGAAAATATATATCGAAGTATTGCAAAACTAATAAAGAATCCGAACAGCTCTTAAAGGATGCTTTTGAGAGATTAGGACTCAGTGCAAGGGCGTATAACAAAATATTAAAGGTGGCAAGAACAATAGCAGATTTAGAGTCATATGAGAATATAGAAACAAAACATATAGCAGAAGCCATACAGTACAGAAGCTTAGACCGTAAATACTGGAGGTAATATGGAAAGTTTAAATATAAATCAATTATCATTAAGCTGGCTTAATTCCATAAACGGCATTTCAAATAGAAAAATTGATAGAATAATTGAATACTTTAATGGTAGCACAAAAGATTTATGGGATAATTTTGAGGTTGAAAAATATAATTTAAAAATATTATCTCCTAAATTAATTGCTGTCTTATCAAATTCTAAAGAAAGCTTTGAAGAAAAACTATTAAAAAAATTGCATGATGAAAATGCACAGATAATTACTATATTTGATGAAAATTATCCTTATAAACTTAGGCAAATATCCGGTGCTCCATATGTTTTATATTATAAAGGCAGTTTAAAAGACATAGATAATTTATCTTTAGCCGTAGTTGGTTCACGTAAAGCAACTTCTTATGGCAAATGGACAGCTGAAAAGTTTACACGTGAACTGTCTCAATTAGGTGTGAATATAATCAGCGGCTTGGCATCTGGAATTGATACTATAGCACATAAAACCGCACTCAGTTCTAAAGCAAAAACCGTAGGTGTAATAGGTTGCGGAATTAATATAATTTATCCGAAAAGCAATGAAAAGCTTTACAATGAAATAGTGGAAAAGGGGGGAACCGTAATTACCGAATACACTTTTGGGATGGAACCTATGCCTAACAACTTTCACGACAGAAACAGAATAATAAGTGGTTTATCGGATGGTGTTTTAGTTATTGAAGCTCAGGAAAGAAGCGGTACGTTAATAACAGCAGGGCATGCTGCTAATCAAGGCAGGGAAATTTTTGCAGTTCCGGGTAACATCGACAGTTTATACAGCAAAGGAACAAACAGCTTGATTAAAGACGGAGCTAAAATAACTGCTTCTATTGATGATATAATAGAAGAAATATTAGAATTAAAAGAAAGAGTAGATCACAATAAAAATTTTATCGATTACAGTAAACTTTCCGAACAAGAAATAATAATATTGAATTGCCTCCAATCAGGAAGTAAATCAATTTATGAAATTAATGAAGAAACAGAACTTGATACAGGCATCCTTCTAAGCAGACTGACCTTCTTGGAAATGAAAGGAGTAATAGCACAAATCCCAGGGAATAGATTTATACTCAAATCATAAAGGCCAGCCCCTTATTCTCCCAATTATTACCCGCGGTTTAGCTCGGACCTTCTACAGCTTCTTCCGGCAAAGTTGTATAACATAAATACCAAAATGGACAATAAATACCTAAACTTTGTTGATTATTTTCTCTTTGTATAATTTCTTCATAAGTGTTAGGAAAAGGTACAACTAAAGGATTGTTATGGTTCCAGTTAGCAGGAGTATGAAGATTATATTTTTCGGTTATTTGCATTGAATCTAAAACTCTTAATAATTCGTTTGTGTTTCTGCCGGTAGAAGGAGGTAATGTTAATATTGCATTAATTTTCCCGAATGGATTTATTATAAAGGTATCTCTCACTGTTTCACCGTACATAGTGTCAGCATTTAGCATTCCATAAAGTGCTGAAATCTTCAAATCAGCATCCCCAATTATAGGAAAAGGAATGGTTATGCCTGTTTTTTGGAAAATATCATATACCCATGCTAAATTTGATGAATTATTATCTGTCGTTAAGCCGATAACCTGGCAATTTCTTTTTATAAATTCCTGATAATTTTGAGCCATATCAATTATTTCAGTAGTAGAAACCGAGCCGAAAGCAATAGGATGGCTTGCCAATATTATCCATTTTCCGTTATAATCCGACAATCTGATATAACCAAAAGTAGATAAAGCTATAAAATCAGGAGCTCTTCTTCCTATGGTGAAGCATTCCGATCTTTGTTGAACATTTGAACTTCTAATATTATTGTTTAAATTACTAATTAAATTATTATATGAATTCATGATACCACCTATTAAAATTGTTTTTTCTATATTATATGTTGAAAATAGGAGAATGGGATTAACTAACATTTTAATATGTGGATTATTATGGCTTTATTACTAAGATTGATAAAGTGCACCATATTTTACTGATGTTATTAATAATAGTTTTTTAATATAATAGGTTTAATATCTTGGGGAGGACGTTATATATGAACAAATTACATATTAGAAGGTATGTTTTAATTTTACTGATTGTCTTTCTGACAACGTTTTTAAACAGTGATAATTTAATTTACGGTGAAGAAGTTAATAATCAGGAATATAAGGTAATAGGTTATTATACCGCTTGGTCATCATATTTTGGTTTTACACCGGATAAATTAGAACCAAATAAACTAACACACATAAATTATGCTTTCGCTAATATAGAAGATAATAAAATAGTTTCGGGATATCCAGATAAAGATCTATCAAATTTTAAAAAATTAAATGAATTAAAATTGGTAAACCCAAATTTAAAAATACTAATTTCAGTAGGTGGCTGGACCTGGTCCGGGAAATTCTCTGATGCTGCAAGAACTGATGCTTCAAGGACTGCATTTGCCGATAGCTGCGTTGATTTTATAATTAAGTATAATATAGACGGAGTGGACTTGGATTGGGAATATCCGGTTGGAGGTGGCTTACCATCGAATATCAATAGACCTTCCGATAAACAAAACTTTACACTTCTTCTTAAAAAAGTAAGGGAAAAGTTGGATGAACATGGGAAAATTAATAATAAACATTATTTACTCACGATAGCGGGGGGAGCAAGCAATTACTATTTAAATAACATTGAACCGGAAAAAATTCAACAATACATAGATTATGTTAACTTAATGACATATGACATCCACGGTTCGTGGGATAAATACTCTGATTTTAATTCACCATTATATAATAATAATGGCATATCTACTCAATATAAATGGAGTATTAACGCAAGCGTAAATGCCTGGGTTAAAAATGGATTTCCTAAAGAAAAAATAGTTGTCGGACTGCCTTTTTACGGATACATATTTAATGGTGTTAAAAATATAAACAATGGGCTTTACCAAAGATTTGAAAGTGCAAAAGCGATAAATTATGACACAATAGCAACTTTATATTTAAAAGATATAAAATTTAAAAGATATTATGATGATGAATCAATGGTTCCCTGGCTATTTAATGGTTCTACATTCATATCTTATGACGATCAGCAATCTATAAGATTAAAGGCGGATTATATAAAATCAAACAACCTTGGCGGAGCCATGATTTGGGAATTAAGTCACGACCCTAACAAAGTATTGTTAAATGCACTTACGGAAATTTTAAAGCACAACAGCGCTAATTTTTTGGAGAACCATTGGTCTAAGAAAATAGTAAATGATTTAGCTTCAAAAAATATAATTAACAATCTTGATACATTTAATCCGGAAGGTCATATAACAAGAAGTGAATTTGCGGAATATATCACTCGAGCTTTGAATGTTGAAAGCACCGGAACGCTATATTTAAATAAATTTTCAGATGTAAGCCCTGACAGCGTAGAGGCAGAAGCAATAGCTTTGGCAGCTGAAAGTGGTATTGTTGAAGGATACACTGATGGCACATTCGGACCTAATAACAATATAACAAGGCAGGAAGCAATGGTCATGTATGCAAGAGCTATTGATTATGTTAAATTACCTTTAATTGTAAGTGATAGGATAGAAAAATATACAGATAAAAATGATGTGGCAGATTGGGCGTACCTTTATGTTAAGAAGGTGCTAAGCGCGGGAATTTTTAATGGAACAAGCGATACAGTCATTTCGCCATTAAGTACATTTAAGTATGCAGAGGCGGCAGCTGCAATAAAAAACCTGTTGGAAAAGATTAAATAAATAAAAGATGAGATGCTTTGAAGTACACCCCAAATGTTAGACAGAAAAAAACATTTGGAGGTGTACTTTTTTACTCACAATTATAACTGTTAAAACTCACTAAAATATCCGGATTATCATTCACAAATGAAATATATTTTTCGAAGCATTCGGCAGTTTCAGGGCTGATTGTATGCTCTATTTTCTCTGTTTCCTTTAACAATATATTTTCCGGTATGCCCATTAATCTTAAAAAAATTTCTATCGTATGGTGACGTTTCATTAGCAGTTCTCCTAATATCTTACCTTCCTCTTTTAAAATTATAACTCCGTATCTTTCATATTTTAAAAGATTTTGTTTTCCTAATCTTTGTACCATTCTTGTAGCTGATGGAGGATGAACATTAAGTGCCTCCGATAATTCATTTATTCTTGTAAATCCTCTATTTTTAGCTAACCTATAAATCATTTCAAGATAATCTTCCATAGATGCAGTTAACTCATTGTCATTATTTTTCATATATTCGCTGAATGTATAATAATTTTTACTATTCAAAATACCACCTCTTTTGGTTGTTTGTACTATTATATTCGAGACAAATAAAAAAATTACCCATGTGTAACATTTTCGACTCAATACTCATAATTTGTAGTATTCAATAAAAAAATTACCTTTAGCTAAATTAGTTAGTGGTAACTTATAAATATGCTGTTAAGGAGATTAAGAATGAATAAGGAAGGTGTTCTGAAAAGAACAGGTTATATTAATTCATATATCTTTTCTAAGATAAAGGAATTAATGAAATATTTAGGTCCGGCTTTTATAATAAGTGTTGCATATGTTGATCCCGGCAACTTTGCTACAAACATTAGCGGGGGTTCGGTTTTTAATTACAACTTGGTTTGGGTTATTTTATGGAGCAATTTAATGGCGATATTTTTACAGGTAATGTCTGCCAAGTTAGGTATAGCCACAGGAAAAAACTTAGCCGAAATGTGCAGGGAAGTTTACTCAAAGAAAGTTAATTGGATTTTTTATACAGTAACCACACTTGCAGCCATATCTACTACAATGGCTGAATTTTTAGGAGGAGTGCTTGGCTTCTATTTATTGTTTGGCATACCTCTTAATTATGCAGTTTTGTTAACTGTATTTGTGACATTTCTTATTGTTCATATGCAAAAGTTCGGTCAAAGAAAAGTGGAGATAGTTATAACAATACTAATTGGAATAATATGTGCCGCATATACAATAGAACTGTTTCTTGCAAAACCTGATTGGCAATTAGTTGCATATCATACATTAGTTCCTTCATTGCCTAATGGAGAAGCGGTGCTAATCGCTGCCGGTATGCTTGGAGCAACTGTAATGCCACATGTTATATATCTTCATTCACAACTTGTGCAAGACCGTAATCAGGATTCTACTATAGAAGATAAAAAAAAGCATCTTAAAATGGAAAAAATAGACGTGGTAATTGCTATGAATATTGCATTTTTAGTAAATGCGGCAATGGTTGTCGTATCCGCATCCGTATTTTTCTCAAGGGGTATGGTAGTGGATTCAATAGAACAGGCGCATAGATCGTTAGAACCACTTTTGGGAGCATTGTCAAGCGGTGCATTCGGTGCTGCATTATTAGCTTCGGGGTTTTCTTCGTCTGCTGTCGGTACGATGGCTGGTGAAACCATAATGGATGGCTTTGTTGATATAAAAGTACCTGTAGCTATAAGAAGAATAATAACAATGTTACCCGGAGCATTAATAATTTTCTTAGGAGTTAATCCGATGAAGGCTTTGGTGTTAAGCCAAGTTTGTTTAAGTTTTGTTCTACCTGTAACGATAATTTCAATGCTAAAAATAACTAACCGAAAAGATTTGATGGGTGAGTTTGCAAATAAACCTCATACTGTAGTATTGGGGTGGATAATTGCCGCTATAATTATTTGTTTGAATATTTTCTTAATATATCTTACGATGACCGGAAATGTGTAAAGCTCTTTATCATCCTGAACGTTAGCGAAGGATCTCTATCTTAGATTCTTCGCCCGCGGCTCAGAATGACAAAGGTATTTCTTATACTAATTCTCTTTCATGTTCTAAAACATCTCTTAAGCAAAGCATTGCGTGCATTGTTTTTGGGAATCCGCATGTTGGTGCAACCAATAAAATTGTGTGTTCAATTTCTTCTTTGGTGCAGCCACTTTTAAGTGCCTTTAACATATGAGTTCTTAATGAGTAAGGATTTTGACAATCAGCAGACAAAGCAATTTTAATTAGCCAGCGTATTTTCTCATCCAACGGGCCGCCCTTTTCATGAACTAATTTTCCGAAATTTTCATATGCCTCATAAATTTCACCATGATTTTGAACCATGTATTTAAGATTTTTCTCAATTACATCAAAATTATCAAAATAATCTTTCATCGTTTACCACCTTATATTTATTGAAAATATTATTTCCAATTTATAATAATATATATACATTCTTTTTAATTCTTAAAATAAGCACTATTGACAAATAAAAAAATGTATTATACGCTATATATGATTTTTTAGCATGTTAGAGGTATTGGAGGAAGTAATGAATAACTTGGTAATAGTTGAATCGCCGGCAAAGGCAAAAACAATAGGAAAATTTTTGGGAAAAAATTTCATTGTTAAAGCTTCGGTTGGTCACGTAAGAGATTTACCGAAAAGCAAATTAGGTATAGACGTAGAAAATAATTTTGAGCCGAATTACATAACCATAAGGGGTAAGGGTGATGTAATTAAAGAATTAAAAAAAGAAGCAAAAAAAGCAGATAATATATATCTTGCTACTGACCCTGACAGAGAAGGTGAAGCTATTTCATGGCATTTGGCTAAAATATTGAATTTAGATGAAAATAAAGAAATAAGAATAGAATTTAACGAAATAACAAAGGATGCAATAAAAAAGGCAAGTAAAAATCCGAGAAAAATTAATATAGATTTGGTTGATGCACAGCAGGCAAGAAGAATACTTGACAGATTGGTAGGTTATAACATCAGTCCTTTATTGTGGAAAAAGATTGAAAAGGGTTTAAGCGCAGGAAGGGTTCAATCTGTTGCATTAAAGTTAGTAATTGATCGTGAAAGAGAAATAATGGAATTCAAGTCCGAGGAATATTGGACGCTTGAATTGGAAGTTAAAAAACAAAAAAAGAAATTTACTGCTAAATATGTTGGAAGTTATCGCAACAATAAAGTTAATAAAGTTAAAATTAAAAATGAAAATGAAATTAATGAAATAATAAATGACCTTGACAAAGAAAAAATCAATGTATTCAAAATAGACAAAACAAAAAGTTATTCTAAACCAAGCGCACCTTTTACTACAAGCAGCTTGCAGCAGGAAGCAAACAGAAGAATAAATTTTACGGCTAAAAAAACAATGATGGTTGCTCAGCAGCTTTATGAGGGTGTAAATATAAAGGGAGAAGGAAGTGTGGGTCTTGTAACATACATAAGAACAGATTCCTTCAGATTATCAGATGAGGCAATAACAAGCGCTAAAGAATACATTAACGAAAATTTTGGGGAAAAATATTATTTAAACAGGACATTTACAAAATCAAAGAAAAATGAAAATAAGGTTCAAGATGCTCATGAAGCCATAAGACCAACTTCTGTATTCAAAAATCCTGAACTAATTAAAGACAGCTTAACTAATGACCAATATAAACTGTATAGCTTAATATGGAAAAGATTTGTAGCTTCTCAAATGGTTGATGCAGAATATGATGTAACAAAAATTTTACTAAATAATAAAGACAACATATTTGAAGCAAACGGTAGGGTATTAGTATTTGACGGTTACAAAGCAGTTTATAAATACAGTGATGAATCTGAAAGTAAGCTCCTTCCGATGGTTGAATTAGACGAACAGCTTGAAATTGCTAAGGTTATACCTGAACAACATTTCACACAGCCACCGGCACGCTATACTGAAGCAAGTTTAATTAAGGATTTAGAGGAAAGGGGCATCGGCAGACCAAGTACCTATGCACCGACTATAACTACCATAACCAGCAGGGATTATATTGTTAAGGATAAGAATTATTTAGTCCCTACAGATATGGGCTTTTTAGTAACTGAAATGATGGAAAAATACTTTGCCAATATTGTGAATGAAAAGTTTACTGCTGAGTTAGAAAACAACTTAGATGAAATTGCATCAGGTAAACAAGAATGGCACAATGTAATAAAAGATTTTTATAAGGATTTCAAAATAGAATTAGACGTTGCTGAAAAGGAAATGGAAGAAATTGAAATAAAAGATGAAGTGAGCGATGTAAAGTGTGATAACTGCGGCTCATTTATGGTTATAAAGAAGGGTAGATACGGCAAGTTTTTAGCATGTCCAAACTATCCTGAATGTAAAAATACAAAACCGTTAAATTCGGGGGAAGAGCCGGAGGAAACAGATGAAGTTTGTGAAAATTGTGGCTCTAAAATGCTTAAGAGAAAGGGCAGATACGGAGAATTCTTAGCTTGTTCTAATTATCCGGACTGCAAGAATACAAAACCAATTTTAAAAACAATTGACGTTAACTGTCCTCTATGCGGTGGAAAAATAGCTGTTAAGTTTTCTAAAGCAAGAAGAAGATTTTTTGGTTGTACAAATTATCCCGATTGCAAATATATGTCTTGGCTTGAGCCCACTAATCAAAAATGCCCATCATGCAATGAAATGATGGTTATAAAGGATAATAAACCAACTTGTATAAATAAAAATTGCAACGCTGTATAAAACAGGTTTATTCAATTTTTAGAAATTTATATTATTTAGATTTATGCAAAAAATAATTAATTATATATTGCCAAATAAAATTGGCTATGATATACTTAAAAATAATTACGCACAGAATTAGATCATACAAGAGTTGTGCCGAAAGGTCTTTTGAATGAGTTGAAAATTCTGGAGGTAAAAACAAAATGGAGGAAAATTAAATGGCTATTATTAGCATGAAAAAACTGCTTGAAGCAGGTGTTCACTTTGGTCATCAAACAAGAAGATGGAATCCAAAGATGGCAGAGTACATTTTTACAGAAAGAAACGGAATCTATATTATTGACTTACAAAAAACAAGCGACAAAGTAGATGAAGCTTACAACTTTATAAAGGGAGTTGTAGCAAACGGAGATGAAGTATTATTTGTAGGAACAAAAAAACAAGCACAAGAATCAACTAAATCTGAAGCTTTAAGATGCGGAATGCACTTTGTAAGCCAAAGATGGTTGGGGGGTATGCTTACAAACTATTCTACAATCAGAAAAAGAATTGACAAATTAAATTCTTTAAGAGCAATGGAAGAAGACGGAACTTTTGATCTTCTTACTAAAAAAGAAGTTATAAAGTTGAAAAATGAAGCTGAAAGATTAGAAAAATTCTTAGGCGGAATTAAAAACATGGAAAAACTTCCGGGAGCATTATTCGTTGTTGACCCAAGAAAAGAAAAAATAGCTGTTCAAGAAGCTAAAATATTAGGAATACCGGTTGTAGCAATAGTAGATACTAACTGTGATCCTGATGAAGTTGATTTCGTAATTCCGGGAAACGACGATGCTATAAGAGCGGTTAAATTATTGACAGCTACATTGGCAGATGCAGTTCTTGAAGGAAAACAAGGGGTTCAATTCACTGAAGAAGAACCTGAAGATGATGATGTATCAGAAGAAGAATTAGAAAAAGTAGAAGAAAGTATTGAAGAATAATAAAATAAAAATCAAAGTAAGGGGTTAGGAATTTTTTCCTTACGCCTTGCTTTTTTAAATTTTGGAGGTTACTAAATGGAAATTACAGCTTCAATGGTAAAAGAACTAAGAGACAAAACAAATGCAGGCATGATGGACTGCAAAAAAGCTTTAGCGGAAACAGGCGGAGATATTGAAAAAGCAATTGATTACTTAAGAGAAAAAGGACTTTCAAAAGCTTCTAAAAAAGCCGACAGAATAGCTGCTGAAGGACTTACATATGGCTTGGTATCTCAAGACGGCAAAAAAGGTGTTGTTGTGGAAGTTAACTCTGAAACAGACTTCGTTGCAAAGAATGAAGAATTCAGAAACTTTGTTGAAACAGTTGCGAAAGTAACTTTAGAACAAGAAATTCAAGATGTAGAAGCTTTAAAAGCCGTTGTGGTAGAAGATGGGAAAACTCTTCAAGAAACATTGACAGAAAAAATAGCTAAAATAGGCGAAAACATGTCAATCAGAAGATTTGCTTCATTACAAGTTAAAAACGGAGCTGTTGTTTCATACATACATGCCGGCGGCAAAATATCCGTAATAGTTGCTTTAGAATCAGAAGGAGATAAAGAAGCACTTGAAGTTCTTGGCAAAGATTTAGCTATGCAGACTGCAGCAATGAATCCTAAATATATATCTTCAGATGATGTTGATGCAGAATTTATAGCTCATGAAAGAGAAATACTTATTGCTCAAGCTTTAAATGAAGGTAAACCAAGAAATATAGTAGAAAAAATGGTTGAAGGTAGATTACAAAAAGAACTTAAGGAAGTATGTTTGTTAGAACAAGCTTTCGTAAAAGACGGAGATATAACTGTTAAAAAACATATCGAAAACATTGCTAAAAATATAGGCAAGGATATAAAGATTGCCGGTGTTTATAGATATGAAGTTGGTGAAGGTATAGAAAAGAAATCTGAAAACTTTGCTGATGAAGTAGCAAAACAAATGGGTCAATAAGCCAAAGGTAAATATAACTTAAAATGGAGAACCTCATGGTTCTCCTTTAAAACAATAAACCCTTGGAGGAATGTATGGACCTTAAATATAAAAGAATTATTTTGAAAGTAAGCGGAGAGGCACTATCGGGAAATGCCGGACATGGCATAGATGCAAATATAGTAAACAGAATTTCGAATGTAATTAAAAATATCAGTGAAATGGGTGTAGAGGTTGCTATAGTTGTGGGAGGCGGAAATTTCTGGCGCGGGGCAAGCGCTAAGGAAATGGACAGAACAACATCAGACTACATGGGAATGTTAGGTACCATAATAAACAGTCTGGCATTGCAAGACGCTCTTGAAAAAATAGGTGTCGAAACAAGAGTACAAACCGCAATAGAAATGAGACAAATAGCTGAACCGTATATCAGAAGAAGAGCAGTAAGACATTTAGAAAAAGGCAGAGTTGTAATTTTTTCAGGTGGCTCCGGAAATCCGTATTTTTCAACTGATACAACTGCAGCATTAAGAGCAGCGGAAATAAATGCAGATATTATACTTCTTGCAAAAAATGGAGTTGACGGTGTATACTCCGACGACCCGAATAAAAATCCGGATTCAGTAAAATATGATGAACTAAAATATATTGATGTTCTTAACAAGGGCCTAAAAATAATGGATTCTACTGCAACATCCTTATGTATGGATAATAAAATTCCTATATTAGTCTTCGGTATTGAAAATACAGAAAATATTGAAAGAATAATCATGGGAGACGACATAGGAACAATTATAAAGGAGGTATGAGATGTATAAAGATTTAATTAAAAGTTCAGAAGAAACAATGAAAAAATCAATTGCTTTTTTAAAGGATGAGTTGGGAACAATCAGGGCGGGCAAAGCAAATCCAAAATTAGTTGACAAAATTCAAGTGAGCTATTATGGCACAATGACTCCGATTAATCAAGTAGCAAATATATCTGTGCCGGATCCAAGAACTATATTAATTCAACCATGGGATGGCGGTTTGATTAAAGATATTGAAAAAGCTATCTTGACATCAGAATTAGGCATCAATCCTTCAAATGACGGAAAGGTTATAAGATTGTCTATACCTCCTTTGACTGAGGAAAGAAGAAAAGATTTATTAAAGTTAGTAAAAAAAGAAACAGAAAATTCTAAGATCGCGATCAGAAATATCAGAAGAGATGCTATTGAAGAGTTTAAAAGAAAAGAAAAGGCAAGTGAACTGACTAAGGATGACCTTAAAAAAGCTGAAGAAGAAGCTCAAAAGATAACTGATAAATACATAAAACTTGTAGATGACATTTATAAGGAAAAGGAAAAAGAGATATTAGAGGTTTAGTATGGATAATTTAACAGGTTATCCATTAAGGGATGCTCTGAAAATTTTAGAAGATAATAATTACAGAATTATAAATATAAAGAAAGTAACGGGAACAAATAATAAATTTAATGATTTGAAAAAACCATATGTAATCAGACAGCATATTTTAGATAGTTACGTTACATTATATGTTTCATACTATTAAAAAAATTACAGGCCTTGTGATTTAATCATAGGCCTGAGTTGTATTTTTTGTATGCCCTGAGTAGGCAAACTTGATGCATTCCCTGCATAAGAATAGCGAGGCATGAAATGAATATAGAAGAAAAATTAATCCCAAAACATCTTGCTGTTATAATGGACGGCAACAGAAGATGGGCTAAATCAAAAAATCTGCCAACTCAGATTGGACATAAAGAGGGCGCAGAGAAGGTAATAGATTTGGTTAGAAACTGTGTTTCTTTGGGTATAAAATATTTATCTGTTTATGCTTTTTCAACCGAAAATTGGAGAAGAGATAAAAAAGAAGTTGATTACTTAATGAATTTATTGGTAGAATTTATAGTAAAGGAACTTGATTATTTACATAAAAACGATGTTAAAATAACACTAATGGGAAATATTGAGGATTTACCCGAAAAAACCAAGTTTGAAGTTAAGCGTTCGATAGAGCTGACAAAGAACAATAAAACACTTCATTTAAATATAGCTTTAAGCTACGGATCAAGAAATGAAATAGTTAAGGCAATTAAAAGAATCGTCCGTGATTATGAAAATAACAATCTTAATATAGATGAATTAAACGAAGAAAATTTTAATGATTATTTATTTACAAAAGGAATGCCGGATCCTGACCTTTTAATAAGGACCAGCGGTGAAATTCGTTTAAGCAATTTTTTATTGTATCAGCTTGCTTATGCAGAATTTTATTTTACTGATGTTTTGTGGCCGGATTTTGATAAAGAAGAATTAATAAAAGCAATTCATAATTTTCAAAACAGAAAAAGGAGATACGGAAATTAAGGCGGTGTTGTGATGAGAAAAAGGTTGATTACAGGAGTTGCAGGCGGAGCTTTTATTGCTTTAGTGACTTATTTAGGCGGCACTATTTATGATTTTGTGTATTTTGGTATTACTTGTATAGCAATATATGAGCTTTCAAAAGTTTACTTCAATGATGGTTTTGATTATGGAGCTATTGTCAATTATTTGTTTGCCGTTGCCTTATTTATCGAAAAAGCAACAGAATACAAACACTTTTTTGATTTCTTTCTCTTCTTATACATATCAATTAATTTTCTTATTTTTGTATTTAATAAAAATGTTGACGTTTGTAAATTATCCAAGATTATTTTAATTGGAACATACGTTGTATTTTTTATGTATCACATGATGATGCTAAACGGCTCACCATATGTTTGGCTCGTGTATATAATTGCTTTCGGCACAGATACTTTTGCTTATTTTACGGGAAAATTGTTTGGTCGTCACAAGCTATATCCAGAAGTAAGCCCTAATAAAACAATAGAAGGAGCAATTGGAGGCATCATTGGCTGTACAATATTTTCATTGATTTTTTTCAATTATTTAAGAATAAATAAATATATTTACATTATAATATTTAGTGTGAGTGCGTCTGTTTTTTCGATGGCAGGTGATCTTACAGCTTCAAAAATAAAGAGGGAAACCGGAATAAAGGATTTTGGAAAAATGCTTCCGGGGCATGGTGGAATATTGGACAGATTTGACAGTGTTCTGTTTGTGGCTCCGATTGTGTACTACTTTGTTCAGCATTTCCTATAGGAGGTAAAATTTGTTGACAATAATTGCATCTATACTTGTATTTTCTGCAATTGTACTTGTACACGAATACGGTCACTATAAGGCAGCTAAAAGTGTAGGTATAAAGGTATATGAATTTGCAATAGGCATGGGTCCTACTTTAATAAAAACTGAAAAAAAAGGTACTGTATATTCTATAAGAGCAATTCCCATAGGTGGATTTGTTCAAATGGAAGGGGAAGAAGAAGAAGTAAAAACACAAACGAGCTTTAGCACTAAAACAATCTGGCAAAGATTTAAAGTGGTAGCTGCAGGACCTTTGATGAATTATGCATTAGCGCTTGCTTTATTTATAATTATTGCATTTTCCTTCGGAGTTTATGGAAATCATATTGATTATATCGAAGAAAATTCAAACGAATATAGAGCAGGACTCAGAAGCGGAGATAAAATAGTTTCAGTAAACGGAGATAAAGCATATATATGGGAAGATATATTTTATGAAATAATTAATCAAAACTATATTAGCTACACTGTGGAGTATGAAAGAAACGGACGGTTAATGCAAACTGAAATAGAAAAAAACTACAGAAAAATTATTGGTATAACAACAGAAATAGTAAACAAAGAACCAACCACAACCGTTTCACCGTCAGACGTTACTTCGCCGGCTTATAAAGCGGGTATTAAAAACGGTGACAGAGTTATAAAAATAAATGATGTTAAGGTTGATACTTGGGATGAATTGACATATCAAGTTGAAAAAACGACAGAAGGTAAACCGGTTAAAGTTACAGTAGACAGAAATGGTGAAATAATTGATTTCAATATAGTTTCACAAAATCAAATTTCGGTGAAGTTTAACACTCAATTGGAGAAATCATTTGTAACCGCAATTTCATCATCAGCTTATAAAACTGTTTATTACATTAAGCTTATGTTTAATACTATTAGTCAATTAGTTTCAGGTAAATTAGGAAGCGATGCATTGGGCGGACCAATAATGGTTATATCAATGGTTGGAGAAGCAGCTGAAAGCGGAATATTGTCTCTATTAAATTTAGCTGCATTTATAAGTATAAATCTTGGATTCATGAATCTGTTGCCAATACCTGCACTTGACGGAAGTAAACTTGTTTTTCTATTAGTGGAAGGGATAAGAGGTAAAAAAATTCCGGCAGAAAAAGAAGGATATATTCACTTTATAGGTTTTGTAGCATTAATAGGCTTTATGTTGTTTATTACTTATAAAGATATATTGAGAATATTTAGAATTTAACAATTGACGAGCAATGGATATGCAATGGATAAACTATAGATTAATGATAGATTAATCAGTTGCTAATCAATTGCTTTTCTATTGCAATCTATGGTTTTGGAGGTTTAGATGGAGCAAATAATCAGAAGAAAATCATCAAAAGTTATGGTCGGAGATGTACAAATAGGTGGAGAGGCATTAATTCCGGTGCAATCAATGACCAATACCTTTACAAAAGACATAAAATCAACCGTAAATCAAATTCTTCAATTAGAAGAAGTCGGCTGTGAAATTATTAGAGTTGCAGTTGCTGATATGGAAGATGCTGAAGCAATCAGTGAAATAAAAAAACAAATACATATACCTATAGTTGCAGATATTCATTTTGATTACCGTCTTGCTTTAAGAAGTATAGAAAACGGAATTGATAAACTAAGAATCAATCCGGGCAATATAGGAAGTATCGATAGAGTTCAAAAAATTGTTGAAATGGCTAAACCAAGAAATATTCCCATAAGAATTGGAGTAAATGCAGGAAGCATACATAAGGAAATACTGAAAAAGTATGAGGGAAAACCAACTTCGGAGGGAATGGTTGAATCTGCATTGGAGCATGTTATTATATTAGAGAATTTAGATTATAACAACATTATTATTTCCATGAAAGGGACAGACATTAAAATGACCATTGATGCTTATAGGTCCATGGCTCAAAAAAGGGATTATCCGCTTCATTTAGGTATCACTCATGCAGGAACATTATTTGAAGGAAGCATCAGGTCTGCAATTGGGGTTGGAGCTCTTTTAGCAGACGGCATAGGAGATACATTGAGAATTTCACTGACTGACGACCCAAGGGAAGAGATTAAGGTTGCAAGGGAAATTTTAAAAAGCTTGGAGCTTAGAAATTTCGGTATAAATTATATTACATGTCCAACCTGCGGTAGAACTAAAATACAGCTGATTGAGCTTTCTAAAAAAATTCAGGAGGGCTTAAAAAATGTTAACAAGCCCATAACAGTTGCTATAATGGGATGTGCAGTTAACGGTCCGGGAGAAGCAAGACAATCTGATATCGGTATCGCCGGCGGTATGGGGGAGGCACTTTTATTTAAAAAAGGCGAAATTATAAGGAAAGTTAGGGAAGAAGACATTGTTCAAACTTTGTTGGAGGAAATTGAAAAGCTGTAAATTGATTGACAATTTTGTAAAATCATGATAACATATAAATATAATAAATGGTTGAATTTTCAAAGATTCAACTATTTTTGCACTAACAACATAAACCTAAAATATAGCGGGGTGTTATTAAAACTTAAACTTAACGAATTATAGGAGGATACAATGCAACAAGGAATTTTAAACATTGAAAAAAGAAATGTTACAAACTCAAGAGACAGCAGAAAGCTTAGAAATAACGGATATACTCCGGGCAGTATTTCAAGCAAGGGAAAGGAATCAATATCGATTGCAGTTAAAACTGAAGAGCTCAGAAAAGGATTGGCAACACATGGAAGATATGCTCTTTTCAAACTTTCCATGGAAGGTGAAAAGCCAATGACAGGAATGGTAATGGATATTCATTATTCACCGGTTAACCGCAGTATGCTGAATGTTGATATACAGCAGGTATCATTAAATGAAGAAATAAGAGCTGAATTGCCTATTAGAATTAAGGGTGCGGATTTACTAGAATTCAAAAAACTTATGGCATTAAGACAGCTTGACTCTATATCAGTTAAAGGATTACCTCAGGATATACCTGATGAAGTTGTAGTTGATGTTTCAAATGTAAAGGGAGTAGAAAATATAATTATATCTCAAATAGAATTCCCACAGGGCATTGTTCCGGATGGCAACCCTGATCAAATAGTTTTATCGATAGTTGAAACAAAAAGAGGAAAATCTACTGAAGAGACAGAAGAAGTTATAGAAGAAAGCTTAATATAATAACAAAAAGCCCTCAGGGGCTTTTTTTAAAGTTATAATTCTTCTAAGTGAATTAAACCTTCAAATGAACTGAATTTGTGGATAGCTTCTGTATGATTAAATTTTTTATTGGATTCTAAAATAAGTATTGCAATTATCGACAATTCTTTTAAAGAAGAATCCTTTGTAATTTCAATGTTTATAATTTTAAAGTTCAATTTATGACAGTAGCTAATAAATTTATCAAAATGCTCTAAGGATGAAAATGAAGTGTAAAGTGTAATTATTTTATTGTTTGATGTTATATAATTTTCTATTTTTTTAAAGAATGTAACAATCAGAAAAACTGCAATTGCAACAATGATTGCACCATAATAAAATCCGATTCCTATTGCTAAACCAAGGCAAGCAGAGGACCATAGACCGGCAGCAGATGTTAAGCCCTTAACTTGGCTTCTGCTTGTAACCAAAATGGTTCCGGCTCCTAAAAAACCGATGCCGCTTATAACTTGAGCACCTAAACGAGCAGGATCACCGCTGTTATAATTTAAATAAATAAATTCATTTGTCATCATGACCAATGCCGAGCTTAAGCACACTATCATATATGTTCTAAAACCAGCAGGTCTGTTTTTAATGCTTCTTTCAAGACCTATTAAACCGCCGCATACCATTGCCAATATTATTCTAATGATAATTGAAGTAGTATTTAGTTCAGAGATATTTTGCATTTATTCACCACCTTAATTCATTAATCCATTATTTAATAGTATTAATTATTTTTTATATTATATATATTTTTTAAATAAAGTTGATAACAAAATGAGCGAAATTTTTATTTCGCTCATTGATACAGTGAAATTTAATCTGACAATTAATTATATAACATCATCAAGCCATGCCTGTTTATCAATTACCTTAATTTTAAATAATCGACCTTGATCTTTATCAGATTTTACCTGATGATATTTGAAGAGTATTTCATTTTCATTAAGTTTTCCAATTATCTCAATTTTACCTGATGGGTGGCTCATTGCATATTTAAAGCTTTTGCTTAAGCCGCTTAATTTTGCTCTTGTTTCATCTATTAAATCAACAGATGTTTTAAAAGGTACCTGAAATTGACTCTTAACTCCCGAAACAGGTCTGCACTGGAATATATAATATGGATTTACTCCAATTTCAACCAAACCCTTCATTAATTTTGCAAGTGTATCTGAATTATCGTTTATACCTTTCAATAAAACTGTTTGGTTTCTTACAACTACTCCTATTTTTCTAAGGGCTTCTATTGCCTTTGTAGAATCCTTGGTAATCTCATTTGGGTGATTAAAATGGGTAATTACATAAATTTGCTTAATATTATTGTAATGTTCTAATATATCCAACAACTCGTCATCTCCGTAAATTCTTGAAGGAAGCACCACCGGTGTCCTTGTGCCAAAACGAAGAAAACTTAAGTGGTCAATTTTAGTAAACTCTTCTAAAATTTTTTGTATCTTTTTATTGCTGTTCATAAAGGAATCTCCGCCTGATATTAAAACATTGGTCATTTCCTTATGTTCCTTTATATAATTAACCACGTCGTCAAATTGCTTATTTATTTCACCATCATTTACTCCTACCAAACGCTTTCTGAAGCAGTGCCTGCAATACATGGCACATTTGTTTGTAGACAGGTACATGCCTGTTTGTTTATATTTGTGCTGCAGTCCGTTAACAACAGTGTTGCTCGCCTCACCGCTTGTATCGAAGCTGCCGTTCATGTCGGTTTCCAATAGTGAAGGTACGCACAACTTTCTGATAGGGTCATCCGGATCATCCTTATTAATTAATGATAAGTAATACTCAGGTATTGACATAGGATATCTGTCAATAATTTCATCCAATTTGTTTTTTCCGTCTTCAGTTAAATTCCAAAAAAGTGCTTTATTAACCTCATCTGATGTAGTAATATTATTCTTAATCTCCGTTTTCCAATTCATTTGATTAACTCCAATCATTTTATTTCATATCATTACAATTCTTCATAAATAAAGACAGCAAAATACAGCGTCATTTCGCTTATTATGTTAAATTTAATAAAGTATCTTTTTATATTTTGTGAAAATTTTAAAAAAGAATTCAGATATGATAAATTCGACAAAACCTATGAAAAAATGCTTTAGATTTTTATATAAAAAATACATTTTTAGTATTTTAGCATAATTTTCGAAATTAGTAAAGCGATTACATGAAAATTTATGAAATTTTTACGAATAGTAATCATACTAAACGTCAATTTGATTTTTTAAACTTAAAATACAAATGCCTTTATCATATTGAATTAAATTTTTTTTGATGTTATAATCTTTTATTAGAATAATGAGGGAGAACATTATGTTTTTTGAGAATATTTTAAAGACAGAAGAACTAAAAGCTTTAAAAGATTTGACTATTGAAAAAATAGAAGTATATAAAAATCAAAATACAGTCAGATTTAATACAGTCAGCAGTTCAATAATTGAATTTTATGATATAGATTGCGCAATCGACAAAATAAAAAAGCACTATCATGGTGTGAATATTGATTTAAACATAGATTATAGATTAAAAGATACATATGAAGACAAAAATGAATTATTTATAGAAAAGATTATAAATAACTTTTTTTATTGTCTTAAAAAAAGCTCAGCCGTATTAGCTAAGGCAACTGAAGGAATTAAAATTGAATTTAATAACGATGAATTTATTATTACAGCAAACAATACACTTTTAATGAGTGAGTTAGAAAATAATAATATAGAAAAAAAACTTAACAAAATTTTAATGGATTACAACTGTCCTTTTAATATAAAAACATTTTTAAATGAAACAGAGTGTGAAGCTGCTTTAACAGCTCAGCAAATATTAGATGAAGAACTTAAAAAAAGCATGGAAATAATTAAAAATAATGGTTCAAATATATCAGAAAAGAGGACAAACACTGAATCGTATCAAAAAACAGGTAATTTTCCAAGAAGAAGAAAGAAAGTTGATGCTGATTTTAGTATACCTCTTTCTAAAATTGCAGAAATAACAACAGATTCCGGAATTGTTAACATAAAAGGAAAAATTATAAATCTTGAAAAAAAAGAACTTAAAACAGGCACAGTTCTAATGGTTTTAACTGTAACAGATCTTACCGATTCAATCAGTTGCAAATATTTCTTGCCAAAGGATTTTGAGGATGATGGATTTGAAAAGGGAAAATATATTCAAATTGTTGGAAATTCTGAATATGATGATTATGAAAAGCAGCTGATAGTTAAAATTAACGGCATGCAACTTATAGATGAAGAAATCAGGAGAATAGATGCTTCAAAGGAAAAAAGAGTAGAACTTCACCTTCATACGGGTATGAGCTCCATGGACGGCATTAACGGATTTAAAGAGTATGCTAAAAAGGCAAAGCTTTGGGGTCATAAAGCTTTGGCTATAACGGATCATGGAGTAGTGCAGGGATATCCTGAGGCAATGGAATGTGCCGATGAAAATTTCAAGGTAATCTACGGCATGGAAGGATATCTTATTAATGATACTGTTAATATTGTCCATAAGTGCGACGACATAAATTTAGACAGTGAATTCGTAATATTTGATATAGAAACAACGGGTTTAAGTCCAAGAACAGACGATATTATAGAAATAGGTGCTGTAAAGATTATAAACAGAAAGGTAGTAGACAGTTTTTCAACATTTGTTCATATTAATAGAAATTTACCTGCTAAAATAATTGAGCTTACATCCATTACAGATGATATGCTTCATAATCAGCCGGAAATTACAAGTGCATTGCCGGAATTTTTAAACTTCGTGGGAAAAAGTACTTTAGTTGCTCATAACGCAAGTTTCGACGTAAGCTTTATTAAAAATAAATCCTTAGTATACTTAAACGAAATATACGACCCATCTGTGATTGACACATTGGAGCTTTCAAAAGCACTGGTAAAAGGTGTTAAGAATTACAAATTAAGTACACTTACTAAAAAACTTGGTATAAATTTAGAAAACCATCACAGAGCAGTTGATGATGCCAATGCTACTGCTCAGCTGTTCATATATTTACTTAATATTTTAAATGATAGAGAAATATATGATATTGGAAAGCTTAACGAAATTTTAAAAGAAGAAATAGATTTAGTAAGGCAATCTTCTTATCATATAAATATTTTAGTTAAAAATATTGTAGGGCTTAAAAATTTGTATAATTTAGTTTCAGAGTCCCATATTGAGTGCTTTTATAAAAAACCCAAAATATTAAAATCAAGCTTAAGTTTATTAAGAGAAGGACTTATAATCGGAACAGCATGTGAATCCGGAGAGCTTTACAGTGCTGTATTAAACGGTGCAAGTGATGAAAAGTTAGAGGAAATTGCATCATTTTATGATTTTTTGGAAATACAGCCCCTTCATAACAACATGTTTCTTGTAAACAATGAAAGAGTAAAGGATGTTGATGATTTGAAGGATATAAACAGAAAAATAATAAACTTGGGAGATAAATTAAACAAGCTTACAGTAGCTACGGGAGATGTACATTTTTTAGAGAAAGAGGATGAAATATACAGAAGAATTCTAATGGCAGGACAGGGTTTTGAAGATGCTGAAAATCAAGCTCCTCTTTATTTAAAAACCACTGATGAAATGCTTGAAGATTTTTCGTACTTAGGTGAAGAACGTGCATATGAGGTAGTTGTAAAAAACACTAATATAATTGCGGATTCCATAGAGCATATACTTCCCATTCCAAAAGGAACATTCCCTCCGATAATTGAGGGCTCGGATGATGAGTTAAGGAATATATGTACAATCAAGGCAAAATCTATTTATGGTGAAAAAATACCTGAAATAGTTGAAAAGAGATTAGAAAGAGAATTAAATTCAATAATCGGCAACGGTTATTCTGTAATGTATATAATAGCACAAAAGCTTGTGTGGAAATCAAATGAAGACGGTTATTTAGTGGGCTCAAGAGGTTCTGTCGGTTCCTCATTTGCTGCTACTATGGCAGGTATTACCGAGGTAAATCCTTTAGTTCCTCATTATATATGCCCAAACTGTAAGTATTCAGAATTTATAGAAGATGGAAGCTATGGTTCAGGTTATGATTTGCCCGATAAAAGTTGTCCTAATTGTCAAACAAATTTAATAAAGGATGGGCACGACATACCATTTGAAGTTTTTTTAGGGTTTGAAGGAGATAAGGAGCCGGATATAGATTTAAACTTTGCCGGTGAAGAACAAGGTATATGTATGAAATATACCGAAGAGCTATTCGGCAAAGGTAAGGTATATAGAGCAGGTACAATAGGTACAATTGCAGATAAAACTGCCTTTGGATTTGTCAAGAATTATTTTGAAGATAAGGGAGTAAATAAAAGAAAAGCTGAAATTGATCGATTAATTCAAGGATGCTTAGGTGTTAAGCGTACTTCAGGCCAGCATCCCGGAGGAGTAATGATTGTTCCAAGAGATAAGGACATACATGATTTTACACCTGTGCAGTATCCTGCAAACAATGAAAAGTCAGGAACAATAACAACTCACTTTGATTATCATTCTATTTCGGGACGTATTCTGAAGCTTGACCTTCTTGGACACGATACACCCAGTATAATCCGTATGTTGGAGGATTTCACAGGAGTTAACAGAAATGATGTACCAACAGATGATGTTGACACTATGAAAATATTTACCAGTTCCGAGGTGTTTGGAATTAAATTAAATGAAATAAACTGCGAAACAGGAACTTTGGCCATACCTGAATTCGGCACACCATTTGTTCGTCAAATGATTATGGATACAAAACCAAAAACTTTTTCTGACTTGGTTCGTATAAGCGGTCTTTCACACGGAACCGATGTTTGGATTAACAATGCTCAGGAAGTTATAAGACAAGGTCATGCTCTGATTGGTGAGGTTATTTCCACCCGTGACGACATCATGGTTTATCTTATTCAAAAGGGTGTTCAAAAGAAAAAAGCATTTGATATAATGGAGCGTGTAAGAAAGGGTAAAGGACTCAGAGAAGAGGATGAAGAAATTATGAAGGAACAAAATGTTCCTCAGTGGTATATTGATTCCTGCAATAAAATTAAATACATGTTCCCAAAGGCACATGCAGTTGCTTATGTAACAATGTCAGTTAAAATTGCATATTTTAAAGTTCATTACCCTGAAGCGTTTTATGCAACGTACTTTACTACAAAGGTTGAAGATTTCGATGCTGAAATAATTACAAAGGGCGAAAATAATATATTAAATAATATAAAATCTCTTGAAGAAAAGGGTAATGACAAAACAGCAAAAGAAAAGAACTTAATAACCGTTCTTGAAGTTGCATTTGAGATGTACAAACGTGGGCTTAAGTTTACCAAGGTTGATTTATATAAATCCGATGATCGCAAATTTTTACTCACAGAAGATGGCATCCTGCCACCACTGATGGCGTTACAGGGAGTGGGAGCCAATGCAGCAGCAAGTATCAAACTTGAAAGAGAAAATGGTGAATTTATATCGATCGAAGATATAATAAAAAGAGCAAAGGTGAGTAAGACCGTAATCGAAGTATTAGAAAAACATGGAAGCTTAAAAAATTTAGACAAAACAAATCAAATATCCATATTTAATGTGTAATATTTATATTTGTTGAGAAAACAGGTAATTATGAGCAATATAATAGTCGAAGACATTAACATTGAATTAATTAAAAAAAACATAAAGAATATCCATCTTTCAGTTCATCCGCCATATGGCAGGGTTCGTCTTGCCGTGCCGTACAGGATGGATGATGATACTGTAAAGTCATTTGTTATATCAAGATTATCATGGATTAAAAAACAAAGAAACAAATATATTTTACAAGAGCAACAAACTAAAGTAGAGTTTGTGCCTGGCGAAATCCATTACTTTTTAGGTATTAACTATATATTAAATATTGTAGAAACAACAGGCAAACAGCATGTTGAGCTAAGAAACGACAAGTACATTGACTTATATGTTAGACAACATAGTTCAATAGAAAAGCGCGAAAAAGTAATGTATGAATGGTATAGACGAAGTTTAAAAGCTATGATACCTGATTATATTGAAAAATGGGAAAAGCTTATTGGCGTTTCAGTTGATGACTGGGGCGTAAAGTTTATGAAAACAAGATGGGGCACTTGCAATGTGAGAGACAAAAGGATTTGGATTAATTTAGAGCTTGTAAAGAAAAATCCAAGATGCCTTGAATACATTGTTGTTCACGAGATGGTACATCTTCTTGAAAGACATCACAATGAAATATTCAAAGGTTATATGAGTAAATTTCTGCCTAATTGGAAAAGTATAAAAGATGAACTAAACGGTTTAACTTTTGACAGCAGCAAACAGTCATATTAGAACAAAATCGCGAACAATTTAGTTAAAATTGAAATTTTGTGAAATTTAAAATTTATGTTTGATTATTTATAATTGCTGTGGTATAATATAAAAAAGATTATTTTCGACAGAAAGAGTGGGGTAGCCCACTCTTTCTAATTGTACTTACAGTATAAGCGATGTTATGTGTTGGGAAAGGAAGAATTTATGAATAAAAAATCTTTAGAAAACTCAGTTGAGAAATTAGTTAAAGAAGCGGTACATAATACTGATATTGAATTGGTAGACATTGAATATGTGAAAGAAGGACCGTTTAAATATTTAAGAATTTTTATCGACAAGCCCGGGGGAATTACAGTCGATGACACTGCCGATATAAGCAGGATTCTTAATAAAAAGCTTGATGAAATTGACTTGATAAAAGAACAATATTTCTTGGAGGTATCTTCTCCCGGAATTGAAAGGCCATTTAAAAATGATGCAGATTACCAAAAAAATATAGGTGAAACAGTAGAGGCAAAATTATTTAAGCCAATGGACGGGAAAAAGGCAGTTAAGGGCATATTGAAAGAAAAAGATGAAGACCGAGTAATAATACAGATGGGTGATGAAATAATAAAAATTGAACTTAAAGATATTTCTAAAATAAATAAAGTTATTGAAGATTTTTAGAGGAGGACGATATGAGCAAGGAAATATTGAATGCGTTAAGCGAATTGGAAAAAGAGAAAGGAATTCGCAAAGACGTAGTTTTAGAGGCAATCAAAGCTGCTTTGGAAACAGGTTATAAGAAAAATTTCAGCAAAGCAACTAATTTCAGTATCGATATAGATGAGGAAAACGGAGAATATAAATTATTCCAGGATAAGATCGTTGCAGAAATAATAGAAAATCCCAATCAGGAAATTTCTCTTAGTGAAGCCAAATCTATTGACAGTAAATTTGAAGTTGGTGATGTTGTAAAAATTGAAATCAAACCTAAAAAGGACTTCGGCAGGATTGCGGCACAAACCGCAAGACAGGTTATTCTTCAAAAAATCAGAGAAGCTGAAAGAGAATCCATTTTCAGTGAATTTTACGGAAGAGAATCAGACATACTTACAGGTATAGTTCAAAGGGAAAGTAAGGGTAATGTTTATGTTGACCTTGGAAAAATAGAAGGTATCTTAACACCTGGAGAACAAATATCTGGCGAAGTATACAATCCCGGTGATAGAATTAAGACGGTTATAGTAGAGGTTAAAAACTCAGGAAAGGGCGCAAGCATAATGCTTTCAAGAAGCCATCCTAATCTTGTTAAAAGATTGTTTGAACTTGAGGTTCCTGAAATTCATGACGGTATTATTGAAATCTTCTCAATTTCAAGAGAAGCCGGTTCGAGATCAAAAATTGCAGTATTTTCACATGATCCAAATGTAGAACCTATTGGTTCATGTGTCGGAAATAAAGGAGTAAGAGTTAAAAACATCATAGATGAAATATGTCAGGAAAAAATAGATATTATAATATACGATAAAAATCCTGAAAAATTCATAGCTAACAGTTTAGGACCAGCTAAAATAGTTAAGGTTACTGCAAATGAGAAGGAAAAGAGTGCTGTTGCCGTGGTACCTGATAATCAATTGTCCCTTGCAATAGGAAAAGAAGGACAAAATGTAAGATTGGCTGCAAAGCTTACGGGTTGGAAGATAGATATAATCAGCGAAACTCAGGAAAAGGAAAGAAGCTCAAAGGAGGAAATATGAAAGTTAAAAAAATTCCTATGAGAAAATGTATCGGTTGCATGGAAAGCTTTCCTAAAAAGGAATTATGCCGCATAGTAAAAAATAAAGAGAATCAAATATTGTTTGATGCAACCGGAAAGCTTAACGGCAGAGGTACATATATTTGTAAAAATTCTGAATGCTTTGAAAAAGCTATAAAATCAAAAAGATTATCTAAATCACTTGAAGCTGAAATACCTGAAGAGGTATATGAAGCTATAAAGTCGGAGATATCCAAGAATGAATAAAATTTACTCAATGCTTGGAATAGCAAAAAAGGGCGGCAATATATCAATTGGTTATGATGCAACATTATTTAATATTAAAGGAAATAAAAGTATATTAGTTTTATTAGCATCGGATGCTTCGGATAAGACCAAAAAAAATATTCAATTTATTTGTGACCAAAACAATGCAAAATACATTGAATATGGGGAGAAAGAAATCCTGGGAAGAATTCTTGGGAGAAAGGTGGTGAGTGTTTTGTCAATTACTGATAAGAACATAGCATCATATATACTGAATAATATATAAACGGAGGTGGCTTAATGAGAATATATGAACTTGCAAAAGAATTAAAAATGAATAGTAAGGACTTAGTTGGATTAGCTGAACAAGAATTAGGCATCACAATTAAGAACCACATGAGTTCGATTACAGATTTAGAAGTTATAAGATTAAAAAAAGCATTAAATATAATAAACAACAATAAAAAAGCAAAGCCTGCTAAAAATACAATAATTGTAGATGATGAACCATTAGTAGATGAAAAAATCGATTTAAACCAAGCAAAATTAAAAAAGGTAGATAAAAATTTAATTGCACCTGTAAAAAAACCGGTACATCAGAAACCTGTTGTTAAAGTGGCCGAAGAGGATAAAAGTGCAAAGGATTTTAATCAAAAATTCCCTAAAAAGAACACACAACAACAAAAGTCTAAAAAAACGTTCCAGCAACAACCTCAACAAAAACAACAGGAGCCGGTAAAAAAAGAAATTAAGATTAAAAATATAGAAATTGAAGAACCTATTGTAGTAAGAGATTTTGCAGACAAATTAGGTGTTCCTGTAAACGCTGTAATATCAAAACTTATACTTTTAGGCATTATGGCAAACATGAATCAGGAAATTGATTATGATACTGCTCAATTGATTGGAGAAGAATTCAACGCCAAAATATCAAAGGTTGAAGTGGTGGATGAACTTCAAAATTTAGAGGATTCATTGACAAAAGAAGACAATGACAATGAAACTGATCTAATGCCAAGACCACCCATTGTAACAGTTATGGGTCACGTTGATCATGGTAAAACATCTCTTTTAGATGCAATCAGAAACACTGCTGTTACATCCCAAGAAGCAGGAGGAATTACACAGCATATAGGAGCATCTCAGGTAGAAATTAACGGCAAAAAAATAACATTGCTTGATACACCTGGTCATGAGGCATTTACAGCTATGAGAGCAAGAGGTGCTAAAGTTACCGATATAGCAATTATAGTTGTTGCGGCCGATGACGGTGTTATGCCTCAAACAATTGAAGCAATAAATCACTCAAAAGCAGCAGGAGTTCCAATAATAGTTGCTGTTAATAAAATTGATAAACCAACAGCTAATATGGACAGAGTAAAACAGGAATTGTCAGAACAAGGAATAATCTCTGAGGATTGGGGCGGAGATACAATTTTTGTACCTGTTTCAGCAAAGCAACACATGGGTATAGAAGACTTGTTGGAGATGATACTTTTAGTTGCAGAAGTTCAGGAATTTAAAGCTAATCCTAACAGAAGCGCTAAGGGAACAATTATAGAAGCAAAACTTGATAAAGGAAGAGGTTCCGTTGCTACTGTATTAATTGAAAAAGGAACATTAAACAAAGGTGACATTGTTTTAGTAGGAAGCGCATATGGCAGAGTAAGAGCAATGTTTAACTCTAAAGGAAAGAAAATAAATCAAGCGGGACCGTCAGTTCCGGTAGAAATATTAGGTTTATCGGAAACTCCTCAAGCCGGTGATATTTTAGTTGCCATGGATAATGAAAAGGACGCTAAAAATATTGCTGAAAAACGAAAGAATAAGAGACACTTGGAAACTATGAATGCATCATCTAAAGTTTCTTTGGATGATTTATTTGAAAGAATTCAAAAGGGCGAAGTTAAGGATTTAAATATCATAATTAAAGCCGATGTAAGCGGTTCGATTGAGGCTGTTAAGCAGTCATTGCTAAAGCAAAGCATGGATGAAGTTAAAGTTAATCCAATACACGGCGGTGTTGGTGGAATAAATGAAAATGATATTATGCTTGCATCAGCATCAAATGCAATTGTAATTGGTTTTAATGTAAGACCTTCTATTGCTGCAATGGAACTTGCTAAAAAAGAAAATGTTGATATTCGTACTTACAACATAATTTACCAAGCTATTGAAGATATTCAACAAGCTGTTAAGGGTATGCTTGCTCCTATTTATAAAGAAGTGATAATGGGAAGAGCAGATGTAAGACAGACATTTAAAGTGCCTAATATAGGTATAGTAGCCGGCGTTTATGTTAAAAACGGCAAAATTACAAGAAAATCAAAAATCAGATTATTAAGAAATGATATTGTTATTCATGAAGGAGATATCTCATCATTAAAGAGATTCAAAGATGATGTATCTGAATTAAATACCGGATATGAAGGCGGTATCGGCATTGATAAATACAATGACATTAAAGAAGGCGACTCCATGGAGGCCTATATAATGGAAGAAATAAAAAGATAATAAATAGAAAGAGGGTATAACAATGGCAAACAGAAGAAATAACAGATTGTCAGGAGAAATGAAAAGAGTTATATCTGAAGTTATAAGAAACGAGGTAAAAGACCCTCGTTTATCTGAATTGTTAAGCGTAACGGATGTTCATGTTACTGATGATTTAAAATTTGCAAAAGTATTTATATCCGTGTACGGTGACATAGAACCAACTCTTGAGGCACTTCGAAGTGCAAAGGGCTTTATAAGAAGAGAAGTTGGAAAAAGAATTAAAATGCGCTTAACTCCTGAATTGTTATTTGAAAAAGATGATTCCATAGAAAAGGGAATATATATGTCAAGTTTAATTAATAAGGTAATAGAAGAGGAAGAAAGCAGGAAGCCAAAAGATGAATCTGATGATGAATGATGTAAAAGAAATATTTAATTTAATAAATAATTCTCAAAATATCTGTATCGCAGGACACAAGGCGCCCGACGGAGACTGTATAGGGTCTGTAATGGCCCTATATGGGTTTTTAAAACCTTTAGATAAAAAACTAACTGTTTGTATTGATGGCATCATTCCTTATAACTATAAGCAATTTGTAGATGAAGATATTTTGTTAAAGGAATACAACAATGAAGAATATGATTTGTTGTTTATATTGGATTGCAGCGATAAAGAAAGATTAGGTAAATTTAAAGATGTTTTTAATAACGTTAAAACTTCTGTCTGCATAGACCATCATAAAACTAATGAAAAATATGCAGATATTAATATAATTGATCCGTTGATGAGTTCAACGGGTGAGCTGTTATATGACATATTAAAATTATCAGGACAAAACTTAACAAAAGAAATAGCAACAAATATTTATATTGCAATATTGACTGATACGGGTAAATTCAGTTATTCAAATACAAGCGGCGAAACTCATAAAAAAACAGCTGAGCTTATTGAGTTTGGAGTTGATATATCCCAAATAGACAATATTATTTACAATTCTAAACCTTCTAACATTGTAAAAGCGTTTATAGATACAGTTAGCAGCATTGAGCTTTTTTATGATAACAAGTTTGCAATCACATGCATAACTAAGGATATACTTGAAAAAAACAATGCGCAAATGGGTGACATAGACGGCGTTGTTGAATTTTTAAGGGAAATCAAAGAAGTTGAAGTTTCATGTGTTTTGAAAGAATATGAATCAAATAACACAAAGGTTAGCTTAAGATCTAAAAATAATATAGATGTTTCAACAGTATCCGTAAAATACGGCGGAGGCGGTCACGCTAAAGCAGCAGGGTTTGAAATTAATGATACAATCGAGAACACTAAAAAAATACTTATTGAAACATTTAAGGAACGTTTTGGAGAATGATGAACGGTGTATTAAATATATTAAAGCCCACAGGAATGACATCACACGATGTAGTAAGTTCCGTAAGAAAAATACTCAACATGAAAAAGGTTGGTCATGCAGGCACATTAGACCCCAATGTATCCGGGGTTATGGTTGTATGTGTCGGTAAAGGAACTAAAATAAGCGAATATCTTATGAATCAAGATAAGGAGTATGTCTGTGAATTGGTATTGGGACAAAGCACCGATACACAGGATAGCTATGGAAAGCAAATTGAAAAAAGAGAGTTTGAAAATATCAGTGAAGATTTTTTGTTAAGAGTTTTGGAGGACTTTATAGGCGAACAGCCGCAGGTTCCTCCTGCATACTCAGCTGTAAAATTAAACGGTAAAAAGCTATATGAATATGCAAGGCAAAATATATTTGTAGAAAAGCAAGCTAAAGAAATTAATATAAAAGATATTAAACTTATAAAATATGAAGGCGGAAAAGCGCTTATGAGGGTTAAATGTTCAAAGGGAACCTACATGAGAACATTATGTAATGATATAGGCGAAAAATTAGGTACATTAGGACATATGGGTGCTTTAATCAGAACAGAAACAAAAGGTTTACATATTGAAAATTCTGTAACTCTGAATGAACTTAAATTTTTATTTGATAATAATAGGTTAAATGAATGCCTAATACCTGTTGATAAGATTTATCCGTTAAAGAGAGTAAATGTTGATACAAGTCATTATAATCGGCTTACTGCAGGAAACGAGGTATATGCACAAACTGATTCAATTAATTATGAGGAATTTTATATTTATTGCAATAACGAACTTATTGGAATCGGTAAAAAAGTAAACAGTAACATGGTAAAAATAGATAAAATGTTGATAGACACAGGTGGAACTAATGAATAACAGAAACCCCTCATGTATTGCCATAGGTAATTTTGATGGTATACATATTGGACATGATGCACTGATAAAGCGAATGATTGATTTAAGCAATGAAGAAAATCAAGACAGTGTAATAATAACATTTAGATTTGTAAGAAAGGATTTAAAAAAATCCACAAACAATATTAAATATATAAACTCAAGAAATATTAAATTAGAACTTTTAAAGTCATATAATGTAACTGAAGTTGCAGAGATTGAGCTTGATGAAGTCATATCAAAATATTCTCCGGAACATTTTATAAAGGAGATTCTTATAGATAAATATAATGCCAAAAATATTGTTGTTGGCTATAACTTTACCTTTGGTCATAAGGCAAGCGGCAATGTAAACACATTAAGGGAACTAGAGAACACATATGATTATAAGGTTGAAGAGATATTTCCTGTTAAATATAACGGCGTGGCTGTTAGCTCAACATTGGTGCGAAGCTTATTAAATGAAGGAAAAATTTTAGAAGCCAATAAACTTTTAATAAATAAGTTCACTATATATAAGGAAGAATTAAACATAGATTATAATAAAAAAATTGCTTTTGCAAATAATAACAGTACCATCATAATTCCTCCTGATGGCAAATATAAAGTTGTGACAGGTGGAAAAGAATCTTTATTGACCATAAATTCCAATAAAGACGGTTCAATTTTAATATTTGATAACATAGAGCAAAACGAAGATATTATTTTTTTAGATAGAGTCAAATAATAATAATTTTAAATTTATGTTTACAAAAATATTAGCATATGGTACAATTTAGTGTGTTTCCATAACCTAAGTTTTACGAATCCTCAACGTATTGCATGGGCTATGGTGAAATAAAATTAATATGGAGGAATAAAAATGACAAAAGAACAAAAAACACAAATTATCGAACAATACAGAATTAACGAAAAGGATACGGGATCTCCTGAAGTTCAAATAGCTATGTTGACTTTCAGAATCAACAATCTTACTGAACACTTAAAAGACAACAAAAAAGACCATCACTCAAGAAGAGGTCTTTTACAAATGGTTGGTCAAAGAAGAGGATTTCTTAACTACTTAAAAGATAACGACATCGAAAGATACAGAAGTATTGTTGCAAAATTAGGATTAAGAAGATAAGTAAAATTAAGGAGCGGGGAATCCCGCTCTTATTTACTATTAAAAGGAGGTAAAATGGAAGAAAGAATTTTTAAATATATGCTTGCCGGCAGAGAACTTACGGTAACAACAGGCAAAATTGCAGAGCTTACAAACGGTAACTGTATAGTGAGATATGGCGATACTGTAGTAATGGCAAATGTGACCGCATCTAAAGAACCAAGGCAAGGAATAGATTTTTTCCCAATGAGTGTTGATTTTGAGGAGAAGCTTTACTCTGTAGGAAAAATTCCCGGCGGTTTTATAAAGAGAGAAGGAAAACCGGGAGAAAAAGCAATACTTACATCAAGGTTAATAGATAGACCACTAAGACCATTGTTTCCTAAAGGATACAGAAATGATGTATCGGTAACTGTTACCGTATTATCTGTAGATCAGGATTGTTCTCCTGAAATAGCAGGAATGATTGGCTCATCAATTGCCTTAACTATATCCGACATACCATTTGAGGGGCCTACGGGAGCAGTAAACCTAGGTCTTATAAACGATGAATTTATAGTTAATCCAAACAGCAAGGAAAGAGAACAAACAATACTTAATTTAACTGTTTCAGGTACAAAAGAAGCAATAATGATGGTTGAAGCAGGTGCAAATGAAATTACCGAAGAAAAAATGCTTGAAGCAATATTGTATGCTCACGAAGAAATTAAAAAGATTTGTGACTTCATTGAAGAAATAAAAGCTCAGGTTGGAAAAGAAAAATCTGATTATGTTAAATTTGTATGTGATGAAATAATTGAACAGGAAATCAGAGAATACGCAACTCCAATAATAAATGAAGCAATCATTGAAGAAGATAAGCTTACAAGACAAGAAAAAATAGATAATTTCAAAGTAACAGCTAAAGAAATATTCTTAGAAAAATACCCAGATAATGCTTCAGACATAGAAGATGCCCTCTATACTATAATTAAAGAAAAAGTAAGAGAAAACATACTTTTAAGAGGTGTTAGACCGGATAACAGAACAATTGATGAAATAAGAAAAATAACATGTGAAGTTGGAATGCTTCCAAGAACACACGGTTCAGCAATTTTCACAAGAGGTCAAACACAGGTACTTACAGTTGCAACACTTGGTGTATCAAGTGACGAACAAACATTAGACGGAATATCAGAAGAAACTTCAAAAAGATATATGCATCACTATAATTTCCCTTCCTACTCAGTTGGAGAAACTAAACCTTCAAGAGGTCCGGGAAGAAGAGAAATAGGTCACGGTGCATTGGCTGAAAGAGCTTTAGAGCCGGTTATTCCGACCGTAGAAGTATTCCCATACACAATAAGATTGGTTTCCGAGGTGTTAAGCTCTAACGGTTCAACTTCGCAAGCATCAGTATGTGGCAGCACTTTGTCATTGATGGATGCAGGTGTTCCTATTAAAGCACCGGTTGCCGGAGTTGCGATGGGCTTAATGAAGGAAGGAGACAACGTAGTTGTTTTAACTGACATACAAGGTATGGAAGATTTCCTTGGAGACATGGACTTTAAAGTTGCAGGTACTAAGGATGGTATCACAGCTATTCAAATGGATATCAAAGTTCACGGAATAGACAGAAACATTTTAACAAATGCTTTACAAAAAGCACATGTTGGAAGAATGTTCATACTTGATAAAATGCTTCAGTGCATAGATAAACCAAGAGAAGAAGTTAGCAAGTATGCACCAAAGATTATTTCTATGACTATTAAACCGGAAAAAATCAGAGACGTTATCGGTACCGGCGGAAAAGTTATTAATAAGATTATTGAAGAAACAGGAGTTAAAATTGATATTAACGATGACGGTTCAGTTTTAATTGCTGCTGAAAATGTTGAAAGTGCTTATAAAGCTAAGAAAATAATTGAAAATATTGTTAAGGAAATAGAAGTTGGTGAAATTTTATTGGGTAAGGTTGTAAGATTAGCGGCATTTGGTGCTTTTGTAGAACTTACCGATAACAAGGACGGACTTCTACACATTTCTCAAATTTCTGATAAGAGAGTTGCAAAAGTCGAAGATGTTTTAAATGTTGGAGATGAAATACTTGTAAAAGTAATTGAAATTGACCAACAAGGTAAAATAAAGCTTTCAAGAAAAGAAGCAATAAAATCTACAGAAAACCAAGAAAATCAATAAAAATCGAAGAAAGATAGCAAATAAAAATTGCTATTTTTTTAATATCCAAAATACCAATTTAGGGGACAGTTCTTTAAGACCGCGGATTGATTATGTAATGATATCAATAAGATATCTTATTATTGTCTAATGTTTTTTGATAAAAAAACATTTAAATTCTACTTGTACACATTTGTAAAATATTGTAAAATGTTGATAGAATAGGCGGAGCAGGGTATGGCTGATACAATCCCATGGAAAGGAGGAAACTCTTTTAAAGGGAGGTGACGGCCTATGTCTACATATGAAACTTTAACATTAATGATTGCATTTGCAATGTTAATGATAGTAGTCATAAATGGACAAAAAAAATAATTACCCTGCTGGCACAGGGTAATTAAACACTTTATTAAATAGTCAGCTATAGCCGACTGCCTATTCTTTATGTTAATTATATACTTATTCTAATGAAAAATCAATACTTATTTAATTTTCTTATTTTTTCATTTCGTTAAATCCTAATTGACTAATTAATTTACTTTTTATTATACTAAACTTCTTTTTAATTATTCATTAGTTCTTCGGTTTATATGATTTAACGATACATATTTTAAAACTTTAACAGAGTTGATTATATAATCTTGGAGGAATAAAAAATGAAAACAAGACTTACACATGTTAGAGCAAACGTAAACAATTTGCAAAAATCAATTGAATGGTATGAAAACGTACTTGGGTTTATAGCAGAAGACCCATATCCGGCAGAAAATCCTGTATATGTTAGCTTTGAATTTGGAGAGGGAGCATGCTTTTCTATAATGATTGATGAAAAGCCATCACTTGGACGCTATAATTTTGTTACTGAGAATGTAGACACTTTATGGGAGCAGTTAAAAGATAAGGTTGAAGTTGTCGAACCGATTTTTGATACTCCTTATGGAATGAGAAAATTTACAATAAAAGATTTAGATGGAAACGAATTAGGATTCTGTCGGCAATAAGCATAATATTTAGGGTAATTAATCTTTAAAGGATGTAATTATGAGTATAAGAATTACTATGATTTTTCCTGAATTTGAAACGATGCAACGATTTGCGACTCTTGATGTGCCAATGTGCCAGCCTATTGAAATAGGAATTTACCGCATGACTTATTGGAAGATTATCTGTGCTTTTTTGAAACCGATGCTCATGCAGAACTAATAATAGAAGTGAAGAAGGAAGTATGAGAGTTGGAGTTTTTTAGTTTTCCGGCAGTTCAAAATCATACAAAGTAGCTATATAAAAATCATTAATGAATGGAGAAAATAAGAATGGAAAACAATTGGGATAAATACTATAAAAATACAAAAGAACCACGGACTTAAATCCAGATTTCAGGCTGACTAATTATTTAAAATTAATTAATGAAGGTAATGTTTTAGATTTGGGAATTGGAGACGGGAGAAATTCTATTCCATTTGCTGTTAACGGTTTTAATATTGATGGTGTAGATACATCTGATACAGCACTAAATCAGTGCAAAGAAAATTTTTCTGTACTAAATGCAAATGTTAACTTAGTTAATTGTGATATAACGGAATATAATATTAAGCATGATAACTATAATTTGATAATTGTTGCTAATGTACTTAATTTTTTCAAAAAATCGGATATAGATATTATGATTCAAAATATTAAGCATGGCTTAAAAGAAGATGGAATTATATATATAACTGTATTTTCAACTTTAGAACCAAGGTATAGCCAACTAAAAAATAGTCAAAGACAGGTTGAAAAAAATACATTTTATATAGAAGAAAGGAATTCATATATTCATTATTTTAGTAAAAATGAAATCACTGAATATTTTTCAGATTTTGAATTAATTTGTTTATTTGAGGGTGTAGAGTATGATATAAGTCATGGAACACCACATTATCATGGTGGTATCGATTTTATGGCTCGAAAGAAAAAAATTATATAAAAAAGTTCCTACATATCGAAATATTACGTCGTATCAGTAGAAAATTATGGTGCTAACAATTATTTATATATAATATCGATAAATAGGAATTTAGTTTTGTGATTGCTAATGCAAATTATCTATATTTTGCGTAGGAGGGAAAATATGAAAAATTATACTCAAGTTTATGTGAAAAATAGTTTTGAAGCGGCAGAAATGTATTGTAAAGCTTTTGGTGCAGAAATTACATTTGAAGTGAAAAATGATGACAAAACTGCTTATGAGCACTGTGAATTATCTGTAGATGGTGAAGGATTTTTAGCATTAGGTGAAGCAGCTAATCCTTGTGACATAAACATAGTTCACAAAATGAAATGGGAAACTATGACATTTAATGTTTTTGAGATGGGAAGCGAAGAATCGGTTTGTAACGCTTTTAATATTTTGAGTAATGGCGGTGTTATTATTAATCCCATTCAAGAAGTTCCATGGAGCAAATGTTGTGCGACTGTTATAGATAAATTTGGAGTGTGTTGGTGGATTGCAATTTGATAAACCTTATGAGCATAAGGCGGAGTACAATAAATTCCAATTTGTTGTGATGATTATTTAAAAACAGGAAGGTGAAATTTAATGAAAAAAGAGTACTCAGATATTCCAAAATCAATGAGGAATATGGAAACTTACGGTTTTTCGTGGATAGATTTTGTAACTGCAATACCATCACCACTATTTGTTGTAACTTCCTATAAATCTAATGGAAAACCTAATGCTTGTCTGCAATCGTGGGCATGTTTTAATGGTAGCCTTCGTGGCTTTTATGCAATTATCTCAAGTGTAAATAAATCTGGACACATGTATCAAACTATAAAGGAAAAAGGGGAAGTAGTGCTGAATTTTCCATCTGCTGATATTTACGATAAATGCGTAGCAACAATTGCTAACAATGGATTCGATAACGATGAAATAACATTATCGGGACTTACTGCAGAACAAGCATCGAGTGTAAATGCACCACGAATCAAAGAATGTTTTCTTAATCTTGAATGTCGCTATCTGTGGGAACGTGAGATAAAAGATGGAGATACTCACGTTTTAATGTGCTTAGAAGTTGTTAATATTTGTGCAGATGAAGTACATTTGGATGAAATTGTTCAAGGAAGATATGGTGAAAAAGGATACATTTACAATGTACATTATCCTATAAACCCAGAAAATTTTGAGGGCAAATCACACGATTGGATAGCAATATTGGAAAAGTTTAAAGATATGGGTGAATACTGAAGAAAATGATCAAAATATACAGATAGATAAATTCCAACTTATGATTCAATTAATAACTATTTCATGATGTATAACTAATATTTTAATCATTATTTTAAATAAAAAGGTATAGTATATGGAAATAACAGATTTATTCAAGATAAAAAATGAATTTGATAGGGTCTCAGCTCTATATAATATATTTGAAGAAAAGACACGGTTAGTTAAATTATCATTTCTATTGTTGTGAGAAACCTGAATTTGTAAGAAAGATATAATAGTATGCAGGTAAGGAGGAGATTACATGAGGGAAATACCACTATATAATACTTTTGAAAAGATTGAACCAATAAATAAAGGAATGTCAGGTGATGAAAAATATTATATTAAAACTGTGAACGAAAAACATTTGTTACTTCGAATTGCAGACTTTTCTGAATATTATCAGAAAAAAACAGAATATGAAGTAATAAAGAAAATGATTAACCTTGATGTTCCTATGCCTTTTCCTGTTGATTTCGGTATTTGTAATGAGGGTAAAAATGTATATACGTTGCTTAGCTGGGTTGAAGGTGTAGAGGTTGAAACTATATTATCAACTTTAACAGAAAGAGAGCAATATAAGTTAGGTATAAAATCTGGAAAAAATCTTCGTAAAATTCATAGTTTACCTGCTCCTCAAGGGATTGATGATTGGTCAATGCGTTATTTTTCAGTCATTAATGAACGGTTAGAGGTATTTCGTTATGAAGGTGTACCTTTCGAGGGAGATAAAATAATTTTAAACTATATTGATACAAACAAATCTTTATTAGAAAATCTCCCTCAATGTTACCATCATGGGGATTATCATATGGGAAATATGATACTATCAAAAGATGGAAACTTGTTTGTTATTGATTGGCATACTGTTGATTTTAATAATTATGGAGACCCTTGGTATGAATTTAATCGCTTAGGTATAGAATTTCCTGCATTTGCATTGGGACAAATTGATGGATATTTTAATCATAAACCGCCAGAGAAATTTTGGAAGCTATTAGCATATTACCTATCTGCAAGTGCAATAACTTCTATTGTATGGTCAAAATATTTTGCACCAGAGAGATTAATTTCTATTTTAAATTTAAATAAAGATATTCTACATTGGTTTAATGATATGAAGAATATTGTTCCAATATGGTATCGCTCAGAATTTTAAGTATGTCATGGTTTATGATATTCAATTATTATGATAATTGAGGATAATATAATTTTCAAATTTCAATTTGTAAATTATATAAGATGTTAAAAATGTATAAAAAAATTATTTATTTTTTGTTATAGGAGGGATTTCTTGAAATTAGTATTTTTAATCGGAGATGCAGCGGTAGGAAAGATGACAGTGGGACAGAAACTTATGGAAATTACACATTTACGCCTGTTTCACAATCATATGACGATAGAATTTGTTTTGGAAGTATTCGGTTATTTTCACAGAAAATCGTCAAATAGAATTAGGGAGGTTGTTTTTGAAGAATTTGCAGCCACAGATAACTATGGCTTAATATTTACTTATATGTGGGCTTTTGACCAAAAAAGTGATTGGAATTATGTTGAATATGTAACTAATATTTTTAGAAATAAAGGTGCTGATATTTACTATGTAGAGCTTGTTGCTCCTCAAGAAGTAAGATTACAAAGAAATGTTACAGAAAATCGCTTAAAGAATAAAGCTTCAAAACAAGATATTGAAACATCCAATCAAAGGCTTATCAATGACGATATTAAATATCGTTGCATTAGTAACGATAATGAAATTCAATTTGAAAACTATATCAAAATTGACAATTCTCATCTTTCTCCAGAAATTGTAGCAAAAATGATAAAAGAACGCTTTAATTTATGATTTTAAACCAAATTGTAAAAATAAACCAAAAATAATTGTCGCAGTCTTCATTTGCACTTTTATTTTCTCACTGACGTTCGTATAAAATTGGAATTCAATGCAGTTGAACTACTGCTATTTTTTAGAATAAACACCCTGAAAATTAGGGTTAGGGCATACCCCAAAATTGGCTTGTAATTTATGTAAAAATTTGATAACATAAAATGACCCTTTTATTAATACACTTGAATAAGGGGGATTTTTATGAAATTTTTTAATAGAGATATAGCTTTTTATAAAAAGCTGATAGTAATAATCTTAGTAGTAATAATTATAATATTACTTATTATAACCAGATGCAGCACAATGAGATTAAGAATGTTATGGTAAGTATTTAAGTGTTTCACTATATGGAGGAAAAATGATAAATAAATACACTTTAGATAACGGGCTAAGGATTGTAACGGAAAAAATTGACTACGTTAAATCTGCATCCATCGGTATATGGGTTAATGTTGGCTCAAACAACGAGAATGATGAAACAAACGGTATGTCTCATTTTATAGAGCACATGCTTTTTAAAGGAACAAAAAACAGAAAAGCAAATGAAATTGCTGAAGAAGTTGATAATTTAGGCGGTCAGATGAATGCCTTTACAAGCAAAGAATGCACATGTTTTTATGTAAAGGTATTGGATGAAAATATAGAAGAAGCAGTTGATATACTTTCAGATATGTTTTTTAATTCTTTGTTTAAGCAAGAAGAAATAGATAAAGAAATATCTGTTGTTATAGAAGAAATAAAAATGTATGAAGATTCTCCGGAAGATTTAGTACATGACAAATTGACTGAAATAATATTTAACGAAAGCCCTATGGCTTACAATATTTTAGGTACTGAAGAAAATTTAAAAACTTTTACGACAGAAAAAGTTTTAAGTTATATGAATGACAAATATTCTCCTTACAATACAGTAATAGCTGTGGCAGGAAGTATTGATGAACAGTCATTCGTAAATTTGATTAAAGAAAAGTTCAGTAAATGGCAAAATAAATTTTTTGAACATATTGACAAGGAAGGTCAATATGAGCGAAAGGTAGTTGGTATTAATAAAGATTTAGAACAGCTTCATATATGTATAGGTAATAAAACAATAGGCAGACACCACGAAGATTATCATTCTTTGCTTGTTCTAAACAATATTTTCGGCGGTACCATGAGCTCGCGAATATTCCAGGAGGTAAGGGAAAACAAGGGATTAGTTTACTCTATTTATTCATTCGTTTCAAACTACTCAAATTCAGGGATATTCAGTGTTTATGCCGGTATGTCTTATAATCAGGTCGAAGACGCCTTGAGAACTATTTTAAAAGAAATGGTTAGCATGAAAAACAGAGACATAACCATAAAGGAGTTTAACAGGGCAAAACAACAAATTAAGGGTAATTATATTTTGGGCTTGGAGAGCACTTCAAGCCGTATGTCCGCAATCGGAAGAAGAGAGCTGTTATTTAACGAGATAATATATCCTGAAGAAGTTATTGAAAGTATTAACAATGTTAAGTTAGAGGATGTTATAAGGGTTGCTAATGAATTGTTTAACATTGATAATTTAAGTATCACTTTTACAGGAAATTTAAACAAACATAAAGGTATAGATAAAATAATAAATAAAGTACTGGGAGAGAAATATGAAAGTTAAAATTATCAAAAATAATCCTTTTAATTTACCTGCATTTGAAACAAAGGGCTCAGCAGGAGTTGATTTACAAGCATATGTTGAAGAGTCCATAGAATTAAAACCAATGGAAAGAGCTTTGGTACCGACAGGTATATTTATTGAAATACCTGAGGGATATGAAGCACAGGTTAGAGCAAGAAGCGGTCTTGCAATAAAGCATGGAATTTCTCTTGTAAATGGCATAGGTACAATAGATTCTGATTATAGAGGTGAAATAAAGGTAATTTTAATTAATTTGGGTGATAAAGTTTTTACCATTAATAACGGTGACAGAATAGCTCAAATGGTTTTCATTAAGCATGAAAGACCTGAATTTGAATTAGTTGAAGAATTAGGTGATACTATAAGGGGTGCAGGTGGATTCGGACATACAGGGGTATAGAACGATAGGGGAACTATTGTAGGGAATATTAAAGGGGGAAAGCAATGAAATTAAGTGAATTGTATAGCAAAGAGATAATTAACATTGACACCGGTGAAAATTTGGGGATTTTTGGTGATTGCGACTTAGTTATTGAGGAAAAAACCGGAGAAATAGTAAGTTTTATTTCCGGAAACAACTCATCTTTTAATTTTTTTAAAGAACCTAAGAAAAAAGAAATTTTATGGAAAAACATTAAAAAGATAGGCAGTGACATGATAATAATAGAAAATGACTAAGATTCATATAGAAACTGCTATAAATATGCATAAAATAACTAAAACTTCAAAGAATAATCAGGAATAACCTGATTATTTTTATGTGGAGGATTAAATGATAAATAACAATCAAAATTGGAGCGTACAACAGCAGTCATTCAATAACATGGACGGAAAAAGAAACTATAACAATAATCAAAATGACAATATAAATAATACTCAATTGTTAAGTAATAACAATCAGCAAAATAATCAACAGAATAACAGGAATAATCGAAATATTAATAATAATGAACCGGCTAACCCTTTTTTATTCAGTGGAAATGAAGATAATAAAGGAGATGAAGATTCGGACCAACCTATAGAAAATGTAAAACAGGTTGGAAGTGTTACAGATATAAGTCCTGTAAAGGATATATGTTTCATAAGCATAATCGGTGAAATAGAAGGTCATACTTCTTTGCCTCCTCAAAGCAAGACTACAAAGTATGAACACGTCATTCCTATGATTATAGGGGCTGAAATGGATCCTCAAATCAAGGGTATACTTTTACTTATAAACACAGTCGGAGGAGACGTTGAAGCAGGTCTTGCAATATCTGAACTCATCGCAAGCATAACAAAGCCAACCGTATCAATAGTATTAGGCGGAGGTCACAGTATAGGAACCGCTCTTGCGGTATCAGCTAATTATTCTTTTATAGCACCTACCGGAACAATGACAATTCATCCAATACGCACAAACGGATTTGTTATAGGAGTTCCTCAAACATTCAGATATTTTCAAAAAATGCAGGAAAGAATTATTAATTTCATAGTTGATAATTCAAGAGTGGATAAACAAGCATTACTTAATTATATGTATGATACAGATGAAATAGCAAATGATGTCGGTACAGTACTTAATGCTCAAGAAGTTATAGATATAGGTCTTATAGACGAAGTAGGTGGCTTTAGCAAAGCAATGAATGTACTGAGGGATTTAATCGAAGAAATGAGAACTGAAAATTAGCTATGCTGAAAAACATGATTAGGGCTAAAAAATAAATCATTGCGACTATTAAGTATTTTATGATATAATAATTTTAGAAAAGTACAGGGGGACGTTGTACAAAATGGCAAAGGTTCAAAGTGAAAGTAAAACTAAAAAAACAAATGTTAGAAAAAAAGGTACAAGCACAAAAAATAAAAATACTGATATTTTAAAGAAGGAAATAACAGGTATTTTTATTGTTGCATTTGCTGTATTTTTAATAGTAGTTACAAATAAGGAGAATCAAACAGGGATTATCGGTAAATCAATTAGTATTTTTACTTATTCTATATTCGGTAAAGGTGCAGATGTTTTACCTTATTTTATATTGACAATTGGCGTAATGAGATTGTTAAACATCATAATTTTAAATGATAATAATCAAATTGTTGCAATAATAGGTTTCTTTATATGTTACATAATGTATTTGGCAATTTCTGATACGGCTATTTATGCAATATTAACAGGTAATATTAATTTGAAAGAATTATTTGCCGGCTCCATAGACACAGGTTTAAATAGAGTGGGCGGAGGTATAATAGGAAATGTATTAACTTATATATTTTTAAAATTAGTCGATAAAAATGGTACATACATAGTGCTTGGAGCGTTGGTATTTTCAAATATTATACTTTTTACTAACCAAAGCATCATAGGAATATTTAAGCTTATTGTAAGCTACATAAAAAAAATATTAAATGTAATATACAATTTTATTTTTATTGAAGCTGATGTTGAAAATAAAAAGAAAAAGACAGTAGAAAAGCCAATTAAAAATGGAACAGAAAATGTAGAAAATATAAAAATATATGATTATTTAAATCCACATGATAACAATAAAAAAACAGAAATTACACAGCTTAAAATAGATGATATCAAAAAAACTGAAGCTTCAAGCGCGATGCAATCTGAAATAAAAAAACAAGAAAATATAGAACATGTTGAACAGAAGATAAATACTAAGGAAAAATTCGAGCCCAAAGAAATTACCGATGATATAATCAACATAGCGGGCGTAAAAAGAGATAATTACAAAATACCGTCTACAACTCTTTTAGATTCCATACCTCAGCAAAACAGAGGAGATAAGGAGGATTTGAAAAAGGATGGAGAAAAACTGATTGAAACATTAAGTAATTTCAATATTCCATGCAATATCCTTCAAATAAATAAGGGCCCTACTATCACAAGATATGAAATTCAACCTGCCCCTGGTATAAAGGTTAGTAGAATTACCGGATTATCTAACGATATAGCTCTTGCCTTAGCAACCTCGGATATACGCATGGAAGCACCTATACCGGGCAAATCCGCAATAGGAATTGAGGTGCCAAACAAGAGTAAGACAAGTGTATACTTAAGAAGTTTAATAGAATCAAAGGAATATAAGGCAGTAAATACAAATATTCCGTTTGCACTTGGAAAAGATATAGCAGGAAAAAACATTATAGCAAGCATAGATAAAATGCCACATCTTTTAATTGCCGGTGCTACCGGTTCAGGTAAGAGTGTTTGTATAAATTCTTTAATCATGAGTATTTTATTCAAAGCAAAACCGGATGAGGTTAAGCTTATATTAATAGACCCCAAGGTTGTTGAATTAAGCGTGTATAATGGCTTGCCTCACCTTTTGATACCTGTTGTAACTGATCCAAGAAAGGCAGCCAATGCACTTAACTGGGCAGTTGCCGAAATGACAAACCGTTACAAAGTATTTGCTGCAAACAGTGTAAGAGACATTGCGTCTTACAATGAAAAGATGGCTAAAGAAGGCAATGATAAAATGCCCCAAATAGTTATAATAATAGATGAATTAGCTGATTTAATGACGGTTGCTTCTGCCGAGGTAGAAGAATATATAACTCGTATTGCTCAACTTGCAAGAGCGTGCGGCATGCATCTTGTTATAGCAACTCAAAGACCATCTGTTGACGTTATTACAGGTGTTATTAAGGCAAATATACCATCCCGTATTGCATTTGCTGTTTCATCACATATTGATTCAAGAACAATTTTAGATGCTGGAGGAGCTGAGAAGCTTCTTGGAAAGGGAGATATGCTTTATCATCCAATTGGTCTGCCTAAACCTATACGTATACAGGGAACATTTATATCAGATGATGAAATAAAAAGGGTTGTAGATAATATAAGAGAGCAACAAATAGAAATAAAAACTCATAAACAAAATGAAATAATAAATGAGATTGAAAAAACAAAAGATCCTGATGAAGAGGTTGACGATTTTTTGGAGCAGGCAGTTGATATGGTCGTTTCTGATGGTCAAGCTTCTGCTTCCTACATTCAAAGGAAATTTAAGGTTGGATATGCAAGAGCCGCAAGAATAATAGATCAGCTTGAAGAAAGAGGAATTGTGGGCGGCCATGAAGGAAGTAAACCTCGAAAAGTGCTTATAACAAAAGAAGAATTAGACGAAATGAGAGGAAATTAATGAAAAAAGTTTACATGCATTCACTTGGATGTTCTAAGAACTTAGTTGATTCTGAAAACATGCTTGGTATTTTAAAAAGCAAAGGATTTAAAACATCAGATTATGCCGACAAGGCAGATTATATCATTATAAACACATGCTCATTTATAAACGATGCACAGCAGGAATCAGTCAATGCTATTTTAGCTGCTGCGGATATAAAAAATGAAGCAAACAAAAATGCAAAAATAATAGTAACCGGGTGTTTAGCTCAACGATTCGGTGAAGAGCTATCCAAAGAAATCCCGGAAGTTGATATAATTGTAGGTACAAGTGGTTTTGATAAAATAGATGAGTACATCGAAAAATATGAAAGCAGTAAGCAGTTGGTTGTTGAAACCAAAATGAAAGATTTGGATGAAGAAAATCTTCCAAGAAACTCATTGACAGAAAACTGGTATGCATATTTAAAAATAGCAGAAGGTTGCAGCAATAACTGCACATACTGCGTTATACCACAGCTAAGAGGTCCATATAGAAGCAGAAAAATTGAAAAAATAGTAGAAGAAGCTAAAACGTTAGCTACAAATGGTGCTAAGGAAATAATAATCATAGCTCAAGATACAAGTAAGTATGGACTTGACTTATACGGTGAAAGAAAGCTTCATGAAGTTATTCAAAAAGTTTCGGAAATAGATGCTGTAGAATGGGTTAGAATTCATTATTTGTATCCTGAAGATATTTATGATGAGCTTATAAATGAATTTAAAAATAATAAAAAGCTTCTAAAATATTTTGACATTCCTTTACAGCATATAAATGACAGAATATTAAAAAGAATGCACAGAAATACAAATAAAAAACAAATAATCGATTTAATAAATAAAATAAGAAATGAAGTTGAAGGTGCTGTGATAAGAACATCTTTGATAACAGGTTTTCCCGGAGAAACTGATGAAGAGCATGAAGAACTGTTAATGTTCTTAGAAGAATATAAACTTGACAGAGTTGGTGTTTTCCAATATTCAAGGGAAGAACATACTCCTGCATACAATCTTCCTGACCAAATAGATGACGATGTAAAACAAAAAAGACAGGATGAGTTAATGGAATTGCAGGTTGGTATATCATATGAAAACAACTTAGCTAAAATAGGTAACACGTACGATGTGTTACTTGAAGAAAAGGATGTTGAAAACATATACGTAGGAAGAACTTATATGGATTCAATAGATATTGACGGTTGTGTATATGTAACATCAGATAAGGAATTGGTTTTAGGCAATATTTATAAAGTTGCAATAAATGATGCTTTAGAATATGATTTGATGGGAGATGTGGTTGATGAATTGGTTTAAGAACATGAACTTACCAAACAAGCTAACGATGATAAGAATATTGGCAATACCTCTTTTTCTAATATTCTTATACATAAGCAAAGGAATATTTCGATTTCTGCCTCTCTTAATTTTCGCAGCTGCGGCAATAACAGATGCGATTGATGGGCATATTGCAAGAAGAGATAACTTAATTACTGATTTCGGAAAATTTATGGATCCTCTTGCTGATAAGCTGTTGACAGCATCAGCTTTTATTGCATTTGTCGAGATTGGTTATTTAAGTTCTTGGGTTGTAGTTTTAATTATTTCAAGGGAGTTTTTAATATCCGGTTTCAGAACTTTGGCTGCCTCAAAGGGAGTTACCATTGCGGCAAACCCTTGGGGAAAAATTAAAACAGTTTTTCAGATGATACTTATTGTTGTTGTTTTATTAAATTACACAGGTTATTTTGGATTTACAAATCTTTGGATAGGGCCTTTAGCTGCTATAGTTGTTCTTTTGACAGTTACTTCGGGAGCAACTTACATTTATGAAAATTTGGATGTTATAAAGTAATATTTCTGTGTTGACAACCCGAAAGTTTGTGTTATAATGATAGAAAGAACAAATGTTCTACAAAGGAGTCGTGAGATGGAAAAAGATAAGGCCCTTGAGCTGGCGTTAGCTCAAATTGAAAAGCAGTTCGGCAAAGGCTCTATTATGAAGCTTGGCGAAAATGCAAAATTAAATATAGAGTCAATACCGACAGGAGCCCTACCTCTTGATATAGCAACAGGTATTGGAGGAGTTCCTAAAGGAAGAATTATTGAAATATTTGGACCTGAATCATCCGGTAAAACAACCGTTGCATTACATATAGTGGCAGAATCACAAAAAAGAGGCGGAATTGCAGCATTTATAGATGCTGAGCACGCTCTTGATCCGGGATATGCTAAAAAACTTGGAGTAGCAATTGAAGATTTAATTATTTCTCAACCGGACACAGGAGAACAAGGTTTGGAAATAGCAGAAGCTTTAGTTAGAAGCGGCGCTGTTGATGTTATCGTTATAGACTCAGTTGCAGCTTTAGTTCCAAAAGCAGAAATAGATGGTGAAATGGGAGATTCTCACGTGGGCTTACAGGCAAGATTAATGTCACAGGCACTTAGAAAGTTAGCAGGAGCAATTAATAAATCCAATACTGTTGCCATATTTATAAACCAATTGCGTGAGAAGGTTGGTATAATGTTTGGAAACCCGGAAGTTACAACAGGGGGTAGAGCACTTAAATTCTATTCATCAATGAGATTAGATGTAAGAAGAATAGAGTCACTTAAAAAAGGTGATGATGTTTATGGTAACAGAACAAGAGTAAAGGTCGTTAAAAACAAAGTTGCACCGCCCTTTAAACAAGCAGAGTTTGATATTATATACGGCAAAGGAATTTCTAAAGAGGGCTGCATATTGGATATGGCAGTGGAAGCAGGTGTTGTTAATAAATCCGGTGCATGGTATTCTTATGAAAGTTCAAGAATCGGACAAGGAAGAGAAAATTCCAAGGAGTACTTATCTTCAAATCCTGAGCTCATGAATGAAATAGAAAAGAAGGTAAGAGAGAAATTTGAACTTGGCGATATAGTGTTAAGTTCGGACGATACGGATAAATCCGGCAGTTTGGATGATTAATACAATAAATTTTATTAGAATTGATCAAAATTGTTAGAACGGCTTGCTGCCGTTCTGTTTTTTTGCTATTTATCTTGACATAATGCATAAAAAATTATAGAATATATTATATTCAAGTATCAAGAAATAAGTTAATATTTAATATATTTTAGAAATTATCATTTAATAAACAGTAGTTAAATGTAAATATTTCGCAGCTTGAAAATTTAATAACGGGAGGTGCTGAATTGTTCATAGAAATAATAGTAGGTATTATCTGCGCAATAATAGGTATAATAGTAGGATTTTTAATTCGTAAAAATATATCTGAGAGCAAAATTGGTAGTGCTGAAGAAGAAGCCAAAAGGATAATTGATGATGCAACAAAAGAAGCTGAAACAAAGAAGAAAGAAGTTCTTGTTGAAGCAAAAGATGAAGCTCATAGAATGAGAAATGAATATGAAAGAGAAAACAAGGAAAGACGAAACGAAATACTAAGAAACGAAAAAAGATTGATTAAAAAAGAAGAAATGCTTGATACCAAGAGCATGCAAGTTGAAAAGAAAGAAGAAGTGCTCCAAAAAAAGCTTAAAGATATTGAAACTAAGCAAAATAAACTGGATGCTATACATGACAAACAAGTTGAAGAACTTGAAAGAATTTCCGGACTTTCAACAGATGATGCAAAAAATATGCTGATTGACAACATAAAGAAAGAGGCAGAACAAGAAGCTTCAATTGCTGTTAAAGAAATTGAGAGGGAAGCAAAAGAAACTGCAGAAAGAAAAGCACGTGAAATAATTACATATGCAATTCAAAAATGTTCTGCTGATCATGTGGCGGAAACCACTGTATCTGTTGTTGATCTACCTAATGACGAAATGAAAGGTAGAATAATAGGGAGAGAAGGAAGAAACATAAGAGCTCTTGAACAATTAACAGGTATAGATATTATAATAGATGACACACCGGAAGCAGTAGTAATCTCCGGATTCGATCCTATTAGAAGAGAAGTTGCAAGATTAGCCCTTGAAAAATTAATTGCAGATGGCAGAATACATCCTGCAAGAATTGAAGAAATGGTTGATAAAGCAAAAAAAGAAGTTGAACAGCAAATTAAAGATGAAGGTGAACAGGCAACACTTGATACCGGTATACACGGGCTTCATCCGGAACTTGTCAAACTTTTAGGTAGGTTAAAGTTTAGAACAAGTTACGGACAAAACGTTTTAAAGCACTCTATGGAAGTATCTTATTTAGCTGGTATAATGGCAGCGGAATTAGGAGCGGATGTTAAAATTGCAAAACGTGCCGGTTTATTACACGATATAGGTAAGGCAGTGGATCACGAGGTTGAAGGTCCGCATGTTACTATAGGTGAAGATCTGGCAAGAAAATATAAGGAAAGCAAAGCAGTAATTCATGGAATAGCTGCTCATCATGGGGATGTTGAACCACAGACAGTAGAGGCAGTTTTAGTTCAGGCAGCTGATGCCATATCAGCAGCTAGACCGGGGGCAAGAAGAGAAACACTTGAAACTTATATTAAGAGATTAGAAAAGCTTGAAGAAATTTCAAATTCATTTGAAGGGGTAGAAAAATCTTTTGCTATCCAGGCAGGAAGAGAAGTACGAATCATCGTTAAACCTGATGTAACAAGCGATTCAAGCATAATTCTGATTGCGAAAGACATAGTTAAGAAGATAGAAGAAGAAATGGAATATCCGGGTCAAATAAAGGTGAATGTAATCAGAGAAACAAGAGCAACAGAGTACGCTAAATAAAAATGAAAATAATGGGAAGTAAACAAATTAATGTTTACTTCTTTTTAATTTCGGGACCTCGTGTTTACGAGGGACATGAGGTCGGTCATATTTGTATTGAAAAGTACTGTAAAAAAATGTATAATAATATAAAGAAATTCGCCGACGAGGTATATAGCATGACAGATGATGGTAATATGTCACAATGGTATAGTAGCTACTATAAATCTATAATTTTGATTGGAGAAGATATTTATGACTAAAACATATTTCAACCCCGGTTGTGCTTTGAGCATATACAAACCAGAAATAGAAATTAAAATTTTAAAATTTTTAAATGATAATTACGGAGAAGTTACTTTACATAAAATATGTTGCAAACATGAACCTAAATTAGACGAAGGTTCATTAATTATTAATGTATGTGCAGGCTGTGACAGACGATTTAGGAGTTTATATAAAGGGATTTCAACAATTTCTTTGTGGGAAATACTCGATAAGCTCGATTCTTTTCAATATCCAAATTATAATAATTTGAAAATTTCTGTACACGATCCTTGTCCTATTCGTGAGAAACCTCAGGTACATAATGCTGTACGTAATCTTCTTAAAAAGATGAATATTGAGGTTGAAGAAACTAAGTTTAATAAAACTAACTCAATATGTTGTGGAGATGATTTCTATCCAAGTCTACCAGTGGATAAGGTACATCAACATATGAAAAAACGTGCTGAATCAATGCCTTGTGAGGAGATTTGCGTTTATTGTGTTTCATGTATTAAATCAATGTATATTGGGGGTAAAATTCCAAGACATTTAATGGATCTTCTTTTAGGAGAGACAACCGAGCCGCAAATTTATGATACAGTGAAATGGCATAATCAATTACAGGATTATATTGACAAACATTAGTGGGAACGAGTCCTTAACTGTCACATTTTAGCAGTTAATAAATAGGAGGTACACATGAACTTTAATGTTGAAGAATATAAATATCTATCACGAAGAAATGTAGTATATGGTCACAAAGGTATGGTTGCAACATCACAACCTTTAGCTGCACAAGCAGGGCTTGAAATTCTAAAGCAAGGTGGTAATGCTGTAGATGCAGCCATAGCTACAGCTGCTTGTTTAACAGTTGTCGAACCCACATCAAACGGTTTAGGCAGTGATGCATTTGCATTAGTGTGGATTAAGGACAAGCTGCATGGCTTAAATGCCAGTGGATATTCTCCATACAGTATTTCTATAGATAAGCTTAAGGAAAGAGGTTTTAATGAAATTCCAAAGTTAGGAGTAATTCCTATTATGGTACCCGGAGCACCTGCTGCATGGGTGGAACTATCAGAGAAGTTCGGAAAACTTACTTTAAAAGAGACTTTAATGCCCGCAATCAATTATGCAAGAAACGGATTTACTGTTTCTGTAAATGTAAAACAAGCATGGGACACTGCATATAAAATTTATATAAAAGAAAAGGGAGAAGAATTTAAGTATTGGTTTGATATATTCACTAAAAACGGTGAAACTCCAAAATTCGGTGAGCTGTGGAAGCTTCCATATCATGCGGATACTCTTGAATCTATAGCCGATACTTATGGTGAATCATATTACAAGGGGCATATAGCTGATAAAATAGATGCTTTCTTTAAAAAGTACAATGGCTATTTATCTAAGGAAGATTTAATAAATTATAAAGCAGAATGGGTAGAGCCAATCAGTATTAATTACAGGGGATATGATGTTTGTGAAATACCTCCAAACGGACAAGGTATTGTTGCCTTAATGGCACTTAAAATATTAAATGGTTTTGAATTTACTTATAAAGAAAACAGCGATACATATCATAAGCAAATAGAAGCAATTAAACTTGCATTTGCAGACGGACAAAAATATATTACTGATTCAAATCATATGAAAGCTGATTTAAGAAAATTATTGTCTTGTGATTATGGTAACGCAAGAAGAAAATCCATAACAGACATAGCTTTAATGCCTGAAGCAGGAGACCCTGACAGCGGTGGAACTGTTTATTTATGTACGGCTGATGGAGATGGAAACATGGTTTCATACATTCAAAGCAATTATATGGGTTTTGGTTCCGGTATAGTTATACCTGAAACAGGCATTGCCCTTGCAAACAGGTTACATAATTTCAGTTATGACAATTTGCATGATAATTGTCTGATGCCACATAAGAAAACATACCATACAATAATTCCCGGATTTATACTTAAGGATGGAAAAGCTGTAGGTCCCTTTGGTGTAATGGGTGGATTTATGCAGCCCCAAGGTCATGTTCAGGTTGTAACAAATTTGATTGATTTTCATATGAACCCCCAGGAAAGCTTAGACGCTCCAAGGTGGCAGTGGATAAAGGATAAGCAAATAGAAGTAGAAACCGATGTACCACTTCATATAGTAAAAGATCTTACAAGAAGAGGACATGAAGTTAAAATTGAGACAAAAGAATCATCATTTGGCAGAGGTCAAATGATTATAATAACCGAAGAAGGTACCCTCTGCGGAGGAACTGAAAAACGAACTGATGGTCATATTGCTACATGGTAAAAAATATTTTAATTTAAGGGACATAAGTAAATTATGCAAATATTATTATTTTTAAAAAATAACGTCGTTAAACTAATAATCCAAGTTTTAATTATTTCAACATTGATTATCAGTATTATTTCAATTGATTTCACAATTGAAATAATGCATGAGGATGGCAAGTCTGTTAACTATGCAGGAATAATAAGAGGTGGAACACAAAGATTAATAAAGCAGGAATTACAAGGGATTCAAAATGATGATTTAATAGCGAAATTGGATGAGGTGATTTTTCAATTAAAGAATAAAAAAGATAAGAATAATCACTTTGCAATACATGAGGATGCAAAGCTTCAAGAATTATTATTAAAAGTGGAATCAACTTGGATAATTTTAAAGGATGAAATATATAATCATAGACTAAACAACAGTTCAAAGATGTTGTTTGATTTAAGTGAAGTATACTATGATTTAGCAAATGATTTAGTTTTTGATACTCAAGTATATGTTGAAAGTAAAGTTGAAAAATTAGCTTCAATGCGTTCAAGATTATTTATAAGCATTATACTTATATTGATTTTTAGTATATATCAATTTATAAGCAAATTACTTATACAAAAAGAAAACATTGAATTAAACAATGTTGTATACATTGATTCCCTAACGGGTTTATCCAATAGGGCTCACTGCAATGAAATTATACAAAAATACAACGAAATGAAAGCTCTTCCTGATTTGGTATGTGTTTATATTGATTTGAATAATCTCAAGATAACCAATGATTTATTCGGTCATGAAGCAGGAGACAAATTAATAAAAGATTTCAGCATAATATTAAAAGAAGTAAGTGATCCATATGGTTTTGTTTGCAGAAACGGCGGTGATGAATTTGTGGCAATTTTTGAAAATTGTACAGAAAAAAATATTAATGATTATATAAGCTTTTTAAATGAAAAAACAAATGCATATAACTTAAAAGAACAAGTTATACACATCAGCTTTGCCATAGGTGTAGCTTTTACTAATGAAATAAGTTCAAACAAAATAAATGACCTGCTAACATTATCGGATAAACGAATGTATGAAAACAAAGCAGAATATAAAAAAAGACAATCAATATTAGCTTTTATGAACTAAAAATAATACGGTATAACTTCAAATAGTCAGTATTTTTATTTTGTTGATATTTATATTAACAGTAATTCTCATGGGTTGTTCTTCGAATTACATTAGTGAGCCGCCAAAAATAACAATAACAATTGATGATAAGGAAATATAAAAGTCATAGGGGGTTATTATGAAGATTTTTGTAGTTTATGGCACGGAACATATGGGCAGCACTTATAACATTACACAATTATTTTTAAACAAACTAAGAAAACAAGAATCATATGTGACAGAATTTTTTCTTCCAAAAGACATGCCTCATTTTTGCAGGGGCTGTAGTCAATGCTTCATGAAAGGAGAAGAGTATTGTCCTCATTATGAAAAGGTTGACAAGATAAAGGCAGCTATGGAAAAAGCTGATTTATTAATTTTTTCTAGTCCCGTTTATGTATTTCACACAACCGGACAAATGAAAACTCTTCTTGATCATTTTGGTTATCAATGGATGGTTCATAGACCAAACAAAACTATGTTCAATAAAATGGCACTTATAATTTCTACTGCAGCTGGAGCAGGCATGAAATCTACTAACAAGGATATATCTGACAGTTTGTTTTTCTGGGGTGTTGGCAGGATTTTTAAATACGGGAAAGGAGTAGCTGCTATAAATTGGGAAGGTGTTAATGAAAAAAATAAGCTAAAAATTAGCAATGATGTAGAAAAAATATCAAGCAAAATATTAAATTCTTATAAAAATGTAACCCCCAGCATTAAAGTTAAACTTTTGTTTTATATTATGCGTATTGCACAGAAAAAAGGCGGGTTTAATAAGGCAGATCTGGAATATTGGAAAAAACAAGGATGGCTTGAAAATGTCAGACCTTGGAAAGTTTAGTTTTTGGGGGTACCATGCTAATTTATTTAAACTTAATAGATACCGAAGAAGAAAAAAGTAAATTTGAAAAAATTTATAATAATTACAGATATATTATGTTTTATGTGGCAAAAGGTATATTAAAAGATGATTATTTATCAGAAGATGCCGTACATAATGCATTTATTAATATTGCTAAAAATATGGACAACATATCTGATGTTTTTAGTCCAAGAACTAAGGGTTATGTTATTATTATTGTAAGAAATATTTCTTTGAATATGTTAAAAAAACAAAAACTTATAATAGATCTTGATGAGTTTGAAGAATATGTGAGCGATGATTTAAATCTTGAAGATGAGGTAATATCTAAATTATCTTTTGACATTATTATTGATGAAATTATGAACCTACCGGTTATTTATAAGGATGTTTTGTACCTATCATATATTGAGGATTTAAGTATACAAGAGATATCAAGATTGATTAACACATCCAATGAATCTGTGAAGAAAAGGTTACAAAGAGGAAGAAAAAAACTGACTGAAAATATAGGAAAAGCATTGAATTATGAGTAGTATCAAGAAATGCATATAAAATTGTCCGCACAATACCTGCGGATTTTTTTAATAAAATTGTCCCCAAATGCATATTTAAATTGTTTATATAGTATTGAGAGTTTAAGCATAATAAGTGGGAGAGGTTTATGAATATTGAATTGTTTTTTAATAGGATATATACAGTTGCTTTTAGGTTAACCGGAAAAGAAGAAATAGCTGAAGAAATAGCTTCACAAGCAATATCTCATACTATTAAAGATTTTAATGAAGATTATAAGGTTACCGCTAATATGTTTCAATTAACAATTTTAGAATTAGTAAAAATATTTCTAATTATGCCAAAATCACGTTATAATGAAAATTTAAATGGAATTCAAATGGCTTTATTAAAACTAAAACCTATAAACAGAGCAGTGGTGATTTGGAAAGATGTGCTGGGTTATCAAATATCGGATAACATACCTGTATCAGATTGTACTAATGAGGAATTGATTAGAGAACTTACCTGTGGTAGAAAAGAGTTGAAAGAATATATAAGCAACCTAAAATATATAGAAAAAATCTGATTTGAATATTAGAAAGGTTATTGATATGGCTAATGAAATATTAAAAAAGGCACTGTTTATTGCAATGGAGAAAGAGCTTGAAACAATACCGTCAAACATAGAATTAAAAGAATATCATACTTTTACTATTGAATTTGAAAAAAATATGAAGGCTTTAATAAAGAAAGCAAATATAAAATATGTAAATATAAATAAATTCAGAATCCGAAGAAGTATTGTAGCTGCGTCATTAATAATAATCATTGCAGCGGCATCTATGAGTGTTGAAGCAATAAGGTTGCCTGTAGTAAGATTGACGGAAAGAATTTATACTGAATTTTCTGAAATTTTGTTTGATAATAATGAAAATATTGAAGTGCCCGAAACAATTGAAGATGTTTATGTACCATCATATATTCCTGAAGGGTATACATTAACCGAAGAAAATAATATGAAGCTTATGCATTTTATGTATTATACAAATGAAAAAAATCAGGAAATTTCTGTTGAACAATTTACTTTAGGTGTAAGCATGGCAGTTGATACAGAGGGGATAACTACTGAAGAAATAACCATTAACGGAATGAATGGAATAATTTATTCTAAAAGAGGATTAACCACAATAATAGTAAATGATAACAGCTACGTTCATCTAATCAGCGGCTATGAAAATAGAGATGAACTAATAAAGGTAGCAGAATCTTTATATGTTAGAAATTAAGTGAGACAAAGAAGCAAGGTAATATAATGAAAAAAACAATAACAAGAAAATTGAAATTATTATTGTCATTAATGCTGTTAAAAGATGGGTCGCTATATATTAATGCATATAAGTAAGGAAGAGATTATAAATGATAATTTAGAAGCTATATTTAATTACACAGTGATTAATAAAAACTATGACAAAGATCCTGATACTGTTGAGTATATTAAAGAAGCTGAATGGAAAGAAGTAAAAATGTCGGATTATATTATTGGTAAATAAATAATTTATTATAACATTAAGAAAATATTACGATATTTAAAAAGACAAAGGATTTGAAGGAATTTTTAATTGGAATAGCAAAGGATTTATTAAGAATTAAGATTAATACAATATTTAGTTATTAAGGAACAAATATGTTTCAGTTTCGTCTATAATTATAGTGTTAGAATTTTGTTTAAAATAAAATATTAAATTAGGGGGAAGGTATGGATTATTTAACATTAATTTTTTCAATAGCAGCATTTGTTATTCTTTTGTTGCTTGTTTTTCTTTTTTGGCGAAAAGTTCCGGCAGATAAGGCGATGGTTATAACCGGTTTAAAGAAAAGGGTACTAACCGGACGAGGCGGGTTTATGATACCGTTTTTAGAAACTTCTTGCGTTATATCGTTAGAAAATATGTCAATGACAACAGATGTTAATGAAGCTCCTTCAAAGCAGGGTATTTTTGTAAATATTGTAGGTACAGCAGTAATAAAAGTTAGAAATGATACTCAAAGTATTTTTGCAGCCGTAGAACAGTTTTGCAGCGGCGGAGCTAAAAATTCAGTAGGAACCATAAAGAATATTGTTGAACAAATTCTTGAAGGTAAATTAAGAGGAATTATATCAACACTTACTGTAGAACAAATAAATGAAGACAGAGCATCATTTGAGCAAAGAATAGAAGCAGATATCAGAGCTGAATTAGAGTCAATGGGATTAATGTTGGTATCCTATACAATTCTCAAAATAAGCACACAAGGTGGATATCTTGAAAATCGTGCAATTCCTCAAATAGCCCAGGCAAAATCAGATGCTGATATAGCAACTGCTGAAAGAAAAAGAGATACGGAAATAAAGACAGCTGATGCAATAAGAATTGGACAAAAAGCTAAATTAGAAGCAGATACTGCTATTGCTGAATCTGAAAGAGATAAATCTATTAAAGTTGAAAGCTATAGAGCCGAGCAAGACAGAGCTAAAGCAGACGCTGATATTGCTTATAAATTAAAGGCAATTGAAAATGAAAGACAAATAGCAGAACAACAGGCGGAACTAGCAAAGAAAAATGCCATAGTGGTAGAAGAAAGATTGGTAGCAGAAGTTAAAAAGCCGGCAGATGCAAAAAAATATGAAGCCGAAGTAAAAGCAGAAGCCGATAAGATTATTACTATAAAAATGGCTCAGGCAGATGCAGAAGCTATTAAAATAAAGGCAGAAGCGGAAGCCGAAGCTATCATAGCAAAAGGAAAAGCTGAAGCAGAAGCGATAAAGGCAAAGGGTTTGGCTGATGCCGAGGCAAAAAGCAAGTTAGCTGAAGCAATGTCCAAATACGAAGAAGCAGCAATTGTGGAATTAATGATTTCAAGAATGCCTGAAATTATGAAGGAAGTAGCAAGACCAATGGAACAGGTAGAAAAAATAACGATTATAGATAATGGCGGAACTCAGGGTGCATCTAAAGTTTCAAAGATGGTAACAGACGTTACAGCTAACGGATTTCAAGTATTAAAAGATGTTACCGGTTTAGATGTTGTTGATTTGATAAATAAAGTTGTAAATAAAGAAATTGAAAATAAACCACTTATTGATGATAAGGTTGAAAATAAAGAAACTGAAAAAGCTTCAAAAATTATAAACGCTTCAGAAATTTTTAATGAAGAATAGAATGAAAAAGTGATATGGTGATCGTAATGAAGAAGTCAATATTTACTTTAATATTAATATTTACAGTGGTTCTCTCCGGGTGTTCTACGAATTACATGAAAGAACCGCCAAAATTATTAATTAATATTGAAAATAAAGAAATCGAATATATATCAGCTAAAAATAAGTGGAATGGAAATATTTATGACAGAGAGGATACATTTGTTACAATATTAAAGGAACAAAATGATCTTCCTGTTTTTGAAAATGGTAGCATTGTTGAAATAGATTTTGTTAGCAATCCCCCCAATGAATTTATTGTTTTGGATATTTTAATTGATGAAAATGGACGACAAATTTATACAGACAAATTAATAAATAATATCCCGGTAGAATTAAATAATGGCAAATGTTCTTTTAAAATTGAAAAACATTTGGCGTCATACTTAAGTTCACAATATGAGCCGAATAAAAATGACATAAGAGGATTCAGAATGATTGCCTCCTGGGGAGAAAATGAATGCGAATATGCCTTTGTAATTAAGACTTATTCTAAAGCTGAAGGATAACAGGGTAAAACATTATTACGGGGCTGACAACAGCCCCGTCTGTGCTGCAGCAGCATCAGCGAATTCTAACTGAAATCAAAATTAATTTGAAGTTAAAAAAATCATTGCATTAAAAACGAATTTGTTTTATAATGATATTAATCAAATATCGGGAGCTTATTAATAGGCTGAGAGGAAACTGAAAGTTTCGACCGTACCTGATTTGGATAATGCCAACGTAGGGAACTGTTTATGGAAATGAATGGGATATGCCGAATGTTGGTATATCCCATTTTTAATAGAAAGGGTTAAGTTATGGAAAGTTACAAAACATCTACGTTAAGCAATGGATTATTGTGGTTTGGTGCAGCCATATCGATTGCTGAAATTTTTACAGGAACATTATTTGTATCTCTTGGCTTTGCAAAAGGTTTTTTTGCAATTATTTTAGGTCATTTAATTGGTTGTATTCTTTTGTACCATGCAGGAATTATAGGTGCTAAAAGCGGTAAATCATCTATGGAATCCGTCGGGTTATCATTTGGAAATAAGGGAAGAATTTTTTTTGCATTTCTGAATGTTTTACAGCTTGTAGGGTGGACTGCTGTAATGATAATACAAGGTTCAAGAGCTATTGGGGTAATGTTAAACTCAAGCATTGGCATGCAAACGGACATAGTATGGTGTATTATTATTGGTGCCGCAATATTTATTTGGGTAATTATTGGACCTAAAAACTTGGAGAAAGTAAATATTATTGCTGTGGGGGGGTTATTTATACTAACATTTCTTTTAAGCTTTACTGTTTTTAAAGGCGGTTCACAAACAAACATCATAGGGCAAATGAGCTTCGGAGCGGCAATAGAGCTGTCTATCGCAATGCCGTTATCATGGCTTCCTCTTATTTCTGATTATACCAAGGATGCAAAACATCCAATAACCGCAACACGCGTAAGTGTAATTACCTATTTTGTTGGTAGTGTTTTCATGTATACAATAGGTTTGGGAGCTGCCCTGTTTACCGGAGAAAGTGATATTGCTGTTATAATGTTTAAAGCAGGATTTGGCATTATGGGAGTGTTAATAATATTATTTTCTACTGTAACAACTACTTATCTGGATGTTTATTCTGCAGGTGTTAGTTTAAAAACAATTAACGGAAAACTTTCAGAAAAAGCTATGGCGATTATTGTGTGTATTATTGGTACTGGAATTGCAATATTTACACCTGTAGAGCAATATGAAAACTTTTTATACCTTATTGGTTCAGTATTTGCTCCTATGATTTCAATCTTGATAGCAGATTATTTTATTCTAAAAAAAGATAACATGAAAAAATCTGCCGATGTGGAGAATTTTGTTATTTGGCTGATAGGATTTATAATTTACCGGTTACTATTAAATGTTGATATTACTATTGGAAGCACGATTCCTGTAATGGTTATAACTGTAATCATCTGTGTAGCGGCAGATAAAGTTAAAAAAGCAATTTAATTAAATAATTAATTTTCAAACTATAAATTTAATAGTAACAAGATGGAATGTTTTATGCAAAAGCATAAAAAGGGGTACACCACCGCGGGTGTAATCTTCTTTTTATGCTTTTTTTAATCACTTAATAAATTAACCCTATTCTTATGACTTGTCAATGTGAGGTCAACAATTAATTTTAAATGTATGAAGGAGAAAAAAATGATTAAAAACAAAGAGATTAATTTAAAGAAACAAATTTTTACCGCTTTACTGATAGGTATGGGCTATGTTCTCAGTACTTTTGTTGTATTCCCAAGCATGGCACCATTTCAACATTTCATTAATGTAATAGCAGCTGTGTTTTTAGGACCTTATTGGAGTTTTTTATGTGCACTGATAATAGGGCTGCTTAGGATGATACTGAATGGTAGGTCAATATTAGCAGTAATAGGAGGAATTGTGGGAGCATTTTTATCAGGGGTACTCTATAAAAGATTTCAAAAGTTATATTGGGCAGTAATAGGTGAAGTAATCGGTACCGGTATAATAAGTGCAATGATTTCATATCCGTTCATGAGATTATTTTATGGACTTCCTAAAAGTTCGATATTCTTTTACATACCATTTTTTGTTCCGTCATCACTGATCGGAGCAATGCTGGCTATATTGTTACTTAAAGCATTGAAAAAAACAAAGGTATTTGATAATGTTAAGTCATCATTAGATAACCATGTGGCTTGACATGAAAAGAAATCGATGATATATTAAATTAACTGAATAATTCGGGAGCTTGTAAGGGCTGAGAGGAAACAAAGTTTCGACCGTACCTGATTTGGGTAATGCCAACGTAGGGAGATAAAATCGATCGTGATGTACTGCTTACAGGCAGTATATTTTTTTATATTGAAAGGAGATAATATGTTTACAGAAATAATAAAAAATGTAAAAAATAATAAGCCACTAATACATAACATAACAAATTATGTCACTGTAAACGACTGTGCAAATATTTTGTTAGCTTGTGGAGGTTCTCCCATAATGGCTGATGATGTAGAAGAAGTTGAAGAAATTGTATCAATAAGCAGCGCATTGGTAATTAATATAGGAACATTAAATTCAAGAACGGTTGAAGCTATGATAAAGGCAGGAAAAAAAGCAAACGAACTTAATATACCTGTTATACTTGATCCGGTTGGAGCAGGAGCATCAAAATTCAGAACAGATACAACATTCAGGTTAATGGATGAAGTAAAGTTTTCTGTAATAAGAGGCAATATGTCTGAAATTAAAATAGTTGGAAGAGCTGATACAAGTGGAACCCGAGGCGTTGATGTAAGTGTATATGATACAATTACAGAAGAAAACATCGATAATTCTCTTAGATATATAAAATCTTTAGCTAAAAGGATATCTACGGTTATAGCTGTAACAGGTGCCATAGATATTGTTGGAGATGGCACAAAAGCGTATGTTATTAGAAATGGACATCCTTTTATGAGTAAAATATCCGGAACGGGTTGTATGCTCTCTTGTATTATTGGGGCCTATTGCGGTGCGAATAAGGATAATATTATTGAAGCAACAGTTGCTGCTGTATGTGCTATGGGTTTATCAGGTGAATTTGCTTATGATAAAATGAAAAAAAATGATGAAGGTACATCTTTGATGAGATCACATTTAATAGATTTTATGAGCAAAATAGATGATGAAATGATGAAAGAAGGTGCTAAGATTGAAATTAAACAATAAATCATTGCTGCTTTATGCAATTACAGACAGGACCTGGTTAAATGAAAAAACACTTTCTGAAGCAGTAGAGGAGGCGATATTGGGAGGAGCAACCTTTATTCAGCTTAGAGAAAAAAAACTATGCTATGAAGAATTCTTAAATACAGCTAAAGAAATAAAATCAGTAACTGACAAATACAATATTCCTTTTGTTATAAATGATAATGTAGATATTGCAGTTCAAATTGATGCTGATGGCGCACATATAGGGCAGAGCGATGAAGAAATAAAAACAGTCAGGGAAAAGCTTGGATATAATAAAATTATTGGCCTTTCTGCAAGAACGGTTGAAGAAGCTGTTCAAGCAGAAAAAAGCGGTGCAGATTATATAGGTGTGGGCGCAGTTTTCAACACATCCACAAAGCTTGATGCTAACACTGTTTCAATTGATACATTAAAAGGAATATGCAAATCAGTAAAAATACCGGTTGTTGCAATCGGAGGAATATCAAAAGATAATGTTCTTAAACTTGTCGGTACCGGCATTTCAGGAATTTCGGTTGTTTCATCTGTCTTTGCACAGGACAACATAAAAAATGCTTCAGCTGAACTCTTGGAATTAACAAAACAAATAGTTAAATGAAGGAGAATTTTATGAAAAAGGTATTAACAATAGCCGGTTCTGATTCAAGCGGTGGAGCAGGTATTCAGGCGGATTTAAAAACGATGACAAGTCATAAGGTGTATGGCATGAGTGTCACAACTGCCTTGACAGCTCAAAATACAACAGGCGTTAATGGTGTATTTGAATCTTCACCTGAATTTGTAGGAGAGCAGATGGATGCGGTTTTTTCTGATATTTATCCAGATGCCATAAAAATCGGAATGGTTTCGAATAAAGAAATAATATCTGTAATCGCAGATAAGCTTATTGAATATAAAGCAGAAAAAATAGTCCTTGATCCCGTAATGGTGGCAACCAGCGGGAGTAAGCTTTGCAAGGATGATTCTGTTGAAATGCTTATAAATAAATTAATGCCTCTTGCAACGCTAATAACTCCTAATATTCAGGAAGCGGAGGTGTTGTGTGGTTTTGAAATTATAAACAAGGAAGACATGGAAAGGGCGGCGGTTAAAATATCCGAAAAATATTCCGGTTATATACTTATAAAGGGAGGACACTTAACTTCAAGCAGTGATGATTTGTTATATGCGGATGGTGAGTATATATGGTATGAACATGAAAGAATAAATAATCAAAACACACATGGAACCGGCTGTACACTTTCATCGGCTATTGCCTGCAATCTTGCAGAGGGCTATGATGTAAAAATAAGTATTTTAAATGCAAAAAAATATATAACCGGTGCTTTAAAGGCAGGATTAGATTTAGGAAAGGGAAGAGGACCTTTAAATCATTGTTGGAATCTATAAAATTAATCGAGAACAGATATTATTATATAGATACTGAGCGAAATAGGTGGTAAAATTGAAGATTTTAGTAATTAAACCATGGAGAATTACAAAGACTTTAGACCTTAGAATACTAAAAATCTCTCATCAGGATATTATTCTGAAGAGAGATTTTTATTGTAAGCATATCACATCTTAGCTGTCTTTTTTTTGTGTTGATTTATAATTGTTTTGTGTTTCCAAAATTATATTATTTACAATTTCAATGATATCCTCAGTATAAGAAAGATAAGGCTCAGTTAAGCTTTTATTATCAAAGTATACATCGTTTAATATACGACCAAATAAGAGATAATCTGCAGATATTTTATAGGTACTACATATTTTATAAAGTGTTGTCACCGACATTCCTTTTTTCCCGTTTTCAATTTCAGCGAGGAATTGAGGAGAGATACAGGCTTTTTCAGCAAATTCTTCACGAGTCATATTTAATTTTTCTCGCTGCTTGCGTAATCTTTTTCCAATAAGAATCATATTTTCTTTCAATTATATCACCTCTATTATATATTAACTATTGCTTTCAGCGTATTAAATAAGCTATAATTATAATAGTAAGCATACAGCGTATTAATTTTATTAATATCAGAGTACGAGGTGTAAATTGAAAAAATATAAGACATGCTGTTTTATTGATTATTCTCAAGATTGTTTTATAGAATTAAACCATAGTAATACGAATTATATTAAATTAGAATCAAAGCTTAAAGAAGTATTTGCAAGTTTAGTTGAAGATTTTTCGGTAACTCATTTTATAAGCGGAATGAAATTTGGTTTAGAACAAATTTCTGCTGAGATTGTTGTAGAATTTAAGACTAAATTTCCCGGTGTTACTTTAGAGGGGGTAATACCATATGAAAATTATGCAATAAATTGGACTGAATCTCAGAGGGATAAGTATTATTCTATTATGCAAAATATTGATAAAGAAGTTATGCTTCAGCATAATTTCTCACATGACTGCATGACAAAGCGTGATTTGTATATGATAAATAAATCCAAATATATCATATTATACATCAATAATACAAGTAAAATAAATGACATAAATAAATATGCTAAATCTATCGGAAAGGTTGTATTTATCATGGACGTAGAGGCATTAAATACTATTCCAAACATAAGAATTTGCAGATAAACTTGGCTTTGAAGAAAGAATATTTTGCTGACATAAAATAAATTGATGAATCAAATGCACATATCAAGAAAATTAATATAAATATAAGAATAAATAGGGTAATTGCTATGAATATATTATTATTTATAAAAAATAACTTTATTAAACCTATAATACAGATTTTAATAATTTTAATGATTTTTTCTTTGATTATCAGTATCTTTTCTGTTGATTCTACTTTAGAAACAATGCATAATGACGATAAATATATTTATTATGCCGGTATATTAAGGGGAGAGACTCAACGGTTAATAAAGCAGGAGCTGGTAGGGATTCAAAATAATGAATTAATAGAAAAATTGGACGGAGTAATATTTCAACTAAATAATAATCAATTTATAATTCATGAAGATATTGAACTTCAGAAAATGCATATTATGATCGAAAGGGACTGGATTATATTGAAGAATGAATTATATAATCATAGATTGAGTTCTGATTCAAAAAAACTATATTACTTAAGTGAAGATTTTTTTGTGTTAACTGATAAATTAGTTATTGAAACTCAAGAGTATATATATAGGAAAGAAAGAAACTTGTCTTCAATGCGTAAAAAGTTGTTTTCAAGCATAATACTTATATTGATTTTCAGCATATATCAATACTTCAGCAAATTGCTAATACAAAAAGAAAATGTCGAATTAAATAATGTTGTATATATAGATGCATTGACAGGCTTATTTAACAGAGCTTATTGCAATGAAATTATAAAAAAGCACAATAAAATTTATAATTGGCCCGATTTAGTATGCGTTTATATTGACTTAAACAATCTTAAGGACACTAATGATTTATTTGGACATGAAACAGGAGATAAATTAATACAGGATTTTAGCAAAATATTAAAAGATGTAAGCACTCCATATGGTTTTATTTGCCGGAACGGAGGAGATGAGTTTGTTGGAATTTTTGAAAATTGTACAAAAGAAAGTTTAAATGATTATTTAAATTTTTTACAGGAAAAAGTTAATAAATATAATACATTAGAAAATGAAATTCAAATAAGCTATGCAGTTGGAGTTGCTTTTTCATATGAAATAAATTCAAATAGAATAAATGATTTACTGGCATTGGCTGATAAACGAATGTATCAAAATAAGGCCGAGTGTAAAGGATTATAGAGAAATAAAAATATAGTTACACTTACAGTATAAGCACCATTAATTGGTGTCTTTTTGTCGTAGATGCTATATTCAAAGTAATGTTGAAAAAATTTTATTATTTTTGCAGTACTTTATCAATATTATTCGTTATTATTATGTAGAGAGGAGGGGAGGCATGGAAAATGAAAGTCTTTTAATTGAAAAATCGGCTTTGGGAGATGAAGATTCATTTTCAATATTAATTAACAATTACAAGAATTATGTATTTGCAATTATTCTGAATTTTATTAAAGATTATGATGAAGCAGAAAATGTTGCACAAGAAGTATTTTTCCAAATTTATGTCTCTCTTTCCAAATATGATCAAAATAATTTTAAAGCTTGGATAGGTCGTATAGCAACTAATAAATCAATAGATTGGTTGCGGAAGAAAAGAGCTAAATTCAAGGATGAAACACTTGAGGAGTTCGATAATAATGTTGATCTAAACACCAATCCGGAAATGATACTATTAGAGAAATATAAACATGAGAAGTTAAAAAAAGCATTAGACAGTATCCCGGATATTTATAGAGTTGCATTAGAAAAATTTTATTTTCGAGAAAAATCATATGAGGCAATAGCTGAGGAAGAAGATGTAACTATAAAAACAATTGCATCCAGATTGTATAGAGCAAAGGTATTATTAAGAGAGAAGTGGAGGAGTGAAGATGAATCATTATGATTATGTTAAATGGTTGCTTTATAAAAACAAAGCGCTATCAAATGAAAAAATGAATGAAATGGAAGAACATTTATACAATTGTCAGACTTGTTTGGATACCTTTCTCTCTCTGATAAATGAACAAGAGGAAGATTATGTTGGAGACGTGGTTCCATCAAACTTTACATCTAAGGTATTAGAAAATATATCTAAATCCAAAATTGTTAAGCTTAATACCAAGAAAACTAATAGATTCATAAAATATCAATTTGGGTACTATGCCGCAGTAGCGTCGGTGACGATATTTTTAACATTGGGTGGATTTTACACTAATTTGGTGGATTCAGTTCCAAAGATAACAGCATCTATACAAGAAGTTCAGGTGCGCCAGAATTTAATAGCTTATTTTTCTGACAGAATAATAGATTCAACATCAAATTTATTGTTAAGTATTGAGAATAATGAAAAAAATATCATTGAGGAGGAATAATGTTGATAGAAAAGAGTAAATTCATAGGATTTATATTATCCTTTATACCGGGGTTAGCTCATTTGTATATAGGATTAAGGGAGAGAGGGCTTATATTTTTAGGAATGCTTGGAGCAGGTATTTTGGCAACAATTTTCCTTGAATTTATAACATATAGTACAAGTCAAATTATAATATTGTTTATGTTTGGGTACGCATTATTATGGCTGATAGCTATATTAGATTTGTTTTCATCATGGCGCTTAGCAGAAAGAAGATTTTATGAAAACATGACAACAGGCAGTCACGAAAAAAATTATATAAATAAAGACGAAATAATAAGCAGCAAAAAAAGCATAGCAATGGCTTTATCGATTGTTCCCGGAGCCGGTCATATGTATATAGGCTACCAGAAAAAAGGATTGCTGCTAATGGGCCTGTTTTTCTTCTCTATATTTTTTATGGGATGGTTAGGCATATCGTTACTGTTATTTTTATTACCGCTGATATGGTTTTATAGTTTTTTTGATGCAATGCATATTGCAGAAGGTTTTAAAAGCGATAATAAGGAAAAAGAGATAGAGCTGCCGGATATAAAGCACGAATGGATTGGCTATGGATTAATAGGAATAGGTATAGTAATAATACTTGAAAGAATATTATATCCGCTTATACCATATGAATTAAGAAGATATATACAAACATCCATAGTATCATTAGTATTTATTGTTATGGGATTGGCATTGTTAAAGAGTAACAAAAAAGAGTCAAAGAATATTATAGAAAATGATTCGGAAAATAATTTTTTTCACGAATATAATGAGATAGTGATAGAGGAGGAGAGTGATTATACTGAAGACTAAAAGAGTAGGCACTATATCCATGGCTATAATTCTGATTGGTTTTGGAGTCGTTATATTTGTTGCACAATTCAGTATGTTATCAGCTATTGAAATAACAATCAAACTATGGCCGTTAATATTGATATTAATTGGTACAGAAATACTTTATTATGTATGTATACAAAAAAAGAGCACAGAAAATATAATTATAAAATATGATTTATTTTCAATCTTTATTGTAACAATTATTTTAGTTGTGAATATTGGATTATATGGCTTAATGGAAACAGGAGTTTTAGATTATTTCAAATTAGTAGTTAACAATGAAACATTAAGGTACGAAAGAAATATGAATTATTAAGGGGTTTATATAGGATATACCAACAAGCTGGTATATCCCTTTTTAAATCAAGGAGGATCTATAACTTGAGTGACTGTTCCGAATTCATAGCCTTTTTCTCTTAATTTTGTTATCATCGTTTGAAGCGCTGCAAGTGTATCAGGTGCAGACTGATGCATTAAAACAATTGAACCGGGTTCTGCATTTTCAACTACACGAGTTACTATAGCATCAGCTCCGGGATTTTTCCAATCCAACGTATCTATAGTCCACATGATGGTTACATAACCGAGGGAAGCTAATTCGTTAAGAATTGCTTGATTGTATTCACCGTATGGCGGTCTGAATAAATATGAACCTAATCCGGTAACATTATTTATAAGAGCATCAGTTCTAACGATTTGGTTTCTGATTTCCGGTAATGATATCAGTGTCATATGGGGATGAGTATAGCTGTGATTTGCAATTTCATGACCTTCAGTTGCTATGGCCCTTGCAAGTTCAGGATAATTTATCAACCAAATACCTGATAGGAAGAACGTTGCTTTTATGTCATTATTTCTTAATATTTCTAACAATTCATATGTTTGATTATCTCCGTATGTCGCATCAAAAGTTAAAGCAATCATTCGTTTAGATGGATTCCCACTATACATGGCAACTGCATTTTCAGGAAGTGAAATGATTATAGTCATACCTGGTCTTAATTGCCGAGGGTCTAATGCCGGGTTAATATTTAAAATTGTTTGAGCAGTAGTTCCGAATCTGCTTGCGATTTTATATATAGTATCTCCGGGCAGTACCGTATAATATATAATTCCGGGCTCAATAGGTACAAAGGGGTTTACAGCATTCCTTGGTAAAATAATCTTCATTCCAGGATGAATTAACGATGGGTTAGTAATATTGTTCAAAGACAGAATATCCTGGATACTTACTTTAAAAAGCAGTGAAATAATATATAGGGTATCGCCGGGCTGCACTGTGTATATAATGCTACCTGGCGGGGTTTCTAAATCTTCTTCTTCAACAGGTATTAATATAACAGAACCGGGATAAATTAAGTTAGGATCTGTTATATTGTTTACATTTACAATTTCCTGTATAGTACTACCATACATACGAGCTATTTTATAAAGTGTGTCTCCGGGTTGTACTGTATAAATAACTTGAATCATATTAAATTCTCCTTCCTCTATTATTTAATATAATATTCTGATAACAAAACAAAGTGATAATATTAATACTAATCCGGATTATCAGTTTTCCTTGGTAAAAAATTGTCCGGGTAACTGTGAATATTGTTATCTACAAACTGCAAAAGGAAACAAACCATATATTAAAGTATTTGTTAATCTTGAAGATATTTATAAAACAATAAAAGAGTATATTCCAAACGCAGTAATTAAATATTTTACATAAAATAAATGTTTGAGTAATATAAAATATTAAGATTGTAATTTATTAATAATTATTATATAATTAAGACACAATTTTTTAGGAGGATACAATGGTAATAACATTTGGTTCTGCAAATCTTACTTCGAATAAGCAATGTAAATTTAGCAGTTCTGTTTCAAAAAATGGAATTTCTGTAGTTTACGGGAGAAGTGTATCCATTTTTAGTATGAAAACAGCAAATGTATAATCCATGTTCTGATTCTTTTAAACTATGAATTTTGACTCGGGTTTTACTTGAGTTTTTTTATTTATTAAGGATACTCATTTTTCCATATGGCTTTCATTTAGAGAGCTTATTTTATTTTTTGAATATAAAACATAATATTTTGGAGGAATAATGAGTATTAAATTAAAACGAAATATATCTATCGGTTATGTATATAACTTTTTCTTGCAATTGAATATGACTTCTGCTATATGGGTGCTTTATTTGGCATTTAAAGGGATGTCATTAATCGAGATTGGTATTCTTGAATCAATATATCATATTACAGGGTTGATTTTAGAAATTCCTTCCGGTGCAATTGCGGATTTATACGGAAGAAAATTTAGTGTAATAGTGGGGAGGGTGGTGAATTTAATTTCATGCATCCTGATGATTACAGCAAATAGTTTCCTTGAATTTGCTATTTCTTTTATTTTTAGCAGTGCGGCAATGAACCTAAACTCAGGTGCTGCAGAAGCTTTGATTTACGACAGTTTAAAAGAATCGGGCGAAGAGGAAAAATATAAAAAGATATGGGGACAGATGGCTTTTATTATGTCGATTTCTCAAGGTATAGCAGTTTTACTTGGAGGAATATTAGCTGATGTCAAATTTCTGTATGCCTATATGGTTGGTGCAATAATACAGCTTTTAGCCCTGTTAGTGTCTTTAAGCTTTACAGAACCCAATGTTAATAATAGAAAGCTTAATATCGGAAATTTAAAGGGACAAAGAGAAAATATATTTATTAATCAGTTAAAAATAAGTATTGATGTACTTAAATACAGAAAAGTTGTTTTATATATTATTATGTTTTCAGCATTGCTGGGAAGCTTGCAAACAACGATATTTTTCTACAGTCAGAAGTTTTTTTCAGATATGGGTTATACAAAGACCATAATTGCTGTTATCTGTGCTATAGGTAGCGTCATAGAAGCATTTAGCTCAAAGTATGCATATAAAATAGAAGCCCGGCTAAATATCAGGGAAATATTGATAAGTTTATCCGTACTGAACATGGTCGCGTTAGCCGGATTAGCATTTATAGTAGAATTTTCTATAGGTTTTTACCTGTTAACAAATTTAACAGGGGGATTAGCATTTACAATATTAAGTGACTACATTAACGGAAGGATACCGTCAGAATCAAGAGCAACCATATTGTCATTCGAAAGCTTGTGGTTCAGTATATTTATGATAGGAGTATTTCCGTTGTTTGGATTAATAGCAGAGAAAATAGGAATTACATTAACTTTTGGAGTAATTGCATTAATTTATATACCGGCAATAATATTCTTAATGTTAAAATTACAAAAACACGAACAGCTGACTTGAGGATGCATACTACATATGGTATAATAAGGTAATGAGTATTGTAAAAGTTAGAGAGGGAGAAATTTAATGGAAATCAATATAAGAAAAGTAATAACAGAAGATTTAGATGCAGTATCAGAAGTTGAGGCAGTATGTTTCCCGCAAGCAGAAGCAGCTACTGAAGCATCATTCAAACAACGGATCAAAACATTTCCGGATAGTTTTTTTATAGCAGAAAGTGATGGAAAAATAATTGGGTTTATAAATGGATGTATAACTAATGAAACGACTATATATGATGAATTATTTAGTGATGCTGCTTCACATAGTCCAAATGGAGATTATCAAGCTATATTCGGGCTTGACGTGATTCCTGAGTATCGTAATAAAGGAATTGCAGCACAATTAATGAATCATATGATAGACATGTCAAAATTAAATGGTCGAAAAGGAGTTATTTTAACATGTAAAGAATATCTCATAAATTACTATTCAAAGTTTGGGTTTAAAAATAAAGGTATATCAAAATCCGAACACGGCGGAGCAAAGTGGTATGATATGATTTTGGAGTTTTGATAAACATATATAGAAAAATTAATGTTTATATACATAGGTGGTGGGGAGTAGATGAAAATCCCCACTATAATATATATATTTTATGTCGCAAAATAGTTATTTTGCGACATAAACATAATTAAAACAAGCGAAGGGGGTCTGTTTTATCTTTAGAATTGAATTCTTTTGATTCATAGCTCTTTTCGGTATAAATAATTACTTTTATTAAAACAGTTTTTAATAGAACTTTTAATAAATCTAATTAGAGATAATTTTATACACATGGATATCCATCGTTAATAGTCTGAATGACAAATATATAGAAATGCTTCTTTGATATTGAATAATAAATATAGAAAAAGGATTGTTCTTCATTGTCCAATGTGACCAATATTTCCCTTAAAATTACGAGGCGTTTAAATGCGTTTTAACGAAAGTTATTTTAATCTTTGATATAATATACCTGTACATATTTCAGAAAGTTATCAATTTTCTCAAAAAGAGATCCTTTATTACGTTCAGGATGACAAAACACTTTTTAGCAAGACAAATATAAGCAGAGATTGATAAATTTTCAAGGGTAATGTCTATTGGTACATCAATCCATTCAGGTTCACTTTGGTTTTTCGGATTTAGTTCTTTTTCTGCTATAAGCTAACAGTTTATGAATTAAAACCTTTTTTTATGCTAAGATGAAAAAAGATTTCAGCAAAATAGCTTGTCTTTTTTTATTTATTTGGGTATAATTTAATCAATATGGTTTTGCGACATTTTTGTTACTAAGGAGAAAATATGAATATAAATTATAATGACCTCTGCCCTGCCCCACTTAGTGATTTTTTGGAATATTCATTATCAATTAAAGGGAGATCAGAAAAAACCGTTAGTGAATATTATCTTGACCTCAGGACTTTTTATAGATTTTTAGTAATTAGGTTTAAACTATCCCCTAATATTAAAAGTTTTGAAAACATTGATATTAATCTTGTATCTCTTGATATATTGAAAAAAATAAATATTATGGACCTTCATTCTTTTATTGCTTACATAGATAGAGAAAGAAATAATTCAAATAGAACAAAAGCTCGTAAAATCGCTTGTTTGCGTTCTTACTTTAAATATTTATATTCTATTGTTAAGTTGATTCCGGAAAATCCGGCTTTAGATTTGGAAACTCCAAAGAAAAGCAGCCGTTTACCTGTTGCATTGACTTTGAGCGAATCTAAAAATTTGTTATCATCAATTTCCGGTTCAAATGAAAAAAGAGATTATGCTATAATAACTTTATTCTTAAATTGCGGTCTTCGTTTATCCGAACTTATTGGTATAAATATTGATAAAATTAAGGGTGATACTTTAACCGTTGTTGGAAAAGGTAATAAAGAAAGAACTATATATTTAAATGATGTTTGTGTTAAAGCAATTGAAGAATACTTGGAGTTCCGACCAGAGTCAAAGCCGGGTCATGAAAATGCTCTTTTTATCAGTAACAGAAAAACACGTTTTACTCAAAAAGGTGTGCAGCATATGGTTGATAAATATTTAAAAGAGTCAGGTTTATCCGGAAAGAACTATTCTCCTCATAAGCTTCGACACACTGCAGCAACATTAATGTATCAATACGGACATGTAGATATTCGTGCCCTTCAAGAGTTATTAGGGCATGAAAGTGTTTCAACTACACAGATATACACGCATATTGACAAAGAACAGCTGCGTGATGCAGTTAAACAAAACCCGTTAAATCAAGAATAATTTGAGATGCTTCACTGCGGAGTATGACTATGCAAACTATTTTATCGGTATTGCTATTATGTCACCCGGGTAGATTGAAGCATTTTGAATATTATTTAGCTTTGATATTTCGTATATCGCTTCTCTTATTTCTTTACTTTCCATATAATTTGACGCCAAGGACCACAGAGTGTCCCCTTCTTTAACATTTATATATTTAAATTGAGGTATATCTTTGGAGTATGCATTTATAGTTAAAGTAAATGCAAAAATTATAATGCTGATAAACAATACTGATATGAAAATAAATCTTCTAAAACGGTTAATATTGGTTATTCTGTATTTATTTAAAATTATCATAATCCACCTCGAACAAATTTTCTGTTTTCATTTTAACAGAACATTAGTTCGATGTCAACAAGTTTTTTGAAATAATTCAAACAAATGTTTGATTTCTTTGTAGATGTATGTTAAAATATAGAAAAATAAAAAGAGGTGGACCAATGAAATATGATGGCTTAAGTGATAAGCAAATTAAAATATTGAAGTACATAAAAGATGAATTGACACTCAGAGGTTATCCTCCATCAATCCGTGAAATCTGCCAAGCTGTTGGGTTAAGCTCTACTTCTTCAGTACATGCTCATTTAAATACCTTAGAAGATAAAGGATACATAAAAAAAGGAAACAATAAAAGAAGAGCTCTTGAATTAATAGACGTTGATGATATATGCAGCAACATGCCAAGAAAAGAAATTATAAATGTTCCTATAATAGGAACCGTAACCGCAGGACAGCCGATTTTGGCAGTTGAAAATATTGATGATACACTGCCTATTTCAATAGACTTTGTAGGTAATAAGGAATCTTATGTATTAAAGGTTAAAGGCGAAAGTATGATTGAGGCAGGAATATTAGACGGTGATTATGTAATTGTTAACTCGCAACATGATGCTAAAAATGGTGATATTGTAGTTGCATTAATTGATGAAGAAGCAACAGTAAAAACTTTTTATAAAGAGAAGGATCATATTAGGTTACAGCCGCAAAACAAATTATTAGATCCAATTTTAGTAAAAAATCCGTACATATTAGGTATTGTAAAAGCAATTGTTCGAAAATATTAATTTGGTGATTATTATGAATAGCAAATATTTTAAAAGTATTATTAAAACTACCTTTCAAGATAAAACATTATGACTACGGCTGATTAATCAAATAATATGTTTAGTAATTACTCTGCGCCACAGAGTAATTACTTTTTTTGTCCATTTATAACAACTACTATCAATGTTGCAAAAGAATCATTAATGTAAGTGTTTCAAATGTTGACATAGGCCTCACCTCCTTTGAAAGAATTTACCTCCTTTCAATAAGATGGTCAGCCATACCCTGTTCTACCCATTCGCTAATATCTTACCATAAATAACCAAAAAACTACAAGCTTTTTAATTACTATTTAAGTTTTAATTTAGCTAAAGCATCAGCTAAAGCAGTATTTATATTTTCATCTTCTTTGTTAAGTTTAGCAATATATTTAGATGCTTCTTTGTTAGAAATAGATTTTTTTTCACTTTCTTTTCTTTTATTAAATGATGATAGTTTTTCTCTAAAACCGCATTTACATACAAAGATTTTACCTTCTCCTTCTCCTCGAAGTTCTAACTTTTTATGGCAGTTTGGACATCTTGCATTAGTAACTTGAGCAATTTTTCTTCTATAGCCGCATTCTCTGTTTTGGCATGTAAGCATAACCCCGTGCTTTCCGTTAACTTCTAACAAATAATTACTGCATTCAGGACATTTTTCTCTTGTTTCATTGTCATGAACAAAAGCTTGGTCATTTAGCTTGATTTCTTTGATAATGGATTTAGTATAGTCTTTCATCTCATTTATAAAATTATTTTTATTTAATTTACCATTTGATATTGCAGTTAGTTTTTGTTCCCATTCAGCAGTAAGCTCAGGTGATTTTAAATCATCTGGAGCTAAGTTAAGAAGCTGTCTTCCCTTCGATGTTGTATAAATATAATTATCTCTTTTTTCAATTAAAAAGGTATTAAATAGTTTGTCGATTATATCTGCTCTTGTAGCAACGGTTCCTAATCCACCAGTTTCCCCTATAGTTTTTTTTAAATCTTTATGTGCATTTTTCATAAATTTAACGGGGTTTTCCATCGCTTTAAGCAATGTACCTTCAGTAAATCTTGGAGGTGGTGAAGTTTCTCCTTTTGTCATGTTGATTGATGAAACATCTAAAGTGCTACCCACCTTTAAATTGTTTAATGCACTGACAGGATAATCATTTAATATTTCTTCATCTTCATATTCATATATTTCTTTCCATCCTAAAGATAAAGTAATTTTACCTTTTGAAGCGAATATTTCATTATTTATTTTACCTTCTATAACTATTTTTTCGTATTCAAATGGTTTAGAAAGAACAGCTAAGAATCTTTTTACTACCAAATCAAAAATTTTTCTTTCCTTATCAGATAAGTCCTTTAGGAACACTGTCTGTTCTGTAGGAATAATAGCGTGATGATCAGATACTTTCTTATCATCTACAAAGCTTTTGTTCCCTTGAATAGGATTAGAACGTATTTTAAACCCTATTTTGGCATAAGGTCCTACACTTACTGCATTTATTCTGTCTTTTAATGTTTCAACTATGTCTTCGCTTATATAATTAGAATCAGTTCTTGGATATGTTAAAACTTTATGCTTTTCATAAAGGGTTTGCATTATTGACAAAGTTTCCTTTGCAGAAAAACCATAAATACTGTTTGCATCTTTTTGAAGATCCGTTAAATTATATAGATTAGGGGCATACGCTTTTTTATTGCTTCTTAATATATTTGAAATAATTAATCCTTTTCCTTTTAAAGAATCTATTATTTTAATTAATTTTTCCCTATCAAATGTCCTTGTGTCACTAAATTTGTCATGCCATATAAATTTAAAATTATCCGTAACTGCTTCAATTCCATAATATGTACTAGGTACAAAATTTTTAATTTCATCTTCTGATTGAGCAATCATAGCCACAGTAGGAGTCTGAACTCTTCCTAATGAAAGCTGTGCGTTATGTTTACAAGTAATTGCTCTTGTTGCATTTATACCTACAATCCAGTCTGCCTCTGCTCTTGCCACAGCAGATTCGTATAGATTTTCATACAGTTTACCGTCTTTTAGATTATTGAAACCTTCTTTTATAGCTTTGTCAGTAACAGAAGAAATCCACAACCTTTTAATTGGTTTTTTAGCATTGGATTTTTCTAGAATCCATCTGGCAACAAGCTCTCCTTCTCTTCCGGCATCAGTTGCTATTACTATTTCTGACACATCATTTCTGTTAACAAGTCCCTTAACTGTATTAAATTGCTTTCTTGTTTTTTTAATTACATCTATTTTCATTGATTTCGGAATTATAGGAAGATCTTCCATTTTCCATTGTGTATATTTTGAATCATAGGTCTCCGGATCAGCTAATGTTACTAAATGTCCAAATGCCCATGTAACTATATATTTATTTCCTTCAACATATCCATCATGAGATTTGCTGCAATTTAAAACTTTACCTATATCTTTACCAACTGAAGGTTTTTCAGCTAAAACTAATATCATATTATCGTTCCTTTACTTTTTATTATTAAGTTATTTTATCACAGCACAAAAAAATTAACAACAGATGAGAAATAATAATCTGCTGTTAACTATGAAAATACCATTTTTTTATTTGCGTTTCTGCTTTCGTTGAAAAATTTCATACACGGCCAATAAGATGCATCCTATTCCATAGCACATAATGTCTTTCCAATCAAATACCGAGCCCATTATAACTCTTAAAAATGTACTCTCATTAAGACCCAATATATTTACTATTCCGATATATTGCAGAAACTCAACGAATACTGCGAATAAGAATATCCAAAGAGGCAGAAGTGTAATTTGGGTTGGAAAAACCGTTCTTACAGCACAATAAATTACAACTACCACCAATATATCTCCTACATACGGACGTATAAATTTATCATGCACGTATAAGGCAATAAAAACTTCTATCAATACCAGCAATATAAATGCGACAGCATATTTTATTCTATATTTCATTTTATTTTCATGTGTATTCATAGTAGCTTATTTTTTATCTCATCAAATTCCATCATTTTTTCCAATGACAGCATTACACCTAATTTAGCGTGGTCGTAAAATAAACCGCCCTGAATGTAAGCAATGTATGGTGGCCTCATTGGTGCATCGGCACTAAGTTCTATGGATGAGCCGGATACAAAAGCGCCTGAAGCCATTATTACTTCGTTTGTATATCCCGGCATATCCCATGGTACCGGTGATACATGGGCATCAACGGGAGATGAAGCTTGAATTGCTTCGCAAATCTTAATAACCATATCCTTATTGTTAAATTTAATTGCTTGAATGATGTCACTTCTGTTGTCTTCTAAAGTTGGTGTTATTTCAAAACCAAGAGAATTAAAAACTCCTCCAAAAAGCAAAGCACCTTTTAATGCTTCTGATACAATATGTGGAGCAAAAAATAATCCCTGCAAAGTATTTCTTGTAGTTCCATATGTAAGGCCAATTTCCTTCCCTACTCCTGGTGCTGTTAAACGGTTTGCAATTCTGTCTATTATAACTTTCTTACCTGCTACATAACCGCCTGATAATGCGATTCCGCCACCGGGATTTTTAATTAATGAGCCAACTACAACATCTGCACCTATATCAGATGGCTCAATTTCTTCTATAAATTCTCCGTAGCAATTGTCAACCATTATATAAATATTCGGATATACTTCTCTTATCTTTTCTATTGCTTTTTTTATTTTAGATAGTGCTAATGCGGGTCTGAAACTGTAGCCGGTTGAACGCTGAATCATTAAAAGTTTTGTTTTCATTGTCACAGCTTTTATTGCACTTTCCCAATCTATATCGTTGTCATATAGTGGAATTTCCTTATATATAACCCCGGTTTCCCTTAAATTGCATGGTTCATTTCCTTCTTCACCAAGAACGGTAAGCATTGTGTCATATGGACGTCCGGAAATTGCTATTACCTCATCTCCATGCCTTAATAGTGCGGATAACGTTAAATACAAGGCATGTGTTCCGGAGGCAATGGATGGTCTTACTAAAGCATCCTCTGTATGAAATACTGAAGCAAATATCTTTTCTGCCTTTTCTCTACCTACATCATCATATCCGTATCCGGTATTCCAATAAAAATGGGTATAATCTAATCTTTGCTCCTGCATTGCGCTTATCACTTTAAATTGATTATATTCTCTGATTTTATCGATTTTTTTAAAATATTTTTCTTTGATACCACTCTCAATATTTGTTACATAATTAAAAACAGCTCTGCTAATGCCAAACTGTTTACATAATATATCTTCTGTTGACATTTGTTATTCTCCTGTTGATTCGTTGTTAAATAATCTTACCGTTTTAAAAGGTAAAATAGATGTAATGGCATGTTTGTATACTAATTGTTGTCCCTTATCTGTTTCGATGAATACAACATAATTATCAAAACCGATAACAGTACCTGTAAGCTTGTAGCCATTATTTAAAAATATTGTAATGGTTATTTTTTCTCGTCTTACATTGTTTAAAAAAGAATCCTGTAAATTAATAGCATTCATTTTCTTCCTCCTCATATAATTGTTTTTAAATACTCATATATATTTTCTACTATCTCATCCAAATCATTTACTGATTTTACATCAAACCATTTTACATTGTTATCTCTTAAAAACCAAGTATATTGACGTTTAGCAAATCTTCTTGTATTTCGTTTCAGAATATTAACAGATTCATCCAAGCTTATATTTCCATCAAGATAATCTATAATTTCTTTATATCCAATCCCCTTCATGGAAACTAAATCTTTGTCGTAGCCCTTATAAAGCAATGATTTAACTTCTTCTATAAGCCCTTCATCAATCATCTTATCTACTCTTTGATTTATTCTTTCGTAAAGTGTTTTTCTGTCCATATTTAATCCAATAAGTATGCAATCATATTTGTTGCTTGGCTTTCTGATATCTGTATTAATTTCAGAAAATTTAAAACCTGTTATATCATGAAATTCAAGTGCTCTTATAACTCTTTTTACATTGTTTTTGTGTATTTTTTCGGCGGCCTTAGGGTCGATTTTTAGAAGCTTTTCATAAAGCTTATCTTCGCCGTGTTCCCTATGATAATAGTTATAGTACTCTCTGATTTTTTCATTAGATTTTGCATTTCCGAAATCCAAATCATAGATAAGTGAATTTACATAAAGACCACTTCCACCAACAATAATTGGAACATTATTGTTTAATAATATATTATCTATTATTTCTTCTGCTTTGTCTTTAAAATCTGATACTGAATAATTTTCATTTGGTTCTATAATATCAATCATATGATGTTTGATACCATTTTTTTCTTCATCCGTAATCTTTGCTGTTCCTATATCCATACCCTTATATATCTGCATGGAATCAGCAGATATTACTTCAGTGTTAAGTTTTTTTGCAAGTTCTACGGAAGCATAAGTTTTGCCAACTGCTGTAGGCCCTACAATTACAATTATTTTATTGCTCATTTCTTTTTCCTTTCAAAAAGGGCTTTGCCCGTCATTCAACGGTTATTAATTTTGTATTCTTTCAAACATTTTTTCTATTTCATACTTAGTCATTTTTATTATTACAGGTCTTCCATGTGGACATGTATATGGATTTGTGGTTTTGCTAAGATCATTCAACAAAGCTTTAACCTCTAATAAATGTAGCTTATCCCCTGCCTTAACGGATTTTACACATGCTTTTTTTATTATTTTATCCAATTCTAAATTAATACTTATCTTATCGATATTTTTTATTGAATCAAGAATAGTATAAAAAATATCCTTTATATTAGATTCCTTGAATAAAACCGGAATACTATTTATTAGTATAGCATTATTACCAAAATTTTCAACGTAAAAACCTAAGTTATTAAAAATATCCATGCTATTCATAATCGAATGATAATCATCGTAGGATAAATTGATTACTTCAGGTACAATCATTTCCTGCTGCAATATTTTTTTGTTATTAAATTGATTTAAAAATTTTTCGTAATTGATTCTCTCATGAGCTGCATGCTGGTCAATCATATACATTTCTGTTTTTTCTGTATTCTCACATATTATATATGTGTCCATTAGAATTCCAATCACTGAAAGTTCCGGCAGTTTATTTTGTTGTGTTTGGTCTTCATTATTTTTGATATTAAAATCTTCTGTACTCTCATTTAAAATTTCTTCATTATTATTTACTTCAATAGCTTCTTCAAATACGTTTTTTTCAGATTCTTTGCCTAAACTGACTTCAGTAATTTTAATATTAAAGTAATCCTCATTATTGTTGTCAAATATATCTTTATTAGTATTCAGCCTATTATCAGATTTTTCAAATATTGAAAACGAATTAAATTTTTCCTTATTTTCTTGTTTGTAATCGTGAACTATTGTTTCTTTTTTAATTTCTTTCATTATATTATTTGAATTAAGCGCTAAGTAAACGGCCCTTTTAACTTCATTCAATATTAAATCCTCATTTTGAAAACGAACTTCTGTTTTGGCAGGGTGGACATTTACATCAACCAAGGATGGATCCATATCAATTTTAAGAAAACAAGCAGGATACTTATTTTTAGGAAGCAGTGTGTTGTAAGCTGCTTCTATAAAATAATTCATTCTTTTATGTTTTATTAATCTTGAATTAACAAATACAATTTGTTGCTTTCTGTTACCCCTGTAATAATTCAAATTAGTAGCATAGCCGGTAATTCTAAGACGATTGTTTTCATAATCAACTTTTAGTAAAGAATTATACAAATCCTTTTCATACAAACTTGATATTGTATTTAAAAAGTTACTTGTTTTAGGAGTTCTAAATATTACATTGCTGTTATTTATATATTTAAATGAAATATTTTCCTTGCTTAGTGCCAAAGAAACAACAATTTCATTAATATTGCCGCTTTCAGAAGCATCGCTTTTTAAGAATTTCTTTCTTGCAGGAACATTGAAAAATAAATCAGTAACAGTTATTATTGTACCGATGGGGCATCCGATATCCTCTTTTGATGTGATTTCTCCGCCTATTATCGTTACTTTTGTACCATAAATCTCATTAGCCGTCCTGGTAATCAATTCAACACTCGAAACCGAAGCGATACTTGCCAAAGCTTCACCTCTAAAGCCCAAGGTATATAATGAATTTAAATCATCCGAGCTATTAATTTTGCTTGTGCAATGTCTTTTAAATGCATCCGCTACTTCACCTTTTTCTATACCTTTACCATTGTCGGTTATGCGTATTAAGCTTTTACCACCGTTTTTTATTTCGATTGTAATTTCATCAGCTCCTGCATCGATTGAGTTTTCAACTAATTCTTTTACAATTGACTTAGGGCTTTCTATAACCTCTCCTGCAGCTATTTTATTAATGGTATCATTGTCCAATAAATGTATTTTAGCCATAATCTACCTTCTTAAATATGTCTTGCTTTATCTATCAATTCATTTAATAGCGTAAAGGCCTTAACCGGTGTAATGTTGTTTATATCAATATTTTTAATATTATCAGCTAATTCCTTGTAATCTTTATTTTTGCTATTCTCCATCACGTCTTCATTAAAAAAGGATACCTGGAAATTATCTGTAATTCTGTCTTTTTTCTTTTTAGCGAAAGGCTTATTTATGTCACTTTCATCTAATTGAATTAAAATTTCCTTAGCTCTTGCTATGACTTCGCCTGGAAGTCCGGCTAAATTAGCTACCTGTATTCCGTAGCTTCTGTCCACGCTTCCTTCAGCTATTTTTCTTAAAAATATAATCTTATCATCAGCCTCTTTTATCAAAATACGATAGTTTTTTACGCTTTTTAACTTGCTTTCAAGTTCTGATAATTCATGGTAATGAGTTGCAAACAATGTTTTTGCTTTTATTTTTTTAGTAATATACTCTACAACACTCCATGCAATGCTTAAACCGTCGTAGGTGCTTGTTCCTCTTCCGATTTCATCAAGTATCAGCAAGCTGTTTTCGGTTGCATTGTTTAAGATATTTGAAACCTCACTCATTTCAACCATGAATGTACTTTGCCCCTGCGAAAGATCATCTGATGCTCCAACACGGGTAAATATTTTATCAAGTATGCATATTTCAGCACTTTTAGCAGGTATAAAACTTCCAATATGAGAAAGAAGAGCTATTAATGCAACCTGTCTCATATATGTTGACTTACCTGCCATGTTAGGACCTGTTATAATTGACATCCTGTGTTCCTTGTTATCTATGTAGGTATCATTTGGAACAAACATTTCACTTTTCATTATCTTTTCAATAACAGGATGCCTTCCCTCGGTTATATTGATATAACCTTTATTGTTCATAGTAGGTCTTGTATAATTATTTTTAACTGCCGCAATGCTTAGAGAATTTAAAACATCAACAACAGCAATGTTGTATGCCGTTTCTTGAATCCTTGTAACTTGTTCCTTAATTTGTTGTCTTATTTTTAGAAACAATTCATATTCAAGTTTAATCATAAGTTCATCAGCATTTAATATTTTTGCTTCCATTTCCTTTAATTCAGGAGTTACATATCTTTCACAGTTAGCTAATGTTTGTTTTCTAATATAATAATCAGGAACTAAATTTAAATATGATTTTGTAACTTCAAGATAATATCCAAATACCTTCGTGTAGCCAATCTTTAAGTTTTTAATCCCTGTTTCATCTCTTTCCTTGCTTTGAAGCTCTGAAATCCAATTTTTGCCGTGGATGGTTATTTCTTTAATTTCATCAAGTTCTGAGTCATAACCATCTTTAATTATACCGCCTTCTTTAATTGAAATGGGTGGTTCCTCTAATATTGAATTGTTAATTAATTCATAGATATCCTTTAAAGTATCTAAATGATCATAAATATCTTTAAACATCTTTGATGAAAGCTCAGATATTTCATTTTTCAAATCAGGCAATGAATAAACCGATTGCTTCAAGGCATTTAAATCCCTTCCGTTACAATTACCGTATACTATCCTGCTTATTAACCTTTCAATATCATAAATGCTTTTTAAGCTTTCCTTAATGTTGTTTGATATCATAACATTGTTATAAAGCTCTTCCACAGCATCTAATCGATTGTTAATAAGGTTTATATTTTTTAAGGGCTCCTCAATCCATTTTTTAAGATGTCTTCCGCCCATTGCTGTTTGGGTGTAATCCAATACATTGTAAAGAGTGCCTTGTCCTTTTTTACCGCGCACTGTTTCAATAAGCTCAAGATTTTTTCTCGTACTTGAATCTAAGTATAGATATTCTCCCACATTATAAAAGTGAAGTTTATTTATATGTTCAAGAGATGTTTTTTGTGTTTGATTCAAGTAATTAATCAGCATAGCTAATGAAATAACCGCATGATAATTATCTGACATACCGAAGCTATCCAAAGACACAACATTAAAGTGCTTTAATATAATTGATTTGCATTCCGAATAATTTATGTTGTTTACTATTGTTATCAAAGAGTCAATAGAATCATTTTCCGTAAACGTATTAGAAATAACCTCTGAGGGGTTAACTTTAAAAATTTCTTCTTTTAATAAATTATATTTATTATCATTGCTTATATCAAAATCGCTGAGAGAAATATTCTCTGTCACGTATAAATCACCTGTTGAAATATCAACATAAGCTAATCCAAAGCCCTTGTCAATATATATACAGCACAGATAATTATTGCTTTTTTCATCAAGCATGTTTTGATCTATTATAGTTCCCGGTGTTATAACCCTTACAACATCACGTTTAACAATGCCCTTAGCTTCTGAAGGATCTTCTATTTGTTCGCAAATTGCAACCTTGTATCCATTTTCAATCAATCTTGAAATATAATTGTCAACAGCATGAAAAGGAACTCCGCACATGGGAGCTCTTTCTTCTTGACCGCAGTCACGTCCGGTCAAGGCAATTTCTAAAACTTTTGAAGCTGTGATTGCATCTTCAAAAAACATTTCATAAAAATCACCAAGACGGTATAAAAGTATGCAATCTTTATATTGTTCCTTGATTCCAAGGTATTGTTCCATCATAGGTGTATATTTAGCCATAATAACCCCCTGTAACGATTGAATATCAATTGATTAGCTATTGATATGCAATAGACAAGCAATTGTGTTTTCCAATTGCTCGTCCATTCTCTTGCCTATTTATTGCCAATCTATTGTAATACGCCTTCCATATGGAAAGTTTTAACGCTTGTTATTTTTACATTTACTATCTCGCCGATTAAATCTTCATTGCCGGAAAAATGAACTAATCTGAAATGTTCAGACCTGCCGGTTAAATAATTATCGCTTGTTTTACTTACCGATTCAACTAAAACCGGATAAATCTTACCTACACATTCATTGTTTCGTTCTAAAACTATAGGATATAAAACATCTAACAATCTATTAAAACGGTCATGTTTTATTTCATCAGGAACCTGATTGTCCATTTCAGCTGCTTTAGTGCCTTCTCTCACCGAGTAAAGAAACGTAAAAGCAGAATCATACTGAACTTTTTTTACAATATCAATTGTTTCTTGGAAATCCTCTTCTGTTTCTCCGGGGAAACCAACAATTATATCCGTTGTTATTGCAACATCAGGTATTTCTTTTTTTAATTTATCGACAAGTCCTAAATAATGTTCCTTGGTATATTTACGGTTCATTCTATTTAATACATCATTACTTCCTGCCTGTACCGGAAGATGTACATGGTTACAAACCTTGTCACATTCCTTTATTGCTTTTATTAAATCATCGGTTAAATCCTTTGGATGAGAAGTCATGAAACGTATACGTTCTATTCCGTCAATTTTATTTAATTCATACAACAATTCTGCGAAGGTGGTTTTATTTTCAAGATTACTTCCATAGGAGTTAACATTTTGACCTAAAAGTGTTATTTCCTTGCAGCTATCCTCTGCTAAGAGTTTTACTTCATTAATTATTTCATTTGGTTCTCTGCTTTTTTCTCTTCCCCTTACGTAAGGAACCACGCAATAGGTACAGAAGTTGTTGCAGCCGTAAGTTATATTTACCAATGCCTTATATTTAAATTTACGCATTTTAGGCATATTTTCATATATTAATTCTGAGTTATCTATTATATCAATACCTTTTTTCTTGTTTATTTCTGCATCATAGATTAAGCTCGGAAGTTCTTGAATTGTATTAGTACCGAATATAATGTCAACAAAAGAAAACTTCTTTAAAAGATTTTTTCTTGCTTCTTCTTTTTGCATCATGCAGCCGCACACTGCCACCAACATTTCGGGCTTATTTCTTTTTAAACCTTTTACTTCACCAAGCTTTCCAAATACCTTAAGCTCTGCATTTTCTCTTATTAAACATGTGTTAAATATTACTAAATCTGCGTTTTTTTCATCTAAAGTTTCTTCATAGCCAATGGAGTTAAGCATACCGCTGATTTTTTCGGAATCATGCTCATTCATTTGGCAACCGTATGTTAATATATGATAAGTTTTTTTTCTGCCGTTTAATATAAAATATTGTTCATTGTTGTTTCTTAATTCAATTATTCTATCGCTTATCAGCTTAGTGCTTTCAGTGTTTATTACTTCTATATTATTTCTGTTCATGTTCCTCCAACTTTCTATTTAAAACATTGTAATTATCCTGAGTATTATATCATTATATGTAGATTTGTTCAATAAAAAATAAATTTTTGGCATATACGAACATACATACAGTTTATACATAGTATATATAAGGACGAGATATTCTTTATTGGAGGTTGTGTAAAATAATAGAATATAAAGGGAGTATGTCATATGTTTTTTAATAGAGAATGCAAAAATGTAGAAAGAATAAGACAGCATGTTCATAATGCAGAAGGATTTGTAATGCCTGCCGACTGCCACAGACATTGCTATAACGCTCAAACAGGCAGAGCAATACCTATGGGAAACAGTCACGTTCATGAAGTTGAATTTGCTACTGATGTGGTAGATTGTCATTGCCATAAAATTTGTGGCAGAACAGGACCGGCCATTCCTTTCGGATTTAATGATCATATTCATTTAATGGAGGGCTGCACAACATGCAACGACGGACATAGACATGGAGTAGATGCAGCAACGGGAACCGAAATACCAATTCGTTGTGAAGAGAGATAAATTTACGGAGGGCTTAATACCCTCCTTTTTATTTGCATTAAAATAATACTTTTATTTTTTGTTTTAATGTTGTAAAATAACAAAGATATATAGTTTTGAATTATAGAAAGGATTATTCATGAATAATATAGATTTAATAAACAAAAGAAGAATTTTCGGTATTATTTCGCACCCTGATGCCGGAAAAACAACTTTAACAGAAAAACTTCTTCTGCATGGCGGTGCTATACGAGAAGCCGGAACTGTGAGAGCAAGAAAAAATTCTAAATTTGCTAAATCGGACTGGATGGAAATAGAAAAGCAGCGTGGTATTTCTGTTACTTCTTCTGTTATGCAATTTGAATATAACGATAAGGTTATTTCCATAATGGATACACCCGGCCACAACGACTTTGGTGAAGATACTTATCGAATTTTAACATCTGTTGACAGTGCAGTAATGGTTATAGATGCTGCTAAGGGTATAGAAACACAAACTAAAAAGCTGTTTCAGGTTTGCAGCATGAGAGGAATTCCCATATTTACATTTATAAACAAGCTTGACCGAGAGGCTAAGGATCCTCTTGAATCGATGCAGGAATTAGAAGATGTGTTAGGACTGCCGTCTGTTGCAGTAACCTGGCCAATAGGTTGCGGCAAAGAATTTGAAGGTATATATGACAGATTAAAAAATACTGTTTATTTATTTAAGAAAAAAGAACAAATATATCTTGGTGAAGAAAGAGTTAAGTCCACTAAACTTGATGGAGTTATAAGCCAAGCAAATTTACAAAATTTAAGAAATGCAATGGAACTTTTAGATGGTGCCGGCAATGAATTTGATTTGGAATTAATTAAACAAGGAAAATTATCACCTGTATTTTTTGGTTCTGCTTTGGCTGATTTTGGAGTGACAGAATTTTTAGAGCATTTCCTCTTAATATCCCCTCCTCCAACAAAAAGAAAAACTACGACGGGATATGTAGAACCAACTGATGAGGAATTTACAGGGTTTATATTTAAAATCCAAGCTAACATGGACCCTAACCACCGTGACCGCCTTGCATTTTTAAGAATATGCTCCGGTACATTCGTTAGAGGGATGAATGTTACATTGTCAAGAACGGGAAAACAAATGAAACTTAGTCAATCCACTCACCTAATGGCCAATGAAAGAGAAACTGTTGATACTGCATATGCAGGTGATGTAATTGGTATATATGATTCAGGTAATTTCCAAATTGGTGATACTTTGACTAACGGAAAGGAAAAATTATTTTTTGAACCGCTTCCTACATTTCCCCCTGAATTATTTTCAAGGGTAAGTGCTAAAAATTCATTAAAGGGTAAGAACTTCCAAAAAGGTGTGGAACAATTAGCTCAGGAAGGCGCAATTCAAGTTTATAAAAATGAATACAATGAGGTCATACTTGGAGCGGTAGGTGTACTGCAATTCGAAGTATTTGAATATCGATTAGTTAATGAATATAATACAGACATTCGTATGGAAAGTATAGATTTTTCCGTAGCAAGATGGGTAAAAACTGATGATCACGAAAGCTTAAAGAAATATCAAAATTCAAGATGTATGCTTGTATTTGATCATTACGAAAGACCTGTATTATTGTTTACAAATGCTTATGCATTAAAAAGTTTCCAGGAAAGAAATGAAGATATAGTATTAATTGAAGCACTTGATGTAGTAGATGAAATAAATTAGACAGATAAAAAAACCGGATAATCCGGTTTTTTTAATGTGTATTTTTTAAAATTATGCTTTTGCTTTCGTATGATCAAACATAAATTCTATATATTTTAATAGTACATATAAAGTAACTGTTATGGCTATAAGTTCTTGAAATTTAATTAAATAAATTAGAAAATTTATAGGGCTTCCTGATTTTATAAGAAAGGCATTTGTAAGTTTCATAGCTATACCGCTTATAACCAATGGGAAAGTAAAGCCGGAAAAGCTTGGGTAAAATTTCGATTTTATTAAACTTGTCAGCATTATTATTGCATATAAGTACATTAAACTTGAAATTACCATTAATATGTATATAACAAGTAAATTTTTTGCTTCAAATGAATTAATGTAAGCTGCTAATAGCAAGCTTGCAGGTGCAGCAAAAATAATCAAAGTCGGCTTAACCGGTTCTGGTAATTCTTTAATCTTAACTACCCTATAAATAACAATAGGGAGTAATATTATATAGCTGATAAGTCCAAACCAAAAGGAAGTCTGCCCTATTATATTCATTTTAAACGCAGGTGCAGTAACTCCCGCAACTGCAATTCCCACATATACAATAAACCATGAAGGCAAAACCTGCTTTATATTAAATTTCATGGTATATTTAAAACTGAACCATATTATGTAAGTTAAATGAAGTATAATACCGATTATCCACAGGTAAAATGCAAAATTAGTAATCATAGGTTTTAAATACACTGAAAGTAGCATGGTCGCCATAAAAAATGTAGGAAATACACTGGCTACCGCAGGATTTTTTAAATTTTCATTAATATCATTCGGAAATTTTATTATTTTTAATATAAATAAAACATAAAAAACAGCTGAGATAATTCCACATAAGCTTCTTAAAATTTCTCCATAAGATTGAATAAGATTGCCGGCAGAAGCCAATCCAAGAATTAGTCCTGCGATAGGCACTGGATATTTTTTTAGCATTTGATTCATATTTGTCTCCATATATTAAATTTAGTTCTTTAATTATAATATAAACACATCTTGCAATCAATTTTTTAAGTATTAGAATATCTTATAATTGTATCGTCAACGATTACAAATTACAATAATGATATCTTTGAAATAGTTTTTTGTACATGCTATAATTAATAATATTTTAATTTCGGAGGAATTCATGACCTTAGTAAATACAATTGATTATAATAAAGATGAGCTTTTAGACAGAGTTCAAAGCGATGCTGAACAGTTATTCAGAAGCGGTACATACTATTGCAGTGAAGCAGTATTGCAAACAATTAATGAATTATTAGGAAAGCCATATGATGAAAGCGTAGTAAAATTAGCAAGCGGCTTCCCAATAGGCATGGGCAAATCAGGCTGCCTTTGCGGTGCTGTATCAGGGGGTCAAATGGCATTAGGTATAGTTTACGGCAGAACCGAGGGTGAGCCAATGAAAGATATAATGTTTGAAAAATCTAAGAAATTACATGATTATATTATGGATAAATACAAATCAAATTGCTGCAGAATAATAACTAAAAAGTGGCAGGGAGATAATTTCAAAAGTCCTGAAAGAAAAGAACATTGTATCACTATTACCGGAAAGGTTGCAAGATGGGTTGCAAATGAATTAATTGAAGATGGTAAAATTATAGTAAAATGATGAAAATAGGATCTCGTCATGAGATCCTGTTGTTTTTTAAGCCAATAAATCCTCAGATGACTTTATTTGTTTATTACTCCACTTACCACACCTATCACCAAAGTATCCTATGATAGTGTTGTTTTCATAAATTTTAACTACTTCACATTTATTAGAACAACCTTCACATTCAAAACTTCTTGAAATTATGTTGCTGTTTGCAAGTTCAAATCCTCTGAAATTTGTTCGTCCTGCCTTTAGTGCTGCCTTTTTGGCTATAATAGCTGCACCGATGGCTCCCATCATGTTAAAGTGTTCAGGCACATAAATTTCAAATCCCAAAGCGTTTTCAAATGCTTTTTTCATGCCCTTATTTGCAGCCACTCCCCCTTGAAATAAAACCTTCGGTAAAATTGTCTTCCCCTTTCCTATATTGTTTAAATAGTTTCTTACCAAGGCATCACACAGTCCCCTGATTATTTCAGACTGATTGTATCCAAGCTGTTGCTTGTGAATCATGTCTGATTCAGCGAAAACAGCACATCTTCCTGCAATTCTTACTGTGGTTTTAGCTTTTAATGCATAATCACCGAACTCTTCTATAGGTATATCCAATCTTTCAGCCTGCCTATCTAAAAAGGAACCGGTACCTGCGGCACAAACTGTATTCATAGCAAAATCAGAAACTATTCCGTTATTTAATATTATTATTTTGGAATCCTGACCACCTATTTCAATTATTGTTCTTACATTCTCGTCATATTCTAAGCTGGCTGTAGCATGGGCTGTAATTTCGTTTTTAACTGCATCTCCACCGATTATAGCTGAAGCTATCATTCTGCCGCTTCCTGTTGTTCCTGCGGCTAAAATTTCCGTTTCATCATATTTTTTCTTTAATTGTTTAAAACCATCTTGAACCGCCTTAATTGGATTTCCCTTTGTTCTTAAATATATTTTTTCTTTAACGGACATATTTTTATCTATCAATACAAGGTCTGTACTTACCGAACCTACATCAACACCTAAATAATACATTGTCTCTTCTCCTTTCAAGCAAATCAATAAAAGCTTCAATTCTTGTAATATAACCTGCTTCACCGGTCATATCATCTACCACCAATGACATTACAGGAAAATCCAAATCCTTTGAAATGGTCGGAAGAATTGATTTAGATACTATTTCAGGCATGCAGCCCATTGGAAATATTTGAATTGCTCCATCAAAACCTTCATTATAGGCTGTTACTGTTTCACCTAAACACTCAACAGCATGACCTCCGATTTGAATCGGTAAATATTTTTTAGAATTTCTTCGGATTGTCAATGAATTAATTTTTAAAGGGCTGAGTGCCGCGTTTTTTACCCACCAGCTTGGGGTAAGCTCCCTATGTGAAGAAACGCCGTATTCCATTAATTTATCCTCGATGAAGAAATTAGAGTATGGTTCAATGACAGTGTATATTTCCCCTATTATTGCAATTTTTAACGGGTTTTTATTTATATCTAACGGCACATATTTAATTTTCTCTTTATATTTCCTCAGTAAATTAATCATTTCTTTTGGTATGTTGCATTCAATTGCTTTTTCTTTACACTCATTTAAAAGACTTCTGCATTCGCCCTTATTTCTCTCATAGCCGGAAAACATATGAGCTGCTTCTTCTATTTCATCAATCAGTTTTATAACTCTCAAACTATTATTTAGCGCTTGAAGCTTTTCACCTATTTTCTTATTACTTTTGGAAGAAATTAGATTAATTCTTCTATATAATTCTTTAATTCCTATATCCTTTGGATAATCAATGACTACAAATTTTAAATCATATCCTAAATTTTTCATTAAATTCATTTGCAGTTCACAGTATTCTCCGAATCTGCATGGTCCGCAGCTTCCAACGATAATTATTGTGTCTGCACCTTCTTTAATTGCCTGAACATAATTTCCGATCATTAATTTAAAAGGTAGGCAAATTTCTTCCGGGGAGTGCAATGTACCTATGTCCAGTGCCTCCTTGTTATTTTTTGGAGGAATAACATAATCTATTTCAAGACCATCCAACAGTGCTTTAGCTGCTAAATATACATTACCCATGTGTGGGAATGTTACTTTCATTCTTAATTCTCCTTTCAAGCATGTCTGTAAATGCTTCTATTCTTGTGTCTATACCGGCTTCTCCGGTATGCTCATCAACCTTTAAAGTCATGAACGGGAAGCTACCTATTTTATCTTTGATTAATTCTATAATTACCGAATCTATACCACAGTTAAATGATGATATATAAATTATCCCGTCAACCTTTTTTTCCTTTGTCGCACTTACTGCAAAACCGTAATTTTCTCTCGCATAAGTCCAAAAAGGACGCTTGTAAAGATTATTGATTTCCAAGTTTATTAAAAATTCCTGTGTAAATTCCATAGTTTCAATGCCAACATTCAACTTGTTAAGCTTACTTACTAAATTCATATTAACAAAATTATCATAAATATTATACGGATGCCCAACTAATGCAATTTTTATATCATAATCATTGTTTAAAATTCCAAATTCATATTTTAGTTGTTCATCATAAGCTTTTAAAAACGCGTATTTAATTTTAAAATTATTGTTTGTAATTCTTTTACCTGCTGATTTTGCCCATTGAAATAGAGAACTTTTAGTTACTGCATAAATTGGATCTGTTATAGCTGATGGCATATCATCAATACAATTTAAAACCATTTCCGGAAGCCCGCAAAATTTAGGACATATATATTCATTTTTTTTCAGTTGCATAATACGAGGAATAACTATTAGATCACAACTATCCTTTAAAGCAGCAGCATGACCATGAAATATTTTTATTGGGAGGCATGCTTCATCAACGGCATATTTTACTCCCAAATCCAAAATTTTTTTGTTCGTGTCTTCTGAAACAATTACGTCTGCTCCTAATCCATTAAAAAAAGCAATTAAAAATGGATGATATTTATAATATAACAACCCCTTAGGAATTCCGACTTTCATAATACCTCCAAATAAAAAAATATCACAAATTATATTATTTCCTATAATTTGTGATATTATTCTTAAATTACCATATATTTATATATTGTCTGTATCAATAGCGCCTATTACTGTATCTGGATCATCTTTTAGGTTATATATAAATAATCCAATAAATCCGAAAATTACAACTACTAATGGCATCATGTAGTTAAATACGGCATATCTTGCATATTCCCATGTACTTACTCCTAAAACCCCATAAAGAAAAGCACCGCATGTGTTCCAAGGAATTAAAGATGAAGTAACTGTTCCTGCACCCTCTAATGTGCTTGATAACTGTTTTGGATGAAGTCCTCTGTCTCTGTATGCCTTGTGATACATTCTCCCCGGTAACACTATGGAAATATATTGCTCAGGCATTGTTGCATTGCATGTTATACAAGTTAAAACAGTAGTAGCAATAAGACCGCCGGTTGATTTAACACTTCTTAATATAGTATCAACAATAACTTCTAATTGTTTTGTTTTTTCCATGATTCCGCCAAACATCATAGCTATTATAGTAAGAGAAATTGAATACATCATACCGCTTAATCCGCCTGCTGATAAAAGTTCATCTATTACCATAATTCCTGTTTCTGATGTAAATCCGTCATAAGCCGCTGTTAAAATAGCACCGAAATCAGAACCCTGGAATATTACACCTTCTATAGCTCCTAAAAGAATGCCGATTGTAATACCGGGTATTGCCGGCATTTTAAATGCCATTGCCAAAATAACGGCTAAAGGTGGAAGTAATAAAAGCGGTGATATATTGAAGTTTGCTGATAAACCATCTCTAATAGTAGTTATTGCTGTTACATCAGAACTTGATCCTGCATATTTGAAGCCCATAACTAAAAATGTAACTAAAGCAATACCATAAGCTACGACAGTTGTTGGAAGCATAGCTTTAACGTGTGTAAATACATCTGTTCCTGAAACTGCAGGGGCTAAATTAGTGGTATCAGAAAGCGGTGACATTTTATCTCCAAAGTATGCTCCTGAAATAATTGCTCCTGCCGCTACAGGTGCAGGTATTCCTAAACCTTTAGATATACCCATTAAAGCAATACCGATTGTACCTGCTGTTCCCCAACTTGTACCAGTTGCTAATGAAGTAATAGAACAAATAATAACTGTTGCCACAAGAAAAATGCTTGGTTTTAAAATTGCTAATCCGTAGTATATCATGCTTGGAACTACACCTGATAATAACCATACTCCTATTAGAACACCAATTATAGCTAATATAATTACTGCCTGCAAAGCTTGATATATACCATCAAACATAGATTTTTCAATTTCGTTCCATGAAAAACCTAATCTAAATGCAATCAAAACTGCAAATAAAGTTCCAAGTAGCATTGGTATGTGAGGATTTGCCTCATATTTTGCAATTCCGATTGCCATAACTAAAATTAAGAATCCGAAGGAAAGCATTGCCTCCCATAAGTAAGGTTTTCTTGCAACCTTTTTCTCTTTCATTCGTAACCTCCAAGAAATTTTTTAATCCTTTTATCATTACGCAATTATCATACCAATTACGAATAGAATTTATACAAAATTTTAACACTTGTATTATCAACGTTTTCCGTACATAAAAAAACTTGAAAAATCATTTTCATATTCTTCAAGTTTTTTTATGGGCAATTAATTTCCATGTGCAGGAAATTTTATTCCCACCTATTTAAGGTTATATTCAACTAATTTATTAAAAAGCTGTCTTCTGCTAATATCCATCATTTTTGCAGCTAAAGTTATATTACCGTTTGTCTTTTCCAATATATATTTGATATATTTTTCTTCAGCAACCTGGCGTACTTGTTTTAATGAGTTTATTTCACTTTCGTTTTCTACACCTAAAATTCTCATATCAGGCAAATCTTCTTTTTTAATAATACCGTCATCACTTAAAACAACTAATCTTTCTATTATGTTTTTCAACTCTCTTATGTTGCCGGGAAAATCATACATCATTAATATATCTAAAAGACCATCCTCAATTTTATCAATTTTTTTTTTCATTTCTTTTTGCATTTGATTTAATAAAAAATTAAATAAAATTGGGATATCTTCTTTTCTTTCGCTTAAAGGGGGAACTTCTATGGTTATAGTGTTGATTCTGTAATAAAGGTCTTCTCTGAATTTACCGTTCTTAATTTCTTCCGGTGGTTTTCTGTTTGTTGCGCTTATAAGTCGAATATCTATAGAAATATTTTTATTGCTCCCTAATCTTTCAATGCTTTTATTTTCTAAAACCCTCAAAAGTTTTACTTGAGTATTAAGCGAAAGCTCACCTATTTCATCTAAAAACAAAGTTCCTTTATCTGCTTCTTCAAATCTTCCTATTCGTTTTTCAAAGGCACCGGTAAAAGCTCCTTTTTCATGGCCAAATAATTCTGATTCTAAAACTCCCTCTGAAAAAACCTGACAGTTAACAGCTACGAAACTCTCATCTCTTCTACTGCTTAGAAAGTGAATATATTTGGCAATAACTTCCTTACCGGTTCCGGATTCACCTAATATTAATATATTTGAATTGCTTTGAGCTGCTTTTTGTGCGATCTTCAAAATATTATTAAATTTTTCGTTTTCAGATTGAAGTAAATAATCAAAATGAGTTAAATTATTCTTTATATTTTTATTTTTAAGTTCAAGATTCTTTATTTTAACTAATTTTTCAATTTCATTAAGCAACAACTCCGGATCACTGCCTTTAATAAAATAGCCAAATGCGCCTAATTTCATTGCAACTACAGCACTTTCAATTGTTCCGTAACCGGTCACCATAATTACTTCACAGCTATACTGTTTTTCCTTTATTGCTTTTATAAGATCTATTCCGCTGATTTCCCCCATTTTTAAATCTGTGAGCACAAGGTCGTAATTTTCCTCTTTTAATAGATTTAAACATTCTTCACCTGATGAAGCGACATAGGTTTCATATCCTTTATCTTCAAATATAATTCTGTAAACATCTCTAAATTCTACTTCATCATCTACAACTAATATTTTAAAATCTAACATTTTCTCATCCCTTATTTTTAAATTTTAATTTAAAGGTAGTGCTATCGCCTATTTTACTTTCTGCACTTATTTCACCGTCTATTTTTTGAAGTTCATTATAAACAATGTATAAACCGAGTCCTGTTCCTTTTCCATCCTTTTTTGTTGTAAAGAAAGGGTTAAAGATTTGTTCCAAATAATGTTCTTCAATACCAAAACCCGTATCAGAAAAATCAACATATAGGTATTCTGAATCTTTATAGCAATTTATAGTTATGCATCCGCCATATGAAACTGCATCAATTGAATTAAGTAATAAATTAATAATAATATGAGAAAATGATTCTAAGTTTGTTAAAAACTCAAGATTATCATCACAATTAACAGTTAAAATGATTTTTTTATCGTTTATTGATTTCATTTCAAGAGTTATTATATCATTTATTGATTTTTTCAAATTTATATATTGTAATTCATTGCTTTTAGTTCTTGAAAAATTTAATAAGTTTTCAACCATTTTACCTGCACGTAGTACAGATGATTCAATAGTTGAAAGAGCTTTTTCTATTAATTCATCATTGCTTTTAATTTTATTTTTCAAAACATAACAATAATTTCGTATAACACCTAACGGGTTTCTTATTTCATGAGCAAATCCTGCAGCTAATTGTCCTACAGCAATCATTTTGTTTTGTTGAAGCATCTGCTGCCTGCTTATTGTCTCATTTGTATTATCTTTAATTGAAATTAATAACTTATTCTTATTTAATTTCATATTTGTAATGTAATAAATATAATGTCTTCCTTTATATTCAATTTCATTGCTTATATCATATGATTCTAAGTTCATAGAATCAAGCAAAGGAAAGGTGTTGAAATCAAAGCCTATTATATCATTTTTATCTTTATTAAGCCAGACAGCAAAACAATTATTGATATTAGAAATGACACCATTTTTGTCTGTTACTATTAAAAAATCAGATATAGCATCAAATGTGGACTGTAAATCCTCTTTACTTTTTGATAATTCCTCAGTTCGTTTTTGAACCTGCTTTTTTAAAAAGTAACCCCATGTTGAAAAACCTATAACCAAAATAAATAATATAATTAAGATATTCATTAATATAAACACTATTTGAAAAGACAATTTATCTTTTTGAACAGGCATTGAAATTCCAAACCATTTTTGTTGAATCTTTAAAGCAAAATCTGTTTTCTTTAATCTGAGAATTCCTTTATTTAAAATATTTAACAATTCACTGTTTGACTTATTAACTCCAAAACGCATATCTAATTCATACAACGGTTCATTTATTATTTGAATTTTATCTTCAACTCCTAAATCGCCCATAAAATAAATAAGAATTGGTTCGTCTCCTACAATCACATCTACTTCTTTGTTAAGAAGGAGCTTTAGTGCATGTAAATAATCAGTTGTGTAAACTATTTCAACTTCATTAAAGTTATTTTTTATAAACTCATTAGCATAATCTCCTGCCTGGATAGCAATTTTATGACCTGATAAATCATCTATATTTGTGATATCTTGATTTTCACATCGTGTTACAGCAATAGCCCTTAATGTGTAAATGCTTTCAGTAAATGAAAGAAACTTTTCCCTTTCCTTGCTCTTATATAATTCAATCATATCAGCTTCATTTGACATAACGCTGTTTACAGCTTCTTTCCAAACCATCGGAACAAATTCGATATCAATATTTAGATCAAATGATAATGCAGATGAATAATCAATTACGAAACCTTTGTATATGCCGGTGTTTTTGTCCTGAAAAGAAAACGGAGGAGCATTTTCATCAGAAGCGTAATATAATTTTCCTTTTTTGTTTAAATAATTTCTTTCACTTTCTGTTATTTCCTGAGAATATTTTATATAATCAATTAAATTCAAATCGTATACATTTGATGTAAAATGATTTATTATTACAAAAAATAATGCCGTAAAAAGAATCAGTAATATAAAAATATATTCTTTTTTGAATTTTATCATTTTATCACTCCCCAAATAGGTATTATCATATAAAAAGGACTTTTCAGTCCTTAAACCATGCGTAATTTCGTTTTAAATATGATAATATATCGTCTGTCTTTATATTATTAGCAATTTTTATAGATTCTTCATTAATATTTTTAATTTCATTTTCGTTGATTTTTATCATAGTAAATAATAACTTATTTAATATTGTTGCTAATTTATCATATGTCATTTTAATTTTCTTATCTTTTATACTTAAAATCAACTCTGCTTCTGCTCCAACTGCAACTGTTAGGGCTAAATTCAATTGATACTTAGTTATTGGTATGTTATAATCTTCAATTATCTTGTAACAAATTTCTACGGATTTTTCAATTTTTGTTTTTGTTAAAGTACGATACATCATCATTTCAGACAGTATATCAATAAAATAAGATTTCGAATTTATTATTCTGAAAAACAAAATATTTAAAGTTGCATAATAAGTAAGCCCATTAATTTTAACTAAATAATTACAGTCTACGAAATCTTTTAAACCTGTTAAAATATCTGCATACATTTCAAGAATTATATCTTCTTTTTGCTTATAATAATAATGCAAAAGCCCTTTATTAATTCCGGAAGCACTTGATATTTCTCTTGTTGTTGTTTTACTATATCCATTGTCCTTAAATAATATAAATGAACTTTTTAGTATATTTTCTTTTTGAATAGATGCACGATTTATTTCTATCACCATCCAATAACTATAAAATTGTCTACTATTGTCAATTATTATACAATACTATTATATACGTTTCAATATTTAATTAATATCTATTAATCGAATAATTAAAAATAGGATACCCTGTTAGAATACCCTATTTATATTTAGCTATGGTTTATTTGGCAAGTTCTCTTAATCGTGGGAATAATATATTGTTTTCCAAGTGTATATGTTGGAATATATCTGACTCCATTTCATGAAACTTTTGATAAGTTAATTCAAATGTTTCACAACCGCCTTCAGGCATTGTGAAATCATTTGTTATTGTTCTCAGTTCTTTAAGAATATCACCTGCATTTGTATGTTCTGATTCCAAATCGTTAATTATATCCACTGCTTTTTTTAAGTCATTTAAAGATTTTGTTTTTTCATATTCTTTGATAGCCGGATATTGAATAGTTTCTTCTTTAGTCAAATGATCCTCTAACTCCATTTTCAATGTGTTAAACAGTTTATGAACTTTTGAAAGCTCTGGGTAATGAGGACCGTGAACCCTTAAAATTGTGGTAGAAAGTTTGCTTATTTTTGGTAACTCAGACCATAAATAAGCATGGTGCTTGTTTAATATTTGTTCTATAATCTCGCTTGTTGGAGCTTCCACCCAGTTTTTATCCTTTGAGCTCGCCTCATAACTTTCATATGCAGAATTAATTTTATTGAGCAATTCTGATTCATTAATATTTTGTTCTTTTATTGCTTCACTAAGGGGTCTGCTACCACCACAACAAAAATCTACTCTGTATTGTTTAAATATTTCAGCTGACTTTGGAAACGCGTTTACTATTTCACCTATTTTTTGTGTACTATTAAATTTATTCATCATATACCTCCATATATTATCTATTATTTATTATGGTTTAATTATATAAATATATATACGAAAATTATATGATTTAAATCAAATTTATAAAAATAATTAATAATAGCTTATGGTCAATACTCTTAATGATTATAAAAAAACCATGAGCTAACTCATGGTTTTTTAGAAAATATCATTTTCAAATGCGAACAGGTCATTAGCAGGCTTCATCACCAATGTATTTGCTCCCTTTGGTTGCATACATTGGGATTTCGCTGCATCTGACCTACCATCCATTTGTTTTTCGCTATCGCTCGAACAAATGGGGTTAGGTCATTAAAATATCAAGAATCCTGCTGAAATAACTAAACCGCTGAATAATAATGTAATTACACAATAACCCATTATATCCCTTGCACTTAAACCGGCTATTGAAAGTGCAGGAAGTGCCCAGAAAGGTTGTATCATATTAGTCCATGCATCACCCCATGCAATAGCCATAGCAGTCTTAGAAGGAAGAACTCCTAACACATCACCGGCAGGCATCATAATAGGAGCTTGTACTGCCCATTGACCTCCACCTGACGGAACGAAGAAGTTAACTATACCTGCACTCCAGAATGTAAATAAAGGGAATGTTTTAGCTGTTGAAATGCTTACGAATGTACTTGATATAACTCCGGCTAATGATAAACCTGTTTCAGGATTTGCACCGGTCATCATACCCATTATACCTGCATAGAACGGGAATTGAAGTATAATTCCGCCTGCACTTGATGCAGCATCCATTATAGCATCAATATATTTTCTTAAGCTACCGTGTAAAAGAATACCAACATACATAAATATAAAGTTTACAAAATCCAAACTTAAGTTAAGACCAACTTTAGTAAAATTATAAATTATATATACAAAGCCCATTACTAAAATGATAATCCATAAAATTTTACTGCGTTCCATTTTATCAGCAGGTGTAAATTTGCTTGGATCATCTACGCGTGGTTCTTTTTCTATTAATAATACAGGATCTACTTCTATTGTATGTTCTTTATCGGGAATCATTGCCTTACATATGAACGGAAGACCAAATATTATTATTCCTGAAATAAATAAGTTCATTGGAGAAAATATAGTTTCACTTGTTGGCACAGTGAAAGCTTTATCAAAGATCGTCGGTGCAACAGTTGCTAAAGCACCCGGATTAGCTACTTGTAACGGTATAGAACCTGATATACCTCCATGCCATACTATAAAACCTGAATAAGCTGTTGCAATAAGTAATCGATAGTCAATTCCCTTAACTTCTTTTGCAATTTCTCTTGCTAATAATGCACCGATAACTAAACCAAATCCCCAGTTAATCCAGCAAGCTATAACAGAAATAAATGCGGTAATCATTATGCCTCTTACTGGGGTTTTAGTAGCTTTTGCTATTTTTTTTAATAAATCTTTAAATACTCTTGCTTGTGCCATAGCACTGCCCAATACAAGGACTAAAACCATTTGCATTGTGAAAGCTAATAAACCGAAGAAACCCTTAGGTCCGGCCCAATGAAGAACCATTTGCATAGGTGATTGTCCTGTTAAGGTTAATCCACCGATGAATGTGATAATAGTAAGTACAATTGCAAAAATAAATGGGTCCGGTAAGTATTTATTCATGACATAAACACAACCGTTTGTAAATTTTTTAAACATTTTACGCCTCCTTAAATTTTGTAATATTTAGAAAAGGGGGTTAACGACATTTTATACCCTAATTCTACAACATAATATTACATCTTATAAAATAATAAAACAAGATGTTTATATAAAAAAATATATAATAAACAAAACAAAGTTTAAAATTTAAAAAAATAGTAAAAAATACAATTTGCTTTAAATAATTAAATTTAAACATAAAAAATATTATTAAAATTAAATTTAACGGAACTAAAACACAAATCCTTATCAATCATTTTTAATTTCCTAACTCCTATTAATTAGTATCTATCGGAATATAATAATCTAAAATAATATTTCCGTTTTCATCTGGAGTAGTAAATCTTGGACAATTATATAACTCCATACACCATTTCATATTATCACATGTATACCCTTTTTCCATAAGAGCTTTCTCCGTCTGTTGGTGTGCTGTTGAACAAACATCATAGGTGTTTTCACCTATAATCCATCCGATTGCAGTATTTGTTTCACCAATATCTGTACAGTAATAACCTTCGGGGACACTTACACCATCTTTCATCAACATACCTATTACATAAGAAAAATCACCATCGCCTTTGTCCCAATCAAGCATTACCCCAACATAATCTTTAGCATAAATAAAATCTGCTTGTTCTTCAAGCGGCAAAAATATTTCATTTTCAAAACATTTGTCCCAAAAAGTCGGTATGCGATTTTCTCCCTGCATATGTAATTCCATATTATACCTGAGTTCTTTTCCTACTAATTTAATTTTAGGTAATTTCTTAACTTCAAATTTTATAAGATCTCCCATTTTATTCTCCCATTTTTCCCCGATTTTTATAATAAATTATACTCATAAATTTCTCTTTTTCATTTCAAGTGTATTAGATTTAAATCCCAATGATTTATAAAATTCTATAGTTTTAGCATTTTCAACAGCTACTGTTATAGAAATTGATTTACAACCATTACTTTGCAGCCAATTTACATGATTCTCCATCAACTTTTTACCTATTCCGCTATTTCGCGCTGTTTCATCTACGTGAAGCGAATGAGTTTCGCCATCGTCTTCTTTAAAAGTTGAAATACAATATCCTAATAATTTTCCATTACTTGAGTTTTCAGCTATTGAAATTTTTATATGATCTTTGTCATATATACTGAAAGAATTTATTCTTTCTTCAAATATTAAATCCGAATAAATATCTCCAAAATACTCAGAAATATTTTCATGATATTTTCTGTTTTTTTCCCATAAATCTTTAATAATTGAAACCTGGCTAAATGGTATATCTTTTATAATAAACATTTTTTACCTCCAGATATATATTAAAACCCTTTTCTATTTTTGTGCCTTTCCTGTTATATTCTCAATACTTATTTTATAAACTTTAGTTGTATACTTTGACTTTTCAACATATTTCTTTCCTTGCTCTATGAACTTGCTTGAGTATTTTTTAATAAGTTCTAACAGAGCAATTTCTTTTTCGGTTTCATTTACTTCTTTAGATTTACCAAATAAAATTACGCTTTTATAAATGGTATCGAATTTATCCGGTAATAGCTTAACATCACAAAATACACAAAAGGAAACTTTTTCATTGTTGTTAATATTATCAAGTTTTTGTCCTTCTTTTGCACAGTGGAAATATATACTGTTGTTAAAGTAGACATAATTTAACGGAACTCCATAAGGGTATCCATTTTCATTTATAGTAGAAAGAACACCTACTTCATTATTTTTTAATATTTCAATACTTTCTTCCATAGATAATTGTTTATCTTTTCTTCTCATTTCTCTAAACATTTTGAACACCTCATATAATTAATATTATTTAAAAAATCAGAAAGATACTTCAACAAGTTACCCATCAAATTCTTCCTAATAATGGTAACACATTGAATTAATATTATCAAGAAATATTGAGAAGAAATAATTTTCTTAAAAAGAAAAGTGCCAGTGAGAATATCCTCACCGGCACTGATTTTTATTTTTCTATTACTGCCTGAACTAATTTTATACATTCTAAAACGTCTGATTTGTTGAATATTTCTCCTGATGAATGAATGCTTCTTGTTGGTATGGAAATAACACCGCTTAGAACGCCTTCTCTTGATATGTGGATAGGTCCTGCATCTGTGCCGCCAAATTCAAGAACTTCATATTGATATTTTATGTTCTTTTCTATGGCTAAATCAGTTAATAAATCTTTTACTTCAGGGTGAGTTATGATGGATTTATCCATAATTTTAATTGCTGCACCTTTACCTAGGCTTACATCCATCTTTATACCGTCTTCGGTATCTCCGGTAGCCGTTACGTCTAAGGCAATTGCTAAATCAGGATTGATGCTGTATCCTGCTGTTTTAGCCCCTCTGCATCCAACCTCCTCTTGAACGGAAAACACATAGTAAACATCATTATTTGTCGCAGGATGATGTTTTAGGGTTTCTATAAGCACATAGCATCCTATTCTGTCATCAGCAGCTTTGCAAATGACGCAATCTTCTGTTTCGTAGTATTCTGATTTATATACGCACATGTCGCCTGTTTTAAAGTTATTTTTTACGAAATCCTTAGAAATTGAAGCAACATCAAGGAACAGTTTATTCATTTCTATTTTGTCTTTATCTTTGATTTCTTCAGAGCATATAATCCCTTCCAAACCGTTATCAAATACCATTCTAAGCCCTAAAATTTTCTTGGGGTCAACTCCTCCCACATTAGAAAATCTTAAGAAACCTTTTTCATCAACGTGAGTTATAATTAAACCGATTTGGTCCATATGAGCTGAAAATAATATTTTTTTGCCGCTTCCTTTTTTTCTTACTATTAAATTTCCTAATGCATCTACATTTATTTCATCTGCATAATCTTTGATTTCATTTATAATTAATTCTCTTACATTTTTTTCTCGACCTGACGGTGAAAAGCAATCTGATAATTTCTTCATTAATTCACTGTTAAAATTCATTTTATTCCCCTTTCTGATTATGTAATATTACTGCTTTAGATAATGATACAACACTGTTGTAATCATTTATGCTTGCGACATTTACAGATGAATGTATATATCTGCATGGAATTGATATTGCCACAACTTTTGATCCGTTTTTTGTTTTATGTACAGGTCCTGCATCATTTCCGCCTGCAGATGACTTCCGAAGTTGATACGGTATGTTATTTTCAATAGCGATTTTTTCTACTTTTCTTACTTCATCTATGTCATACAGTGTAGAGTGATCCATGAGAGATAACGCAGCACCTTTTCCTATTAAAGTTACTTTCGAATGGTCTTTTACTTCGGGCATATCTGCGCATACAGTACCTTCTAAAATAATGCTGTAATCAGGTCCTAAAGCAAATGCTGCTGTTTGAGCTCCTCTGCATCCAACTTCCTCCATAACGGTAAACACTCCATAAAAATCAGCATCTAACTTCATGCTTAAAAGCTCTAACAATGCGCTGCATCCGGCACGGTCATCCAATGCTTTTGCTTTAATTAAATCCTCGCCAAATTCCACATAATCGCTTTTAAAAGTTACATAATCACCGATGTTAATTAGCTTTTCCGTTTCAGATTTAGAATCTGTGCCTATGTCTATATATAATTTATCTATGGGTATTGAATTTTTTCTGTCTTCAGGCTTCATTAAATGAACAGCCTTTGAACCTATAACTCCGGGGATTTTATTTTCACCGACCATTACAATCTTTGAATTTAAAACTCTTTGGTCTATGCCACCAACCGCTTGGAATTTAATAAAACCATCGGAATCGATGTGCGAAACTATTAAGCCCACTTCGTCCATGTGAGCAGCAACCATTATCGTTTTATTTTTTTTGCCTTTATTGTGTGCTATAACATTGCCGAGCTTATCTACATAGTGTTCACATTCTATTTCTCTTAATTTGTTTTTTATATAATTTCTAACTTCATATTCGTTTCCTGATACGCCGGAAAGTTCAGTTAATTCTTTTAAAAACATAATATTTCCTCCAAATCAGAATTATCAAGCTCATTGATGAACCTTGCTATAGCCCTGCCCGTAGTTTCTACATCCTTCAAATTTATTGTTTCTACAGATGTATGCATATATCTTAGAGGGATTGATAATAAAATACAAGGAACACCTTCTCTATTTATTTGGATTCCCTCTGTATCAGTTCCGGTTGCTGCCGGTGCGACTTCATACTGGAAAGGATAGTTATATTCCTTGCATACATCTATGAATTTTTTAGTAAGCTTTGGATTCAATCTTCCTCCAATACAAACAGCAGGTCCTTTTCCAAGAATCGGCGCATCTGATGACATTTCAGGAGCTTTTCCATGTGTTACATCAAGAGCAATAGCTATATCAGGATTAATTTTATAGCTTGCGGCAATGGCTCCTCTGTAACCGGTTTCCTCTTGAGCTGAAGCTGTATAGTAAATATTGCTTTTATGTGATAATTTCTTTAATTCTTTAGCTGCTTCAAGCATAACAGCAACACAAGCTCTGTCATCAAATGCTTTAGCGGCTATCACATCACCATGCAATAAAACAGGAGTTCTTCTTACAGTTGCAATATCCCCTACTCTTACTAATTTTTCAAGTATTTCTTTAGGGTAGCCGGTATCAATATATAACTCGCTTAACTTTAATGTTTTATCTCTGTCTTCTGCCGGTGTTACATGTGGAGGTTTAATTCCTATAACTCCAAACACATTATCTCTTCCATAAACAATTACATCCTGAGCAACCAATGAGGCAGGATTAATTCCTCCAACCTGGGTGAAGCTTAAAAAGCCGTCATCTAAAATTTTGGTTACCATTAAACCTATTTCATCAATGTGTGCAGAAAGCATTATTTTGGTATCATTTGTTCCGTTTGATTTGAATATGTAGCTGCCTACCTTGTCTTTCTCAAATGAATCGGTAAAGGCACCAAAATATTTTGTTAACATGTTGCCATTAATATGCTCATGACCCGAAACAAAATGAGTAGAACATATATCGAATAAAAATTCCTTTAGCATTTTACCTCCCAAATATGTGAATTTACTTTGTAAATTCTGATTATCTATGAGTAGCAATAGTTTGAAAATAGATAAAAAGCAATCAATGAACAATTTTTTCAATCGCTCATCAATTGCTTATCAATTGCTCATCTACAGCAAATCAATTGTTATTTAGCAAATCATCAAGAGCGTCACCTATTGATTCGCCAATAGTAAAGTTTGTTTCTTCCGGTTTATAAGCAGCCATGTGATCATCGTTTGAGAATTCATCGCCCTTATCTTCCAATATGAATGTTAAGTTTAGATTTTTACCTTTATTATCAATTCCAAGAACCTTAGCATCTTTAATTTCTCCAACTTTTACTACCTGCGCAGGTGTTCTTAATTTTTCTGTTGAAACTTTTGCTATTGGGATGAAGCAGTCAATATTTCCATTAACGTTCACATGTACTCCATCTAACAAAATACGTGTAATTTCAACAGATATTATATCATCCTTGTTTATGTTTTTTGTATATACATCAAATGGATGTTCAGTTAACTGTTTTAATCCTAAACTTACTTTTCTGTCTTTTCTTGTTATATTTAATATTTTTGCTGTAACTTCTTGTCCTTCGTGCAATACGTCTGTTACTTTTTCAGTTCTTGCCCAATCAAGGTCTTTGATGTGAAGCAAACATTCAATTCCGTCAATATCAATGAAAGCACCAAAATCAACTATTCTATTAACTTTTCCTGTTACAATATCGCCTTTTTGATGTTTATCTAAAAATAAGGACCATGGACTTTTTATTGTAGCTTTGTAGCTAAGTGAAAGTTTTTTATTTTCTTTGTCTATATTTTTAACCTTTACGCTTATTTTATCGCCTGTCTTAAGTACTTCTGATGGATGTTTAATTCTTGTCCATGCGATTTCATTAATGTGAAGCAATCCGTCTATACCGTTAATTTCAACGAATGCACCGTAATCTTGGATGTTTTTAACTATACCTTCGTATACTTCGCCTTCTTTGATATTTTCCCAAGCTTCATTATCTTTAATTTCTTTTTCTGATTTTTCAACTGCTCTTGAAGTTAAAACTAATTGTCTTCTTCCTTTGTTGTTTTTAGTTTCTAATACTTTTACTTTTAAAACCTTGCCAACATATTCAGAAGTTTCAACATTTCTTTTTATCGAAATTTGATTTCTTGGAATAAATCCTTTAATTCCTTTTATTTTTCCGTAAATTCCGTATTGTGAAGCTTCTATGACAGTTGTTTCCAATACAGTACCTTCGTTTCTTAATTTTTCAAGCTCATCCCAGATTTTATGTTCTTCTAACGGTTTTCTTGTTAATACAACATTGCCGTCTTGGTCTGAAACCTTAAGTACCTGAGCTTCTATTTCGTCTCCTTCTTTTGCAACCTTTGTTAAATCTTGAACCTCTGTTAATGAATATTCGTCTCTTGTAATGATTCCGTCTGATTTATAATTGATGTTTACAGAAATGGCTTCAGGACTTACATATATAACGGTTCCTTTAACTCTTTCACCAGTTCTGATATAAGATACTCCGCCATAGTTTTCAAGCAATTCATGCATGGATCCGGCATTTTCTTGCTCGCTTTTTTCAACCTGTTCATTCATGTTGTTATTTAGGTTTTCCAACATATTAATAACCTCCTCAATAATCCTGTCAGGGGCAGATGCTCCTGCGGATACTCCCACAATAGTATTTTTATCAATATAGTTATAAGGAATTTCCTTATAATTTTCAATTAAGAATGTGTTAAGGCAGATTTCTTTACTCAGTTCATATAATTTTTTTGTATTGGAACTGTTTTTACTGCCTATAATAAGCATTACATCACATTTTTTAGCAAGTTCTATGCATGCTTCCTGTCTTTCTCTTGTTGCATTACATATGGTGTTAAATATTTTAATGTTTGAATAATTTTTTTCTTCTATTAAATCAACAACCTTTTGAAATGTTTCTGTATTAAATGTTGTTTGAGAGACAAGACAATAATTTTTATTTGATTCAATTTTAATATTCAAAAATTCTTCTATACTGCTTATTACTGTTGCCTCATAATTGCACCACCCTAATATTCCAAGAACCTCAGGGTGATTTTTGTCACCTGTAATTATTATATTGTACCCGTTATTTTTATATTCTTCAACTATTTTATGTATCTTTTTGACTTTTACACAGGTAGCATCAATAAAATCAACATTATTTTCATTTAGCTTGTCAATTATTTGCTTTCCTACCCCATGAGCCCTGATTAATAGTTTAGTATCACTGTTTGACGGTATATCTTCAATCACCGTTAAACCCTTACTTTCTAACTCTTCGATGACATCTTTATTATGTATTATTTCACCGTAACTGTAAAGCTTTTTTTCATCATCAAGGGTTTTGTTTGCCTTATCCACGGCAATTTTTACACCTGAACAAAATCCGTTATATTTAGAAATTAAAATTGTCATATAATTACCTGTCTTTAAATTTATAGATATCTCTTAATATTTCCTTGCCTATTTCAGCATATTTTTCTGTATTTGCTTTACCTTCAAAATTTTCGAAATAATTAGTTTCTTCGCCGAAAAATATTTCGATTCTTCCTCTGAATTTATATGGCCCCTTTATATAAAAAGGTAAAATATTAACATGCGCTTTATTTGCAATAAGTGCTATTCCCGGCTTTGCATTGTCTTCATTATATTCATTAACCCTTGTTCCTTCAGGGAAAATGCCAAGCACTTCTTTGTCGTTTAAAACCTTAAGAGAACTTTTAATTGCTGATAAGGATATACCTTGTCTGTCAACAGGAAAAGCTCCTAAGTTTTTAAAAATATACCCCCAAAATTTGTTTTCAAATAATTCTTTCTTACCCATGAAGCGTATTTCTCTTTTTGTGGAAACAGCAAGGATAACAGGATCTATCATTGATACATGATTGCCGCAAACTATTAAGCCATCATTGGTATTGTTTATACTTTCGGCATTGTGGACTTTCAAATCAAATATAATAAATACTAAAAATTTAAGTATGTTAACCACTATTTTATAAAACATTACTTCCTCCGATAATGTCAGCTAATTTTTCTACTGTTTCTTCTAAACTCATATCTGAGGTATCTATTAACATTGCATCATATGCTTGTTTCAAAGGAGAAATTTTTCTTGAAGAGTCCTGTTCATCACGTTTTTTTATATCTGCAAGAATATCTTCGAAAATTATATCTTTATTTTTAGCAACAAGTTGATTATATCTTCTTATTGCCCTTATTTCTTCAGAGGCTGTAACAAAAAACTTGTAATCTGCATTTGGAAAAACAACAGTTCCAATATCCCTGCCGTCTAATATTACATTTTTATTTTCTGAGATTTCTCTTTGAAGTTCAACCATTTTAATTCGAACAATGCTCAATGTGGATATTTTTGATGCACCAATTGAAATTATTTCATCTCTTATTAAATCTTCTACATTTTGTCCATCTAAATAAATGTTATTGTCATAATAATCAATTGTTGTTGTATTAAGCAATTCGGTAATTTTATCAATATTACATTCTTTTATTTCTATATTATTTATATATGCCTTATATGCTAAAGCACGATACATAGCTCCTGTATCAATATACTCAAACTTAAGTTTATTGCTTAATAATTTTGCAACAGTGCTTTTGCCTGCACCTGACGGACCGTCTATTGCAATTATCATAGTATTTTCCTCTCATGATGTTGTTTAAACATTGTATTATTATATTACAGATTATAAAATATAACAACAAAAACTTTTGAAACGGTTGATGAGAATAAAACAGGGGACAGTAAGAACCATCCCCGATTAGTTATTCATTTTGATAAATGCTGTGGTTATCCCATAGCTGTTCAAGCTTGTTGTAGTATTCTACTATGTCATCTTTCTCCTGAAGTCCTATGTTTATAATTAAATTGTTTATCATACAAAGAGGTACAACTAATGAGTCTATAAAAGAAACTATATTACTTTTTGCTAAAAGTGATACATCAGCAAGGTTATAAACCGGAGATGCTTCTGTATCAGTTATTGCTACAATTTTTGCGTTGTGCTCTTTCACAAATTTTGTTGCTTCAATAGTTGTTTTTGAATATCTTGGGTAGCTTATAACAATCAAAACGTCCGTCTCTTTAATTCGTATTATTTCTTCATAAAGAGAATTTACACCGCTGTTATTTAATACCTTAACATTATCTAGTATTACATCAAGATAAAATCCGAGATAATTAGACAATGTGGATGAAGTTCTAAGCCCAAGTATGTATACCTTATCTGCATTCATTATAAGCTCGGCGGCTTTATCAAGCTCTTTAGTGTCAATTGTTTCATATAAGGTTCGCATGGTATTCATTTCATTTTTTATAATTCTTTTATGAAGCTTGTCTTTATCGTTGACTATGTCACTGTTTAAATTAATTCTTTGAACTGTTGTCAGTTTATTTTTAATTAATACTTGAAGAGCTTTTTGTAATTCAGGGAAACCTGAATAGCCAATGGTGCTTGCAAACCTAACAACTGTTGATTCACTGACATCAACGGTTTCCCCTATTTTAGCAGCAGTCATAAACGCTGCTTTGTCATAGTGGTCAATAATAAATTGAGCTATTTGTTTTTGCCCCTTACTGAATTTATAATAATTACTGTTTATTAAGCTGATTAAATCATTGTTGCTCATAGAATCATCCTTTAATTAATTTAATACCTTCTTCAAAAGCATCTATGTTTTTATTGACAGTAACAGGAGGAACTCTGTTTGTAATAGAATTAATCATTACATCCTTACTTATAACGTCCTCTCCGATAAGTGCATACAATGCCCCTACAGAAATTATATTAGCAACCATATGTGTTCCTAATTTGCTTTGAGCTGTTTCTAATATAGGAAGTTTATATATTTTATAAGGCACATCTACATTAACATTAACACTTTCATCGACTATAAGTATACCATTTTTATCTAAAGTTGCAACATATTTATCATATGAGTTTTGTGTCAAAGATAATAAAATATTCGGATTAACTACCTTTGGAAAATTTATTTCTTTTTTACTAATAATAACTTCCGCCTTGCTTGCTCCTCCACGAGCTTCAGGGCCGTAGGATTGAGTTTGAATAGAATTAATTCCTTGTTCTATCGCTGCATCAGCTAAAATAATTGCTGCAAGTATAACTCCTTGTCCACCGGAGCCACTCAATCTGAGTTCTATTTTATCAAACATACTACTCCCTCCTCAAATCTTTGAATTTATCAACAATTACCTGATAGCTTTCTGTATATTCAGGCTTTGGTTCATAGTAAAATTCTCCGATTAAAATTTTATTTTCGCCCTTTTCAGGATTCTTTTCAACAACCTTTATATCAACGCAATTTTCTTTTAAGTTAGTGTGCATATTAAAAGCATTTCCCTTTTTATTTTTTCTGCCGTAATATGTTGGACATAAGCTCAAACCTTCTATAAATGAGAAACCTTTGTTTTGTAATCCTTTTTCAATCAGCTTTTGCATTAAAGGTGCATGATAAGCAGTTCCTCTTCCAACAAATGTTGCACCGGCTCCCTTTGCCAAATTACATAAATCAAAAGGAACATCAATGTTTCCAAAAGGAGCTGTTGTGGCAAAATCTGCAGTCGGTGTTGTAGGAGAATATTGTCCTCCTGTCATACCATAAATGTTATTATTGAATACAATTGTTGTAATATCTATATTTCTTCTTGCTGCATGTATTAAATGATTACCGCCTATGGCTGAGCTGTCTCCGTCTCCCATTATTACAATTACATGAAGCTTTGGATTTGCCATTTTAATTCCTGTTGCAAATGCAAGGGCACGACCGTGTGTTGTATGGAGAGTATTAAAATCCATGTATCCCGGTGCTCTTGAAGAACATCCAATACCTGAAACTATAACAACCTCATCTTTATTCAAACCTAATTTATCGATAGCTCTTACTACAGTATTCATCAATGTTCCGTGTCCGCATCCGGGGCACCAAATGTGAGGTAATTTTTCAACTCTATAATATTTCTTAGTTATATCACTGCAATTCATTATTCTCTACCTCCTGTTACGGCATCGATAATTTCATTAGGAGTAATTAATTCTCCGTTAATTTTATTTATTTTTTTAACTGTGCAATTTTTACATGCAATTCTTTCAACTTCTAAGCTGTATTGACCTAAGTTCATTTCAGCTACGTAAATTTCTCTAACTTTTTCTGAAACATTTCTTACTTGTTTTTCTAAAAAAGGCCAAATAGTAATAGGTCTGAACATCCCTACCTTCATACCCATTTCACGCATTTCGTCAACAGCACTTTTTGCTGATCTGGATACTCCGCCATAAGCAACTATTGCTATCTCTGCATCTTCCATTCTATATTCATCATAATATGCTATATCGTCTATGTTTTTTTCTATCTTATCTACTATTCTTTGTATTAACTTGCCGGAAATATCGTTATTGTTTGTGGGGAAGCCGTCTTCACCGTGAGTTAAGCCGGTTACGTGATAGCGGTAACCTTCTCCGAATGATGCCATTTTCGGCACCATATCTTCATCAGGTCTGTATGCCACATATTCTTCCGGGTTGCAAGTAGGTTTTTTTCTGTCTATAACTTCAATTTCTGAAAGGTCCTTTAATTTTAATTTTTCTCTCATGTGACCAACGGTTTCATCCATTAACATGATAACCGGTGTTCTGTATTTTTCAGCTATATTAAAAGCTTTTATAGTATATTCGTATGTTTCCTGTACTGAGTTTGGAGTTAAAGATACCGCCGGATGGTCGCCATGAGTTCCCCATTTTGCCTGCATAACATCACCCTGTGCCGGTGAAGTAGGCATACCTGTAGAAGGACCTCCTCTTTGTACGTTAACAATTACGCATGGTATTTCAGCAATAGCTGCATATCCTAAGTTTTCCTGCATCAATGAAAATCCCGGACCGCTTGTTGCAGTCATTGATTTTAAACCGGCAAGGGAACCGCCGATAATAGCTGCGATACTTGCTATTTCATCTTCCATTTGTATGAATTTACCGCCTATCAAAGGCAATTTTTGAGCTGAAATTTCTGCAATTTCAGTTGATGGCGTGATTGGGTAGCCGGCATAAAACATCATACCGGCAGCTAATGCACCTTCAACACATGCTTCATTTCCTTGAACTAATCTGTAATTATTATTGCTCATCTTCATTCCCTCCTGCTTTAATCCAAATAGCATTATCTGGACATCTTAGCTCGCATTGACCGCAAAAAATGCATTTTTCCGGATAAGCTATTACACATTTATCATTTTCGATTATTAGCGTCTTAGTTGGGCAAAATCCTACACATATTCCACAGCCCTTACACCAATCTTTGTTTTGCAGAAGCACCTTATTATCGTTCTTATTAGACATATAACATCCTCCTATTTCTCTCCCTAACTTAATAATAGCACAAAAAAAACGCTTTGCAAGAAATATTTCAATTAAAAGATGAAATGCAAGAACAAATTCATGTAATGCAAAAAGTGTAAAAGAAAACGTATAACCTTTATATTAATTATGCATAAAATAATAAAAATGCAGGATGGCTTTTTAACCTATCATGCATTTTTTTCAATAATGAAAATTTGTGGAGGGCTATTTAATTTATTTAATAATTTTATATGGAGCACATTGTACATAGAATTGTTTAAGGATGTTAAAAATTCAATTATTTTTTTATTTTCTTCTCCCGTGTCATGATCTATATACGCAGCAATATAGATTCTTCCGTTATTATTTAATAAGGGCAGCAAGTTACGGATTGCAGAAATGGTTGTTTCTCCGTTTGTTATTATTTTTTTATCAGATAAGGGCAGATATCCTAAATTAAAAACACATGCATCAATGTTTGAAGAAATATGATTTTTGATAAACTCGTGGGAATCATTAATCAGTTTGTAATTTACATAATCTAAGCTACTGTTTAGCAAATTATTTGTTCGTTCAATAGCTTCATTTTGTATATCAAAAGCAGTAACATTGCCTGTTCTGCCTGCAACCTTGCATAAAAACAATGTATCAAATCCATTTCCGCAGGTTGCATCTACCAAATTTAAATTATCGTGACCCATATAGCTTTCCTGTATTAAGATATGTATAAGCGAAACTATTTTTCCGTATTTAGTATTATTCATGTGTTATTTCCTTATTTTTTTTAAAAAATTCAATTCACTGTCGTTTAAATATGCCCATTCACCTAAATTTAATATGTTTAAACTTATTTCCCCAAATGATATTCTTTTTAACGACAATACATTATGACCGACTGCATCAAACATTTTTCTTACCTGTCTGTTTTTTCCTTCGTAGATACTTACTTGAACAGTTGATTTATAGTTTTTAAATTCTATGAGTTTAATCTTTGCCGGAGAAGTTTTGTAATCTTCTATAAGTACACCATTTCTTAAGCTTTGTAATGCTTCTTCGCTTATTTGGCCTTTAACCGTTGCAACATAAGTTTTATAAATGTTGTATTTAGGATGCATGAGCTTATTGGCAAGCTCTCCGTCATTTGTTAAAAGCAAAAGACCGGACGTATTGTAGTCAAGACGACCTATAGGATAAATTCTTTCTTTTATATTAATTAGATCTAAGACCGTTTTTCGCCCAAATTGATCTGTGACGGTTGTTACATAACCTAACGGCTTATTAAGTTTAATATAAATAAAATTATTCTTTTCTGTTATTATTTTATCGTTTACGGTGACAATATCATTCTGAGGATCTATTTTAGTACCAAGCTCATTTGCTATGATTCCATTTACTTTAACATGACCATTTAATATTAATTCCTCGGCCTTGCGTCTTGAGGTTACGCCACAGGCGGCAATATACTTCTGTAATCTTTCCAAATTTAGCTCCCATGATTTTTCAACTATTATAATATATTTCTTTATTTATTGCAAACAAGCAGATGACCCAAATATTTAAGCGAATGTGCCAGGTTAAAGAAAAATGGCTTAGTAATTGCTTACTAAGCTACCTGTATGAATTAATTCGTCCCCTAAATAAACCCTGTAAGTACCACAAATATAAGATTCATGATTATTTATTATATGCGGAACGCTAATTTCACTTTCAAATCTTATTTTTTCTTTTTCTTCATCAGTTAGTATATAGCTGAAGCTTTCTGAAATAAAAACCGGTTCTCCCTCTTCGGTTCTGCCTGCAAATTGCCCCTTTTCAACTATATTATAGCTTTTATAATTTTCAAATGCCCAGTCAAATATTTTGTAGCAATCCTGAAACCAACTGTTGTCATTAAGAACGACTGCTATAATTTCAGTCCCTTCTTTTTCTGCCGAAGCAACAAGGCATCTGCCGGCTGCTTTCGTATATCCGATTTTAATACCTGTCCCGTACTCATATTGATGAACTACTTTATTTTTGTTGAAAAGATAAGTATTTAAACTGTTTGCCTTATATTTCTCAGCTGAAGAAATCTCTTTAAACAGCTTGTTTTTCATTGCATGGCTGCTAATCAATGCCATATCATAAGCAGTAGAATAATGATTATCACTGTGAAGACCGTGAGGATTTACAAAATTACTGTTAAATGCACCTAATTCCTTAGCTCTTTTGTTCATCATCTCAATGAAGCCACCTTCAGATTTTCTTCCTGCAAATTCTGCTAAAGTTTGTGCTGCATCGTTGCCTGAACGAAACATTGTTCCATATAATAAATCTATAATTGATACCTTTTGTTTTGGTAACAGGTACAAGCTTGAACCTTCTATTCCTGTGCAAGATGCAGGTATTTCAATTTTTTTATCATAATTATTAATGTTTTCGATTGCCAATATCGTTGTTAATATTTTAGTTGTACTGGCTATAGGTAATTTTTCATTAGGGTTTCTTGAACCGATTATTCGTCCTGATTTTGTATCCACTACTATGTATGACTGCGCATAAACTTCAGGTATTGCTTCCGCTATAAAAATAAAGCTGTTAAACAATGATAAGCAAATTATTATAAAAATAATTTTAAATTTCTTATAAATCACAATCTTTTTTCTCCCTTACTTCCTTTATGAATGACATTATATTCAATATTGAAGTTGTAATATCTCCTGCAGTTGTTTCATTGTTAATATTGATTGTTCTCACATCTTTATTATTTGTTTCATATATGAGAATCTGCGGATTTAACTGTAAATTAACATAAGCAGCTCCGGCAAATGGTTTTAGGTCGACACTTCTGAATCTTTTATCTATGTCGCTACCGCCTATTACAAAATTCATATTAAGCTTTGAAATAGCAAGATAATTTGTATTGTCATATGTTATTTTGCTGCTTATAAGTTTTTCATTTTCAGTTAAGCTGTTGATATTATCTAAGGTTGTTTTTATGATGCTTTCAATATCGTTACTCATGGTATCCCCTTTCAAAATGTATTTACATAAGTATGCCCTAAACTTAGGAGAAATATAACCACATAGCCCTCAAATATGCTTATATTCGTATAAGCGGCCTTTTGATTACATTATTAACTATTGTAAATTCAATTACAAAGGAAGATAAATTATCGAAGCATTCAGGATAAAAAGATATGTTATTAACAATAAAAAATCTTCTTATCTTAGATAATTTCATCAGATAAGGAAAATATTTTTTTGTCTTTATACTCTTATATCTCTTTGTTGATTGATTTATGAAATCAAAATAATAAAATTTTTTATCTAAATTATATAATTTTTTTAATATACTTAATTTTATATATAATCTTAAATAAGATGACGTTAAATTAATTTTGCATCCTATTTTAAGATTGAAATATATAAACAATAATCCCCCAACTATAATTAAAATAATCCATATTCCCATATTAAAATAAAAGCAACGATTACTACGTTGCTTTTTCCTCCTCGGATTCTAAGCTTAAGCTTGGAAGTTCTTCTATGGAATTTAATCCGAAATGTCTTAAAAATTCATCCGTAGTAGCATAAAGAGTAGGTCTTCCCGGTTTATCCAATTTGCCTACCTCTTTTATAAGAAATTTATCTAACAACCCCTTAATTACATTGGAGCATTTAACTCCACGGATTAATTCTATCTCAACTCTTGTGACCGGTTGTTTGTAGGCGATTATAGACAAAGTTTCCATAGCTGCATTTGACAAGCTTTTGTTAACTGTTGTTTGTAAAAGATCTTGAATATAAACAAAGTTTTCTTTTTTTGTTGTTATTTGATATGAGTTGCCGAATTTTTGAATGATTAAACCGCTATCCTTATTGTTAACGGACTGTTCAATCATTTCATCCAAAATATCAGTGATATTCTTTTCGGAAATATTTAATATATTTGAAATCTCACTTACTCCTAATGGTTCTCCCCAAGCAAAAAGCAAGCTTTCCAAAACGCTTTTTAGATTCATTTTTTTCTCCTATGAAAGCAAAATTATATCGCAATATGTATCTGTTTGAAATATTTTAACGCCATGCTTGTTTGAAAGTTCTAAAACCGCTAAAAATGTTGTTATAACATATTCTTTTGTTATTTGTTTATTCTCGTTAAATGTTGAAAATAACGATACGCGTCCTTGAGTTTTAAGTTTTTTTAACAATGCATCAACACAGTCCTTAACACTGAAACTTTCTCGATAAACCTTTATTTTTTCTTCGCTTACGTTTTTCAAACTTTGATTTTTTAATAGCGACATAAAAACATTGTACAACTCATAAACATTTAATTCATTTAATGAAAGCTGTTCTGGCTTTACATCAGATGTAATTGCTAATTCTTCCTTTGGTTTAGAATAATAGTAACTGCTTTCATTTTCATATTTTTTAAGTTTATCGGAGGCCTCTTTAAATAATTTATATTCCAAAAGTTTATTTACTAACTCTGTTCTTGGATCCTCTTCCTTTTCCTTTTGAGGAAGGAGCATCTGCGATTTAATTTCAATGAGTGTTGAAGCCATCAAAACAAATTCGCTTGCAATATTCATGTTAAACTGAATCATTTGATTTAAATATTCAATATACTGGTCTGTAATTTCCGATATGGGTATATCGTAAATGTCAATTTCTTTAATTTCAATCAAATGATATAATAGTTCAAATGGTCCTTGAAAAATATTTAAACTTACGGAATAATCCATTGTTAACCTCAATTACTTAATAAAATTTTTTAATAAATTTTTATGATAAAATTTAAATAACCCTTCTTTTTCAATATTTTTTTCAGGATAAAGTTCATATTCTCCAAGAATTTTACCGCTTTTGTAAAGAATTGCTTTTCCTATTGCAACATTTTGACTCAATGGGGCTTTTAATTTTTCATCTATCACATATTCTAAATTAAAATCTTCCACCTTGCAATTACTTTCTGTAAAATAATATATATTTTCTTTGCTCACCACATTAAATGTATCCTCTTTGCCACAATAAACAGGATAAGTTGATATTACTTCGCCTTTTTTATGGAACACAAGATTTTTGAAATTTGCAAAGCCCTCATTTAAAAGCTTCGTTGTTTCGTAAAATCTAACCTTTGTATTGTCACAACCCAAGACAACGGCTATAAGTGTTGTATCGTTTCTTTTTGCTGCTGCAGACAAGCAGTATTTTGCCTCTGTTGTATAACCTGTTTTACCGCCTAAAAGACCTTCATAATTATTTATTAATCTGTTTGTATTAACCAACACTTGTTCCGAATCTTTTTCCTTGCCTACATAGACAGAATCCATCCATGTTAACATATATTGATTTACATAATTATATTTAAGTAACTCTTGTGTCATTATAGCAATGTCTTTTGCAGTTGTTAGATGTTCCGGTTCTGGTAAACCTGTAACATTTACAAAATGCGTATCATTCATACCAAGTTCTTTTGCTTTTGTATTCATTGCTTTTACACAACTTTCAACTGAGCCGTACATAAATTCAGCCATAGCAACAGAAGCATCATTTGCCGAGCGCATTGATATTGCTTTTAGCATACTTTCTACTGTTTGAGTTTCAAATGCCTCTAAATATATTTGGCTGCCCCCCATACCTGCTGCATATTCTGAAACAGTAAGCTCTTGGTCAAGAGTTATTTCACCGCTGTTCATTTTTTCAGAAATTAAAACTAAGAGCATAATTTTAGTTATGCTGGCCGGCTGCATTTTATCATGTGCATTTTTTTCAAACAGTATTTTACCGTCATCTGCATTGATTAAAATAGCCGCTTTTGATTGCAAGCTTTCCGGCTCGATTCCATATGCAGGTACAATGATCAAATTCAAAATTGACACCAATAAAAAAAATATGGCTATATTTTTCTTCATAAAAACTACCTCCTTTTTATGAATTATAATAACCATATTTGGTGTTGTTATACATTTGTCGAATTTGTTACTATTCTGACTATTACCCGGATTATTATTTCAAAATATTTCCCGCTACGCTTTGTCCCGCGATACCATTTTCTATTTTCAATAAATCAAGAATGGTTTTTCCTATGGATGCAAAGGAATCAAGAATTCCCAGATTATTGTTATCTTTAATATTTTTTCCGTAGAATAATAAAGGAATATATTCTCTTGAATGATCTGTGCTCTCGGTTGTAGGATCGCAACCATGATCTGCTGTTATTATAAGAATATCATCATCCTTTAAGTTTTTAAGTATTTCAGGAAGGTTATCATCAAAATATTTTAATGCGTCAGCATACCCTTCAACATCGTTTCTGTGTCCATAGATCATGTCGAAGTCCACAAGGTTTGTAAATATAAGACCTTTGAAATTTTCTTTAATTGCTTCAATAGTTGCCTTTATGCCTTCTTCATTATTCTTGGTGTGATTTGATCTTGTTATACCCTTATTTACAAATATGTCCTCAATTTTACCTATGGCGAATACATCCATATTGTTGTTATTAACATAATCTAACAATGTATCATTTGGTGGTACCAATGAATAGTCTTTTCTGTTTCCTGTTCTTTTATAATCGCCTTCGCTGCCGATGAAAGGTCTTGCTATAACTCTACCTACTCCATGCTCTCCTTGAAGCAATTCTCTTGCTGTTTCACATATGCTATAAAGTTCATCAAGAGGAACTACTTCTTCATGAGCAGCAATTTGAAATACGCTGTCTGCAGAGGTATATACAATTAAACTGCCTGTATCAACATGCTCTTTACCAAGTATTTTGATTATTTCTGTTCCCGAAGCAGGATAGTTACCTAATGTTTTTCTACCCACTCTTTTTTCAAATTCCTTAATAACATCTTCAGGGAAACCTTCAGGATATGTGGGGAAAGGTTTATCCAATATTAAACCGCTGATTTCCCAATGACCTGTTGTTGTATCCTTACCCTTTGATTGTTCATTGCATTTAGCAATGGATCCGGCATATGTATCAGTTTTTTTGATATCCTCAAATCCATCAATATTTAAAAGACCTAATTTTTCTAAATTAGGAAGTGAAAAATCATTTATATTTTTATATATATTTTTTAGTGTATTGCTGCCAACATCCCCATAAATATCTGCATCCGGAAGTTCGCCTGCTCCCACACTGTCTAATACAATTAAAACTGCTCTGTTTATCATAATATATCTCCTTATCATCATTCAGTCTAATAAACAATTGCTCATCTATTGTTATTATACTCTTGGAAATGCTTTTTTAAACACTTCAAGTGATTTAAATTCTACACTGTTTAAATAATTTTGGGCAGCTGCTAAGCTGCTAAGTCCCATTAATTCCTGTATGGTTCCTAAATCGGCACCGTGAGATAAAAGGTGGACAGCAAAAGAATTTCTAAGTATTTGAGGTGATAATTCCTTATTTAAATTTATTTTCTTCTCGTAATATTTTAATATTTTCCAAATACCCTGTCTTGAAATCGGTTCACCTGATATATTAACAAACAAAAATTCATTTTCAACACTGCATCTTTTATGTCTGAATTTCTTCATATAATCATTTATGGCATTTTTTGAATATTGATTTAAAGGTACTATACGCTTTTTATCACCTTCAATGTTGATAATATTTGCATTTAAATTTAAATCATTAATTTTGATATTTATAAGTTCTGTAACCTTTATACCTGATGAATACAATAATTCAAGCATGGCGCTATCCCTTGCCCCCTTAAATGTATTTACATCCGGCAGCTCCAATAAAGAATTGACTTCTTCCTCAGATAAAACAGAAGGTGTTTTTTTAATTTGTTTTGGACTGTGAATGCTTTCTGCAGGGTTATCTGAAATAAGTTTGTCCTTTTTTAAGAAATCAAAAAAATTTTTTAAGGAAGATATGGTTCTTGAAATAGTTGATGAACTTTTGCCTGCCTTTTGAAGATTCACCAGATATGTCAATATTTGAGCTTTTTTTGTATTTGTTATATTTATACTGTAAATATCATTTATGTAATTATTGAAGCTGTTTATGTCATAAATGTATGAAGCAATGGTATTAGCACTCAATTTTTTAGAATTAAGATATGTTTTATAATTTTCAATATTTTTATCCATTATCTCACCAACAATCTGCTTAATATTAGTATATAGTAACTGTAACCTAAACTGTACACAGTTACTATCAAAAGATATATTAAAGATAATTTAATATAACTGGATATTATTATATCAAATTTGCGAGAAATTTGCTCTAAGTTTTTTGTCTTTTTTGTATATTTAGAAATTGTACTTGAAATAAATGTAAAATAAAAGAGAAGCGGAAAAAATATAAAATAATCAGTAAATGTTAGTACAAAATAAATTACATCCATTTTTAACGTTCTTATTAAATAAATAATTGATAAACCAAAATATACAGAAATTAATCCAAACAGTCCGTTGATTATTTTACTTTGACCAATGATGGTCAACAAAATTACTGCAATAAAATAAACTAAATTTCTTTTAATTGTTATAAAAAAAATATCACTTATAGTCATGGAGCTTATACTTTCGTAATTTATATGAGTTATATTACCTTGTCCTGTTATGATATAAATAAATGAAGATAAGCTAAGTGAAAAAACAAATATTAAAAGCAAAAATATAAATCTTTTGTTTTCTGATAATATTAATTTCTTTAGTGTATTGTTCATAAAAAAACCTCCCGAAAAGCTTTATACAATATATGCCTGTTCAAGAGGTTTAATACTTTATTAATTTATGAATTTATCCAGTGCATTATTCCAATCAATGTCTTACTGTCTGTAATTCTTCCTGTTTCCAACATCTTTTTAGCTTCTTCTTTATTTAATGCAATAGTTTCAATACATTCATCTTCATCAAATTTAGTAGATGTAAATAACAAATCTTCTGCTTTAAATAAATAGATTTTTTCATTTGTAAATCCTGGTGAAGAATAAAATTCATATATTTGTTTGATTTTTTTGGCTTCGTAACCTGTTTCTTCTTGTAATTCTCTTAAAGCACCTTCTACCGGTACTTCAGCAATATTCAATACACCTGCAGGTATTTCAAATAAAAATTCTTCTACTGCTTTCCTGTATTGTTTAACTAAAAGTATTTCACCATTTTCATTAATTGCTACTATGGCGGCTGCATTTCTATGTTCTACTATCTCACGTTTAGTATATTTTTGATTTTCAAGCTCAACTGTGTCTACTCTTAAATTTATTATTTTACCTTCAAATATTTTCTCGCTTTTTACGGTTATTTCAGTATTCAAAATTGCCTCCTGTAATTATGCAATTTTTATATCTTTGCAAAATTAGTTTATCGTGCTAATTGTAATAATAATAAATGTCTTTGTCAAGCTTATTTATAGAATACGCCAAAATTGAAAATTTAATATCTATGATACCTTTTGTTCTAAACGCAGTTTATCTGCTATCATTGCTATGAATTCCGAATTTGTCGGTTTTCCTTTATTGTTATGTATAGTATAGCCAAAAATATTGTTGATTGTTTCAATTTTGCCTCTTGTCCAGGCAACTTCTATTGCATGACGGATAGCCCTTTCAACTCTGCTTGGAGTAGTGTTATATTTAGTTGCTATCATCGGATATAATTCTTTAGTTATAGCACCTAAAATTTCAATATTATTGACAACATCTATGATTGATGTTCTCAAATATTGATAACCTTTTATATGAGCAGGAACTCCCACTTCATGAAGTATATCCGTTATTTTAACTTCAAGGGATAATTCAGTATTTATTTTTTCGTTATAAATAACTTCTTTGTTTTTATTTTGTATCCTTGAAGTTTCAAGTTCGGAAATTTGTAATAATCTTTCTGCAAATGATTCGAAATTAAATGGTTTTACTATGTAATAATCTACACCCATGTTAATTGCTCTTTGTGTTACCTTGTCATGTCCTACTGCAGACAATATAATAACCTTTGGAAATTTCTTTAAATCTTTTTTATGAAGCTTTTCAATAACCCCTAATCCATCCAAGTGCGGCATAATTATATCTAATATGAGTATGTCCGGTTCATGTTTTTCTACAGCATCTAATGCCTTCAATCCATCATCTGCCATGTCTACTACATCAAATACATTTTTGCTTGCTAAAAAATCCTTTAGAATTAATCTGAATTCCTTATTATCATCTGCAATTACTATTTTTACTTTTTTTTGCATAATGAGACCCCCTATTTATTAATCTATATATATAATACGTATATATAACATAAATCCCTTTTTTTTTATAAAAAAATTTTAAAATTTTTTTTATATTTATATATATATTATGATTTTACATTTTTTATGCTAAGAATATACGATTTTAACCTTTTATGTCATTCTTAGGTTTATGTTGAATAAAAAAGAATCTCAAAATTGAGATTCTTCAATTCCTTCCGTAAACTTCATCAAATATCCATTCTATATATATACCATAACCCTTTGTAGGGTCATTCATGAAAACATGGGTTACAGCACCAACTATTTTATTGTTTTGAATAACCGGGCACCCACTCATTCCCTGTATTATACCGTTTGTTAATTCTAAAAGATCATTGTCTATAATTTTTATGACAAAGCTTTTCTCGCTGGGTTTATTCTGATAAAAAATCTTTGTTATTTCTACATTATATTTTTTAATTTCATTATTGACACATGAATATATTTGAGCCGGACCTATTCTTATTTCTTCCTTTCTTCCGACCTCTATTAGATTATTGCTGAAAAATCCTAAACTATCTTCATTAATATTACCATAGATTCCAAAATTAGTATTATCTTCGACAGTTCCAAGCTTCTGTTCATTTTTTAATATATAACCTATTATTTCACCCGGTTCACCCTTTTTACCAAGCTTTATATTTGTTATACTGGCTTTCGAAATTGTGCCTGATTTAATATCTATTAAGGAACCGGTATCTGAATCAGATATACCATGACCTATCGCACTGAATTTTCCGGTTTTTGGGTCAATAAATGTAATTGTTCCTATACCTGCTATGTTTTCTCTTGCCCAAAACCCGAATTTAATATCATCATTTTCTAATGTTTTAACCGGAGTTACATTAAAATCTAAAATTTTTCCGTTTCTCTCAACTGTAAAATTGTAATTTTTAATTCCATTATCCAATGTATATTGCAGTATTTGATTTATAGATTCTATTTTTTGATTATCAACTCTTATTATTTTATCCCCTATTTCCATACCGGAAATTTTAGCCGGAGAGATGGATATTTTATCAGAGTTTATTATATCTGCTAAACCAACTACTAAGACACCTTTTGTTTTTAATTCTACGCCGACGGTTTGACCGCCCGGAATTATATATTTACCATTTGATTCTATAACTTCATTACCATCCATTTTTGTTAAAATATATGGATTTGCCTTTAAATCATATCCCAAATAAACGGTGGCCACTAAAATTGCAATAAAAAAAATAAAGAATAAAACTCTTTTAGCGAAATTTTTCATTTTGCACTCCTTCAAGTTTTATCTTTAATTTCTCCATATGAAGTTTGTATTATACTTATGTCTTTTTTTTACAAATGCCTTTTTTGTGAAAAGATATGATAATTTGTCATTTTAATTTACAATAACTTTAATTACTGTGTTTAGAATGACAAATACCTGAATCTATGAGTTCTTTTGCATTGCTTAATGATTTTTCCGTAATATTCATACCGCTTAACAATCTTGCAACTTCATAGATTTTATTTTCTTGGTTTAATTTTTTAACCGTACTGTAAGTATTATTATCAATAACCTTTTTTTCTATTAAAAAATGATTCTTTGAAATAGAAGCGATTTGCGGTGAATGTGTAACACAAATTACCTGATGTTTTGATGATATATAGTTCATTTTAATGCCTGCCATCTGAGCAGTTTTACCGCTTATTCCCGAATCAATTTCATCAAATACCAAAGTTTGCGAACTTTCTATATCGCTTGCGATTTTCTTAAAAGCGAGCATTATACGGGAAGCTTCACCGCCGGATACAACCTTTTGAACGGAATTTAAATCGCTACCTACATTTGTTGAAATTAAAAATTCAATATCATCTATGCCATCATAGGAATAATTATTTTTTTTATTTATCATTACTTTGAACTTAATATTTTTCATATTTAAATCATTAAGTTCATTAAGTATTTCCTTTTCTAATATTATAGCTGCTTCTTTTCTTTTAGCGGTTATCAAGCCTGAATACTCTTCAATTTTTTTATTTAATATTGCTTTTTCCTTCGTCATTGCATTTAAATTTGATTCTGATTTTAATAATATATCCAGTTCATTATTTGCTGATTCTCTGTATTCTTTAATTTTTTCGACCGAAAAGCCATATTTTCGTTTTAACCTGTTTATTAGTGACATTCTCTTTTCGATGGTATTTAATTTTTCACCATCAAAATCCAACGTTTCAGAATAATCCCTCAAATCATAATTAAAATATTGCAATTCCTCTAACAAAATATCAAGCTTAGAAATAAAGCCCTCTAAAGAATCATCGTATCTTCTTATTTTAGTAAGTAAATTATAAACGTTATTTAAATCGTTGTTATTCAGTACATTGTTTATTTCATATAAAGAATTTTGAATTTCTTGTATGTTTGAAAGCTTTTTAATTTGTTTTAAAAGATCTTCCTCTTCAAATTCATTTAATTCAGCTTCATCTATTTCATTTATTTCAAACTGAAGCTGTTCTATTTTTAAATCTTTATTGCTTAATTTACTTTGTAAGCTTTCAATTTCTTTGATTATTTTATTGTATTCTGAATAAATATTGTTATACACTTCAAAAAAAGGAGCTAAATCCTTTTGAATTAAGCTGTCCAACAATAAAATATGGTTTTCTTTTTTGAACAAGCTTTCATGTCCAAATTGACCGTAAATATCTATTAAATAGCTGCCTGCTTCTTTTATAATGCTGAGTGGTACTGTCCTGCCGTTAATTTTACTTATGCTTTTTCCGTTTTCATATATTTCTCTTGATATTATAAGATAATCTTCAGCGCTTATTTCAATATTATTACTTTCTAGAAAACTGTAAAAACTCTTATTATCAGATATGTCAAAAATTGCTTCTAATAGCGCACTGTTTTTTCCCTTTCTGATTAAATCTTTAGAAGCTCGTTCACCTAATATTAAAGATAATGCTTCAATTAAAATGGATTTACCTGAGCCGGTTTCTCCGGTAAAAACATTAAAGCCAATGTCAAAGTTAATTGATTGTTTTTCAAATATTGCAAAATTGCTGATATTTAAAGTTATAAGCATTATATCACCGTTATCTTATGTTCTTTTTAAACTCTTCCAATACTTGTTCGATATTTTCCAGAGTTCTTATTGCTACGAAGACAGTATCATCTCCCGCTAATGTTCCGACGATTTCGTCAACTCCCATATAATCAATAGCTGATGCACATATTTGAGCTGCTCCGGGTATAGTTTTTAAAACTATAATATTCATAGCATTATCAATTGAAACAACTGAATTTTCAAATATTTTATTTAATCTGTCGGTAATACCTTCCTGGCTCTGTCCAATTGTTGCATATTTGTATTTACCGTTTTTAGACATTACCTTTACTAATCGAAGTTCCTTAATATCTCTTGATATTGTTGCCTGTGTTACATCAATACCCATTGCCTTTAAGCCATCGGCAAGTTCCTCTTGAGTTTCAATTTCTCTCTTTGAAATAAGTTCAAGAATTTTTGTTTGTCTCGTATACTTTTTCATTAGTCACCTCATTAAGATTATTTTATAAAAATTCAAAGGCAGATTTTATTAAGCTTTTGAAATTAAATTCAGTAATAACTATGTCTGTTGCTTTTTTCTTTATATGGGCTAAATATTCTATATTTCCGTCGCCGCCCTTTATAGGAGAGTAAGTAATATTTTTAATATATAAATTGTTTTCTTCACAATATTTTTTAATATTGTTCAAAACTATAAGATGTACATTTTTTTGTTTTACTATTCCGTTTTTGCCTATGTTTTCTCTTCCCGCTTCGAACTGTGGCTTTATAAGCACTATAATATCAGTATTTTCATTAGTGATTTCATATATTTTAGGCAACAATAACCTTAAAGATATAAATGAAACGTCAGCAACTATTATATCTATTGGTTCTATAAAAATACCGGTATCAATATATCTGAAATTCGTTCCCTCTAAATTGACAATACTTTTGTTATGTATAAGTGATTCATGAAGCTGATTGTGTCCCACATCTATGGCATAAACCTTGTTAACGTTATTTTTTATTAGAAAATCTGTAAACCCGCCTGTTGAAGCACCTATATCAACGGCTGTTTTATTCTCTGTATTGATATTAAAAAAATTTATAGCTTTCTCTATTTTTATGCTTCCTCGTCCAATGTATTCAAAAGTATTTTCTACTCTTATATCGTCTGAATCGTTTACTTTTAAAGAGGGTTTTGTTACAATATTTTTATTTACATATACGCATTCATTTAAAATTAACTGTTTAGCGTTTTCTCTGCTTTTACATAGACCGTTTTTATGCATATATACATCAAGCCGAATAGCTTCCATTCAATACCCTTTCATTACTTTCTATAATTATTCTCTAATTATTTAAAAAATATGAACAATTCAATAAAATTATAGCATAATAATTTATAAATATCAATTGTAAATTTGATTAAAATGTATATAAGTTTTATTTATTCAATTTCATCAATAATCTTTATTTTCTTTTGAGTGTCATCTAATTTTTTTGAACAATAGGAGTATGCTTTCATTCCTTCTTCATAGTTTTTAACTAATTCATCTAAAGAAATATTGTCGCTTTTTTCAAATTTTTCAATAATGCTTTTTAAATGTTCTAATGCAGTTTCAAAGTTTTTATATTCCATTAATTCACCTCTTTAATATCTTTTGTTTCGGCTGTTACTATGAAATCTTTAAACCTTATGTTTAATAAATCATTTAGTTTGATTTTATCAACATTTTTAATAATGTTGTATTCTGTATCAGTAACTAAGGTAAATCCTTTTTTAAGCTGTTCGTTATAATTGTGACTGTTAAGCTTTTCGTTTAGAATATCAAGCATAAATACAAGATCACTTAATCTTTTATATGTTTTATTTTGTATATAATTTTTATAATTTTCGATTTCATTTTTAGTTTTATAAATAAATTCAACAGGCAAATAATTTTTAAGTACGTATTTTTGAGATTTAAGATCGGCCTTTTTAAGATTCAAATTGTTAAGTGTATTTTGTTTTAATAAAAGTAAATAACTTTTTAACCTCTCCTCTACATCCTTATATCCCTTTATTATTCTTTCTGCTGCAGCTGTTGGAGTGTGGCAGTATATGTCAGCCACATAATCAGTCAACGTTCTGTCTGTTTCATGGCCTATGCCGGTAACGACCGGAACATTGGATTTATATACCTCTTCAGCAACTTTTAAATCATTGAATACATTTAAGTCTTCAAAACTTCCACCACCCCTGGATATTAAAATAACGTCTGTTGGGTTTTCGTTGAAATATTTAATCCCTTCTATTATGCTTTCCTTGGATTTTTCTCCTTGTACTAAAGTGTTGTAAATGATTATTTCAAAATCAGCTCTCACACCTTCACATGTTTTTAAAATATCTTTTATAGCTGCACCTGTCTTAGATGTTATAATTCCTATTTTATTGGGATAAAGGGGTATATCTCTGTGACGATCAAGCATTCCATCTCTTTTAAGCTTTTCCTTTAAAAGTTCCAAATCAACAAGAATTTTACCAAGTCCTACTCTTTCAATATTTCTAACTATAAGCTGATATGAACCCCTAACTTCATATACGGACAACTCTCCATCTGCAATTATTTTGTCGCCGTTTTTAGAAATATTATCAGCAAAAAAAGCAACACAATTTATGATTGACGTTTCATCCCCCAATGTAAAATAGGTATAGCCCGTCTTACTCAAGCGTATGTTGGATATTTCACCCTCCACCCTAAGGTTATTCAAAATTGAGTTGCTCATTAAATATTTTTTTATATATTGGTTTAAAACTGATACTTTAATTGGTTTTAACTTCATTGTACCACCTGTCTATAATCGGAAGAAACGCAGTTCCAACAGCATTATCCGAAGAATTTTCTTTTGTAGGCAAAATAATATTAAATTGGCTCAGTTTATTCAGTATTAGTTTTCTTATTAATAAATTTGAAGCTACTCCTCCGGCTATTATTATCGTATCTATGGTAAAACTTTCCTTTATTTCTTCTATGATATGTATTATACTATCAGCAATATATATAAAAAGAGAATTAATAATTGATTCCTTATTGTATTTATTTGATAAATACAAATTGCTATAAAAGTTTTCCATACCTGATAAATTTATATATGTATCCCCACTTATTTTAGGGGTTTTAATTTCTTTTATATTATTATAATCATACAAGTAATTTTCCATATGATAGCCGCATGGGAACTGAAAATTAAGCAATATTCCAATTCTGTCAATAAGTTGTCCAAACGTTATATCCTTGCTTCCGCCTATGATTACCGCATCATAACCCTTACTAACTTTACTTACCTTAAGAAATTCGGTTGTTCCTCCGGAAATATGAACAGCAAGAATATTATTATTTATTTCTTTATAATGATTTATAAGCGATGTGCCAATGTGATTTTCCTGATGTGAATATTCGATATAATTACAATTTAAAGATTTAGCTATTATTTTTCCGTAATTTTGACCAACAGTAAAAACAGGCATGTATGAATTCTCAATATTTCTTGGTCTTGAGCTGACCGCAACAGTTTTAAGGTTTTGAAAATCAATATCTATTTCAGAATACAGCTCCTGAAAATTCTTTATATGCTGAAAAACAGCATCTTGTTGTCTCAATCCTTTTTGACCTAAAGGCACTGTTAATATTTTTCTTTTATTTACTAAAATTTCTTTACTTCCCTCATCAATTATTGCAATTGATGTTGTATAAGCACTTGTATCGATGCCTAATATATATTCTTTCATTTTTTAATACTTCTTACAACAGTGCCTAAAATTCCGTTTATAAACTTGTGAGAATCTTCATTAGAGTATTTTTTACTGATTTCAACTGCTTCGTTAATAGAAACACTTTCTGGAATTTGATTATTATACAATATTTCAGCAATTGCTACTCTCAAAACAGCCAGATCAACCTTAGCAATTCTGTTTATTTTCCAATCTTTTGAATTGTCTGTTATGTATGTATCGATTATATCTATATTATCTATTAAATCGTCTATTGTTTTATTTAGATAATCAGTATCAACATTTTCGATTTCAAAATGACTTATAAACTTACATGGAAGGTTTTTGTCAAAATCCTTGTTCATATCCATACAATATGCAATTTTTACTGCTTCTTCTCTTGTCTCTTTTCGTTTCATTTTTCCTCCGTAACGTTCCTTTAAACATAATTATAGATTGACAAAATTCAATTGTCAATCTATATGATGGTATATTTATTCTATTATTTCAGCTTCTATTATCTCTTTGTCTTTGTCTTTTTCTTTCTCTTGTATAATGTTAAGTACATGAACGTTTACAGCCGCTACTTCCATATCAGTCATAGTTTCAATCTCTTTTTTAACCACGGATTGAACTTCTCTTGCTACTTCACTTATTTTATAACCGTATTCAACGTTTATAAAAATATCTAAAACAGCAATATTTTCATTTATTTCTACCTTGATTCCTTTTGAATAATTATTTTTAGAAAACAAGTTTGAAATTCCTTCGGCAACACCTGTACGAGTTGTACTTACGCCTTTAACCGAACTGGTTGCAATACCTGCAATAATAATAACAACATCATCAGATATTTTAACTTGGCCAATGTTTTCGATATCCATATTAGCACCTCCATAAATGATTATATCAGAATATTATGCTCTTTACAAATCAATATTATCAAATTTTACTATTTTTATTTGTGCCGGCTCATAATTAGTTTCTGATACAATAACATCCTTAATTTTGGTTGCATCAGCTTGTTCTATGGTGTCATTGGAAACAACTTTAACCATATCTGCATCAACTATTACGATAGTTTCATTATAGCCCTTTGATTGAAGCATGATTTCTATACTTTTTTCAGCTTGAACATAAGAGTTTTTGTTTAACAGCAAACTTTCAAATTGATTTTTAGTCTCAGCAGATATTGATTCATTGCTTATACTTTTTTCCAGATGATCGATAACATCCATATTTGTCTTATCTCTGTTTAGCTTAAAGTTTGCAAAATTTATATTTAATGCATTTAAAATACCTTCAGCTGACGCTACAACCGAATTTTTGTCTAAAATATCTGTAATATCTCCAAGAATTACATAATCTAATTCCTCTTCAGCATTTAAAACTTCATCAGTTTCTTTTATTACATTTTCAACAAGCTTAGGATCTGTATCGACAGGCGGATTAATCGTAATATCTGATTTATCGGTTTGCTCTAATACCTCTAAATCATTCCCATCTAATTGTGCCATATCACCCTCAATTATTTGCGCTAAATTGTTATCTAAGTCAATTGGCTTATTTGCTTCTTCTACCTTTGCTATATCATTTAAATCGAATGGATTCTCCGGCACCATTGTCATATTTACATAACCGATTATAAATATTATTGCCAAAGAAGTTAAAAATACTAATGTTTCCTTTCTCATAATCATAATTACCCCCTTAGTTAGTTTTAACCGTGTTTTACATTACTTACTTCCAACTATTTATTGGAAAGAATTATTTCAATATCATTTATATTGATATCTAATAAAGTTTTTACACAATTCATAAGAGTTGCATAAATATCTTTATCACCATTATATTTAGCAACAACCAAGACACCTGATATTTGTGGGTATTCATATGATTTTTCCACTACCCGATTGTCGCCCCCAAGAATTACTTTATTTTGTTTTGTTTCTCTATTCACCTCTCTTTTTGTTCCGTCTGTTCCTACTTCAATATTCGTTTCATTACTAAAATTTTCATCATAGACCGGTTTCATTTCAGGAGTTTTTTTAGTGTAGATCATTACATCGACACTCTGCATATATTCAATTTTCCCCAAGATTTTTTCTAACCTTTCTTCTAATGAAAATACATAGTCCTCTCTTGTCATAACTTTTTCGACATTTTTATCTGTTAAATTATTTGATGCTGCGCCGGTTATTTTAGATGTATCAAGTTTTAATATTAAAGAGATAATAACCAGCAAAATAAAAATATTTACGGCGTATTTTAAATTCTTGTTTTCTTTAAACATATTTATAAAATTATTCATATGTGCCCCCATTATACTATTTGAAACATAAATCTATTGTATGTATATGTTGTCTTCACTTATATGAAAGATATCAGCTATGTTGGTTTTTAATACATTTACTTCATCCATACTCAGCAGTTTACTTAAGGTTATAACTGCTCTTATATTCATATCTTCGGTAAAGTTTAATGAAATGTTTTTTACCACATCATCCCCTTCGAAGTAATCTTTATTTATTGTATCGATAAAATTACTGTCTACACTGCTTAGTGTGACTTCCCTCTCGTAAGAAGTTTCCATAGTTGATAAATCATTCAATAAATTTATATTGATGCTTCCATTTAAAAATATATTATCCAAGATATAAATCATGATAAAAATTTTTATAGATATGCGGCAAAATTTCTGTGTTTTGCCATCCGGAAAAATTATCATTATTATGTTGAACATCAATATTAAAATAAGTATATTTACGATTGTATTTTTCATTTGCCTACCCAAAAATGTTATTCATATAATTTAGTAAAATTGAATAGTAAACTGTTACAATTATTATCGGTGTAATTAGACATATCAGGTAAATAAAGAACATATCTGCCATTTCATAAATCAGCTTGGATATATTTTCACTAAAGGGCTCTGTCAACACGCCTACTGCTTTATATAAAACTAAAACAAGAGCAATTTTTATCAATGAACCGCCAAAAGCGGAGAACATAAATATAATGATTATTATACCTAAGACGTCCTTTATCATTAGTATACTTTTTAAAAACACTCCAAAAAAACTGGTTACGGCATTGCCTATTACAGGTACTGCTTCAGGCGACAATGCTTTTATGGAACTTATAAAAATATTATCTGTTTTATATAATATATATCCTTGTACAGAAAAATTTATGACTACTATAATCATATATCCAGATAAAATTAAGAGGGTTGCCTTCTTTAAAAATTTATACATAAGCTTTGCATTTATCAGTTTGCTCATATTGTTTATCAAAATAACGGCAATCATTATAATGGTCATAATATCTGTAAATTTATAAATCAACTGCGTAGTCATCCCAACCACATAATTTAATGATGTTTGAAAAAATTGCAAAATGCTTAATTTTCCGAAGGTAAGCATTGCAGCCATAAATATAGCGTTAATTTCTTCCGTTATTGTTTTAAACATAAGAAAATCACCCTTCAGCATATTCTTAATGATTAAAACATCCTTTAATATAATAGTGAAAATAATCAAAACAGAAAAAACTAATACTATATCTGAAACACTTTGACTGCTGAACTCATCGGAAAAATATTTAATAATGGTCAATACCATGCAAATTACTAAAATATTAATACCGGTTTTTAATAAACTTTTGAAAAATCCTTGTTCATTTTCAAATTCGTACAGAAAATAATCCTTTAAGCTAATGTCTAATCTTCCCTTAAATGCATTGACTATTAAATCCTTGATATTAAAGTTATTATCCCTGAAATATGGATTGTTACTATTTATGTAATCTTCTATATTTTCAATAGGAATTTCATCAATAGCATTTTGTAATGTATTGGCAAAAGCATTTATTGTATTTAAAGTTAATATAATAATTAAAAACATGGTTAATTTAATCTTCATCTCATCACCCGTTAACAAGCATCAATATTTGATCAAGGAATATTTTTATTACATCGATAGAATAAATTAAAATAATAAGCTTCCCGGCGATCTCTACCTTCTTGCCTACAGATTCATAGTTTAAATCCTTGCAAAGAAGTGAAATGAAATCACATAGGTATGCAATGCCCACTATTTTTAAAATTGTAGAAAAATACTCTATTCTGATATTGTATCTGGTAAAAATATTGGTGAATTCTTCAATATATTGCTTTAGTTCCCTAAAAAGTATCATCATCACCAATATGCCGAATATAACCGTAATATAAACCTTGAATTCTTTATTAAAATTTGAAATTGTTATGCCCAAAATAACTGTGATTACGGCAATGAATATAATTTTTGCAAGCAACATATATCATTCCTTTCATCAATACAAGTTGAATACTGATTTTACCTCCATAAACAAATCATTCATCATCCCAACTATAAGAGCCATTACTACTATAACTCCCGTAAGCGTAACAAACATTGCTTGCTCATCTCTTCCTGACTTTGTTAAAATTTGATTAAAAACTGCTACTACTATTCCTATTGCACCAACCTTAAAGATTAGATCAATGTCCATATACCTATACCTCCTAAATTAAAATTACAGCAGCAAGGCATCCCACTAATAATGAAATTCTGTTGTTCAGATTTTTTTTATCAATATGTTGCCTTTCAAAATCTTTCATAGAGTATTCCATCTCTCTGATAGTAAATTTGAGTTTCATATCAAGCACATCAGAGTAAGTGTTCCCGTAATAATCAACGATATCAGCGAATTTTTTATTGAAATCGTCAGGTGTATGCAATAGTCCCTCAATATAATTTGAATATATAATTTTATTTTTATTGCTTTTAATTTCATCCATTAATTTTTTGCAAACATTTTGTATGTTTTTATTTCTAAAATTATATTTTATATATATTTCTTCTAAAGACATATGCATCTGGCAGGAGTAAATTCTTAAATAATCCGTGAAATCCAATAATTCCTTCATGTTGTCCATACACCTGTCACCATAATCGTTGATAAATTTAAATATTAACCTAACTGTTATAATTGTAAAAATAAACAATGATGATTTAATCCATATCATTAAATATCACCCTATTTCTTTCAAAATCATATATTTCTTTAACTGTACACGGTTTTCTGTTGTTTTTAAGTATTATGGCACGATCAAAAAAATTGTTTTCTAAAATATTTTTCATATATATATTCTTTTTAACATCTTCTAAACTGTAACCATGAGCAGTTGTAATAATGTTAACTCCGCTTTTTAAAGCATATTGAATGATTTCAAAATCGTCCTCAGAGCCGAGCTCGTCTGATATTATGACCTTTGGAGCAAGAGCCCTGATGCTCATAAAAAATCCATCTCTTTTCATACAATGACTTAATACATCAGTGCGGCTACCAACATACATTTGAGTTTCCCCATTATATACCGAAGAAATTTCGCCCCTTTCGTCAATTAAGGTTATGTCACATCCTTCAAAATTTAAGGTTTTGATTCCATCGCTAAGCTTAGCCGTCACATCTCTGATAAAAGTTGTTTTACCAGAAAGAGGAGGTCCAATTATCAATGTGTTGAAAATACTTTTGTTGGATTTTATAAAAAAATTTATATAGCTTTCTGAGCATCCCCGATATTCCCTCGCAATTCTTATATTTAATGAAGTAATATTTTTAAAACCATTAAAATGATAATTTTCATAGATACAATCACCGCCAAGCCCTACTCGGTGTCCACCTTCAATGGTTATATAACCGCTTTTAATTTCTTTTTCAAAAGCGTGAATAGAGTTTTTTGTTAGATTTGACACTGTTTCATCTATGTCTCTTTTTTTAATTTTATAAGCTTCTTCTAAAAAAATATCAGATTTAACTTTCTTTATTAATATAGGACTATTCACTCTAAGGCGAATTTCAACAGTGTCGTTGCTTAATAAAAACATATTTTGAGACACAATATTCCTTAAATTACTGCTTAAAAGTTTAATAATATTATTCATTCGTTCGTTCCTCCTCAGTTAATCTTGTCCTCCTTAATCTATAATATTATGAAATCTCTAATTTATGATAATAGTATATATTTTTTTATATAAGATGCCCTAACCCTATTTTTCCGACCGTAAGGGAGAGAAAAATAGCGGTAGGTCATTTGCAACGAATTCCCAATGTATGCGACCAAAGGGAGCAAATACATTGGTGAATGAGACTGCGCGATGCCCTAACCCTATTTTTCGAATTGCTGGATTCCTATCGATAAAAAATAACAAAAAATATTCAAAAAACTGTTTACAACTATAAAAACTATGGTATAATTACAGTGTAAATATCTTCAGGGCAGGGTGTAATTCCCGACCGGCGGTAAAGTCCGCGAGCCGAAAGGTTGAATTGGTGAGATTCCAATACCGACAGTAAAGTCTGGATGGTAGAAGAATTACATAAGCATAGCTTATATTCTATCGATTTTTTGCCTCTGAAGATTTTCAGGGGCTTTATTTATGCCTCTGGTAATCTTTATATAGTGCAAAGAGCACAAGGAGGAAAATATGAAAAGTGAAATTTCTGTAAAAGAAAGATCAAATGCAAAAATAATTGCAAAGGTAGGAGTGTTGTCTGCAGTAGCAACCGTTTTAATGCTATTAGACTTCCCTTTATGGTTTGCTCCAAATTTTTATAAGTTGGATTTTAGTGAAGTGCCTGTATTGTTGGGTACGTTCTCAATGGGACCGGTTGCCGGAATTGCAATAGAATTTGTAAAAATTCTTATTAATTTCGTATTAAACGGTACTGATACCGGTGGAATCGGTGAATTAGCAAACTTTGCTGTAGGATGTTCATTCATTATTCCGGCAGGTTATATTTACAAACATAAAAAATCATTTGGTACGGCAATCATTGGTTTAATAGCAGGAACAATTATATTAGCTACTGTTGGTTCCATTATGAACTATTATGTGTTGCTCCCTGTTTATGCTAAGGTTTACGGAGCACCAATTCAAGCGTTTATTGATATGGGTAATTTATTAAACCCTGCAATTACAGATTTAAAAACATTTGTGATGTACGCGGTAGCACCATTTAACTTATTTAAAGGTGTGGTAGTTTCATCAATTACAATACTGATATACAAAAAACTTTCACCGATTCTTCATAAATAATTATAAATTTTTAAAAGGCGCGTACGCGTCTTTTTTATTTGTCTTGACGATGACCTGTAATTCGGATATTATTGAAATAATGAAATAACGTTATCCCATCAAACACATAGAAAGGATTTTATTATGAAACTGAAGGTATATTCTTTAATTTTATTTCTTAATTCTTTTTTAACCGGTCTGATAGTTCCGGTTATGAGTTTGCTTCTGCTTGATAAAGGTGCAACAATAAGCACTTTATCACTGATACTTGGTATTTATGCCTTTACCGTTATTATTTTAGAATTACCTACAGGAATAATAGCCGATGTTTTCGGTAGGAAAAAATCATTTTTTTATTCAATTATCATAACAATAATGAGTTTTATAATTCTGTTATTTGGAAGAGGATTTGTTTTTTTAAGCCTAGGAATGGTTTTATACGGTTTTGGCAGAGCTCTCTCATCCGGTTCCTTTGATGCGTTGTTTATTGATTATTACATAGATAATTACGGAAAGGATAAATTGCATAACATTACTACAAGAATCAACGTGTTAGAAGCTCTTGGAATGTCTGTAGGTTCATTATCCGGTGGAATGTTACCTGAGTTTACCAAGACATATTTATCTTTTTCAAGTATATATGACTTAAATATTATTATACGAATCATAATAGCAACAATAGTAGCTGTAATTTCTTATATTTATATAACGGAAACCGTTAATACTAACAAAGAAGAACATATAACAATTAAACAGCATATAAAAAATAGTTCTTCAATAGTATTAAAAAACCCTACTATAATTTGTATTTTTATATCAGTATTTTCAACAGGATTCTTTTTAAGCAGCTTAGAAACTTTTTGGCAACCCCATTTCATAACATTACTTCCTGATAAAAGCTTAATGGGATTATTAGGTGTAATGGCATTCTCATATTTTGCTGCTGCAACTTTAGGCAGCATGTTTTCAAACAAAATTATAAAAAAATATAAATTTGATTCTAAAAAAATGTATGTATTTCTTAGAATATTAATTGGTTTATCAATGATAATTACTGCAATGCAAAAAAATATACCTATTTTCATGATACTTTATTCTTTGATATATTTACTGTTTGGAATGGCTAATATACCCGAAGGGGCAATTTTAAACGGTCAAATTCCTAATGAAGTAAGAGCTTCTGTATTATCAGTATATTCTTTGGTAATACAAATAGGCGGTTTATCCGGCTCATTACTTTACAGTATTTTGATAAACTATATTTCAATACCTCAAATATGGATGATAGCGGCAGGAATAGTATTAATAACGATAATTATAGTATCAAAGCAATTATTAGTGAAAGTTAATGTAGAAAATGTATAACTGCATAGAAAAGACGCCATTTGGCGTCTTTTTAAATATTAAAATCGTCTACAACAACGTCTTCTTGAGCATTTCCCAAAGCCAACTCCAAGAAGAAACCAAGGTAGTATACACATATTATCACCCCTTTTTTTGAGGTTGTATCATTATATGTTAAATTATTGGTTTTGTTACGAATTGTTATCCTAAACTTATAAACTTAGTGAAATAACACATTAAAAAACTCGCATGCAGCGAGTATTTTTTATTTATGTAATTGAGTAAATACATAAGCCGAGTTCTGTATTAAACAATCATCTATCTACGCTAACTGTTACCAGTTTGCTTTAGCGACCTACCATTAGGACTGTGACGAGCAGTCACTCCATAGTCCGTTCTTGGTCTTGCTCCGGGTGGGGTTTACATGGCCAATTAGTCACCTAATTGCCGGTGAGCTCTTACCTCACCTTTCCATCCTTACTCCTAACTCAATGAAATTGAATTCGGGGCGGTTTCTTTCTGTTGCACTATCCTTGAGGTCACCCTCACCGGGTATTACCCGGCACCCTGCTCTGTGGAGCTCGGACTTTCCTCATGCCTAAGCATGCGACTGTATAATTTACTCTAATACATATTACAATATTTTATTTTTTAAGTCAAATGAATTATTAACCAATTTTGTTAGTTATAAATTATTTAATCTTTCAATCCAAAGATCATAGGAAGCGTCACTTGGCATTTTCCAGTCACCTCTTGGAGATAATGAAACTGAACCAACCTTTACACCGTCAGGCATGCATGAGCGTTTAAATTGTTGTGTAAAAAATCTTTTATAAAAATTTTTCAATGTTTTAAGAATTGTTTCATCACTGAATTCATCCTTAAAAGCAATTTTAGCAAGATAATATATTTTTTCAGGTCCATAACTGTTTCTTATCATATTGAATAAGAAAAAGTCGTTCAAATAATATGAACCAACTGTTTTTTCGGTAAACTGTGCAATATTGCCCAATTTATCAGGCGGAAGAAGTTCAGGGCTTACGGGTGTTTCAAAAATATCCAATAAAGCTTTTCTTATATCCCCTGAAGTTTCTTCTTCTGCATACCACTTTATCAAATATTTTACCAACGATTTAGGTATACTTGCGTTTACTCCGTACATAGACATATGATCGCCGTTATAGGTGCACCATCCTAAAGCCAATTCAGATAAATCGCCTGTTCCTACTACTATGGCATTTTCTTTGTTCGCATAGTCCATTAAAATCTGCGTTCTTTCTCTTGCTTGGGCATTTTCATAAGTAACATCATGTATATCAATATTATGTTCTATATCTTTAAAATGCTGTATACAGGCATCCTTGATTGAAATTTCCTTTGTTGTTACACCAAGCTCCTTCATCATAATTAAAGCATTATTATATGTTCTTGATGTTGTGCCAAAGCCGGGCATTGTAATTGCTATTATATTTTCAAATGGAAGCTGAAGCTTTTTAAAAGCTTCAACTGTTACTAATAAAGCCAATGTGCTGTCAAGACCACCTGAAATTCCTATAACTGCCTTCCTGCTTCCTATTTTAGATAATCTTTGATAAAGTCCTGTTGCTTGTATGTTTATAATTTCTTTAAACCTATGATTTTTTTCATCTTTACCTAAAGGTACAAAGGGCATTTTATCAATATATCTTAATAATTCATGATTTTCTGAAAATCCAAGCTCAAAATTTATATATTTATAATCCTTCTTTTCAATTTTACCCATATAAGAATTAAATTTAACTCTATCGTTATTTAGTTTTTCTAAATCTATATCGGCATATATTATGTTGCTTTCGGTTGAAAATCTATCTTCTGCTAAGATTGAGCCACCTTCTGTAATTATTGAGTGACCTGATAAAACTACATCTGTCGTGCTTTCCGATTGCCCTGCTGAAGCAAAGCAATAAGCTGTAACACATTTAGCTGATTGCATTTTCACTATGTTTCTTCTGTATTCATACTTTCCGACTGTTTCATTGCTTGCAGATTGATTAAGTATTAAATTAGCCCCATACATTGTATGATATGTGCTTGGAGGTATGCTTACCCAAAGGTCTTCACAAATATCAAACCCAATGCATAAGGTCGATAATGTGTCTTTAAATAACATGTTTTCATTAAAAGGTATATCTTGCCCGCACAATGTTACTTTATCGGAAATTCTTGAAAGAGATGACGCAAACCATCTTTTTTCGTAAAATTCATTGTAATTTGGCATATATGTCTTAGGTACAGCTCCAAGAATTCTTCCGTTTTTTAAAAGTACGGCACAATTAAAAAGCTGATTATCAGCATAAACAGGAAGCCCAACGGAAATTAAAATATTTAAGCTTTCAGTTTCATTGAGTAAATACTGCAATGCCTCTTCAGCTCCTTGTATTAATGTCCTTTGATTAAACAAATCACCACAGGTATATGCCGTAATGCACAGTTCCGGAAACAAAATAACCTTTGCATTTTTTTCATTGTAGGCAATTTTTACGAGCGAATTAATTTCTTTTACATTATATATTGGATTTGCAACCTTAAGTGTTGGCACTGCTACAGCTACTCTTATGTATTCGAAATTTTTATCCATAGTCATCCCCTATAAAATAATTTCTTTTACTGTATTTATTTCCATTAATTTTACATTTAATTCATGTATTTCGTCTAAAATATTTTTTATGTTTTCTATTGATTGATATTCCGTATTGTAGTGACCGGCATCTATTATGCATAGATTATTTTGCATAGCTGCTTGTGCCTGATGATATTTTATGTCGCCTGTTATGTATACGTCGACTTCTTTTGATATTGCATCTTTAATAAAATCGCCTCCGCTTCCACCGCAAAAAGCTACTTTTGTTATGATTTTATTTTCATCATTGCAATACAGTTTTAAAAAATCAACTTTTAATTTATCTTTTACCATTTTGGCATATTCAACAATATTTATGGGTTCTGTAAACCCTGTTCCTCCGTAGCCGCTACCATCAGGATTTACTACATGTAAAACTTCATAATCTTTTATATCTAATATTTTAGATAATTGATAATTTACACCGAAATCAGCAATATCATAATTAGTATGCAAGCTATATAAATTTATATTATTATTAATTATGTCTTTAATTATTTTACCTACGTATGTACTAAAATCAATTGATTTCAAGCTTGAGAATAAAAATGGGTGATGTGTAATTATTAAATCAATTTTATTATTAATTGCATAATCAATTAAATTTGAATCGATATCTACGGTTAACATAATGTTTTTTATGTTTGCCTTTAGGTTCCCAATCTGTAATCCGCTGTTGTCCCATGATTCTTGTGGCTTCAACTGTAATTTGTTTTTTAATATATTCATAATTGAATCTAATTTAATTTTTCATCAGCTCCCTTATCCTGTTATTTTTACTGTTTAGTGTATCTATTTTCTTATTATAATCCTTGTTATTTGTTTTTTCAAGGTTATAGATTATATCTTCATTTATCCTAACAGCTTTATTTAAGTATTCAAGCATGATGGGATGCTTTTCATCTATTAATATTTTGCTGAACTCATAGTAAAATTCATCAGTTAATTCTTCCGTACCATTAGTAGCTTTTATAATAAAATAATAGTGGTGAAGTTCTTTAACTATATTTTCATCTACAATTCTAAATCCGTTTTTATTTAAATAACGCCTCAATTTATCAACGGCAGTCATGGGCTGCAAAATAAGCTCAGAAGCATTAAGAGCTATATTTTTAGAAGTTTCTATTATATCAGCTATTAAATCACCACCCATACCTGCAATTATTATTGTCTCCGCTTCATTTTCTTTTAATACAGTAAGCCCGCTGCCTAATCTAAAGTCGCATTTGTTTTGTAAATTTACAGAAGTTAAATGTTCAAATGCTCTGTTTAGCGGTCCCTTATTTAAGTCTGTTGCAATTACTCTTTCGCAAATATTGTCAATCAGCAACATTTCAGCCACGTAACCGTGGTCGGTTCCGATATCTGCTGCAGTATGACATTTTGACACCATGGATTTTATGCATTTTAGTCGATTCATATGTACCTCACATATAAAAATGAGAGGGCTTTAACCCTCCCCTAAGTTTTATTCTAAATAATCCTTTAATTTCTTGCTGCGGCTTGGGTGTCTCAGTTTCCTTAATGCCTTAGCTTCAATTTGTCTTATTCTTTCTCTTGTTACGTCAAATTCCTTGCCAACTTCTTCTAAGGTTCTTGCTCTTCCGTCATCTAATCCGAATCTCAACCTTAGTACCTTTTGTTCTCTGTCTGTTAAAGTATGAAGAACTGATGAAAGTTGTTCTTTTAAAAGCGTGAAAGTTGCAACGTCTGATGGTGCTTGAACTTCATCGTCGGGTATAAAATCACCCAAGTGGCTGTCTTCTTCTTCACCTATGGGTGTTTCAAGTGAAACCGGCTCTTGAGCAATTTTAAGAATTTCTCTTACTTTATCCGCTTCCATTTCCATTTCAAGAGCTATTTCTTCCGGTGTTGCATCTCGCCCTAATTCCTGAAGAAGCTGTCTTTTTATTCTTATTAATTTATTTATTGTTTCAACCATGTGAACAGGAATTCTGATTGTTCTTGCCTGGTCTGCTATTGCTCTTGTTATTGCCTGACGAATCCACCATGTAGCGTATGTGCTGAATTTAAAACCTTTGGTGTAGTCAAACTTCTCAACCGCCTTAATGAGTCCTAAGTTTCCTTCTTGAATCAAATCCAAAAATAGCATTCCTCTTCCAACATATCGTTTAGCAATGCTTACAACCAATCTCAAATTGGCTTCTGCTAATCTTTTTTTGGCTTCTTCATCGCCATCCTGCATTCTTTTAGCAAGTTCTATTTCCTCATTAGCTGACAATAAAGGTACTTTTCCAATTTCCTTCAAATACATTCTGACAGGGTCATCAATATTTACCCCCTTTAATATATCATCATCTGATTGACTGACAAAAAATTCAGTATCATCCTTTACTTCTGTATCATCTATATCATCAACTTTTTCAAGTATCATATCATCTTGAAATCCAAGTATTTCAAGATCGTTATCTTCTGCTTGTTTATAAAAATCATCTATAAATTCCGGGTTGATATCTAATTTTTCAAAGGATCTTAGTACTTCTTTATATGTTATAAATCCGTTTCTCTTACCTTTTTCTATTAATTTATTTTTAATAGTATCAATTTTTTGAAGCATTTCAGTATCTTTTTCAGATTCTTCTGCAGTAACATTCTTGTTTTCACCCATGGGTTAGTTAACCTCCTCTTTAGTTGACTTAATTTTTTTAGCGAGGCCATAAATTTCATTCATAATATCTTTACTATCCTCGGAATTTTCAGATTGTGTTAAATTATTTGTAAGTATAGTTCTTTTGTTTTCATAATATTTTATTTTCAATCTTTTAATACAATCTTTGAATAGCGGCTCTAAATTATCATAATCAACATCGTCACATTCCAATAAAACTTTAGCATCCTTATCATTTTTTAAAATATTTTTTAAGCTATCTTTATCTATACTCATATTATTTATTTTGTATTCATATATTTCTTTAAATATACCATAATATTCTAAGTCCTTAAATGTATCTTCATTTACTATTTCTTTAAGCTGTAGTGCAAAATCATTTTCTATGAGTATTAGTTTGATTAACTCTTCTTCATGGGATGTTGTAATTTTATGAATCTGTATCTCTGTTTTAACAGGTTTTACAGTTTTTACAAAAGTTCCTTGCTTTCCTCTTTTATTGAATTCTTTAATTATTGATTCTTTTGAAACCCCCACCTTGCTTGATAATTTTTCAAAAATCAATTCTTTTTCAATTTCACTGTTAACATTTACTATATTGTCAAAAATTTTAGATATATATTCAACTTTGTTAGAATTTTCATAAATTTCATTAAAATGATATTCTAAAAAGTCATAATAATCAAGAGAGTTTTGGATTAATTTGTCGAAATTTATTTTCCCGAATTTATTTAAATACTCATCCGGATCCTTTGCACCGGGAATTAAAATTATCTTGGCATCTATTTCGTTTCTTTTAAACATGTTCAAAGCTTTTAAAGCAGCATTTTGACCGGCATCATCCGAATCAAAGCCAATATAAAAGCTTTTAGAATACCTTTTTAAAAGTTTTATTTGATTATCGGTAAGAGATGTTCCTAATGCAGCAACGGCTGTATTATAGCCGTAGGTATGCATTTTAATAACATCCATGTATCCTTCTACTAAAATGAAGCTTTTATCCTTTACTGCTTCCTTAGCTAAATTTAAACCATATAAATTATAGCCCTTGTTAAAAATCATTGTTTCAGGGGAATTAAGATATTTTGGAAGTGAATCATCAATAACTCTTCCTCCAAAACCTATTATTCTTTTTCGAACATCAAATATCGGAAACATTACTCTGTTTCTGAATCTGTCGTAATATGAATTTTTATCTTGATTTTTTATAATTAAACCTGTTTTTAATATATCTTCTTCTACATACCCCTTGCTTGTTAAATATTTTAGCAAATTATCCCATTGATTTATAGCATATCCAATTCCAAACTTTTTTATTACATCTATATCAATTTTCCTTGATTTTAAGTATTCTATAATCCCAGGGTATTTTTTTAAGTTGATATAAAAATATTTTGCAGCGTCTCTGTTTATTCTATAAAGCTTGTCTGTAAGCTCTTTATCTTCTTGTTTTTTTGAATAATTATTAACTTCCTCTAAAATTATGCCTGCTTTTTTTGCAAGATATTCTGCTGCTTCTACAAAAGTATAATTTTTATACTTTGTTATAAAGCTTATACTGTCACCACTTTCTCCGCAGCCAAAGCAATGAAACATCTGCTTGTCCGGAGAAACAATAAAAGAAGGAGTTTTTTCCTTATGAAATGGGCAATTAGTGTTATAATTTGCACCGGCTTTTTTTAAAGGCAAAAATTCTTCTATTACATCTACTATATTGTTTTCATCAAGAATTCTTTTGATTACATCAGAATCCAATCTATAGGGCATAATATCACCATTGTCTATACGTTGAAAACAGATTATAACATAACAAAATAAGCTTGTCAACAAAATGTTTCTTCAATTTTTCTCCGCTTATTGTCTCCAAGGTTTAGGTATGTATAAAGTTTCAAATAACTTCATTGCGTAACGGTCTGTCATTCCTGCGATGTAGTCTTTGATTATTTCAATTTTTTCCATATTGTTTTCATTGTAAATTTGTAAATAAAAATCCGGCAAAGCATCAAAATTCTTAGAATAATATTCAAAGATTTTCTCAACTATAAAATTAGTTTTGTCTTCTTCGCTTTTGGCTGTTTTATTGTAATATACATTTTCAAATAGAAAATTGCGTAGCTCTTTAGTGTAATGAGCAATTTCCTCACTCATTGTTATATTTTGTTTATCTGTGCTGTTATTAATTACATCTATTATCATAGTGTTGATTCTTTGTCCATGAGTATAACCTAAGGTTTTAAGAAAAGTTTCGGGAAGTTGGTCCGGTTTTATTATATTAGCTCTTAATGCGTCATCTATGTCGTGGTTAATATAGGCAATTCTGTCTGAAATGCTTACTATTTGACCCTCTAATGTGGCAGGATTACAATTTAAAGGATGATTTAAAATTCCATCCCTTACTTCAAATGTAAGATTTAGGCCCCTGTTTCCGTTTCTTAGTTCTAAGAAATCTACTACTCTTAAGCTTTGTTCATTATGTTTAAAGCCCTGGGGGCAAATTTCATTTAATATTTTTTCACCTGTATGACCAAAGGGTGTGTGTCCTAAATCATGACCAAGGGCGATTGCTTCTGTTAAATCTTCATTTAAATTTAAGCTCCTGGCAATTGTTCTTGAAATTTGTGAAACTTCTAATGTATGTGTGAGACGTGTTCTGTAATGGTCACCTTCAGGTGATAAAAAAACTTGAGTTTTATGTTTTAATCTCCTGAAGCTTTTTGAATGAATTATTCTGTCTCTATCTCTTTGATATTCAGTTCTTATATCACACTTTTTTTCAGGAACTGTTCTGCCTTTTGAGCATCTGCTTTTCGAAGCATTTGCTACTAAATAATCAATTTCAAACTGTTCGTATCTTTCTCTTATATTCACAATATCACCCCTGTAATAAAAGAATTATTTTTTAATTTCGTTATTTTCGGCAATATAATCAAGTATGATAGAGGCAGTTTCTTCTACAGCTTTGTTTGTCGTGTCTATTATTTTGCATTTTAGTGTCTTCATTACTTTTTCAGAATATTCAAGTTCAGCAAATATTCTTTCCATGTTCGCGTAGTTGGCAGTGTCTCTAAGTCCCATTGCTTTTAGGCGTTCTTTTCTGATTTTATTCAAATTGTCTACGTTTAATGTCAAACCAATAATTTTTTTAGGAGAAATTAACTTTAATTCTTCCGGTAGACTTACTTCAGGAACTAAAGGAATATTTGCAACCTTTAAATTTTTATGCGCAAGGTACATAGAAAGCGGAGTTTTGGATGTTCTGGATACACCTATTAATACAATGTCTGCTAAAAGTATTCCCCTCGTATCCTTTCCATCATCATATTTAACTGCAAATTCAACTGACTCAACCCTTTTAAAATATTTTTCATCAAGCTTTCGGAGTAGTCCCGGTTCATTTTTAGGAGAAAGTCCCAATTGTTTAACCAGAGGAACAAGTATAGGTGTCATTATATCAACTGCAATCACGTTGTATTCTAAAGCTTTCTCTGTTAAATAATCACTTAATTCTTCAACAACCAATGTAAAAACTATAAATGAATTTTCTTTTGATGCTTTATCAATTAAATTATCGATAGATTCTTTATCATTTATATAAGATACTCTTTTAATATCAAAATCAGTTATATCAAATTGTCTTATGACGGCTTTAGCCACTTGTTCAGCAGTTTCACCTAATGAGTCCGAAACGGCGTATATATTTATTTTTTCCATGTGATACCTCTTTATTTGGTTATTTCCAATAAAACTTTTGTTATGTTAGTCTTTGATATTCTTCCTACTGCCTTAATTTTATTATTTGGCAAGTGGGTTATAATCGGAATGCAGTCAATTTCATGATCTATGATTTTTTCTGCCGCTTCTATAATAGAATCATCTTCCAAACAATATATGATTTTAGGCATTCTTGTCATGATGATACCCACTGGAATCGCATTTAAATCTTTTCCGCCCATGGAGGCCTTCAATAAATCCTTCCTTGATATGACACCCTTTAATGCTTCGTTTTCCACTACAAACAATGTACCTACATTTTCTAAAAACAATGTTACGATAGCATCATAGACACTTGTTGATTCGGAAACATTTATGGGAAGCGATTTAATATCCGATACTTTAATTGCTCCCAATTTTTCAAGAATATCTTTATTGTTTTTCCTGTTGGATATGTAATAACCTACCTTTGGTTTTGCATCAATTAACCCGCACATTGACAAAACCGCTAAATCAGGTCTAAGTGTAGCTCTAGTCAAACCGATTTTTTCAGCTATTGATTCACCGGTTACTGGTTGAAATTTTTCAATTATATCAATAATTAAATTTTGTCTGTCTGATAATTTTATATGAATCACCCCTTTGAACAATTGCTTAAAATAACTTTTTAAGCATTAAAAAGTTATTTTACTGTTTATATAATTCTCTAATTCATCTATTTTAACTCTAACCTGTTCCATTGTGTCTCTGTCTCTTATGGTTACAGAATTATCTTCAAGTGAATCAAAATCATAAGTTATGCAATAAGGAGTTCCAACTTCATCGTGTCTTCTATATCTTTTACCTATACTTCCCGCATCATCATATTCAACATTAAATACTTTTTGAAGCTTATGATATAGCTCGGTAGCTTGGTCATTTAATTTTTTAGTAAGTGGTAATATCGCAGCTTTATATGGTGCAAGTGCAGGATGAAGTTTTAATACAACTCTTTCAGTGCCGTCTTCAAGCATTTCTTCGTTATAAGCATCAACTAATAATGCAAGCATAACTCTGTCTGCCCCAAGTGATGGCTCAATGCAATATGGCACGTATTTTTCATTTGTCACAGGATCCTGATATGATAAATCTTCGCCTGATGTTTTCATATGAGCTTTTAAGTCAAAGTCGGTTCTGTCGGCAATACCCCAAAGTTCTCCCCAACCAAACGGAAATAAATATTCTATATCGGTTGTAGCGTTGCTGTAATGTGATAATTCTGCCTGCTCATGATCTCTGAAACGAACATTTTCTTTTGTCATACCAAGAGATAACAACCAATTCATGCAGAAATCCTTCCAATAATAGAACCATTCTAAATCCTTGCCAGGTTCACAGAAAAATTCAAGCTCCATTTGTTCAAATTCTCTTGTCCTGAAGGTAAAGTTACCCGGAGTAATTTCATTTCTAAATGATTTACCAATTTGTCCTATACCAAAAGGTATTTTTTTTCTTGTGGAACGAGCCACATTTTTAAAGTTTACAAATATTCCTTGAGCTGTTTCAGGTCTTAGAAATAATTCTGACTGTGAATCCTCAGTTACACCCTGAAATGTTTTAAACATTAAATTAAATTTTCTTATGGAAGTGAAGTTTTTTGCTCCGCATTCAGGACATTTAATATTTTTTTCTGATATGTACTCTTCCATTTGAGCATTAGACCAACCATCAACTATTTGAACTTTGTCCGATTCTCTCATATAATCTTCTATTAATTTATCTGCTCTGAATCTTGCCTTACATTCTTTACAATCCATTAATGGATCACTAAAGCCGCCCACGTGACCTGAAGCCACCCAAGTTGTAGGATTCATTAATATTGCAGCATCAAGACCTACATTGTAAGGACTTTCCTGTATAAATTTTTTCCACCATGCTTTTTTTACATTGTTTTTAATTTCTACGCCTAAAGGACCATAATCCCAAGTGTTAGCCAAACCACCGTAGATTTCAGAACCTGGGAATATGATACCCCTTGATTTAGATAATGAAACAAGCTTTTCTAATTTGTTTTTTTCATTCTTTGCCATGATTTTCCTCCATAAAAATACAAAAAAATCTTTCATCCCCATAGGGACGAAAGATTAGTTCCGCGGTTCCACCCTATTTGATAAAGCATACGCTGCTTTATCCTCTTAAAAATCGGCTCAAAAGTTCCCTTCAACTATACTTACTTATCAGCTTCCACCCTACCTGACTCTCTATGAATTCTATATAGTTTACTCCTCTTTCTCTCTGCCTCAACATTAATCTTAATGTAACAAAATTAAGTATTAATGTCAAGAAATTCTTTTAAAAATCATCTTTATTCTTATAAGTGTATGTGAAATCGTCTTTTATATCTGATGCCTCTTTTTTAAAGTCATTTTTGAATTCATCAGTACTGCTTTTAAAATCGCTTTTAAATTCATCTGCACTGTTTTTAAATTCATTTTTAAATTCATTTGTACTGCTCATAAAATCATTTTTAAAATTTGTAGCGCCTTGTTTCACATCTTGCATTGCATCTTTAACAATATCAACGCCTTGCTCCATCTTTTGCCCTAAGTTTACTACATTGCCATCTGATTGAGTTATTTCTACGGAACACTGAGTTAATAAGGCTGCAGTAATACCTGCTGCCGATAAGAACGGAGCAACAAGAGCGCCTATTATACCTGCAGTAACAGGAAGATTAACAATTACTTCATTATTTTTCTTTATTGTGATTTTAGTTGCATTACCCTTTGAAAGAATATCTTTTATCTGGTTAAATATTTGTTCACCTTTGTTAGGTCCTTTTGAATATGTTTTGTTTTTGCCTTCAATTAAAATTATCGCATCAAGAACATCACCATTTGCATCATCAAGTGCTTGTTTTGCGGTTGAATAATCTGTGTCTGTGCGCTTTAAAATATCATCGATTTTTTTTAAATTGTCGTTTTCCATGGATCTTACCTTCCTTTTTAAAGTAATTTTAAAGTTGTAAAATTATCCTTTCCAATATAATAAAACAAAAAATTTCTTATTAAATTTAAAATATTGGCAGTCACATCAATTGAATTTATATTTTCAAATTTAGATCTTAAAATTCTATCCAATGTTAGTATTTCACCATAGGTTACATTTATACCATTTCCATAATTTACGCACTCATTGCAAAATAAACCGCCTTCTTGAATTGAAAATTTGGCGTTAGCTTTCATTTCGCCGCCACATGAAATACAATGACTTAATGTTGGTTTGTAGCCAAGCATAGAAATTAATTTTAATTCGTAAGCGGCTGTCAATTTATCATAATCTTTTTTAAATTCACTAAGATACTTAAGTACCGAAACGGTCATATCAAAAATACGAAAATCCATTTCATTTTCTTGTGCTACATAGCTTATAAGCTCTAATATATAGCTTCCGCAATAAAAAGCTTCAACGTTGTTCTTTAAACCAAAATGGTTATCAATCAATTCCGCATGTGTGATAATATACATATCCTTTGATTTTGTCATGGAACATTTTGAATAAGCAAACAGTTGAGAAATATTTATTAAATGAGAATTGCTTTTTTTAGCCCCCCTTGATAAGAGTTGTATTTTACCGTTTTCTCTTGATAGGGCATGTAGTATTTTATCATTTTCTTTATAAATTACTTCCTTAAGTATTAATACTTCATCAACTATCATATTTTTTGTCATAACCTAAGGTTCTTAAAAGATAATTGTTATCACGCCAGTTTTCGGATATCTTTACAAACAATTGAAGATTAACTTGGCTCCCTAACAATCTTTCAATATCCTCTCTTGAACTTTTACCGATTCCCTTTATTTTTCTGCCGTCTTTGCCTATTATAATACTTTTATGGGATTTTTTCTCACATAAAATATTGGCTCTTATATCAACAATATCTTTGTTTTTTCTTTCTTTCATTTCTTCAATCTCAACAGCAATACCGTGAGGAACTTCTTCGTTCAAATACAAAAGTGCCTTTTCTCTTATAATTTCAGAAACAACAAAACGTTCCGGTCTGTCGGTTATATAATCTGAAGGAAAATACATAGGACCTGGTTTTAAATATTTAATTATTAATTTTATTAACGCTTCTACCCCTATGTTATTTATGGCAGACATTGGTATAATATCGTCAAAAGCTTTATATTTATCGAATTCCTGAGCAATTTTTACAACTGCTTCCTGATTGAATTTATCTATTTTATTAATAACCAATATCTTTTTTACCTTTAAATCTTTTATCTTTTCAATTATAAATTCATCCCCGGGCCCTACTTTGTTAAATTCATCAGTAAGCATTATCAAAACATCCATTTCTTCAATGGCAGAATCAACCTCTGTATTCATAAATTCTCCAAGTTGATTTTTGGGCTTATGTATACCGGGTGTATCTAAAAATATAATTTGTGCTTCATCATCTGTATAAACTGTCCTTATTTTGTTTCTTGTTGTTTGCGGCTTATCTGACATTATTGATATTTTCTCGCCTATCATTGAGTTCATTAATGTAGATTTACCAACATTTGGTCTTCCTATAATCGTTACAAATCCTGATTTAAACATTTTTTTCCTCTCTATAAGTTATTCCAAATCTTCCGGGCCAAAGCTATTGGGCAAAAGCTCTTGTACTGTGTAAACTTCATATGAATCTAAGCTTTTAGCACATATAACTTTAATATCCTTGCCGAATTCAACCATAAACTGTCTGCACACACCGCATGGGAAAGATGTTTTAACATTGCTTCCAACCACGGCTATTTTTTCAATATCTTTATATCCTTCAGAAATACATTTTGAAATAGCAACCCTTTCAGCACATATGGTCGGAGTGTATGATGCTGATTCTATATTGCAACCGGAAAATACTTTTCCGCTCTTTGTATACACAGCTGCCCCAACCTTATAATTTGAATAAGGGCTGTATGATTTTTCCCTTGCTTCCATAGCAATTTTTATCAATAGTTTATCTTCCATAATTCCACCCTTTTATTTTATTCAGCTGTTACAGATGTAACGCTGTCTACTATTTGTATCCAAGTATTGCCCGGATTTAAATTAAGCTCTTTGTCATTTATATAAAATCTTGTTCTGTCCTTTTCATTTTTCTTTGACCAAGTAATTGATACTCCCTCACCTTCTGTGAAGTAAATACCTTTACCGTTACCTACAGTATCTAAATACAATCTTCCAACAGTATCCAATACACTTTTAGCTTGTTCTAAAACAATAATATTTTTAGCTGTAAGCTGTTCATTATTAAGTTCATCAACATGTTCTTCCTTATCTTTAAAACGTAAATAAAGCTTTGAATCTTTATTATATACATAATCTGTGGAATTTTCCTTATTGTATACAATATTAATTTTATTTGCCTTAAAGCTATCTTTAAAATTATTTGATAATTTTAAACTTTTTTCATTAAAATTATATTTCTCAAAATTTCCTTCAGCTCTGTAGCCCTTTCTTTTAGCTTCATCCCTGATTGATTTTAATGTAGTATACATATTGTGTGGTGCATATTTTCCTGTATCGTTATATCGCCACATAGCACCGGAATATAATCCGTCAACCTCAGCTGCTTGCAATCTTTTTATTTCAGAAAATGCATCCTCACTTCCACCAACATGAACAAATATTCCGTCATTTTCTAAAGCGTAATATATAATATATGGTCTTGCACTTCGTACAGGGCCTACCCTTTCCGGCTGTTTAGCTAAAAAAATTGCTAAATACCTTGTGTAAGGAAATTCAACCTGAAATTCGTATATAATTTCAGCATCCTTTAAGCCCGCCTGCCACCTTGCAAGGGGATGGTTGTCTAAAGAAACGGCAACAGGCCGTAGGGAAAGCTCTTCGGGATAATACTTTAATCCGTCTAATGGTGATACAACCTTGTTTGGATCATCATCCTCAATTTTTTCTTCAATTTCCTCTAAACCTAATATTTCTTCTTTTTCTTTTACAGGTTCATTATCAATTGGTATATTTGCTTCCTTTGAACAGGATGTAAGCAATACTAAAGCTAATATAAATATAAGTATTTTTTTCATATTATATCCTTATTTGAATATTTGCAGTTCCTTCATTATTTCTTTTTCTCTTGCTCGCATTTCTTCCTTTTCTTCATCAATCATATGATCATATCCCAATAGATGAAGCATGCTGTGAACTGTTAAATATGCCATTTCTCTTTCTAAGCCGTGACCGAAATCATTGGCTTGTTCGATTATTCTCTGAGTTGAAAGCACAATGTCACCTAATATTATAACACCTTCAAATTCTTCATCATCCATTGGGAAAGATAAAACATCCGTCTCGCTGTCAACATTTCTAAACTCCCTATTTAATTCTCTTATTTCTTCATTTGTTACAAAGGATACGCTAACCTCAAAATCTCCTTCTATATCTTCGGCTTTAATAACTGCTTCAATTGCTTTTTCAATCACTTTGAAATTATCTTGGGTAATTTCCATAATATCTTGTCTGTTGTCAAATAATACATTAATCATTTTTTTTGTTCTCAAACCTTTCATATGCTTTTATAATGTCTTGAACTAATTTATGCCTTACAACATCTGTTGTGTGGAAATACATAAAACCAATATCTTCAACATCCTTTAATATTTTTTGAACAGTTTTAAGACCTGATTTTTTGCCTTCAGGCAAGTCTATTTGAGTTATATCACCTGTTATTACTGCCTTAGAACCGTAACCGAGTCTAGTTAAAAACATTTTCATCTGCTCATTTGTTGTGTTTTGCGCTTCATCAAGTATAATAAATGAAGAATCAAGGGTTCTACCCCTCATATAAGCCAAGGGAGCAACCTCAATTAATTGTTTTTCCACATTTTTTAAATAATTTTCAGGTCCCATTATATCAAATAAGGCATCATAAAGAGGCCTTAGGTACGGATCAACTTTATCCTGCAAATCTCCGGGTAAAAATCCTAATTTTTCACCTGCTTCAACTGCCGGTCTTGTAAGAATAATACGTTCTACTTCTTTTTTCCTGAAAGCATTTACTGCAGCAGCCACAGCAAGGTATGTCTTACCTGTACCGGCAGGACCGATTCCAAATGTAATATCCTTGGAATTTATTAAATCCATATATCTTTTTTGACCGATTGTTTTAGGTTTAATTACTCTTCCGGACGCAGTTGTAACAATAACTTCTTTCAATATTTCATTATAATCTATATTAAAATTGGATTTATTTGATTCTATTAAATAAACGACTTTTTGATCACCTATTTCTCCTTCCGAGTCGATTATATTTATCATGTCCTTTAATATTTTAACAACAGCTTCAACTTTGACTTTATCTCCCGTAACCTTAATCATGTCATTTCTTACAAGAATATTCACATCAAAATAGCTTTTAATGATTTTAATATTTTTATCGTGAATTCCCAAAAGCTTAGGTAAATTTTTTTCTTCTGTTATTAATATATTTTCTTCGTGTAATTCCATTAATCCTCCTGCTTACTCATTAGTTGTTTCCTCTTTATTTGGTTCAGGAATGGGGTAAATTTTTACCTTTTCTCCGATATCCTCTACTACTTCAATTTGAGCTCTTAAATAATAATAAATGTCATCCTCGGAAAAGTTTAAAGATGATTTTAATATTTTTGCATCCTTTCCGCACTTTTTCAACAAGTCATCATACATACCTACTAACAATTTATTTTTGGCTGTATTTTCATCTATGTTAATTTCTTTTAATATTTGTTCATAGTATGTACCCTTTAATAAACTAATATCAGTTAAATTTGAAATTATGGGAATTTGAATTATTCTTTCTTTATAATTATAGTTATCAAAAGGTTCCTTGTCACCTAATATTTTATTACTTTTGCCATTTAATTGCAAGTAATAAACACTTTTCTTGTTATTAGTTTCTACTTCTACACTTTTCAACTTATGCTCTTTAAGTTCAAAATTATAATATGTTTTGCCATAAATAGTTCCTTCGGAAGGAACCATCATAAATTCTTCAGAAGTTTTACTTTTGACAATTCCCATTACTAATGTTTGACCTTCGTAAACCACGTCGCCTTCCTTCACAACAGGTTGACCGCTCTTTGCTATTACTTTATTTATTATTGCATTTTTAGTAGAAATAATGCTTGTAGGATCATTAGTTTTAATATTTGCCTTTTCAATTTCCTTTTCTTTAACAAATATTATTAAATTAGAACCCTCAACATAAACTTCAACAAATTTGAAATTGTCAAAATTGTTGTAAAGAAGAGTTTCTAATTTTTTTGGCTTAATATTTGAATGGGAGATTGGTGTTTTAATATTGTTATTTTCAAGAACCTTAACTATATTTTTTGCAGTTGTATTGTTAGTTCCGATGACCTGTATATTCCAGATTAAAGATGTGATTACATAAAGGCATATAACTAAGCTTAATAAGCCAATAACAAAACCTTTACGTACCTTTAATGTTTTTAATTTGAAGGCGAAGCCCTTTTTATTGATAGGCTCCATCTTAGTTTCTTTAATTATGTCAGCATATTGCCTATAATCATCATAGGATATTTTGAATTTTATCCCTTCTTCTTTTCTTTCCACATCCCATATGTTTATGCCCTTTTTCCTGAGTAAATTCATGACTTTTTCGTAGTTTGTCGCCTTCAGCCGTATTACAACATAACCTGTCAATAAAGACATCAACTTGAAAATAAGCATATTTACCCCTTTTTAAAAATTATTTCTTCAATATTACCCTTTACTATAACCTTATAATCATTTATTTCTTCTATTTTGAATTTAGTTCCTTTAATAATAATATTTTGCTCCATAGTTTTTACTTCAACTAAATCATTTTCATAAACAATTATTCCCAAGTGATTTTCAATTATAACTTTATTGTTTCCATGCAGCCTCAAATCAAAGTTATCTGAAAAAGCATTGTTCGGAATTTCCAAATCATCTGCAATCTTACTCCTAAAGTTGTTGAACTTACCCATACATGCCTCCTTAATAAATGTTGTCTTATAATAAATTATGCATATGTGCTTAAGTCTATGAATGCATTAAAAAAAAGCCCTCACCCTTAATTTTATGTGTTCATTATTTTCTTTTATATTCATCTGTAAACTTTAATACTATTCTTTTTTTATTTTATCTACGGCTTGTCTGCTTATTCCCATTAATTTTGATATTTCCGTGATTGAATAGCCGTTTATGAAGTATAAAAAAACCTTTCTTTGATTTCCTTTTAAATTTTTAGCCATATATTTGATAAATTCCGAACTTTCTGTTGAAAGCTCCTCTTTATCATTATTAATATAATCAATGATATCCTTATCTATTAATACTTCGTGTGAGTTAATATATGAATTTTTTTTTGATAAACGAATATATTCATATTTTATACTGCCATTAATATATTTAATGGCAGTATTTTCATCAAAATTTTTAAATTTTTTCAAATCAAACTTATTTATTAGTGTAAGCATAAATATAATTAAGTCTGTTTCCGCACAATAGTAATTTAATTTTCTTGCATAGTATTTAATTGTTTTATTAAACTTTTTAAGTACTAGTAGTTTGCTTTTTTCATCATCGTTTTCTACTGCACTTAATATTAATTCATATAATGGTTGTATCAATTTTGTCAATCCTTTTTTATATTATATAAATTATATATGCAAAATTTGTAAGAAGGTTTTTAAATTTGAATAGATAGGGTAATTGTATTGAAATGCATGAATTCTTATTTATGTTTTAAAATGGTTTACATTTTAACAAAAAACTTACTTTAATATGTTATAAGACAAAATTATCCTATAGATAATTAAGTTTTATAATATAAATAGGGAGCGAATAACAAATGCCACATTTAATATTATCTAACCCAACAACAAATTCATGTGATTATGAAATCTATTTAAGCAATAGCTTTAACCAAACTTATTACAAACAGGTAAGAATTACAAGTACGAATCATGGAGCTGAAACTTCAAATGTGCCTGCCTATGTAGTGTCGAAAACTGCACCAATTAGCGGAACATCTAAATATGTCAGGGGTATAATTGACAATGGTATGAGTCCAGGAAGAACTTATACACTATATGCTTATGCCCAAGCTCAAAATGGCACATGGTATTTAGCCGGTTCAGACACTATTACTACGCTAAATGCTCAGACATCAAAAACTTTAAATATGCCTAAGAATTATAATCAATTCTATACTGGCAACCCAGATGATTTTACAAGAGACTGTTATTGTTGTTCATGTTGCAATGTTGCATCATTTTACAGAGGGTATCCTTATTATACATTAAGTGACTCTATAAATGATAACGCCTATGCTAATGATGGATTCTATCCAGGTAGAATTCAGTATGCTGCCTTTACAAAGTATACAACAGCTACTACTATAGTCGATAGATGCACTAAAATGAGAGAAGAAATAGATGCCGAAAGACCAATAATTGTCCACTACGGAGGCACGGCAGGTCATTATGCAACAGCCTTTAAGTATGTAAACGGAGGCGCAGGTTATGCAGACTTTTATGTTTTAGATTCAGCAAATTGGAGAGACACAGGTAGTTCTGAGGGATTGGTTTTAACAATTCCGGGTGCACAAAGTAACAACAATGTAGGAAGTATAGACTTTTTAGTTACAACAACAAAGTAGGGCAACAGAGTAAAAAATAAAAGAAGAGCTGTTACAATAGCAAATAAGTTTCGCATTGTAATAGCTCTTTTTCAATTATTATATTTATAATAATTATATATAAATGATGTAGACAAAAAATATGCCATCATATTAACGTCATTTTTTTATTAGCATAAAAATATTACACCTTTTTCCAGTCCTTTTAACCTGAAATTTGTATTTTTACATGAAAAAAGGTCGTTACACTAATTTCTTAGTGCAACGACCCCTTATTTATAAAAGCAAATTGAATCAAGAATTTCATTTATCGTGGTATCATATATTCCGTCAAGGTGTATACTAAAGTCAGAAGCATACCCAGGAATAACTTTGATATAACAAAAATATGTTTCATTGTTAGGTGCCTTGTAAGTAACATATTCATAACCGTTAGCGGTCATGCCAGTTGAGGGTATCATAGAGTCAAAGTCCCAATCTATTCTCCTAAAGTCTTTCCATGAGCTGTCTGTAAACTTATAATTATCATCTATATTGTAAAGGGACGTGAACCCTTGAAAAACAATTCCATCATCATCTACTATGGGATTCTCACGCATCCAATGACTAGGTAAGGTTATATCAGCTTTATAGGTATCTGATTCAGTAAGCTTTACTTTACCCATAAATTTGAAAGGTATGGTAAACTTTTTAAGTTCTTTAGATTTTACTGGTTCAAATCTATGTATTCTTAAAAAATCCTTGCCATTTTCACTTTTAACCTCAAAAACTATTTTATATAATCCAAGATTTGCAGTACCCTTTTCCTCTTCATATGGATTAAAATGTAGAAGTTCAAATTCAACTTCAATATAATTAGTATCTGACAATGGAGTTATTTGAATATTTTCATAAGTGAAATATTGTCCTGGCATTCCCTTTTCAATGGAAAAAAACATTTCATTTAAGTTTTTATCATAACTATCTCTTAAAATAGGATCAAACCAATTTTCAACTCCAAATAATTCTTTTACTGCTCTTTGAACATCTTCAAATTTATAATGGGCAAACATTCCATTATTTTCAATGCGTATTTCAGAAATATTATTATATGGATGGTCAGGATCTTCTTTGTAAATAAATAAAGTTATCACAAAGTCAAAAATATCTCTGCTTGAAAAGGTTATTTTGTCACTGCTATTTATATGAGTTATTTTCAAAGCATTACTTAATATATGCTTCGTTAAAGATTCAGCTTGTTTATATAATATCTCTTTATCGTAGCTTATTATATCAATATGTTCTTGTGTATTGTATACCTTTGTACAACCAAATGAGTTGCTTGCTAACAATATGGAACAGATTAAAATAACAAAGATTTTTTTCATAAATACCTCACTTAATAAGTAATAATATACCTAATTACATTTATTATAACTATATTAAAAGCAAATAACAATAGTAAGATTTTAATTTGAATATTCCCATTATTTATAAAAAATGATTGTACAATTCTGGGGACGGAGGTTCAGAGTGGGAACTGAACCTCCGTCCCCAGAATTTAAATAGTAAGTATCAAGTCTACTATCATAAGCAAGGGTATTGTCACATTCGACTTACCTTTGTTTTTTTATATTTTTAATTAATTATTATCCCTTCTCTTTTTTTAAGTTCATCTATTACTGAGGTATCAATGATGGGATTGTTGACCACTATTACCTTTTTTAAATTATTCAATTGAGTTAAAACACTTATGTCAGTAATATTATTATCTGGAAATATTAAAGTTTCCATATTAGGAAATAATTTTAAATCAGAAATATCACTCAAGTTACCATAGGTAATAGATATAGATTTAAGTTTTGTGTTATTTTTTAGATATTTTAAACTTTCTATATTAACATCAGAAAGAGATATATTTTCTAAATTACTTAAACTCTCTAATACTTCAATGTTTTCAAATTTAACATTAGAAAAAGATATGCTTGCTAAATTAGATAGTTTGCTAAAACTTTCATTTTCTTTTATAAGTACATCAGATATACCAAATGATTTAAGGTTAATCAAATTATCAAATTTAGTAATATCCAGTATCATTTGCTCTCCTGATGGACTGAAAATATGAAGTAATAATTTTTCCAGTTTATCACAATTGGAAAAACACAACTCATCTACATTAACACCGCACCGATAGAAATGTAATATAGTCAAATTATTTAAGTTGTTTAATTTGGAAATATTTGATATGTTACTATTTTCTATGTGTAAAAATTCTAAGTTTTTCAAATCATCTATATCGTCAATATCTATCTCAGATTCTATACATCCAAATATATTATCTGCTCTTTGTCCAATATTAACTATATCTAACTCTTTCAGCATGGTTAATTTCCCCAAAGGCTTTAAATCAGCTATATAATTATCATAGATACCAAAATGAGTTAAGTTATTATATTTAATTATATTTGAAATATCCGAAATATTATTACTTCCAAATTCGAGATATTCTATATTTGAACTATTTTTATATACATGTATAGTTTCTATATCGTTAGACCATAATGTAATCTTTTTCAAATTATTAAAGTTGTCAATATCCTTCATAGACGTTAATTCACCAATCTTGTTCCTGTATTCTTCAGGAATTGCATGGCTCTTAATATTTGTTGTTACACCTACATTTGAATTTATCTTTAATTCAGTAATATCATCCAGATCTTTTAAATATATGTCCTTGTCAAAATTGTCTAAATAAGACCTTATTAATGCTTCAAAGTTCTTATCTTCCCATACAGCTACAGCGTTATTGTTCTCTGTATTTTCGGTGTTAATGTCATTTTTATTATCTTTTGTAGAACATCCACATAAAAGTATTAAACAAAACACAAAAATACTAAATATTTTTTTCATGGTTACCCCCTAACAAATAACTATATCCAATTATAACCATTTTTAAAACAAAAAGCAATTGTAATATAGTTTCCCGTTTTTTAACCCAGAATTTGTTTTTAAAAAGGATATCACCCAAATTTTTTGGGTGTCATGGGGCATGTCATGGGTGGAACAGAACTTAAATAATGTTAAAAAGTCCCCTTATGTGAAGGGAACTTAATTTTTATGGTTGCTGTTATCTTTAAGATATATTTAAAGCTTTTAATATATCTTCTATTGTGTTAATAATTGTTGTTGGTTCATTTACAGTACCAAAACCATATTTAGCATGGATGAAAGGTATGCCTGCTATTTTTGCGGCATCAAAGTCTCCTTGTGTATCTCCAACATAAACAGCTTTGTTTAATTTATTTCTTTCAATTATTAGCTTGATATTTTCGCCTTTAGATAAATTTGTTCTTCCATAGTTTTCATAATCACTGAAATATTTTTCTAATTGATGATATGATAAAAATGTTTCTATGTAACCTTCTTGACAATTACTGACTATATATAGACCATAGTTTTTTAACAATTCTTTTAATGTATCTTCTAAGTTAGGATATAATCTTCCGCCTTTTTTCTCTAATAATGTCAGTTCAAATTTACAGCATTCATCCATTATTTGCAAAGCTTTATTTTCTTCAACTTCATGTAATATTATTGAAGCTATTTCTTTAATTGTCTTCCCCATGAGTCCTCTCATATCTTCTATAGTCAATAAATAATTAATTTCATTATTTTTGAAAACTACATTCCATGCATTTACAACTTCCTCTGTTGAATCCCACAAAGTCCCATCTAAATCAAATATTATACCGTTTTTCATAAATGCTCCTTATAATACAACCATCCTCTTATGTTAATGGGATGCTTGTAAAATATGATATAAGCCATCTTCTTTAAATTGCAAAGTATAAATTGTATCATTGATAATAATTAATATTTCATCGTCTCTTATACCTTTATAATATACATGATCATTATTATAATATATAGAATCTATTGATTGAAAGCCATCAGGTAAATTTTCTTTGCTCATAATAGATTTAAACTTAATAGTTTTTTCGGTTAATAATACGCTATATGCGTCAATGCCTGTTATATTAGAGAATTTATAATCAGTCATAAAAATATGATAGAGATTATCATTTAATTTAATATATCCATTAATTTGTTTACTACCATTACTATCAATCACTTTTACCAATCCATCATTTATCGCTATATGATAGCTCATTTTAGCGCTGTTTCCATAATGCTCAGGATTTTCTATATATTCTATAATTCTAAAGTTGTCCCATTCGTAAACTTTAAATTGTTTTGATAAATTTAATATTTCTTCGGTTGGCATACCGGGATTTATTATTAAATGTCTAGCAAAAGATTTCATTAAGTCAGTACCTTCCTGAGAACTAACATCTCCTGTTTCCCATTTCTTAAACATTGTATCATAATAATTATCTCTATTTGCTTTTACCAAAAGTAATACTATCAACAAAATAAGCATAGCTACAGAAATAAATACTTTTTTCATTTTAGATTCTCCATGTGATAGTTGCTATATTATTGTCAATACAAAAAACCCTGGGTGTCCAGGGTTTTGAACTATTTTATATATTTTGCCACGATATCATTTACATGTTTGCCGTCAGCTTTGCCTTTTATTTGTGGCATTATGAGAGCCATCAATTTGCCCAAATCTTTTTTAGTTTGAGCGCCTGTTTGTTCTATTGCCTGTTTGACAATAGCATCAAGCTCTTCATCTGACAGTTGAGGCGGTAAATATTCTAATAGTATTTTGATTTCTTGGTTGGTAAGATCTATAAGATCTTGTCGATTGCCTTTTTCAAAGTCAGGAATTGAGTCTTTTTTCTGCTTAATCTGTTTAGCGATTATGTCAATTATATCAGAATCGGTTAATTCTACTCTTTCATCAACTTCCCTTTGTTTTACAGCTGCTCTTACCATTGTAATAACATCTTTATTGACTTTGTTTTTAGATTTCATGGCTTCCTTTAGGTCTTCCATGAGTTTCTCTTTTAAAGGCATACTTTCACCTCTTATCTACTCGTTTTCTTGTTTTTCTTTCTACGAGCCGCTTCAGCTTTCTTTTTACGCTTTACGCTTGGTTTTTCGTAATGCTCTCTCTTTCTAACTTCTGACATAACACCTGTAAGTGCACACTGTCTTTTAAATCTTCTAAGAGCATTATCGATGGACTCGTTTTCTCTAACCTTTACCTCTGTCATTTTGCTACCCTCCCCTCGTCATCTACTACTGTGAGCCATAAGGCACCAGCGAGTTTGAAATAGCACTTAATTATTATATAACATAGAATAAGTAAATGCAAGAAATTTATGATAAAGTTTCTGACAATTTTTTTCCACCTAATAAGTGGAAGTGCAGATGTTTTACAGATTGACAACCATCATCTCCGCAGTTACTGATAATCCTGTACCCGGATTCCTTAATACCCTCGCTTTCAGCAATTTTGTTGATAATTTCAAATATTTCCGCAATTACTTTACTGTTTTCTAAATTTATATCATTCATAGATGTTATATGTGTTTTAGGTATAATAAGAATATGTACTGGTGCCTGTGGATTTAAATCCCTAAAGGCAATCACATTATCACTTTCGTATACACATTGTGATGGAATTTGTTTTTCTGCGATTAAACAAAATATGCAGTTCACTTTTTCACCTCTTCCTGTTAATATTATAGTATATTATTCCCCTAATAAAAAATCGTTCTTTACGTTTTTAATATGAGTAAATACTATTTGATTTTTAATATTAATATCACTTTTCATCAAGACTTTCAAGTAGTTTGTGGTATAACCTTCATACAAATTTTCTTTTTTTTGTGTTTCAACAAGTACCGGTACATCTTTTCCTACAAACTGATTCATGAATTCTTTGCTAATAGAATTTCCTAAATCAATAAGCTGTTTGCTTCTGTCTGCTTTAGTGGATTCATCAACCTGAGCGACCATTTCAGCGGCCTTAGTGCCTTCTCTTACGGAATATTTAAAAACATGAATTCTTGAAAATTGTATTGTTTTAACAAATTCAATGGTTTCATTGAATTCCTCATGGGTTTCACCGGGGAATCCAACTATTATATCAGTTGTTATGCCGGCTTCAGGCATATATTTTCTGATAATTTCTACATTGTTTTTATACTCGATTGAAGTATATTTTCTGTTCATTCTTTTAAGTACGCTATCGCATCCGCTTTGCAGTGAAAGATGAAAATGGTCGCATACGTTATTTAAGCTTGAATAACGTTTAATGAAATCTTCTGTTATAAGCTTTGGCTCTAAGGATCCCAAACGAATTCTTTCAATACCTTCAATTTTATTTATATCTTCTATTAATTCAATTAATGCATCTTGTTTCTGAACATCCTTACCATATGAAGATATATGAATACCGTTTAAAACTATTTCCTTGTAGCCGTTAGCTGCAATTTTTTTTACTTCTTCAACTATGTCTTCATGATTTCTGCTTCTTATTGGACCCCTAACGTATGGTATAATGCAATAGGAGCAAAATTGGCTGCATCCATCCTGAATTTTTATATTGGCACGGGTCTTGTCATGAACAGTGCTAATTTTTAATTCTTCAAATTGTTCTTTGCCTTTGAAATCTTCTATTTCAAAATCAAGCATTTCCATGTTGTCTAGCTTTTCTTTTAATAACTTGCCTATGTTACCTTTATTCTTTGTACCTATAATTATATCAACTGCAGTTTCTTTATTCAATTTTTCGCCGTTTAACTGAACACTGCATCCCACGGCTACAACAATTGCATTAGGATTATTTCTTTTTGCTTTATTTATAAATTGTCTTGATTTTCTTTCGCTTTCTTTTGTTACAGCACAAGTATTAATTATATAAATATCACTTTCCTTATCATGGGGCAACACTTCAAAGCCCTCTTTTTCTAAAAGCTCTGTCATTGCTTCAGTTTCAAATTGATTTACCTTGCACCCAAGAGTAGTAAATGATACGGTATATTTATTTTTCATTGTTTCTCCTGTTACTTTCGTTTTCATTGAAATAATATCATAAATGATAATAAATATCAAGTATTACTCAAAATGCATTTTCAATCAAATTTATTTCCTTATTATCCATAATAATTTCAATAACATCAAATTGACATGGCACATCATCATTACCGATTAGCATAAAATAATATTTTGCTGAACTGATTATCTTTTTTTGTTTTTGTTTTGTTACGGCTTCTCTTGGATACCCAAAAGAAATGTCTTTTCTACCTTTAACCTCAATAAAATGTAGACGATCATCTTTGGATGCAATGATATCTATTTCTCCGAACTTACATATAAAGTTCTTTTCAATTATTGTATATTCATTTTTAAGCAAATACCTTTCAGCAATTTTTTCATATTTAAAGCCCTTGTTTTCTTCGTACATATAATTACCTGCGAAGTGAACCTAACACGCCTCTTATAAGTGATCTGCCTATTTCTCTGCCTATTGCGCTCATAGCCGAATTTGTAACTCTTTCAACGGGAGTTATACGGCTGCTTTTTTTATTTCTTAACTTTTCAAGCTCCTTTGCTTCCTTAGCCCTAATTTTCTCTAATTCCAATCTTTCTTTTTCAAGCTTCATTGCTTCCATTTCTTGTTCGTTACGTTTTATAAGCATTTCATAAGCTGATTCTCTGTCAATTTCTTTATCATATTTATAATACAGAGATGAGCTTGAAATAATTTGTTTTCTCGTATAATCATCAATAGTTCCAAACTGGCTTTGAGGAGGAAGTATAAATGCACGTTCAACTATGCTAGGTATTCCCTTTTCATCTAAGCACGATATTAATGCCTCGCCTGTTCCAAGCTCCGTTATGGCTTCAACTGTATCAAATGCAGGATTTGTACGGAAAGTTTCTGCAGCTGTCACGACTTTTTTTCTGTCTGCAGGTGTGTAAGCTCTTAAAGCATGTTGAATTCTGTTTCCTAACTGTCCAAGTATTTCATCAGGTAAATCCTTAGGATTTTGTGTCACAAAATATATTCCCACACCTTTAGAACGAATTAGTCGCACAACCTGTTCTATTTTATTTAATAAAACTTTTGGAGTTTCATCAAACAATAAATGAGCTTCATCAAAGAAAAATACCATTTTAGGTTGTTCTAAATCCCCCTCTTCAGGTAGATTTTCAAACAACTCTGATAGCATCCACAACAAAAATGTAGAATATAAAGAAGGATTTAAAAATAATTTAGCACTGTGAAGAACATTGATGTATCCTCTGCCATCCGATGCTACTTTCATCCAATCATTAAAATCAAGCTGTGGTTCACCAAAGAAATGCTCGCCGCCTTGGTCTTCTAAAGTCATTAAGCTTCTTAAAATTGCACCGATGCTTTGTGTGGTTATATTGCCATATTCTAAAGTTAATTGTTTTGAATTGTCGCCCACATATTGAATCATGGCACGTAAATCCTTTAAATCCAACAACAGCAGTCCATTATCATCGGCAACTCTAAATACTATATTGAGTATACCTGCCTGAGTGTCGTTTAAATTAAGAATTCTTGAAAGCAGTATCGGACCCATCTCTGAAATGGTGGTCCTTACAGGAAGACCATATTCACCATACACATCCCAAAACTGAACAGGAAATGATTTGTACGTAAAATTGTCTATTTCGAAACGCTTAATTCTTTCCTGCATATTTTCATTATCTACTCCGGGAGAAGCTAAGCTTGCTAAATCACCTTTTATGTCAGCAAGAAATACCGGCACTCCCATTTCGCTGAATGATTCTGCCATAATCTTTAAAGTAATTGTTTTTCCTGTTCCTGTTGCTCCTGCCACAAGACCGTGTCTGTTAGCCATTTTTGGCTCTAAATATATGCGCTTATCGCTTTTACCTATCCAGACTTTATTATCTTTAAACATAGTAACTCCTTTCAAATAGTAGAAAATTTTTATCGGCTTCCTTTATCATACGGTATTCCTGATGCCTTTGGCGCTTGTGAAGTTTTAGAAAAGAACGTTAAAACTATTAGCGTAGCAATATAAGGAATCATTTTATAAACTTCATTAGATATTGGAAGTGTTTTGAGCATTGGTATAGCTGAGTATGCTGCTGCAAAAGTCTTCATTATACCAAAGAAAAACGCAGCAAAGAATATTTTCTTAGTTCTCCATTGACCGAATATTAAAACAGCAAGAGCTAAGAACCCATAGCCTGCAACTGTTGCATTAAAGTTTGTGGATGTTGGAACAACAAATACAAGTCCACCTATTCCTGCAAGTATTCCTGAAATTATTACTCCCGTATATCTGATTTTATAAACATTTATACCTACTGAATCCGCTGCTTGAGGAAACTCGCCGCACGCCTTTAATCTCAACCCAAATTTAGTATGATTTATAACTATTTCTGCAATTATAACAATAGCAATTCCAATATAAGTTGTTATATAACAGTTTTGAAATAATATTGGTCCTAATACAGGAATATCACCTAAAAAAGGTACCTTTGCAATATGAAATGTATCTAAAAACTGTACCTGTTGAACTCCCTGCACCATTCTTGCAACAAATATGGCAAAAGCGGGAGCAAACATATTTAGAGCCGTACCGCTTATGGTTTGATCTGCTCGTAAATTAACAGAAGCAAAGGCATGCAACAATGAAAAAACTGCTCCTGTCAAGCCCGCAACCAATATTGCAAGTATTAATAACAGCTGTCCGCTTAGTACATCCTGAAATATGTTTAAAAAAGATATGCTTGTGAATGCACCCATAACCATTATACCTTCAAGTGCAATGTTGACGATACCGCTTCTTTCAGAAAACATACCTCCCAAAGCAACAATTAATAAAGGAATTGCAAAAAACATTGTTTGTTGTGCTATAAAGTATATTGTGTTCATTTGCTTACCTCCTCGTTGTTACTACGCTTGTTAAATTTTAAAATTATATTTTTAAATAAAAGAGCAAATGCGCCGCAATAAATGATGGCAGCAATAATTATATCTATTACCTCAGGTGCGAACGAATAAAGCTGAATATTTACTCCTCCCACAGTCAAATGTGCTATGAAAAGTCCTGCAAACAAAATTCCTATGGGGTTTGACATACCTAAAAGGGCTACCGATATACCGTTAAAACCCTGGGGAGCTAAAATATCGACAACTTGAAGATATTTTCCTGAACCGGCAAGATACAACAAACCTCCGCCAAGCCCTGATAAGGCACCTGCTATTACCATGGATAGTATTATTTTATTTTTAGCGTTTATTCCTGCATATTTGCTTGCTGTAGGGCTTAAACCGCATGCCTTCAACTCATAACCCAAGGTAGTCTTGTTAAGTATTATATAAATAACTATAACGGCTAATATTGCAATAAGAATTCCAATGTTCATATTATTAGTTCCAAATAATTTATCAAGACCTGCCTTCGGTATAATTGCAGTTTTTAAAACCGGTAAACTTTGATTTTTAATTTTATCGTGGATGTTTTTAACAATAAGTATATTTACTAAATACATGCCGATGTAATTCATCATAATTGAAGAAATAACCTCATGGACATTGTAGTATGCTTTCAATATTCCCGGCAACAGTCCCCACAAAGCTCCTGCTATCATCGCACCCATTAGTGCAATTATCCAGTGCAAATGTCCGGGTAAAAAAGTCCACTTAATACCTATAAAAATTGCAACAAATGCTCCCATTGTAAATTGTCCGGAAGAACCGATGTTAAACAAACCTGTTTTAAAAGCAAAGCCCACGGAAAGACCTGTTAAAATTATGGGAATTGCATTATATAAAACAAAACCGATTCCCTTGGCTCCATCTGCAAAACCACCCTGTAAAATTGCAAAGAATCCGGGTATTGCTTCCTTTGAATTACTGATTAATAAAATTATAAATCCGAAAAGGAGTCCTATAAATATTGCCATGGCAGCCGAAATAAAGCTTATTACCCAGCTTGAATTTATTAAATTAAGTTTTAACTTACCTTTCATATTACACACTCCTTTTAGACCCGGACATATAAAGCCCCAACTCTTGAACCGTAACGTCCTTTGGATTTAAATCTCCCACAATTTCGCCTTCATACATTACCAATATGCGGTCGCTAACGTTCATAACTTCATCTAAATCCAATGATACCAACAAAACTGCTTTTCCTGAATCTCTTTGTGCAATCAATTGTTTATGGATATATTCTATTGCTCCCACATCAAGACCTCTTGTAGGTTGAACGGCTATAATAATTTCAGGATTTCTGTCAATTTCCCTTGCCACAATCAACTTTTGCTGGTTTCCTCCGGACATTCCCCTTACAACAGAATCCTCTCCCTGGCTGGATCTTATATCAAATTTATCTATTAATTTTTTTGCATATTCTTTAACAGCATTAAATTTAATAAAACCGTTTTTTTGAAATCTTCGTTCATAATAAGTTTGTAAAACAGCATTTTCTTTTAAGCTGTAATCAAGCACAAGACCGTATTTTTGTCTGTCTTCTGGTATATGTGCAAAACCACCTATGCATTTTTGTCTTATTGAACTTTTTGTAACATCCTTTTTATTCAAAATAATTTTGCCTGATGTTAAGGGCATTAAACCGGTTATACCTTGTACCAATTCAGATTGTCCGTTACCGTCAATTCCTGCTATACAAAGTATTTCACCTTTTTTTACCTTAAAAGAAACATTGTTTACTTTGTTTTTCTTTGTTTCTTTATTTGTTATTGTAAGATTTTGAACCTCAAGAACAGATTCTTCAAATTTTTGTTCTACTTTATCAATCAGAAAGCTTATTTTTCTTCCGACCATCATTTCTGACATTTCTTCTTTTGATGTTTTTGCAACATCAACAGTACCGATATATTTTCCTTTTCGAAGTACACTGCACCTTGTAGCTACAGCTTTTATTTCATTTAATTTATGGGTAATAAAAACAATTGATTTACCTTCTAAAGTCATGTTTTTCATAATTTTCATCAGTTCATCTATTTCCTGCTGAGTAAGAACTGCCGTCGGTTCATCAAATATTAATATATCATTGTCTCTGTAAAGCATTTTAAGTATTTCAACCCTTTGCTGCATGCCTACGGTTATATCGGATATACGGGCATCGGGATCTATTCTTAATTTATAGTGTTCGCTTAAATCATTTATTTTATTTCTTGCATCTTCCATTTTAAGAAAGCCGTGCTTCGTAGTTTCTTTTCCTAATACTATGCTTTCTAAAACAGTGAAGTTATGAACTAATTTAAAATGTTGGTGTACCATTCCTATTCCCAAGTCATTTGCATCATTAGGATTATTTATTTTTACCGGTTTTCCGTTAATTGAAATACTACCGTGTTCTGCTTGATAAAGACCGAATAATATACTCATAAGAGTAGATTTGCCGGCTCCGTTTTCACCTAACAGAGCATGGATTTCCCCTTTTTTTACATTGAACGTTACATCATCAACTGCCTTGAAATCACCAAATTTTTTGGTTATATTATTCATCTCAATGACATATTCCATATTTAAAACTCCTTATGGTAGTAATATCAAAAAAGTGTCTTAGAATAAAAGAATATATTTAAGACACTTTTTTGTATCAATTGAAACCTCAACTGAATTTAAAACGCTTTATTTTTATTTTATTTCTTCTACAGCTACTTTAGTTGTTTCTATATCCTTTGGACCTGCAACATCTTGGTCACCAACAATCTTAAATTCCTTTTTAACTATTTTTCCGTATACAGCATCATAATCAGCTTGTGAGAATTTTTCAAATTTAGAGTTTGCCATTGGAAGTTGAACTCCGTCTACAGTTGCATCCAAAACTTGAATTTCTCCACCCGGGAACTTGTTGTCGTAGTACAATTTAAGTGCATCATAAACTGATTTAGTTAAGTTCTTCATAGAAGATGTTATAACAGTATTAGATTCTGCTGATTGGTCAACGTCAACGCCTATAACCTTAGTTTTAGCTGTTTCTGCAGCTTTCATAACTGAGTTACCTACTGCACCGCCGCAAGCAAATATAACTTCTGTTCCTTCGTTATACCAAGCTGCTGCTTTTGCCATGTTTTCAGGTGTAGCATCAAAATTTCCTACATATGTATATTTTACATTTACTGAATTGTCAGCTAAGCCCAATTCTTTAGCTGCAACTTCTGCTCCTTGAATATATCCGTATCCGAAACGAACAACTGCAGGAACAGCCATACCACCCATGAAACCTAATTTTGTGTAGCCGTCTTTAACAGCTGCATATCCTGCCAAGAAACCTGCTTCTTGTTCTGCATAGAATATTGACAATGTGTTGTCTTTTACAACAGGGTTCCAATCTCCGGCATGTGGATTACCATCAAGAATTATAAATTTTACATCCGGATATTTGTCTTGTGCGTGGAACACAGGCACTTCAAATAAAAATCCTGGGCAAACTATAATTTTAGCTCCTGCTTTTACAGCTAAATCAATAGAAGTTAAATAAGCATCATCTGATTTTTCAGATGGTTTATAATATTTGTATGTCTTGTTAGCTTCTTTTGCATATTGAACAACGCCTTCCCATGCTCCCTGGTTAAATGATTTGTCATCAATTGTTCCAACGTCTGTGATAAGCGCTATTTCAAATGTACCATCTGCTGCCGGTGTTTCTGTTTTAGGTGTTTCCGTTTTAGGTGTTTCAGCAGGTGGAGTTTGTTCCTTAGCACATGCAGATAAAGCAAAAATCATCATAATTGCAAGTGCGATGATACCTAATTTTCTCCATAATTTCATAATACTTTTCTCCTCCATATTTTAATATCAAAAATAAATTTTATTTATAAATTAACGCATATTTGCGTCATTTATCAATTTGATTGCAGAGCTTGTTCCTAATCTTGAACATCCTTCATTTATAAACATTTTCATGTCTTCAATTGTCTTTATACCCCCGGATGCTTTAATTTTAACACCCTCACCTATATATTTTTTAAATAATTTTATATCATCAATTGTTGCCCCGCCTGTTCCAAAACCTGTTGATGTCTTGATATAATCAGCACCTGCATTTGTAACCGCCTTACACATTTCGATTTTCTCTTCTTCTGTAAGATAACATGTTTCAATAATAATCTTTAATATTCTATTGCCTGAAACCTTTTTAATTGCAGCTATTTCTTCTTCTACCTTTTTATATTCCTTATTTTTTACGTCAGAAATATTGATTACCATATCTATTTCATTTGCGCCGTCTTTAATTGCCTGCTCACATTCGGCTATTTTCGACTCAGTTACAGAATATCCTAAAGGAAAACCTATAACTGTGCAAATATTTATTTTGTCCCCATATGTATCATGAATTCTTTTTATATAACAAGGAGGTATGCAAACAGAAGCAGTTTTATATTCTATTGCTTCATCACATAAGACCTTTATGTCCTCCCAAGTTGCAAACGCTTTCAATAGCGTGTGGTCAACAAGTTTTAATATATCAGTTACGTTCATTTTTTTACTCCCTACAAATATTTATTTGCTTTGTTTATATTTATTAGCTTAGCACAAAAAATTAAATTCGTCAAACTAAACATTGCAGTTAGTCCTTTACATCTCTATCTGTTGTATCTTTTGTTTCATAATGTCTAATAATAATTAAAAGCACAATCGTTATTAAAAAACTTCTTGCTGCCATTTGTAAAATTTCTGAATTTATATTATTAATATTTAAGAAACCTTCAGCTAAATTGAGAACTATAATAAGACAAATCATTTTAAGAATACTCGCTTTTCTTGATTTGGTCTTGGTTTCTTTAATATTAAAATTACATAATTTCAAAATTAAAATAAAGCCCTTTGAGAAAATTAATATAAATGGAATGATTAAGATAATAGAAATAATAAAAACTACAACGGTATTTATGCCATGAGTTTCAAAGATTTTAATAGAATATATGGATATCATCATTATAAATATATATATATAACTTAATATTGCTAACAAAGTATAGTTTGACTTTTTTTTATTATCAATCATATTACTCACCCCTATATTTATATTATATCATCCTATGTAAAAATCTCAATATAAAAAAGCCGAGTTCAAACTCGGCGTTAACTAAACAATTACGGTACATAATGACCAAATACGATTTTTAATTCTCCGTCTGCGTCTATTATAAAATCATAGAAATAATTTTTATAGTCATATTTTTTTATAAAATCTACATCTAATATAGGCATATAGTACATGCTGTAAGAACTGTTTCCAGGTGGTGCTAATGGAGCAATATTAGCACTGTCTATAGGGTATGTTTCGATAGTATTTAAATCTTCAATACTAAATCCGTTTGGATTTTGTCCTTCGAATTCATCCGGCTTAAATTTCATTACTTTCACACGTACTGCGATTAATCTATTATCTATAATATCAAAATCATCAATCATACCAAATATCTTTTTACCATCATGGGCTAAATAAATTTCTGCATTTGATTGTAAATCAACAATGTTAAAATTACCATTTGTGAATTTAAAGCTTTTTTCAATGCTTTCCATAGTTTTTTTATCAGCATATTGTTTATATAATTCTAATTTTATTTCACGATTAAATTCATTGCTTTGTAAAAACACTTGAAATCTATCATCAGAATCAATAATATAATTATCACTACTTCCAAATGGTATCAGCTCTATAGTTCCTATTTGATTATTACTTGATTGAATTTCCCAATAAGGAACCGCTTCATATGGTTTAATCCCCCAATCAATTGGTATCTCAACATTGAAGAAGCTGGTTCCTACAACCTTATAATCTTTAGTCTTAGCAATCGGAGTTTTGTTGACTAACAAAGATATATTGCTTATAACTTCAGGTATTTGTTCATACATTGATATATAATCCTTACTTAATTCTTCATCAACAGGTGGATACTGTACATCAGAAGGATAGCGAACAATATATGTATAACCGTTGCCCTGTAAAACAATTTCTGTTTTCACAGGTTCTTGATCCATATCTTTTTGAGTAATAAGCTCACCAACCATGCGTTCGAATGAAAACAGCTGTCCTCCCCCTTCACCACCATTAGTTACATCTTCATATACCTTCTTATTATAAGCAGTTATACTATTTTCGTTTTCTATTAAAATATATTTATCCTGCCAATTGCCTGGAAACTGTATCGTAATACCTAAGGATGAATTCATGTATATAGGATTTTGGCTTTCTAACTTTATATAATCAATTTTACTGTTTACAATATTTATTGAATAATAATCTAAAAAACTATGTGATAATCCGTTTTTACCTATATAGTTGTATGAAACTTCGTACAACCTGTAAATTGTTTTGTTTTCTGTTTCTTCTTTTACTAAATTAACATTTAAATTATATGAAGTGATTTCATTATTTTTAAATATCTCTTGATTTTTCATTGCTATTCTATTTCTGAACAAAATATCAATACCTCGTTCATTGCAGTAAGGGATGAATAATTGGTATAGCTTATAATTATCGTTAACTGGATCAAACTTGTATGTTTTCGGTGAAATTAAGTTATTAAAAAATCCATAAAAGTCAATATAATCTTCAACTCCATTAGGCATTAAAAAATCATAAATTTTATAGTTTTTATCTGTGCTGCTTTTTCCAACGATAAAGTCTCTGGAAAATGTTCCGTCTCCCCACTGAGGACCAAAAGATAATAATTTAGCACTATGTTTTTGGGAGTAAACAACATTTATTCTTTCATAATCAACGATATCATATTTTTTAAAGATATCGTCATCATCTTGTTCGCTTTTATCAAAAGTAGAAATATCATGAATAACATAACTTGTATAGATTTCAGGATCAATATTTTTCTTTTCGTTATCTATACTAAGCCAATGAGCATCATCAATAATATCATATTTTTTATCATAATTTTTTTCTATTGTATATAAAAAATCAAGATATACTATCTCCTCTTGGATAGTCTCAGGTATAGTTTCCGACTTGAAATATAGATTGCCTTCGTAGACACCTGTAATTCCACGAAATTCATAAAGTTCATTATTATCATTTTTCATAGGATTAGTTCCTAATATAAAAATAATACCTGTAATTATAATAATTAAAATTACAATAACCCAAAGAGTAGGCTTTTTATAGTTTAATACATTTTTAATTCTTGATTTAACATTGCTTTCTCCAAATGATAATGGAACTAATATTCCGCTTTGTTTTGCTGAAAGTGATAATAATGATTTTGAATAACTTGAACGAATATCCTCATTAAAATCTTTCATAACACTTTCATCACATGACATTTCCATATCCTTAGACATAAGAAAATATGAAAACCAAATTATCGGATTGAACCAATGTATAGATAGAGCTATAAAAGCGATTAATTTAATAATATAATCATATCTTTTAATATGAGTTAGTTCATGTTTTATAATATAATTAAATTCATTTTCCGATAAATTAGTAGGTATATAAATTTTGGGTTTTATAAACCCTAAAACAAATGGTGTTTCTATACGATCGGTTTCATATATGGTGTGATTTACTAATGTAGCCATTGATAGCCTATTTTTCAAATTAAGGAATGTTATAATTCCATAAGTTAATAGAAATAGTATACCAATAATCCAAATTAATGAACCCAATTCCATTACCTCTCCCATTGGATTAACGCTTGCTATTTGGTTAACAGGAGGTATGGAATTTTTAATTGATGTATTGACTGTATTGTCTATAACTTTTATTCCTGTTTGAATTGCAGGGTTCTCAACATAAACGATATTTTGAGGGATAGGTTGAGAATTTACAGGCATTAAACTTACTGAACTTTCAAATGTAAAAGGACATAAAAGTCGAAATAATAAAACAGTCCAAAGAGCATACGAGAAAATTTTAGGGGCTCTATAAAGAAATAATCGGGCAATAATAATTGCTATAGCTACATAGCTTGCAGTTATACTCATGTTTAATACTGTAGTAAACATACTGCTCATTTTGTTGCCTCCTCTATCATTTTTTTAATTTCTTCTGCTTCTTTTTCAGTTAGTTTTTTATCTTTTAAAAATGCAGATAAAAATGTAGGAAGGGAATTATCAAATGATTTTTCCAGCAATGATTCACTTTCATACTTTTGAACTTTTTCTTTATTTATTAATGCAGAAACAATTGTATCTTCATTTTTTAATATGCCTCTTTCAGATAGCTTTCTCAGAACTGTATATGTTGTTGATTTCTTCCATCCAAGCTTTTGAAAACATATCTTTGAAAGCTCTGTAGAATTAATTGGCTCTAAATCCCAAATAATAGTTAAAAATTTGTATTCAGCATCAAACAATTTGAAATCTTCCATGGATATACTCCTTGTTGGTTTAGTGCAATAAATCTAATTTTAGTTTACTATAATAAACCAAACAAGTCAATAGAAAATTTCTAAATTTTCATGTGTTTATTTCTGACCCAAAAAACAATAAACGCCGGGGTCAACCACAGCGTTTATATAAAACTCATTTGCTCTTGTGTATTCAGTATTTTTTTTAAGAATGTTTTTCTATGTATTTCAACAGGACCGTATTCCAAAAGTGCCTGTACATGGTCTTTTGTTCCGTATCCTTTGTTGTGTGCAAATTTATATTGGGGAAAAATTTTATCCATTTCATCCATCTGCCTGTCCCTTGTCACCTTAGCAATTATGGAAGCTGCTGCTATACCATGGCAGGTGGCATCCCCGTGGATTATATTTAGCTGCGGTGTTTTGATATCTAATTTCTCCGCATCTATTAAAACATAATCAGGAGTTACTTTATTGCCTTCTTTGTCTTTTAGATTTTCTATTGCTTGTTTCATAGCAAGCTTCGTTGCGTTTTTTATATTTACTCTATCCACCACATTACAATCCATTTCTCCTATGCCGATTGCAACAGCAGATTCTTTTATCAGGCCATACAGTTTGTCTCTTTTTTTGGCGGTTAATTTTTTTGAATCATTAACTCCATCTATGATTAATCCTTGGGGCATAATAATTGCACATGTTACAACACTTCCCGCCAAACATCCTCTTCCTACTTCATCAATACAGGCAATATATTTATAACCTTTGTCCCAAAGTTCTGTTTCTATTTTAAGCATGTTTTTATTATTTCGTCATTCTGAGGGCTTTAGCCCAAAAAATCTATCTTTTTATTTATGAGATTCTTTGCTTAGGATGACAAAATCCTCCATTATATACTTGGCATTTCGCAGTATAGCATCACAAATTTATTTATTCGCTGTCACTCACATAAATTTGGAGCTCGTTGCGAAGAATGACCTACCACTATTTTTTCTGCGTTACACTTGAAAAAATATGGTTAGGGCATCTCTAACGTTATATTTCCTAATCTTCCGTTTCTAAAATCATTCAACAATAAATTTGCAACTCTTAAATAATCAATCTCTTTGTTGTTTAATAAAAATCCTTTTTTATATGCAATATTATCTAATATATCAAGGGGTTTGTCTCCTGCCTCGATGCCATATTTCTCTATTATTGCATCAAGCTTATTTAATTCCATCATTTTTTCAACAAAATTAAAAGAAATCTCTTCAAGATTTAAAACCTCATCTTTTATGGCACCTGTAAAGGCAAGATTTAAAGCCAATTTATCGTCATCAAATTTGGGCCATAGAATTCCCGGAGTATCCAATAAATCAATGTTGCCGGTTAATCGTATCCATTGCTTGCCCTTTGTTACACCGGGCATATTGCCTGTCTTGGCACTTTTTCTTTTGGCTAATGAGTTAATAAGCGTTGATTTACCTACATTAGGAATTCCTACTATCATTGCTTTAATAGTTCTGTTTATTAAACCTCTTTTTTTATATCTTTCTATAATTTCTTTGGATGCTTCTGCAATAGCATTATCTAATTTTCTTAACTCTTTATTGTTTGTTGAATTATATAAAACAACAGACCAGCCCTTACTTTTATAATATTCTTCCCATAGCTTATTTAAATTAGGGTCAGCTAAGTCATATTTATTTAACACAATTAGGCGTTTTTTATCTTTAAACAAATTATCAAAATCAGGATTTTTGCTTGATTCAGGGATTCTTGCATCTACAACTTCTATTATTATATTGACAAGCTTAATATTTTCTTGCAAAAGATCCTTGGTTTTTTTCATATGTCCCGGATACCAATTTATATTCATGTTATACCTCTTTCCATTCGCAGGGGAATGCAACAAATTTATTTGCTCCCTTTGGTCGCATAAATTTGGCATTCTGTGCGGTTGCCCTACCGCCAATTTTCAGAAAAAACACTCTGAAAATTGGCGGTAGGGCATACAAAAATTGAGGACATCCGCCCTCAATTAATATTAATAGTTCTTTAATTCCTTAACCTTTGTTGCTCTACCTGTTCTTTCTCTTAGATAGAACAATTTAGCACGTCTTACTTTACCTCTTCTTACTACATCGATCTTTTCGATTTTTGGTGAGTGAACAGGGAATGTTCTTTCTACACCTACTCCGTAAGAAATTTTTCTAACTGTAAAAGTTTCTCTATTGCTTTCACCTTGTTTTTTAATTACGATACCTTCGAATACCTGAATTCTTTCTCTGTTACCTTCTTTGATTCTAACGTGTACTTTTATAGTATCTCCTACATTAAAAGGTGTTAATTCACTTTTAAGTTGTTCATTTTCATATGATTTTATTAAGTTCATTTGTATACCTCCCTTCAATTAAGCGTTCTTGACTTTTAGCAGAGGACCGCCGTATACTCCTATGCATTATAGCACATGATTATTATGACATACAATAATTATTTATAATCCTTCGATAATTTATTGTATTTTTCAATTATACTTTTGTCCTTTATTAAATCCGGCCGCCTTTCTAAAGTTATCTCTATCGCTTTAAGCAGCCGCCATTCTTCTATTTTTTTATGATGTCCCGAAAGTAAAATTTCAGGCACATCCATTCCTTGGTAGCTTTCCGGTCTTGTATATTGAGGATACTCAAGCAAGTTGTTGCTGTGAGATTCTTCTACCGTAGATTCATCTGAACCGAGTACTCCCGGTATCAGCCGACCTACTGCGTCAACAATCGTGAGAACAGGCAATTCTCCGCTTGTTAAAACAAAATCTCCGACAGAAATTTCTTCATCAACGTATTTATCAATAATTCTTTGATCTATGCCTTCATAATGTCCTGCAACAAGTATTATATGTTCCTTTTGAGAAAGCTCCCTTGCCTTATTTTGATTAAATAAGTTACCTTTAGGTGATAAATAAATAATATATGAATTATGCTTTTTTATAGCATCTAAAGCTTTAAACATGGGCTCAGGTTTTAAAAGCATACCCGGGCCGCCTCCATATGGATAATCATCAACTTTTTTATGTTTGTCTTCAGAATAATCTCTTAAGTTTACAAAATCAACTTCAAATAAGCCATTTTCAACGGCTCTTCCAATTATTCCGTTCTTTGTATAAATGTCTATAAGCTCCGGAAATAATGTTACAACATCAAATCTCATTCCAGCAATCCCTCAATAACATTTATAACCATCTTCTTATTTTCAATGTCTACTTCCTTGACAACATCTTTAACCGCCGGTATTAAAAATGATTTATTTTTATTGGTTATTTCATAAACATCATTAGCGCCTGTCTGATAGATTTCTTTAATTTTGCCTAAATATTCTCCATCATCAGAATAAACTTCCATTCCTTCTAAATCAAATAAATAATATGAATCCTCAGGAAGATCCCTAAGCTGGTCCTCAAATATGGAAATATATGAATCTCTGAAAGTTTCCGCAGTGCTCATATCATTGATGTTTTCAAGCAAGATATAAACCATATTATTACGGAACCACACATCCATAAGCTTACGCTTAGTGTTGTCCTTTTCTGTGTAGACATATTTCAGCTCTTCAAATCTCTCCATATCATCGGTTAATGGCATACATTTCAAGTAACCTTTGACACCGTGAGTATTTACTATTTTTCCAACCTTTATATAATCATTCATTTTTGCCTCAGTTAAGTCTTAGAAATTATTGAATTATTTCAACTATAACTCTTTTATTTTCTTTGGTTGCAGCAGCTTTAACCACAGTTCTTATGGCTTTAGCTATTCTGCCTTGTTTGCCGATTACTTTACCCATATCATCAGGAGCAACTTTTAATTCTATTATCAGTGATTGACTGCCTTCAACTTCATTAACAGTTACTAAGTCCGGATTATCTACTAGTGATTTTGCTATATATTCTACTAATTCACCCATAATATCACCTCTTATTTGTTTTCATCTCTTTTTTCATAGATACCGTTAGCTTTAAATAATGAGCTTACTGTATCTGTTGGTTTTGCACCGTTGTTAAGCCACTTTACAGCACTTTCATCATTAATTTTTACAATTTTCGGTTCTACAACCGGATTGTAATATCCAATTTCTTCAATAAAACGTCCATCTCTTGGTGAACGAGAATCTGCTACAACTATTCTGTAGAAAGGTTTCTTTTTTGAACCCATTCTTTTTAATCTGATTTTTACTGACATATTGTCACCTCCTTATAATAAAAGATATATATGAAAAAGGAAAATCCCTATTCAAACAATTGATTGGCAATTGACTATTTTTATTTATCTATTGTATATCCATTGACTTAAAACGGTAGTTTTAAGTTGCCCATACCGCCAATTCCTTTGAGACCTTTTTTCTTGCCCATCATCTTCTCCATTGAGGAGAATTTTTTCATCATTTTTTTCATATCATCATACTGCTTTAACAGCTGATTTACTCTTTGAACAGAAGTTCCGCTACCTGCAGCAATTCTTTTTCTTCTGCTTCCGTTAATGATTGATGGATTTATTCTTTCTTTTTTAGTCATTGACTGAATTATTGCTTCTGTAAATACTAATTCCTTTTCATCAACCTTAAGGCCTTTTAACTTTTTGTTGCCGCCTAACCCGGGTATCATTTCTAATATTTCATCTAATGGGCCCATGTTTTTTATTTGTTGAAGCTGAGCTAAAAAATCATTGAGATTAAAATCCTGAGTTTTTAATTTTTTCTGAAGCTCCAAGGCCTGTTTTTCATCAATAGCATTTTGAGCTTTTTCAATGATTGACAGTACATCACCCATTCCAAGGATTCTTGATGCCATTCTGTCCGGATGGAATGTCTCAAGTTGATCCATTTTTTCACCCACTGACAAGAATTTTATAGGTTTATCAACTACATTTCTTATAGAAAGTGCAGCTCCTCCTCTTGCATCGCCGTCAACCTTTGTTAGTATAACTCCTGTAATATCAAGGTATTGATTAAATGTTTCAGCAACCTTAACCGCATCCTGTCCTGTCATTGCATCTAACAAAAGCAATATTTCATCCGGATTAACTGTTTTTTTAATTTCTACAAGTTCATCCATCAGAGATTCATCTATATGAAGACGTCCTGCTGTATCTATAATTACTATATCATGACCATGCTTCATAGCATGCTTCATAGCTTCCTTAACTATGGTTACAGGATTTGTTTTATCTCCCATTTCAAATACCGGTACATCAACGCTCGCTCCCACTACTTGAAGCTGTTTTATAGCTGCCGGTCTATATATGTCACAGGCAACCAAAAGCGGTCTCTTGCCGTCCTTTTTAAGCTTTCTTGCTAATTTACCGGTTGCTGTTGTTTTACCTGCACCTTGAAGCCCGCACATCATTAAATATGTTATGTCATTTGAGTTAATCTTAAGCTTGCTTTCACCCTGACCCATAATTTTAACAAGCTCTTCATGAACTATTTTAACAACCTGCTGTCCCGGGGTTAAGCTTTCCATTACTTCTGCGCCAAGAGATCTTTCTTTAACATTGTTTATAAAAGTTTTAACAACCTTAAAGTTAACATCAGCTTCTAAGAGAGACATTTTAACTTCTTTCATTGCTAAATCAATATCTTTTTCAGTTAATTTACCCTTGCCTTTTAATTTCTGTAATGCATTTTGAAGTTTATCAGATAAATTTTCAAACATTTTGCTACCCTTCGTTTATTATTTTTCCTGCTTCATTTCTGATTTGTTCTAAAGTATCTTTATACTTTTCATCTTCTATAACAGCAGTAAGCTTAATAATGTTCTCTGCTGCTGCTTGATATTTTTCATACTTATAGAAAAGCTTCATTTTCTCTTCATATTCCATCAAACTTTTTTCAGCTCTTTTTAACGCATCATGAACTCCCTGCCTGCTTATATTCATATCTTCTGCTATCTCAGACAAGCTATAGTCCTGATTGTAATATAGGTCAATTATATTTGCTTGATTATCTTTAAGCAATTCTTTGTAATAATCGTACAGAATGCTATATATGAATTTTTTTTCTAACATATTGCACCTACTGTAAAGTATTTAACTTGACAGTGAATTTTACCGCATTATAAGAAGTTTGTCAATAGTTTTTTTTGAAGATGTTGAAAATTGACAAAACTAATAGTGGAGACCCTTTGCTACTCTCAGAATGACAAGGTATCTTCATACTGAGAGTAGCCCGAAGGGTCTCGCTTATTATTCTACTCAAATATTGCATTAACAAATTCTGTTGCGTTGAAATCTTGCAAATCGTCTATTTTTTCTCCTACACCTATATATTTTATAGGAATCTTTAATTCATTCACAATCGGGAATGCAATGCCACCTTTAGCAGTGCCGTCTAATTTAGTGAGTATTAGACCGTTAATGTTGCATGTTTCAGAAAACAGCTTTGCTTGAATAAGACCGTTTTGACCTGTTGTTGCATCTATAACTAAATATACATCCAATTTAGCTTCACCAAATTCTTTATCGACTATTTTAAATATTTTACTTAATTCATTCATTAAATTCACTTTGTTATGCAATCTGCCCGCAGTATCACAAATCAATACATCTGTCTTACGTGCCTTTGAAGCTTTAACTGCGTCAAAAATTACTGCCCCAGGGTCAGAACCTTGTTCAGAAGATATTATATCAACACCTGCTCTGTCGCACCATTCTTTAAGCTGTTCAACCGCAGCAGCTCTAAATGTATCAGCGGCTGCAACAATTACGCTTTTTCCTGATTGCTTTATTCTGTAAGCAATTTTACCTATTGAGGTAGTTTTACCAACTCCATTTACTCCAACTATTAAAATTACTCTTTGTTTGTTTTCTATGTCTTCTTTATCTTCATTTTCTTCAAGCATATTAATGAGATAATCTTTTATGATATCTTTAATTTCTGAAGTATCTGTAAGATTTTTTTTTCTTGTTTCAGATTTTATATAATCTATAATATCCATAGTTGTTTCAACACCCATATCGGATGTTATTAAAATTTCCTCTAACTCTTCAAGGAAATCATCATCTATTTTTCTGTGGCGGAATACTATGTTTTCGATTTGTTCTGTCAGGTTTTTTTTTGTTTTAGAAAGACCTTCTTTTAATTTTTCAAAAAAACTTAATCCCTTTTTTTCGTTTTTTTCTATTTTCTCTTCTTTTTCAACTATTTCTTCAGGTTCATATAATTTCGATTCTTCTATACCATTTATTTCTTCTATTTCTTCATCTATAAATTCTTCAGGTATATCAAATTCTTCTGCGTATATTTCTTCTAATTCTTCTTCCTGTTTTTTTTCGTTTATTTCGTTTTCTTTATTTTTATCCTTTTTATTTTTAAAAAAATTAAACATGGTTCCTCCCTATTAATGAATATTACTTTGCAAACTTCTGATTTGCTATTGATTAGCCATTGAGTAACGATTGATAGGCAATTGGAGCAGATATTTAATCTATTGGTTATCCATTGCTAACCGACTGCTAATCAATTGCATATCCATTGTTACATGGCGTCTGACAGTTTCATGGAAACAAGCTTTGTTACACCTTTTTCTTGCATAGTAGCCCCATATAAGGTGTCGGCATATTCCATTGTACCTTTTCTATGTGTGATTACGATAAACTGCGTTTCTTTAGAAATTTCTCTTAAATAGTGAGAAAATCTATTGATGTTCGAATCATCTAATGCAGCTTCTATTTCATCCAATACACAAAATGGCGTTGGCTTTGTTTTAAGTATTGAAAATAATAAAGCTATAGCAGTAAGCGCTTTTTCGCCTCCTGATAAAAGTGAAATTTTACTTAATTTCTTTCCTGGTGGCTGAACTGCAATTTCAATGTTAGAGTTTAAAGCATCAGATTCATCTTCTAAATATACATCACCGCTACCGCCGTTAAACAGTTTTTTAAATACTTCATTAAACTTAACTCTTATATTTGCAAATTCTTCAATAAACTTATCATTCATTTGAGCTTCAAGCTCTTTAATTACTTCCTTTAGCTTATCCTTTGCATCTACTAAATCTTTTTGCTGCTTTTTTAGAAAATCATATCTTTGTTTTACCTCTTCATATTCTTCGATGGAATCCAAATTCACATTTCCAAGCTCTTTAATCGACCTTTTACATGAACTTACTTCACTGTATAACCTACTCTGACTTATGCTGTCATCCTTGTATTTTATAGCCATTGCATAATTTATTTCATAATCTTCCCAAAGTTTTGCGGAAATTTCTTCAACCTTAGAATTTTCTCTTTCAATTCTAACATTCATTTTGTTTTCATCATCAAGAATTTCAGTAATTTGTTTATTTGCATCGTTGATTTTATTTTGATATTCGTAAATTTCATTTTGAATTGAATTAAGATTCTGTTTTTCTGAATTTAAATTGATGCTTATTACATTAATTTCTTCTGTTAAAGAATCTGTTTGTAATTTGTTTTCTTCGATTATTTTATCTGCATCAGCTATTTCATTGTTTATGTTATTTAAACTTTCTTCTTTAATTTTAACTTGTTCATTATTTCTTAATATTTCAGCTTTAGTATTGTTGATTTTTTCTTCCTTAAGCTTAATATCTTGATTAATTTGCGCTACTAAGTCTCGTTGCCCCAAAATAACTGAATTGTATTCTTCGTACTTATTTTTATTTGTATTATTTTGAGATATGACTAATTCAATACTTTTTTCCTTATCTTCAACTGACTTTCTAAATTTTTCAACCTCTAAAATGATGTTTTTAAGATCCTCTTCATATTTGATTTTTTCATCATATATGAATTGCATTTCTTCAGAGTACTTTTTTACTGCAGCAGCAGTTTTATCGGCTTGTTCTACTAACATATTTATCTTAGAAATATTTTTTTCAAATAAATTGCTGTTTTCATTGATTTCACTTTTTAAGGCAGCAACAGCTTCATTACATATTTTTATTTCTTCTGATAACATATTGAGTTTATTGTTTTTCTGTTTTAATGAAATTTCAGCTTTATTAATTAATTCCTTGCATTCTTCAATTTCTCTTTTTCTACCTAAGAGGTTTTGATTAGCCGCAATATGTCCGCCGGTTACAGAACCGCCTGAGTTGATTACATCACCTTGCAGAGTAACTATCTTTAAAGAATTACCTAACTTTTTGGAAATTTTAAAGCCATTATTTAAATTGTCTACAATTATTATTCTACCCAATAAATGTCTTATTACTGATTCATATTTAGAACCGGTTTCTACAAGCATGTCTCCTGTATTGATAACACACTCTTCTTTTAAAACTTCCTGTTCCTGCTTATTTAAACTTCTTTCCTGAAGCATGTTAATAGGCAAAAATGTAACTCTGCCGATTTTGTTTTTCTTTAAATATTCAATTATATTTTCTGCTTCAATATCAGTATTTACTATAATATTTTGTATTGAAGAACCTAAGGCAACTTCAATTGCCGTCTCATATTGCTTATCTGTTTTAATAATGTCTGCAACAGTTCCTAATATTGATTTTTTTAAGACCGGCTCTTTTTCCTTATTATTCATAACTGTTTTTATACTTTTATAATAGCCATCATAATATGCTTCCATATTAGATAAAATATTAAGCTTAGATTTGGAACTGTTTAATTCATTATACACATCCTTTATTTGTTCGTTTAATTTTTCTTTTTCATTTTCATTAAGAGTTAGCTTATTAATATTATTTTTAAGCTCCTGGTTTTTATGGGATAACAGTGATGTAATTGTATTTTGTTCTTCTTCTATTGATTTTATAATTGATAATTTATTGTTTCTGTCTTCATTTTCTGAAGATATTTCAGTTTTTAAATTTTCAATTCTGTCAATATCATTTGATATAAATGATTCTACAGTGCTTTTTTGACTGTTTAACCTGTTAATTTCCTTATGTAGCTCAAACAGTTCGTTTTTTTGCACTTCTATACTTCTTGTAATATTATCTATTTCATTTTTATATAATTTTATTTCTTCATTCATAGAATTAAACTTTTCAGTATCCTTATTTAAACCTTCTATGAGCTGAGCTTTTTCTTTAATAAGTTGTTTAATGTTCTGTTCAAGCACTTCATTTCTGTTAAAGAGATCTGTTATTTCATTTTTAACATTGTCAATATTTTTAATATATAAAAGTTTTTTTTCTTTATATACTTGAATCAAGCTTTGGAAGTTATCAAATTCCTTATTTTTCAAATCCTTAATCTCTTCAAGATCTTTTATTTTAGCTTGCATTTCAGTAATTTTTTCTTTTTGAGAAATAATTGATTCCGACAAATAATCTCTTCTCTTTTGGAGATTAATTTTTTGTTCGGTTGCAATGTTTCTTTGGTTATTTAAACCTTTAAGCTGTTCACTGTGTTTTTCATACTCATGAGCAAGATAATTAAGTTCATATTGCTTTAAATTTTCTTTTATTTCAATGTACTTTTTAGCTTTAAAGCTCTGTTCTGATAAAGGCACTATACGTTCTTCAAGCTCAATGATTATATCTTCGACTCTGTCTAAATTATCGCTTGTTTTTTCAAGCTTTCTTTCAGATTCTTCCTTTCTTGTTTTATATTTTACTATACCCGAAGCTTCTTCGAAAACCTGTCTTCTTGTTTCAGAATTAGGGCTTAATATATCCTCAACGCGACCTTGTCCAATAAACGAATAACCATCTCTGCCTATTCCCGTATCCATGAATAATTCTTTAACGTCTTTCAATCTGCATTGCTGTTTGTTTATATAATATTCGCTTTCTCCTGTTTTATATAATTTTCTTTTAATGCTTACCTCTTTGTATTCTAATGGAATTTGTCCTGATTCATTGTCAAAAATCAAATTTACCTCAGCATAACCAAGGGGCATTCTTTTTTCGGTTCCTGCAAATATAACATCATCCATTTTGCCCCCTCTGAGTGATTTAGCACTTTGTTCTCCTAAAACCCATTTGATGGCATCAGAAATATTGCTTTTGCCGCTGCCGTTAGGTCCCACAATAGCAGTAATTCCGTTTTCAACTATTACTTCTGTTTTTTCAGCAAAGGATTTAAATCCGTTTATATATAATTTTTTTAGATACATGTTTTCCCCCGTTGCAAACTTAAATAGTTTTTATAAATATCACTTATAAAAAAACTTCCTACTTTTATATTATCGTCAAAAATTTCAATTGATTGACTGTGTAAATTATTTTTAAAAGATATTTTATTAATAGAAAATTTCTGTTTCAATATGTTTATGTTTGCCTTATTTTGACCTGCTATGTAGTTTATTAATTTATTGTCTGCTTCAATTGTTATATTCTTATTATTAAAATCATAACCTTTTAAAACTTTAATAATTGAATAAAGGTATATTTTTTCCTCAACTAATTGTCTAAATGCAGGGTGAAACGGACCTGCTATTACATCATTGTCATTATTTATATTTTCAGTGTTTTGTAGACCGATTCTTATTACATTTATATTATTAACTGAATAATAGCTGTAAATAATCGTGCAAATATCTACTGCTTCATCCACTGTCAAAGGTTTATACTCACCTTTTTCATACATTTGGACTAAATCAGTATCCTTTATAATTAAAGTAGGATAAATTCTAACTATATTGGGCTGCATTTTTATAGAATCTATACAGGTTTGTATGTCTTTTTCCTTAGTGCTTCCGGGAAGTCCCGGCATAATCTGATGACCTAATACAAATCCATTTTCTTTAATTAGTTTGCTTGCATTTTCAGATTGCTTTCGATTGTGGCCTCTGTTGGAAAATCTTAAAACATCATCATTTAAGGATTGTATGCCAAGCTCTATAATATCCATGCCGTACTTTTTCTGAAGCTTAAGCACATTTTCATCTATGGCATCAGGTCTTGTTGAACATCTTATACTTTGTATAATACCTTTATCCTTATAATGCTTGCCCACACTTAAAAGCTCTTCTTGCAACTTAAAGTCAATTGCTGTAAATGAGCCACCGAAAAAAGCAAGCTCTGTATATACATCATCATCAATCGTTTTTTTATATTCCTCTATGATGGTTTTTACATATTCTCCGTTTACAGGTGTACTTCCCTTACCGGTTATTCTTTTTTGATTGCAGAACACACAATCGTTAGGGCACCCTATGTGAGGAACAAATACAGGAATAATTTTCATCTTCTTATTCATTAATCTGACCTTCTTGAATCAAAGCATTCCTTGCCGCTTCCTGCTCAGCTAATTTCTTGCTTTTACCTGAGCCACTTCCGGCGATTACTTTATTAATAATAACATTAACATGAAATACCTTTTCATGATCAGGTCCTTCTTCCTTAGTTACAACATAACGTATTTTGCATGCCTGGCTTTTACTTTGATAATATTCCTGTAAATATGATTTAAAATCAGTTATCAATTTACCCTTTACCGCATGATGTATATATTTAGTTAAATTGTCTAACACGAATTGTTCTGCCTTTCTGTATCCGCCATCTATATAAATTGCTGCTATAATTGCCTCAACGGCATCTGCTAATATGGATTTCCTTTCTCTTCCGCCTGAGCTTTCTTCCCCTTTACCTAAAAGTAAATATTTACCTATATTTAAATCACCGGCAACTAAACTTAATGTATCTTCGCAAACTACTTGCGATCTTAATTTTGTTAAATCACCTTCAGGATAATCAGGAAATTTATCAAAGATGAATCTGCTTACACTTATACTTAAAACTGCGTCGCCTAAAAATTCTAACCTTTCATTGTTTACCTTATTATATGACTTGTCTTCATTTGAATATGAACTATGTGTAAGTGATTTTTCCAAAGTTTCTATATTTTTAAATTTATATTTTATGATGTTTTCGAACTCATTTAGTTCTTTTACGTCTATAATCAATTTTTCCTCCGTATGTAATCCATTATAACCATTTATTACATTCATGAAGTATTTCATAAATTTAATAAATAATTATAATCTATTTTAATATTTAGGACGCATTGCTGCGTCCCCTTAATTTTTACATATTAACCTATTATATTACAGGTTTATTTCTTCTAAGTAGTTTACAATGTCCCCCACTGTCTTGATTTGTTCAATGCTTTCATCATCAATTTCAATATCAAACTCATCTTCCAAAGCCATTACCAATTCAAATAATGTTATTGAATCTGCTTCCAAATCATCTGCAAAAGAAGTTTCCATTGTGATGTCAGCTTCTTCTACACCAACCTTATCAGCTACAATTGCTCTAATTTTTTCAAACATATCAATCACCTCCTCATAATGCTTTCTTGAATTAATTCATTCACATTGTTTTCATAACATATTTTTGCCTGACGAATAGCATTTTTAAATGCTTTTTCATCTGAGCTGCCATGAGCTTTAACGACTATTTCCTTTACTCCAAGTATAGGAGCCCCACCATGTTCAGAATAATCAAACTTATTTTTAAATTCTTTTAGAGCCGGCTTAATTAAGCTTGCGCCGACTTTTGACCTTGCAGAAGATAATAGTGCGGTTTTTAATCCATTCATTAGTTCCAACACTGCTCCTTCAAGGGTTTTTAATATCATATTGCCGACAAAACCGTCACAAACTATTATATCCGCTTTTCCTTGAAGTATTTCTCTTGCTTCTATATTTCCTATAAAATTTAAAGGCAATGTAGTATTTTCAAGTAGTCCGTATGTTTCAACGGTGAGTTTATCACCTTTTGTTTTTTCTGAACCTATGTTTGCAAGTGCAACCCTTGGTGATGAAATATTCATTACCTTTTTTAAATAAATATCTCCCATAATTGCAAAATCATATAAAAATTCCGGCTTAGAATCTACATTTGCTCCGGAATCTATTAAAAGAGCAAATCCACCATGCATATTTGGAATCAATGTACCTATTGCCGGCCTGTCTATTCCGTTTATACGCCCTACAATTAGCGTAGCTCCTCCTAACAAGGCCCCGGTACTGCCTGCTGATACAATTGCATCGGCTTGTTTTTCTTTAACTGAATTTAGTGCTTGAACCATAGATGAATCTTTTTTTCTTCTTAAAGCCATCACCGGTTTATCATCATTAGTAATAACTTCTTCAGCGTTAATAATTTCTATATTGTTGAAATTAGATGTGTTTTTCTCTACTATTTTTTTTATTTCATTTTCTTTTCCGAATAGCAGAATATTCACATTGTATTCATTTCTTGCAAGTACGCTTCCCTTAACTATAAGCTCAGGCGCGTTATCTCCACCCATTGCATCTATAGCAATTTTCATTTAAACACCTCTTGATTTTATTTCTAAGTAAACCCCTATAAGCTTTAATATGTACAGGTTTTCACATAAAATTAGTATAACTTAGATATATTATATTTGCAATAAAAAAATAGTGCATTTGCACTACTTTTTATAGACCTAACCTTATTTTTCAGAATTTATAACTACTCCTACTATTCTACGCTCATAACTTCTTTGCCGTCATAGTATCCGCAAGCTGCGCACACTCTGTGAGGTAGCTTTGTTTCGTGACATTGTGGACATTCGATAACATTTGGAATTGTTAATCTTGATTTAGCTGATCTTCTTCTATCTCTTCTTGCTTTGGAAGTTTTTCTCTTAGGTACTGCCATTTTAACACCTCCTTAATCCTTTAACAGGTCTCTTAATTTATCAAATCGCGGATCTGTTAAATTGTCTTCACATTTACAATTTTCATTATTTAAATTAACTCCGCATTTAGGACATATGCCTTTGCAATCTTTTTTGCACAATGACTTCATAGGCATTGACAAATAAATCATTTGCTTAATGGTTTCTTGTAAATCAACACATCCGTCTGTTATCTTCAATTGAATTTCATCAGATTCATCATCTTCATCTAATTGCTTAACAATAATAGCTTCAAATTTAGTTTCAATCTTATTGCCAAACTCTTCTAAACATCTCGCACATTTATCCTTAACAGTGTATTTAACTGTGCCGTTTAAAATAATACTTTCGTCTACTTTATAAATATCACCAATAAATGTAATGTCTTTATCAAGATGTGTCTTTGATAAAAAATCCTCATCACCTATAACAAAATTCTCATTTACTTTATAAGAAAGCTGGTCAGATGATAAAAAATTGTTTAGTTTAATTAACATAATACCACCCTTTTTATTCGCAGAGTTAATTATATGAGAAAAAAAATATTTTGTCAAGTAATTTATTTTACAGTTTATTTGCTTGCCAATGTTTTTGTATCTCTTGCAATCATTAACTCTTCATTGGTTGGGATAACAAATACTTTTACTTTAGAACCTTCTTTAGATATTTCTACTTCTTTGCCTCTTGTATTATTCTTAGCATCATCAATTGTAATTCCTAAGAACTCTAAACCTTTACAAATATTTACTCTGTTAGAAGCTGAGTTTTCTCCTAATCCAGCTGTGAAAACTAACACATCGATTCCACCCATTGCTGCAGCATAAGAGCCAATGTATTTTCTAACAGTATAATCAAATTTATCTAAAGCAAGCTGTGCTCTTTTATTCCCTTCCATAGCGGCTCCTTCTATATCTCTGAAGTCGCTGCTTACGCCTGAAATACCTAACACCCCTGATTTTTTATTCATTAAATTGTCAACTTGTTCTGCCGTCATACCTTTATTGTTCATTAAGAACGTAACTATGGCAGGGTCAATATCTCCGCATCTTGTTCCCATTACAAGACCTTCAAGAGGAGTCATGCCCATGCTTGTGTCAAATGATTTTCCATCTTTTATAGCCGTTAAGCTTGCACCGTTTCCTAAGTGACAAGTAACTATTTTAGTTCCTTCTAAGCTTTTGCCCGTAAGTGCAGCAACTCTTTCAGATACATATTTATGTGATGTTCCGTGGAAGCCGTATCTTCTGATTCCCATCTGTTCATACATTTCATATGGGAGGGGATAAATATATGATTCAGCAGGCATTGTTTGATGGAATGCTGTATCAAATACTCCCACCATAGGTACGTTTGGCAACAATTCTTGACATGCTTCAATACCTATAATGTTCGGTGGATTATGTAAAGGCGCAAGTTCTATACATTCTTTCATGGCATTTATTACCTCGTCAGTTATTAAAACAGAACTTGCAAATTTTTCTCCACCATGAACAACTCTATGTCCTACAGCTTCAACTTCATCTAATGATTTTACTGCTCCATGATTTGGGTCAACTAAAGCTTTTAATACAAGGTTGATAGCATCCTTATGATTTTTCATTACTTCTTCTATTACTACCTTGCTCTGCCCTGCTTTTTCGTGTTTTAATACACTTCCTTCAATTCCTATTCTTTCAACAAGACCTTTAGCTAAAACACTTTCATCGTTCATGTTGATTAACTGATATTTCAACGATGAACTACCGCAGTTTATTACTAATACATTCATGTTTTTCCTCCAAGTTTTAATAATTTATATAAAATCTAATAGATTTTAAGACTGATTTTTTATAATGTCCACTATTTTATTTTTATTTTCATTCAATACCAAAATATCACAGTTACCAATTAAAATGTCCCAAAGATTTGTATCATCTACAATTCCAAAATACAAAAGTATTGACTGTATAACTCCAAAATGTGTAACTATCAACGAATTATCCGATACATTATCTATGAAACCTGAAATCCTGCCAATAATATCATCATATGTTTCACCTTCCGGGAATCTGTATTTTCGTTTATCAAGTATCCATTTTTCCGATTCTTCTCTATGACTTTCTCTTATTTCATCCCAGGTCAAATTTTCAAAGAGACCGAAGTTAACCTCTATTAAGCAGTTTTCTGTTATAATTTCATTTTCATCTATATTATTTACATCACATATTATTTTAGCAGTATCCTTAGCTCTTTTTAAAGGGCTTGAATAAATATAATCAATTTTATAATTTTTAAAATTGTTTCCTGTTATTATTGCTTGAATTTTGCCTTTATCTGACAACTCTACATCTGTTATGCCGCTGAATCTGTTTTGTACATTTGCTTCTGACTCTCCGTGCCGAACTAAGTATATCATAATTATCCCTTTATAAAAAGTGTTATCATCATAAATATTATTTGGCTTATTTCTAAAATAAAGCCACAGGTATCCCCTGTCATGCCGCCTATTTTATCCTCTATTTTGCTTGATATAAAGTAGGATATCATTAAAGTTGCAAATACGGAAGTTAAAAAAATAAACCTAAATGGTGTCAATAACATAAAAAACAATACTATAATCAAATTTATAGCAAGCACATTGTTATCAATTGATTCAATAAAAAGTGTTCCCATGCCTTTTGTATTCTTTGCATATTTTTTATTCCATGATGATATAATTACACTCGCTCTGCCTATTATAGGCATCATAAAAACTGTAAATATATCAGAGTATGAAAATAAAATTATTTGTGAAAATACTACTAAAATCAAACTTACTACTCCAAATGAACCAATGTGAGGGTCACTCATTATTTCAAAGATTTTATCACCTGTCCTACCTGAAAATATACCGTCTGATGTATCAGCTGTTCCATCAAGATGAATACCACCGGTTATAATTATATATCCAATAGTTATTAAAAGTCCTCTGATCAGCATAATATTGTTAAAATTTAAATATATTATCGCCAAAAAAAATCCTATTACAGCACCAATTAAGGAATACAAACAAAGTCCCTTTACATAGCTTTCTTCGTTAAATTCAACTTTATTTCCAATAGGAATTCTTGTGAAAAAAGATATAAGAATTAAAAATCCTTTTGCCATTTTATCATTTCCCCTTTGTGCTTAAGCTTTATAGGTATTCCTGATAAAACAAAATACATAAAATCTGAGGTTAAAGTAATTTTACTGTTTATTCTGCCGCTAATGTCCCTAAAGTAATTACCCATATAGTACGGTGGGACCACACCCATGCCTGTTTCATTTGAAACCATAATCAATCTTTTATTGTTTCTTTTACATACGTCTATTAATGAAAAAATTTCTTCTGTTATTTCTTTTTCTAACTGGTTAACTTCCTCCGGCTTACAAGTTTCAAAATTAATTTTACTATCAAACATGTAATTTCCTATTAATGTAGTTAAACAGTCAATCAAAATAACTTCCGAATCCATAAACTCTTCATTGTTTTCTAATCTTTCAAAATCATAATACATTTCAACAGTGCCCCATGATTTGGGTCTTTGTTCCCTATGCTTTTTCACTCTGTCAGCCATTGCGTGATCAGTTACTACAGCAGTTGCAAGATACAAAACTTTTTCTCCGTATTCTTTGGCCTTTTGTTCCGCATATGTACTTTTTCCGCTTCTTGCACCGCCTATAATAAAAGTTATACTCATTTTATCACCATTTATTAAATATTTGCCTTAACCTTGTATATTATATCACCATTGCGCAAAAAATCAAAGAAGTTTCTTAAAAAAATTGCCCCCCTGTCATTCTTAGGTCTCAGTTCGAAGGATCTCATAATTATCTTATGAGATCCTTCGCATACGCGGATGACATATAAAATATGTTGTATTGACAATAGATAGAAATATAACTATTATTATACTAAATATAAAATGATGGAGAAAAAATGAACTTAACAGGTGTTGTAGCAGAGTATAATCCTTTTCACAAAGGTCATGAATATCAATTAAAAAAAGCACGGGAACTTTCCGGCTGTGACGGTATAGTTGTTGTTATGAGCGGAAATTATGTGCAACGCGGTGAACCGGCTATTATAGATAAGTATAGGCGAGCAGAAACTGCTGTTTATTGCGGAGCTGACTTGGTTATTGAACTTCCTATGCCATTTTCGTTTCAGAATGCTGAAATGTTTGCTAATGCAGCTATTAAAGAACTAAAAAAGATACCTGTTAAAAATCTTAGCTTTGGTTGTGAAAATGAAGATATAGAATTATTAAAAAGTATAGCCGCAATTCAGCTAAACCCGAAATTTAGCTTAGATATAAAAAAAGAAATTGATAAAGGTTTATCTTATCCGGTGGCTTTATCTAATGTAGTTGTGTCTGTATTAGGAAATGATGCATACAATGTGGTAAACTCCCCTAACAATGTTCTTGCCATAGAATATATAAAAAGTACTATAAGCCGAAATCTAAAATGTAATTTTGTGCCTATTAAAAGAATAGGTAAACATCATAATAATTATGAAGCAACAGGAAATTATGACAGCGCAACCGCAATAAGAAAAAGCATATTGTCAGGTTTACACGAACATATTAATTCATTAACACAGAAAAGCAATGAAGCAATAAATTCCTTTTATAATGAATATAATGGTTATAATAATCTAAATAATTACCTTGATAAAATTTACTTCAGAATATTGGAACTTGGTAACTGTGGCTTAAACAATATATATGAGGTATCAGAAGGATTAAACAATAAAATATATGATAATGTAATTAAGCATAATAATGTTGATGATTTCATCATGTCGTTAAAATCAAAGAGATATACTTACTCAAAACTTAGAAGAATGATTCTTAATATACTTTTAGATATAAAATATGATGACATAAGAAGTTTTATGTTAACTGATTCAAATTATATAAAGGTTTTAAGCTTTAATGATGTTGGAAGAGAAATTATAAGATATGTAAAATCAAATAATACGACAGTTATTAACCGTTACAGCGATTATAATAAAAACAATATAAAAGCAGAAAAGTCACCATTGTTTAAACTAACTGATAAATCTACCAATATATATTATCTTCCATTTAATAATAAAAAAATTAATGAAGAATACATAAAAAATGCAAGCTATTTAAACATAATAACCCCTCATGAACAATAAAATGTTTTATGGGGGGTTGTTTATGTTCAGAAGAAATTTTGTGCCTATCTTAATTTTATTATTAATATGTTTTTTTATTTTAAAACCGGCAACAGTGTCTGATGGTGCTTTTAACGGATTAAAAATATGGGTAACCAATATAATTCCATATTTGTTTCCAATGTCAGTATTATCAAATATATTACTTAAATATAATTTTATATACAGATCTTTTGAGAAAATTTCATTTATTTCAGAAAAAATTCTTAAAAATAAATACGCACTTATACCTATGTTTATAAGCTTTGTATCGGGTTACCCTTCAGGAGCCATGACTATAAATACCATGTATCAAAATAAAAGATTAAATAAATATGATGCTAATTATTTAATAACATTTACAAACAATTGCAGCTTCCAATTTATAGCAGGTGCTATCTGTTTTTCAATGCTTGGTAATTTTTATTTATACAAATATATAGCTCTTCCCCATTTATTTGGGGCAGCACTTCTTAGTTTTTTAGTAAAAAAGGAGAATTTAAGCAAAATGAGCAGTAAAATATATCAAGAACAGATATCTTTTCATACTGCTTTCAGTTCTGCCATTTATAAATCGGTGACGGGAATTTTATCGGTTGGCGGTGTCATCGTAGTATTTTCTGTATTTTCTAATTTTATTAACGACAGCTTATCCACTTTTTCTCATATAATATCAATGAGCCCTAACATTAAGGATATAATTTATTCATTGGTAGTCGGCTCATTGGAAATAACTAACGGATTCAGCATAATTGCTTCTTCGATGAATGTTTCTTTGCAGATTAAGCTTATTATAATTAATTTTTTAATGGGCTTTTCTGGTATGTCAGTTATATTCCAAACAATTGCCGTCACTAACGAATATGAAATTGACTTAAAAAATTACATATTTTACAGATTCATATTTGGTGTTATATCATCTGTTTTATGTATTTTAATGTTTGTTGTTATAGGGTAAACGGTCGAATACCAAATAACTATTGATAATGGAGGAATTAATAGGTATAATGATTAATAACATAATAAACAGGTGATAAAATGATAAATGTAACATTGATAGGCACCGGAGGTATGGTACCCCTTCCGGATAGATTTCTAAGCTCTTGCTTAATAGAATATAATGGAAGATCTGTTCTTTTAGACTGCGGTGAAGGAACACAAATTTCCTTGCACAAGGGTAAATTAAGCATGAATAAAATAGATACTATACTATTAACACATTGCCATGCGGACCATGTTACAGGGCTTCCGGGACTTTTATTAACAATAGGTAATCAAGGTCGAACAGAACCTATATATATTGTAGCACCAAGAAGCAGCACTAAATATATCAATTCTCTTTTAATAGTATGTGGATTTCTACCATACGAAGTGAGAATTGCTGAGCTTCATGATACAAAATCACAGGTGTTTGAACAAATTGGACTTAAAGTTACTTCTATACCTTTAAAACATCATATCAATTGTTTAGGATACAGCTTGGAGCTTTCATTAAAACCGCATTTTCAACCGGATAAAGCAAAAAAATTAAATATACCGGTCAAGTTTTGGAAGTTGTTGCATAACGGCAATAATATAGAAATTAATGATTGTACATATACTCCTGATATGGTTTTAGGTGAACCAAGAAAGCCAATAAAAATATCTTACGTGACCGATACAAGGCCTGTAAAACATATAAAGGATATAGTTAAGGAATCTGATTTATTCATTTGCGAGGGAATGTATGGCGAAGATGAGCAATATGACAATGCGGTGGAAAAAATGCATATGATATTTTCAGAAGCGGCAAAAATTGCTAAGGATGCAAATGTGCAAGAGTTATGGCTTACGCATTTTAGTCCTTCTATGGCAAAACCTGAGGAATTTATAGAATATGCTAAAAGGGTCTTTCCTAATGTTAAAGTAGGAAAGGATTTGATGTCAACAACATTAAAAAGAAATTAAACGGCGCCACGGCGCCGTTGATTATTTTTTACCTTTTAGTCGTTTTAATCTGAAAAAGTCTTCTCTTTCTTTTTCTTCCAAAACATCCTGTATATATTTTACTTGTTCCTTATATTTAGGAATTTGAACATATTTTAAAGCATTTGTTCTTTTTTTGGTTTTTTCTATTTCCTTAGCCAATTTAAATATAGAATTTTCTACTTCAGCTAATTCATATATTTTTTCTTTTACCATATCAAATCTTTGCCTTGCTTCATCAAGTGATGCGTTGGAATTATAAAAACCATATGCAAGATGAAATCCATCGTCTGTTTTTGCTTTAATAGTTGGAATATCAATACCCATAACACTCTTTAGCAAAATATCATAGGACTCTTCCTTAGGTATACTGTAAGTCATATCCTCGACATTTTTAACACCAAGGGTTACATTAGCTTTTTGAAGTACACTATAAGCTTCCGCAAGAACTACATATATTTCATTGTGCATTGTTCTTGCCTTGTTAACGAAGACCATCATTTCCTTTATGAGAACATTCCTTTTCTTATCTAACAGCTCATATCCTTTAATTGAAAGAGCCAAGGATGATTTTGCTTTTATTAAGTTCGATTTAGTAGGTGCAACTAACACTGCCATAACTATCTCTCCCTGTTATAATCGTAGTATTTCTCTATCAATTCGGTCTTCATACGGTCAAGTTCAGTAACCGGCAGAATAGATAAAATATGCCATCCTAAATCTAAAGTTTCATTAATGCTTCTGTTCTCATTCTTGCCTTGGGCGATGAATTTACTTTCTAATTCACGACCAAAATCCAAATACAATCTGTCTATATCACTTAAGTCATCTTCCCCTATAATTTGAGATAAACTTCTTATATCCTGTACCTTTGAATAAGATGCATAAATCTGGCTTTGTAAATCAGCATGATCCTCTCTTGTATATTCTGCTCCGATACCGTCCTTCATCAAACGTGATAGTGATGGAAGTATATCTATCGGAGGATAAATACCCTTTTGATTTAATTCCCTGTTTAAAACTACCTGTCCTTCAGTAATGAATCCGGTTAAGTCAGGAATTGGGTGAGTTATATCATCGTTAGGCATTGTAAGTATAGGAATAAGTGTTATTGAACCTTCACAGCTCTTTAACATACCTGCTCTTTCATAAATTGTTGAAAGGTCAGAGTATAAATATCCCGGATATCCCTTACGTGAAGGAACTTCTTCTCTTGCAGAAGATATTTCACGAAGTGCTTCCGCGTAGCTTGTCATATCTGTTAAAACAACAACCACGTGCATATTGTGGGTAAATGCCAAATATTCTGCAGCTGTAAGAGCACATCTTGGTGCAGAAATTCTTTCGATTATCGGATCGTCTGCAGTATTGATATACATAACAACGTGATCCAAAACTCCGGCTGTTTCAAAACTCTTTCTGAAATAGTCAGCATCGTCGTGTCTGACGCCCATGGCTCCGAACACAACTGCAAAGTTATCGCTTGTAGCTCCTTTAATCTTTGCCTGCTTAACTATTTGAGCAGCCAATTCATTGTGAGCCATACCGTTTCCTGAAAATATAGGAAGCTTTTGACCTCTTATTAAAGTCATTAAAGCATCTATTGCTGAAAAACCTGTTTGAATAAAGTTCTTTGGATATCTTCTTGCTACAGGGTTAATAGGTCTACCGTTTATATTTTCTCTCTCAGAAGAAATAACCTGATAAACTCCATCTATGGGTTCACCAACACCGTTAAAAGTTCTTCCCAATATTTCCTTTGACAATGGTATTTGTAGGGGTTTACCTGTAAATTTAACAGAAGCATTGTCAGTAGAAATACCTGCAGTACCTTCAAAAACTTGCGCTATTACTTTATCGCCTTCAATTTTTATTATCTTTCCTGTACGATTTTCTTCGTTATCAACTTTGATGCTAATTGTTTCACCGTAGGAAGCATCTTCTATACCTGAAAGAATTATTAAAGGACCTTCTATCTTTTCTAATTTTAAATATTCTTTTTTCATCTAAACACTCCCTATTCATACTTTTGTCTTAAGTCATTAAATGATTTAATTACTTTTTCGGTTAAAACATCCAACAACTCTAATTTATCATTCGGAATGTCATATTTTATCTTCAATATATCCTGAATTACGGATTCCTTTCTAATAACAGAAATCGGAATACCTATTTTTACGCACTGCAGAGCTTCTTCATAGAATGTATCTATAACTTTAAGCATCTTGTATTGTTTTTCTAAAGAAACGTATGAATCCTCAGCATGAAGAGCATTTTGTTGCAAGAATCCTTTTTTAATCATTCTTGCTGTTTCTAATACAAGCGACTGGTCATTAGGAAGCACATCCTCACCAACAAGCTGAACTATTTCATTAAGTTTTTCATCTTCTTGTAACAATACTATCATTTTATGTCTTAAATTAAGCATATCAGGAGAAACATTTTGTTCATACCAATCGCTAAGCATATCAACATAACCGGAGTAGCTTGTTAGATAATTTATAGCAGGATAATGTCTTGCATATGCAAGTTTTTTATCAAGTGCCAAGAAGCCAGTTACGAATCTTTTTGTATTTTCAGTTACGGGCTCTGAGAAGTCTCCTCCGGGAGGTGAAACAGCACCTATAATCGTAATAGAAGCTTCTTGTCCGTTTAATGTTTTAACACAGCCGGCTCTTTCATAGAATTCTGCTAATCTTGAAGGCAGATATGCCGGGTAACCTTCTTCCGCAGGCATTTCTTCGAGACGTCCCGATATTTCTCTTAATGCCTCTGCCCATCTTGAAGTTGAGTCAGCCATTATAGCAACATCGTATCCCATGTCTCTGTAGTATTCAGCCATAGTAATTCCAGTATAAATACTTGCTTCACGAGCCGCAACCGGCATGTTTGAAGTATTAGCTATAAGAACTGTTCTTTCCATTAATGGTCTGTTTGTACGAGGGTCTATCAGTTTGGGGAACTCTTCCAAAACGTCTGTCATTTCATTTCCACGTTCACCACAGCCGATGTAAACAATTATATCTGCATCACTCCATTTAGCCAACTGGTGCTGTGTAACAGTCTTACCTGTTCCGAAACCACCCGGAAGTCCTATTGTACCGCCTTTTGCTATGGGATAGAAGCTGTCTATAACTCTTTGCCCTGTAATCAAAGGTCTGTAAATAGGCAATCTTTCTGATATAGGTCTTGCCTTTCTAACAGGCCACTTTGTACATAATGTTAAATTAACAGTTTCTTTATTGTCCTTTTCAACTACAATTATAGTGTCGTTTAAAGTATATTCACCGTTACTTTTAACTTCCTTTACAGTTCCTTTAACATTGTATGGAACCATTATTTTATGAAGAATTCTGTGAGTTTCCTGAACCGTAGCATAAACGTCGCCTGGATTTATTTTATCTCCAACCTTTGCTGTAACAGTTACATCCCATCTTTTATTTTCATCGATGGATAACAAGCCGATACCTTCAGGGATGAAATCTTTACTCATATTCTGAATTCTTTCCAATGGCCTTTGAATACCATCAAATATATTACCTATCATACCTGGTCCTAAAGTAACTGACAATGGTGTTCCGGTAGAATATATAATTTCTCCTGCTTTTAATCCTTCAGTTTCTTCATAAACCTGTACGGTAGCCGTGCTACCTTCGATTGAAACAACTTCACCGATAAGCTTTTGCTTTCCAACCGTAACCATTTCATGAACTTTAAATGAGCCCATGTTGAGACCTTTAACAACAGGTCCGTTTATTGAACTAACAATTCCTTCAATATTAGCCATTATAATCACCTGCCTCTAAAAGCTCAAATATTTCCTGCATAATATAAGTTTTGTTGCTTTCTAAAACAGCATTGATTGAAGCATCTATTCTTATATTTTTTTCTTTAATTTCAACTATCAATCCGCCTATCATATCTTGATTTGGCATAAAGCTTATATTGCATTTTAATTCCTTATTTATTTCTGTTTTAACAAAATCGCTGTATTTATCTATATCTTCCTTAGATATAGATACTAATAAATCACAGTTTTCAAAGCTTTTAATCTCAGCAACAATATTTGATATTATATTTGACAAATAAGATTTATACTCTTTTGACTGAACAAATTCAACCAATTTTTTATTGAACTTATCCATAAAAATTCTATAATATTTTTCTTTTAATGCCATAATATCTTTTTTTATGATTACTTTTGATTTACTTAAGCTTTCTGCACGTCTTACTTCAGCCCTTTGTACAGCTTTTTCTTCTATATCTTTTACTTCTTTTTCAACTACGGATTGTAATCTTTCTATTTTAAATTTATAATTGTCTTCTATATCTTTTAAATCCTCAGCTAAATGAATATCCATAGATTGATTTAGAAGCTTGTAAAAAAGTTTGATTTTTTCTTCTATTGTAATCATAAATCACCTCTATATGTGAATGCCAACTGAATCTCTTATATAATTTTTTATGGCATTGTATTCTCTGATAGAACCGTGTCTGTCAGGAATTTCTATGATAAGAGGTGTTTTGGATTTTAATTTATATTCCAAATATTCATCTCTTACCATATCTACTATTTTTTCTGTAAGAATCAAGATGCCGATATCTTGATTCTTTATAACATCTTTCATTTCTTTTAATGCGCCTTCTCTGTCTTTAACAATGACGCCATCAATACCAACTAATCGAAGTCCCACCCATGTATCTCTGTTATCACTTATTAAAAATGATTTCATATTTCATTCTCTTTTCGTATTATTAAACGAATAGAATTAATATTGATATAATCATACCATAAATTGATATACCTTCGGCCATACCAACGAAAATTAATGTTTTACCAAGTAATGATGGGTCTTCTGAAATTGCTCCTATAGCTGATGAACCAACTGATCCAACCGCCATACCTGTTGCTATTGTTGCTATACCAGTTGCTAAAGCAGCTGAAAAATATTTCAAACCTTCTCCTATTGACATACCTGATGCCACAGCTGTTTCAGCTGCTGCAGCTGTAGTTGTTTCTGCCAATACGTTGCCACCAAACATTGTAGATATTATTGCACCGGCCATTACGAGCCCAAATGCAGACACTGTTGTTAAAATTGCTTTTTTAATACTTCCTTTTTTACCGTTTTTCATTGCTTTGTAGCCATAAATTACTGTTCCGATTGAAATAGCTGCCGCTAATATTAAAGATATAATTTGCATAATTTAAATTCTCCTTTTGATTTAATTTATATAGTTATTGTTATTTTAATTTTATAGGTTTAAATGCTACGCCGCCGCCTTTGAAATATTTACCGAACATTTCATAATAATGAAGACGTAAGCTTTGAATTAATACTACCAATCCTTCAAGTGAAAGAATCAATATATTACCGATTACTAATATTAATATTTCTAAAAACATATTAGGCATCATCCTTGAAATAACCATGAAAGCCAAGAATAAGCCGGCGTGGTTAAGCGCAAATGCGCCAACACGGACAAAGGATATAGAGTTACTTAAAGTACCAAGTATAGTTTCTATTGCTTCGAATATGCTTTCCGTTAAATATTCTCCTGCTCCATGATGGAACAATGGTCTATGTCCTAATACTAAGTTTGTTATAGGTTGTTTTAACACTAAAATTATTAAGCTTATTAATAATGTTGTAAGTGGTAAACTCATAGGGTAATTGAAAATTCCAGTTATAGCAACAATTGTGAATATGAAGCTAATAAAGAACACATAACCTACAATACCATTTTTGCCAAATACACCTTCTTCAACATCACCGTTTCTCAGTGAATTAATAACACCATAAACATATGAAGCCGTAAGTACTAAAATACCAAAAACTATTCCTGCTACTAAAATCATAGGAATATTATTTGTACTTAACGGTCCGCCTTCAATTAAGCTTGGTAACCATGGTAATTCATGTTTTTCAAGACCGAATAAACTTCCGTACACGCAACCAAAAATCATTGAACTAACGCCTAATCTAATAGCTAACCCTGCAGCTTGTTCCATTTTTTTGCGAAGCAACAATCCTGCCAACACATAAATAAAACCTTGACCTATATCTCCAAACATAATTCCAAAAGCCAAACAAAATGTTATTGCAACAAATGGTGTTGGGTCAAGCTCTTCATAAGCAGGTAATCCATACATGTTAACAATCATTTCAAAAGGTTTTGAAAACCAATTGTTCTTTAATTTAGTAGGGACTATAACATCATCCCCTAAATCTTCTCGTTTTTTTACAGAAATTTTATATTTGTCTGTTACTTTAGCAACAGCTTTTTCTACTTCTTCTTTATCATTTTCTCTTACCCAAACATCAAGTGCAAATGAACTATTACCAAAATCAGCCCTTTGTTCTAATTCTGCAATTTTATCTTCCAATTTGAATACATTGTAAATTTTAAACAATTGTTTTTTGTTTCTTTCCTTATCTTTTTCAATCGAATTTGATAAACTTTCAATATCATTTTTTAATGATTTGATTTTTGTATCAATCTGATTAATTCTATCTTCCGCTGTTCCCTCAAATTCTTCAGGAATATCCAATTTGTTCCAGTTTAGGGATTTAAGAAGATTTTCTGTCTCATCTTTAAATTGCTTAGGATAAATAATCATGTATAAATCATCATTAGAAGATTTAATATGACCGATTTTTAAAACAATAGCACTTAAATTTTCATAATTCTTCTTTAATCGTGATTTGTTTTCAGAAGCAAATGAACCAATTTCATATTTAAAATAGTTTAAATCGGCAATTTGACTAAAATTAACATCCTTGTCAACTATACCATCTGCTTTATCTCTTAATTCCATAAGCTCTTCTATTTGATGTTTTTTGTCGTTTATTTCTTTTACTCTGCCACCTATGGACAACTGTATAATAGATAAATCTTTTTTTGCATCTTCAAAGCTGTAATTATTTTCAAGCAACAACTCTTTATCTACATATAACTCAATACCTAAGCCCTCACTTAACTCTTCTACAGAACTCAAGCAGTTGCTGCAGCTATTATGAATATTGTCAGGATCAACAATATTATAAATAGATGAACCAATTATTTCTGATTCATATTGATGGACAGCTAAAAAGTTATTATATGCGCTGCTGTTTTCCACATTTAGATTTAAATGTACATTTTCACAAAATATAAGTTCTTTTAAAATCGAATGCATATTATCTAACGAACCGATTATTTTTAAAAGAACCAATTTTTCTATAGCCATCTAATGCCTCCTCCCTTATATCTTATACGATAAATATCCTTTGAGTTTTTCTTTAGGAACCTGATACTGAACACCTTCCGTGATAGATGTTAAATCATTTATTACACTATCTAACAAATAGATAAATGATATAACCACACCAATATTTTTATATTTTTTACTTTTTAGATAATTAAACATATAAGCATCTATTACAACGTTTATATCAATATCAGCATCCTTTAAATCAAAAATGTCATATTTAAGATAATTTTTAACTAATGTTTTAAATTCGTCAAGTGATTTTGAATAACAAAGATTTCTAATTTTATCGCTGTTTAATTTATTACCGCCTTCCAAACTGTAAATATATATTTCCTGAGGTGAAATGTTATAATATTTTAAAGCTCTATAAATCCATTGGATATTTAACAAATCTATTTTTAATCCGATAATATCCTTTGTTGCTTTAAAATCTTCTTTATCTAATTTTTCAGCTCTCTCAAACAAAGATTTATATAAAACTAAATATAATTTCATTTCAAAATGAAACTCTCTGTTTAAAACATCAGCATTTGACATGTTTTTTATGCCGCTATAAAAAATTGAACCTTTTAATTTCTTTATTAATTGCTCTACATTCTTTGCAGTCAATAATTCTTCAAAGTTCAAATTAGTAAACAGCTTAGAATGAATAAATCTTTCTTTTATACCTTCTAAAGATTCACCTCTTGATAGCTTTCTAAGAATTAAGCTTAAATCTTTGATATCTTCTTCAATAAGAAAGGTTTTTAAAAATTCTTTATAATCTCCCGAAAAATAGTGAAGTAAATTTTCAATTTCAACTTTTCTTAAACTGCTTAATACAGCTTCTAAGTTTACTCTTTCACTTTCGCTATTGCTGACACCTTCAAATGCTTTTCCTATTTCCGGATTATTTTTTAATAGTTCAGCAAGCTGTTCGATAGAAGTGCTTTCTAAATACTTATTCCAATCCTTATTATTTAAGATACGTCCCTTTTTTGTTACTATTTTCGTATTTACAGCATAAAATGCCATATTAGGGTTCATACTACCCCTCCAATACAAATAACTTGTTAAATATTTTTTGAATTAATTCTTCTTCTGCTTTTAAATATTTATTATTTAATAAAGCAGAAATTTTTTGAATTTCTTCTTTTTGTGACTTTTCATTTTCAATTATGAAAGTTTCTGTTTCTTCAGCAATTGAATGTGCTTTATTCTTAGCGGCTAAAAGTTTTTCATCACGATAATTTGAAATTATATTTTCAAACTCTTGCTTCTTATTAATCAACAATTGTTCATTTTTAAGCTTGTTTTCAAAAGCCAAAGAATCAATTTCAATAATTTGATCAATTATTTCCTTCAAACAATCACTCCTTGTCTATTTTTTTACATTACTTCATATTATAGCATTGTTTAATTTTCAATTCAAATAATGGACATATATAATTAATGGTATTAATGCTGTATTTCATTAAAAAAACGTTTAAAGCAATTATAATCTCTTAAAATCTTATTATTTCTCTTGTTTAATCTTATTTGGATAATTTATTACAAAATATTTTACAAAAATTTAATGTTTGTTAAATAATTAACATAACTTTTATTATATATTGTCTATAAGTTTAAAAACAATATTCAATAGTATATTTACTTTTTTACAGGAAAAGATATTTATGGTTGAAACTTAAACAATTTGATAATAAATAAGGAAAGGTGAAAATATGAGCAAATATGAATCAATGGATGGAAATAAAGCTGCTGCGTATGCTTCCTACGCATTTACCGAAGTAGCTTCAATCTTCCCTATTACACCTTCTACTCCTATGGCAGAGAGTGTAGATGAATGGTCAGCCCATGGCAAGAAAAATATTTTTAATCAAGAAGTAAAAGTTATAGAAATGCAATCTGAAGCAGGTGCCGTAGGCACAATGAGAGGTGCTTTGCAAGCCGGTTCATTGTCTTCTACATATACTGCTTCTCAAGGTCTTCTGTTAATGATACCAAATTTATATAAAATGGCAGGAGAATTACTTCCGGGAGTTTTGCATGTTGCAGCAAGAGCTGTAGCAACTCATGCTTTATCAATTTACGGAGATCATCAGGACGTTATGGCGTGCAGACAAACAGGTGTTTCTATGCTTGCATCCGCAAATGTTCAGGAGGTTATGGACTTAGGAATTATTGCACATTTAGCGGCAATTAAATCAAGATTACCTGTAATTCATTTTTTTGATGGTTTCAGAACGTCTCATGAAATTCAAAAAATTGAAAAAATTGATTATGAAGAATTAAAAAAATTAGTAGATTATAAAGCTATTGACGAATTCAAAAACAGAGCAATCAATCCGGAACATCCTGTTACAAGAGGCACAGCCCAAAATCCTGATATATATTTCCAACAAAGAGAAGCACAAAATCCTTATTTTTTAGCGGTTCCAGATATTGTTCAATCGTACATGAATAAGTATTATGAAATTACAGGGCGAAAATATAAGCTGTTTGATTATTATGGTGCAAAAGGTGCAGAATATGTTATAGTGGCTATGGGTTCAGTAACAGACACTATAAGCGAGACTATTGACTATTTAAATTCAAAAGGTGAAAAATTCGGATTGGTAAAAGTACATCTTTACAGACCTTTTTCAGAAAAAGCTTTACTTGAGGCTATTCCGAGAACAGTTAAAAAAATTGCTGTGTTAGACAGAACAAAGGAACCCGGCTCAACAGGTGAACCATTATACTTAGATGTTGTGAAGAGCTATAAAAATTATGATAATCCTCCGTTAATTGTTGGGGGAAGATACGGACTATCCTCTAAGGATACAAGACCATCCCAAATAATAGCAGTGTTTGAAAATTTAAAGAATAGCGAGCCGAAAGATAACTTCACCATAGGTATAGTTGATGACATTACTAATACATCGTTGACTGAAGGAGATATAATTGAAACTTCTCCGGAAGGAACAATCAGATGCCGCATATGGGGTCTTGGTTCAGACGGAACTGTTGGAGCAAATAAAACCGCTATTAAAATTATTGGTGACAGAACCAATCTCTATGTTCAGGGATATTTCTCATATGACAGTAAAAAGTCAGGAGGAACAACTACTTCTCATTTAAGATTCGGAAAGCATCCAATACGTTCTCCTTACTTAGTATTTAACGCTGATTATATTGCTTGTCACAATAAATCATTTCTTTATCATTATGATATATTAAAAGGGCTTAAAAAAGATGGAACGTTCGTATTAAATTGTCCATGGGATGTTAAAGAGCTTGATGAAAAACTTCCTTCTGCTATAAAAAAATATATTGCAGATAACAACATTAATTTTTATATAATTGATGCTTTAAAAATTGCTTCTCATGTTGGATTAGGAAACAGAATCAACATGATAATGCAGACAGCTTTTTTTAAACTTGCTAATGTGTTACCGGTTAAAGAGGCATTAGGTTATTTAAAAGATGATATAAAAGAAATGTACGGCAGAAAAGGTTCAGACATTGTTAAGAAGAACCAAGAGGCAATTGATAAATCCATAGATGCTTTAGTAAAGGTAGAAATACCTACAGAGTGGGCAAAGTCAGAAGAAGATAATTTGCCTGTTAAGCATGAACCTGAATTTATTAAAAACATTCAGAGAGTTATGGCAAGAGATGAAGGAGATGAACTTCCAACAAGTGCATTTAAAGGTATGGAAGACGGAACCTTCCCTAACGGAACTACTTCCTATGAGAAGCGCGGTATCGCGCCAATGGTTCCAGAATGGCAAATTGATAAATGCATACAATGCGGCAGATGCTCATACGTATGCCCTCATGCTACAATCAGACCATTCATGCTAAACGATGAGGAAGAAAAAAGAAAACCGGATACATTTAAAACTGCTAAGCCAATCGGAAAAGGGTTAGAAAATTACCATTGGAGAATTCAGGTTTCACCCATGGATTGTACCGGATGCGCTAACTGTGCCGATATATGTCCTGCTAAGGGCAAAGCTTTGATTATGAAGACAGCAGAGCACGAAATGGAAATGGAAGCAGAAAATTGGGAATTTGCTACAACAGTTACTCCGAAAGAGGGTTTAATGGATAAATACACCATCAAGGGAAGCCAATTCTTAAAACCTCTATTTGAATTTAACGGTGCTTGCCCCGGCTGCGGTGAAACACCATATATTAAATTAATTACTCAATTATATGGAGACAGAATGATGATTTCTAATGCAACAGGATGTTCTTCAATCTATGGGGCTTCTGCTCCTTCCATGCCATATACCGTAAATGCAGAAGGTAAAGGTCCTGCATGGATTAATCCGCTATTTGAAGATGCAGCTGAATTTGGTTTAGGTTTGCAAATAGGTGTTAAACAAAATAGAGAAAAATTATCTGTCTTAATGAGGGAAGCAATAAAAACAAATATTGATGAAAAACTAAAAGATGCTTTTTCTTTATGGGTTCAGAATTTCCATAACAGCGAAAATTCTATAAAAGCTACGAACTTAATTTTAAATATATTAAATGAGAACAATTATTCTGACAATCAGATTATATCAGATATATTAAAACTTAAGGATTACCTTATTAAAAAATCTGTTTGGGCTTTTGGCGGTGATGGTTGGGCTTACGATATAGGTTATGGTGGCTTAGATCACGCATTGGCAACGGGTGAGGATATAAATTTACTTGTTTTGGATACAGAGGTTTATTCAAACACAGGGGGACAATGTTCTAAATCTACTCCTGCTGCTGCAGTAGCAAAGTTTGCTGCCGGCGGCAAGAAAATAAGAAAGAAAGATTTAGGCCTAATAGCTATGACATATGGATATATATATGTTGCTCAAATAGCAATGGGTGCAGATATGAATCAAACAATAAAGGCAATTAAGGAAGCAGAAAACTATAACGGACCATCTTTAATAATCGCATACTCACCTTGTATCAACCATGGTATAAAAACAGGTATGGGAACAAGTATGATGGAAGAAAAAAAAGCCGTAGAATCAGGATATTGGCATATGTACAGATTTGATCCAAGGTTAAAGGAACAAGGTCAAAACCCGTTTACTCTTGATTCTAAGGAGCCAACAGGTGATTACAAAGAATTTATAAACGGAGAAATTCGATTTTCGCAGCTTAAAAATGTATTCCCTGAAATTGCAGAAGAATTATTTAATATTTCGGCAGAACATGCAACTGACAGATACAGAAGATATAAAGCTTTGTCAGACCATGAAGTGTTTTAAAAAAGAAAGCTCAATGAGCTTTCTTTATTTTTGATTTTCATTTACATAATCTCTTGCATTTTCTACTTGTTCTGCATCTGGTATGTTAACCTTTGATATTGCTTTTAATTCTGATTGATTTGCCCATGCTGCTGTTATATGACTTTCAATAGGTTTAGCCATATGTTTTTCTTTATATTTATTTTTAGCCACTATAATGCTCCTTTTATTTTTATTTCTTTATATTATTATTTAGTATAATCAATTTATTATTCAACGATCCTTCCCTATCAGCGTATGACAAATTTTCTGTCAGATGACTTAACGAAGTGAAGTCTCTAATTATTTATAAAATGTATAATATTTAAGGAATAGTTAAAAATAACATAAACAATTAAATGGAGGAAATTATGAGAACTACTTTTGTTTTATTATATAAATTTATTACAACTTTTATTGCAGCATGGGTAGCTTTTCAAGCTGTTGACCAAAATACTATAAGTATGATATTGTTAATTGCATTGATCGGAACAATATTAAAATTTACACTAAAAGATTTGTTTATTTTTCCAACTATGGGAAATATTTTTGCATCAATAATAGATGGTATTTTAGCAGCAACTACAGTTTATGTAGTTGATATATTTGCAAATAATTTTTCAACCAGTACTACCGGCTTAATAATTTTTGCAGCAATTATAGCAGTTGGCGAATATTTTTTTCACATTTATTTAATAAGGAACGAAAAAGAAGAATCCTATGAATTTCACAGAGATCCTCCATTGGAATAAATTCAAATAAAAAACCCGCAAATGCGGGTTTTTATTTGAATTTATTAGAATTTAAGAATTCCTAATGTGCTTAAGAATACTATACCAACAGCTATAGGAGCTACATATTTAACCAAGAAACCCCAGAAAGCCGCTAATTTAAATGCAAATTTTCCACCTTGCTTAATTTCTTCAGCAGCTTTATCAACTCCCCAAACCCAACCTATAAAGATACACATCATTAGACCGCCTAATGGCAACAAGATGTTAGAAGTTAAGAAGTCAAGTAAGTCGAAGAAGTTCTTTCCGAAAATTAAGAAATTTGACATAGGTCCCATTGATAATGAGCTAAGTCCTGTTAATATAAATATTATAATGGATAATCCCCAAGTTGATTTAGTTCTTGACCATTTAAATTCATCTATTGTATAAGCAACACATACTTCAAGTAGAGAAATTGATGAAGTTATAGCTGCAAACAGTACCAATATGAAGAATAATATTCCGAAAATTGTTCCTGCCGGCATTTGAGCAAATACCTGCGGAATTGTTATAAACATAAGTCCAGGACCAGCTCCGGGTTCAAAACCAAATGCAAATACTGCAGGAAGGATAGCAAATCCTGCCAATAAAGCAACTGAAGTATCCATGAAAGGAACTATTAATGCGTCTTTTTCAAGATTTTCGTCTTTTGATAAATAGCTACCATAAGTAATCATGCAACCCATACCTAAGCTTAATGAGAAGAATACTTGACCTAAAGCAGCAACTATAGTACCGGGTGTTAATTTTGAGAAATCTGGTGTTAAATAGTAAGATAATCCAGCTCCAGCTCCAGGTAGAGTTACGGATCTGATAACAATTACAATTAACATAACAAATAGTGCCGGCATCATTATTTTACTTGCTTTTTCAATACCGCCTGATATACCTCTCCAAACTATCAAAGCAGTTGCAACAGCAAACAATAATGCATAAATTAACGGTTCAGCTGCACTTGATATGAATCCGCCAAAGTAAACTGCAGAGTCACCTTTAACACCGCCCATTAGAAACTGAACTATATATTTTATAACCCATCCACCAACAACGTTGTAGAAACCTAAAATTAAGAAGCCGGATAGAACGCCTGCTATACCAACCCATGTAAATTTTTTGTTAAGCATTCTGTAAGCACCGATAGCATTGAGTCCTGTTCTTCTACCGATTGTCATTTCACCCAGCATAATAGTAAAACCAACGAAAAGAACTATTAATAAATAAACAATTACGAATGCTCCACCACCGTTTTGACCTGCTAAATATGGGAATTTCCATAGGTTACCAAGTCCTACAGCTGAACCTGCAGCTGCCATAATAAATCCTAAACTTGAAGCCCATTGACCTCTGTTTTCTGTTCCTTTTTCCATTATTACACCTACCCTTCGTTTTAATAAAAAATTATTCCATTAATTTCTTTTTTAAGTGATTCACCTTTAAAATTTAATAAATGCTATCCTCCTTATTATATATGAAAACGTAATCACTTGTAATATTATAATATAAAATTTTTCTTTTGTAAACAAAAATATTTCGTCGCTAAAATAAATAAATATTTAACAATGTTATTGGAATTCCAACCGTTTCATAAAAAAGTGGCATTGTTGAAATTCAAATAGATTAGTAATTAATATTAACAAAAATGAATTTTATGATAATAAAAAAAAGATTTTAAGCAAAATACTTAAAATCTTTATAACATATAATTTATCTTTATTCGAGATCTTTCACTTCGTTATGGATAACTCAAAAATTATTTAGCATTTCCTATTGAAAGCAGTAGATTTAATATTATACCAACTACCGCTGCTGTAGCAATTGCCGGTATCTGTACCCCAAACATAGGAATCATTCCGCCTGGGAAACCAAAGCTCCCTCCAAGACCTACTATCAAAATTATTGCTATAACCGCTAAATTTTTAGAGTTAAACATATCAACCTTTTTATCCATCATTATTGTTATACCTTGAGCCGCTATAACACCGAACAGATAAATTGACAAGCCACCGATTACGCATGTTGGTATAGAGTATATTATGTTAATAAGAGGTGTGAAGCATGAAATTACCATTGTGAAAATCGCTGCTAATATTAAAACGTGTACTGAGAAGTTTTTAGAAATTGCCATTGCACTAATATTTTCACCGTAATTTGTACCGGCAGGTCCACCTATGAAGCCGGAAATTATATCACCTATACCATCACCGATTAAGTTTAAGCCAAGCTTATTTTCAATATCATATACTTTAGTTGAACCTTTTTTTCTTGCTAAGTCATTTACATATATATCTAATTGATAAACGTGAGCTGTTGATTCCGGAATTGTTGCTATTGCTATTGGCATAATTGCTATAATTGCTGTCATAGAAGGTTTAGGCAATGTAAATATCGGAAGGTTGAAAATTCCCGCTGACTGAACTGTATTGAAGTTTATAAATTCTATTCCTGTTACTTTACTTATTATTGCTGCTGCGACGTAACCTGTAACTAAACCGAAAAGAATAGGAAGCTGACTTAGCTTGCCTTTTAAGTAAACTGAATATAATATGGTTGAAATTGCTGTTATTATTGCTATAATCCAAGCTAAACTGCTTGCATTCATTAACTGAGACTCTGCTAAGCCGGCCGGTACAGCTGCTGCATTGGTCATTGCATTTGCTGCAAGAGATAGACCGATTATGATTGCTATACTCCCTGTTACCGTTGCAGGTAGAACCTTATCTATTGTATCCTTTCCTGAACGTTTAATTATGTATCCTGCTATTATTGAAACAAAACCTGACATAATAATACCGAATTGAGCAATTGAAATTTTGTCATTTAATGAAAATTCTGCAAAAGCTTCTGCGCTCATGATTGATGCGATTGCAGCTATATATGAAAAGCTTGAACCGTAATAAAGAGGGATTTGTCTTCCTGTTACCAATATGAAACCTAATGTTGCAAGACCGCTTGCAAATATTGTAGTAGAAACGTGAAAGCCAGTAATAAGGGCAACCAGCACTGTTGCGGGAAACATAACTACGATTTGTTGTAAAGCGAAGAATATAAGTCCAATAATAGGTGGACGTTCATCCGGCAAATAACCGAACACTTCATTTTTTGTTGACATAATTACCTCCATTGTTTAACCTACCGCGGTATTAAAAAAATCCTGAGCAAACCGTCAGGATTATTATACACAATAAAATCATTAATATTAGTATCTTGACGGCATCGCGGTACCGAGTTAAAGATTATTTTTTCTAAAATATAACATATACAAGCCATTCTGTCAATGACATATTTTTACATATAATTTGATTATATAATATATTTTATTTCTATATTTTCATATAGATTCTTTAATTCATCGTTGAAAAATTGTTTTATATCCTCCATACTTTCATTTGAATATACATATTTACCGTAACCAAACTGTCCATATTTAAATTTTCTTTCTTCGTCATTCATTGGAAGGTTGGTCTCCGGAAAAATTTGAAGAATTCGTTTTTTTGCTGTTGAAGTATAACGATGGGATATTACTTCAAAGCTTACAGGATATTTTAAACTATTAGGCAGAGATTTTTTTACTTTAGCTAACAAGTCACGGTAATCTTCTTTCCAATTTGGATAGATAAAAACAGGAGCTATTAAATAACCCATGGGATAACCGGATTCTGCCACCTTTATACTTGCCTCTATTCTTTTGTCACGTGATGCTGTGAAGTTTTCATAACTGTTAATTACAGTATCAGTGTTTAAACTAAACCTTATTTCTGTATGACCTTTATGCTCTAAGTTTAACAGTGTATCTATATCATTGTATTTTGTTACAAACCTAAATCTTGCATTTTCATTATTTCCGAAAAACAAAATAGCTTTTTTCAAAGAATGAGTGTAAGGTTCGACAGGCACAGGGTCTGAAGTAGCAGCACCCTCAAAGATTGTTATTTCAGGTTTTCTTTCATCGATATATTTTTGTGCCTGGTCTAAAATTTCTTCAATGTTTACATGGACTTTTATAAAAGGTTTATCACCTAACCTGGTATTTAAGTAGCAATATTCACATTGCCCCATGCAACCCGATACTAATGGAAGCTGATAGTGTGCCGATGGCTTGCAGGTCTGAAACTTTAAACTTTTCTTAATTCCAACTACCAATGTTCTTTTACCCTCTTTATATTGTAAAGGTAAATTTTCTCCAGGAATAAGATTGTTTATTTTATTAGACGTTAAATATTTAATTTCAATATTTTCATTATCCTTAAATTGTTTATTAATTTCTTTAGCAATTTCATAATCAGTTGAATCTTTTTCAAAAATAATCCTATTTGGTTTAAACATATGCTTGCGAAGAACTCTGCTCCTCTCTTATTTATAAACTTTATAATATTATTATTAAAAAATTGTTTTTTAACCTTCTTTATAGAATAATATTTCTTTAATCATATCTTTTCGTATTTCCCATATATTTGCTTGTACTCTGAATATATCCCACTTATCTATAACAAAAACCCTGTACCAGCTTTCAATTACTCTTCTTTTCTCATCCGGATAAAGATGTGATTTCTTGTCATCAATAAATGAGAAAGAATTAGAAAACCCTTTTTCTAAAAGATCTTTAGCATATTCCTTTTCATCATTTTCATCTTTTGGTACATAGTGATGATTTAGTACAAAATCCCATTTTGCTCCGTCAAAATAAATTATTTCCTCTTCATTTACTTCAAGCACATATACTATTTCATCCACAGTAGGTCTTAACATATTTTCTTCACTTACCGAACACCAAATTGGAAACTCTATACCTTCAGGTTTTGGAACTTTTCTTTCGGCAGTTTTAACAAACCAAGAGTATAAACTAATGACATAAGCAGATATTTCCTCAAATTTTTCTTCTAAATGTTTTCTTTCTATTCTAATAACACCTTTATTATTTAACTCCTCCAAGCTTTTTATATTTTGTCTCGTCCAAAGTTTTACCATACAATCCTCCGCAACCTTTTATTTAACATAAATAAGACATAAGTTTAATATATTTATTATAACATTATAATTAAAATATTACCATATAAAGGGGATTTTTTATGTCTTTACAAAATGCTTTTATTAATCCAACCAATGAACAAAGACATCTGCTTGTATATAATAGCTTACAAAATGTTAATAGAACAGAAGATTATGAGAATATAATAGACCTATTAAGTCCTATTCCAGATATACTGGAATTTGCATCTTCTGATTCATTGAAAAATTATAATATAGGAGTTATTGGAGCCGGTCTTGCGGGTTTATCTGCTGCCTATGAATTAAGAAAACTTGGAGCAAATATAACTTTATATGATGCGGAAGAAAAAAGAATAGGCGGAAGGGTTTACACGCATTATTTTGGGAACTCTAATTATTTTGCTGAATTCGGTGCTATGAGAATCCCCGCATCCCATGAAACAACATGGCACTATATCAATTTATTCAATTTGAATACTCAAAGTATGGCATCACCTAATTCCAACAACTTCTTGTATACTCATAACATCCGAATGAGGCGCAGCCCGGGTGGAAAAGAAATAGAAGAATTCCTGTATCCTCTTTATGATTTAACAGAAACTGAAAAAAATACTCCGTGGCCTAAATTAAGCAGTTATGCTGACACCACTATATTAAACAACTTGACTCCTGAACAACGAACTGAAATATTAAAAATACTTCCCAAATATTCCGATGATTATGCTCAAGCAACTAAAATGAGCAATAAACAAGTTTATGAAAGATTAGGATTAAGCCAAGGATTTATACAATTACTTTCTTCGGTAAATCCGGTTTCTGCCTCATTTTTAAATTTTAGTCATAATGAAACAATGAGTATAAACTATACTTTAGATTTTACAAGTACTTACCGGATAACTGAAGGAATGATTAAATTACCTTTAGCGTTTATTAACTCCTTAATCAATAATAAACCAAAGGAATTAGCAAACCAACCTTTAGGAAAAGTTTCTATTAAATATGGGCATGTAGTTAACGGCATCTCGCAATCATCTGATAATTATGTAAACTTACAATATACTGACCCTATGGGCAATCAATTAGCAGCATCTTTTGATTTGATCATTTGCACTATTCCTTTTACAGTATTAAGGGATTTTGATATAAATCCGTTATTTAGCGATTCAAAAATGCAAGCAATTAGGGAATTGAATTACATGGATGCACAAAAAACAGATATTCTATTCAATAAAAGATTTTGGGAAGAAAATCAACCATATGGAAATATAAATGGTGGTATATCCTTTACAGATTTAATAATCCAACAAATTGTATACCCTTCAGATCACATAAGGTGTAGGGAACAAGAAAGCTGCACATATAACGAGCCGGGTACTTTGATAGCATCATATAACTTAGGTTCCGATGCTACAAGGTTAAGTAATCAAAATGCATATAGAAGATTTGAAATAGTTAAAAGAAATGTTGAAAAAGTTCACGGTTTACCTGAAGGATATTTAGAATCACTAATAGACGAATATAAAACGGTTCATTGGAATTCAGAACAATGGTTTAGAGGTGCTTTTAATACAAACTTACCCGGTCAAAAAATAAACTTATCTTATTCAATGATTCAGCCGGAATTTAACAACAGATTATATTTTGCAGGAGAACATATATCCACTAAACCTCGATGGATGCAAGGAAGTTTACAAACAGGCAAATGGGTTGCAAATCAAATAGCAATACGAACATGATGAATAAATTATTCGTCTTTATTTATACTAATCATATAACATAACGGAGGCGAATAAATGGGAATTCAAACAATTAAAACTGAATTAAAATCAGCAGGCGGTACATACAAGGTTGAATGTACAACAAGAGATAAATCTATTATATTAGATGAACCGGAAGAATTAGGAGGTTCAGACGGAGGAATGAATCCAGGTGAAGCACTTCTTTCAGCCCTTGGTGGCTGTAAGTATATAGTTGCAAAAATGTTTTACCAAAAGTTTAGAATTAATTTAATTAAAATAAACATCGAAATGGAAGGGGAAGTTGATTCTGATGCCTTAGTTAATAAAGCAAAAGGAAACAACAAAAATCAAGATATAAGAATCGGGTTTACTAAAATAACCACAAGGTGGTTCATTGATGCAAATAACACTAAAGAAGAAATCCAGGAATTTATTGAATTTATTAATAATCACTGCCCTATGTTAGACACTCTTAACAATACTCCGGAATTTGTAACAGAAATTTGCGGTAAAAAAGTTTAAGCAGACAACCCAAATCTTCTTATTTAGTGTCGGTCGCTTATACTGTAAGTGCAAAAAAACGGTGACAAATTTGTCATCGTTTTTTGTTAAGTATTTATTATTATTTAGATGCTAATGCGTTGTTAACAGCTTCAATTATCGCTTTGCTTGTATATGTTGCACCCGCAACAACATCTACTTCTGTAGAATTAGCTTCAACGATTTTTTCCGGAAGCTCATCGATTGCATTTGAACCGATTCCAGGAGTTTCATCTGCTCCAACTGCCTCAACTTTAGCAATTTTATCTCCATCCATAGTAACTGTAACAGTTACGTCTCCACCAAATCCTTCTGCAGTTCCAGTTAATGTTGAACCTGCACCTGAACCGCCGCTGCTTGCCATAGCATTTTTGACTGCTTCAATTATTGCTTTGCTTGTATATGTTGCACCTGCAACAACTTCAACATCAGCTGAATTAGCTTCAACGATTTTTTCCGGAAGCTCATCGATTGCATTTGAACCGATTCCGGGAGTTTCATCTGCTCCAACTGCCTCAACTTTAACTATTTTACCGCCTTCTGTTGTAACCGTAACAGTTACTTCTCCGCCAAATCCTTCAGCAGAACCTGTTAAAGTTTCACTGCCTGATGCAACTGCTTCATTTCCACCAAGCATACCGTTTCCAACAGTTAATATTGCATAAGACAATACTAATACAACTACAATTATTAAACCTTTTTTCATTTCTTCCTCCTTAATTTTATCCAACGGTTTATATTATAACAGCTTTTATATTACTTGTAAATAATCTAATATTCTAAGATAAACATAAATTTATTAACTGTATATATCCGAGAATTCTATAAGTATTTTATCAATTTTACTTTCATAAAAATTATTACTTTCTGTTTCTGTTTGTTCAACCAATTTCACAGGAAGTCCTATAATAAATTCACTTCCTTCTCCAACCTTGCTGTTTACACTAATTTTTCCACCATGCATGTCTGTCAATGTTTTTACCAATGACAACCCGATGCCGCTTCCCTCTTTATTTCGTGTAAGAGTTTTGTCGACCTGAGCAAATCTGTCAAATATCATTTGTAATTTATCTTCAGGTATTCCTATACCTGAATCTTTAATGGATATATTTATATAATCTTCATAATCATATATTTTTACTAATATTTCATCGCCAACCTCTGTAAATTTTACGGCATTTGATAATAGGTTAAGTATAATTCTTTCTATCTTGTCAGCATCAACAGCCATAATTTTTTCTTCCTTATCCGTATCAAATATTAAAGCTACACCTTTAGATTTGATATAATCTGCAACCGATAAGGTTATTTCTTCAACAATGTTTACTATGTTATAATTACGAATTTCAAGTTTCAAATAACCGGAATCAATTTTAGACATATCCAATAAATTGTTTACTAACCTGATAAGACGATATCCATTTTGTTTAATTACATTTAAAAGTCCGTTAAGTTTTTCGTCGTAATAACCATCTTTATCTATGTTTTGCAGCATTAACAATTGTACAGCACTTAATATAACATTAATAGGCGTTTTAAGTTCATGAGATATATTAGAAAAAAATTCAGTCAACATTTTGTTGTATTCATGAGTTTTATTTAACTGTTCTTCGCTTTCTGACAATTCATTTTTTAATGATTTTATTTCATTTTTATAACTTACATCTTTTAATATTACTAAGTAGGCAGATTTTCTCCTATATGTAATATTGTTTATAGAAAACTCTGCCTCAATTATTTCATTATTTAAATTTAGTATTTTTATTTCATTGAACTTATTTTGCTTGTGATTAGAAAATCTTATTAATTGTATCGAGTTATCATTTACAAATTCAAATATATTTCTGCCTGTCAGATCATTTAAATCCTTGGCTCTTAAAATATTAACAGTTGTTAAGTTTGCATAAACAACTCTTCTATTTAATATTATCGCTATTCCATTACCGGAATTGTCGATAATCCAATCATAGCAAAGTTCATTTTGTTTGATAATTTCTTCCATATACAATCTTTGCTTTTCTTTTTCCTTAATAGCTATATCTGCCTTACTTAAGTTATAATTTATCATATCTAATGGTCTTTGAAATCCGTTAACTATAATCCCCATATAAATGAAATAATATGACATAACTTTAAGAATGTGTCCCATCATATTTTGAAAATCAGTTACATTAAGATACAATGTAAAAAATAACTCTGAAAAAACCTTTAATATAAAAGCAATTTCCAAATATAAAAATAATTTACTATCTACGTTTTTCCTTAGCTTAAAAAATATATAACAGCATAATAGAAATCCTGTTGATAAAATATATTCAAGATATATTTTAACGTTAGTAATACCTGTTTCTTTAGTTCTTAATGTTGGCATAAATTTATTAAGATAAAACACATCTGTAATTATAAAACTTACAACTACTGAATAAAAAATTACTATTATAAAAATATTCAATGATTTATTATTTTTAATTATAAAAACAAAGGATATCAAAATAGTTATTAATTCTAATCCTCTGCCTGCAACCCAAAGCTTTGTATCAATGTCAAACTTTGTAAATAAATATAAAGATATATCACCATAAGCAGCAAGATGGAATATATCAATTATTGAAATAAAAGAGTATCCGATTCCTAAAAACAAGAAGAAATTATTTTTGGATATTTTATATGTATTTACTGCAACCATGAAAATGCCACCTGCAATTATGCAGCTGTAGATTTCTGCTGCGGTATGAAACAAATAATAACTCATATTCTTTATAATTATTAAAAAAATTAAAATTAGCAAAAATAGAACATGTTGAAAAATACTTATTTTTCCAAGAAATATTTCCTCTCCTTTAATTTTTTCTGTTGCTTCCATATTTCTGTTTCCTCCAGCTATTGTAAAGTGTATATAAATGTTAAAACCTGTAAAGTGTATTATAGCATAAACATATTTTACCTACAATTATTAAATTTAACAATTGTAAAGCTGTTAACATATAATATATAAATATCTATTGAAAGGCAGAATTTATTATGAATGAATCTATTTTGAATAATTTCATACCTTGGAAAACAGCAGATTTTTATAATTATTTAAGTTATAACCCTGTACCTTCATTTGCTTCTAATATTTCTTCGCAAGAAATTCAGCCACAACAAAATAGCACTGTTCCTTTAGATTATGTAGCAGATATACCTATAACTTTGGCAAAATCAATGGAAGGCAAATATTTCGTAGGAGCAGCTGAAGACATTGAATTCGGTGGTGCTACTAATGGTTGGGCAAGATTGTATAACCCTCCGGATTCAGGAGTTAATTTATATGTAAATACCTGGACAGTAAGTGATATTACTTCAACACCATTTAGAGTTCAAATCTGGTTTAACAGCAATCCGCCGGGCATAATTCAAGAATCTGAATTTGTCACAACTGCCAATACTGCTATTACCCCCATTCCACTAAGTAAAATAAATTTGCAATACGGAGTTGGGGTAAAAGGATTCCCCGTAGGAGGATCAAAAGCATTTAGCAGGAACGGATTAGCAGGAACAGTTATAGTTGAAGAAGAACAAGGTAAATTTATATTTCCACCGGGCGGTTCATTTACAGTGTTTTTATCTAACCCGGAAAAGCCAACATTGCCTGCTATTGGAAGGATTGCTTTTGGCTGGTGGGAAGAACCGACTCAATAGCCACCTAAATAAAGGGTGGTTTTTTATGTATAATTTTCTTATCATGTTTGTTATGACCATATCTTCATGTAGTTACCATTGATTAAATATTAAATTTTAATTACAATATTAATTACAATTTTTTAGCCGAATCTTTAACAAAGTACCGGGGATCAATATCGGGGTGAAGCTTAAAAAGCGGGGTGCCTCTACCCTAATCCGTCAACTAACCTGGGAGGCGTATGGAGGAAATAAATGAATAAAAAATTTAGAACCATTCTATTAACCATCGGGCTTTCTTTGGGGCTCACATTTTCTTTTCAAACAAATGCAAATGCTGCAACTTACACGGCAGTTAAAGGTGATTCTTTGTATTTTATAAGTCAAATTTTTTACACTTCAGTAGTAAATTTAATGAAAGATAACAACTTATATAATTATGATTTAAGAATTGGACAAATTTTATATGTTCCTTGTGAAACGTATAAAGTTCAAAATGGAGATACATTATATTTAGTTTCAAGAAAATATAACATTTCTCTTTCCAACTTAAGACGTGCAAATAATATCTATACTAATTACATATATGTTGGACAAGTATTAAATATTCCCATTCCAAATCATAAAAAAACACAAACTGAAACACTTGCTCCAAAGACCGTTACAACACAAACACCAGAAGCTGTAGCTCCTAAGCCGACTACATCGCAAACAACAGTACCTACTCCAATTGCAGAAATAAAAAAAACCGAACCATGGCAATCATACAGCGAAGCAGAACTTGATTTACTTGCAAGATTAATAATGGCTGAAACAGAAGGCCAGCCATATACGGCAAAAGTCGCTGTTGGTGCAGTGGTCTTGAACAGAGTTGAAAGTGGTTTATTTACAAACACAGTAATAGGAGTAATCAATCAAAAATATGGTGAATATTATCAATTTTCGCCTGTAGAAAATGGGTGGATAAATAGACCGGCGAATGAGGAATGTATCAGAGCTGCTAAAGAAGCTTTAAATGGTGTTGACCCAACGAATGGAGCATTATTTTATTATGATGATTCAACAACTAATACCTGGATTTTGTCCAAGCCCGTATCTGTAAAAATTGGTAGAATGGTATATGCTTATTAGAAAAATTGTTAAAAAAATGCGCCTAATGGCGCATTTTGCATTCAATTACTCCTTCTTCCTGAAGTACCTTTTCAAAGCTTAATACTACTTGTTCATCATATAGTTTGCCTATCAATGTTTTTAACTCTTCTAAAGCAACATTAGGAGTTAAACCCTTTCTGTATGCTCTATCTGAAGTCATCGCATCATAAGAATCTGCTACAGCAATTATCTTTGCTTCTATTCTAATATCTTTGTCCTTTAATCCACTTGGGTATCCGGAACCATCCAACCTTTCATGGTGTTGTTCTACTATAATTGCAATATCATCATTAAATTTACCCTTTAAAAGCTCTGAACTGTAAGATGAGTGCTTTTTAATATAATCAAATTCATTTGAGCTTAAACTTGAAGGTTTATTTAAAATTTCATCAGGTATAAAGCATTTCCCGATATCATGAAACAACGAAGCAAGGGATATTGTATAATTTATTTCCTTTGAAAGCCCTAACTTGCTTGCTATTTTTACCGAATAATCCTGAACTCTATTTCCGTGTTTATGAGTATAGACATCTTTTTCTTCTGATTTTTTCAACAAATTATTTAAGTCATTCGTATATGTATATAAACCGTTATAAACAGGTTCAGATGTAATATACAACATTTTAGTATCTGTTATTGTTCGAAAAGGAATGGTATCTTTAATATTATGAACATAAAAATATTCACCCTTTTCCAATCTATAGCACCGCTCCTCTGCCTCCAATAAAATAGAACCTTCTAAAATATAATAAAATTCCAAAAGATTTGGGGAATCCCCCGGCACTATACTGTTAGGACGTTCTTGAGAAAATTCATATAGCATTATCTCAATATTATCCGTCCTTGCAAGCAGGCTTAAAATTGATGTACCCTTGACTTGGTCTATATACTTATTGTCTTTCCCTATAAATAAGCCCTCCATAATTCCTCCCTTTTAAATTTAATATTTTATAAATAGAGGAGAGATAAATCCATCTCCCCTCTCCATCTTTTTAAAATTTTAATGTGCGTAACAAGGATCCACATAAATTACTCTATCGTGAATCATTACTTCTATATAACTTTTTTCAACTGTAAAACTTTTCTTTTCCGCCTTATCAATCAAAATATCAACTTTGTGTTCTGTTTTTTCGATTAACTTGTCAATAATTCGGTCGATTATTAAATCAAGTTCCTCCTTTGGCAGATTTTTCTCTTTAGCTTTCAAAACCTCTTTTGCTGCCTCTTCTTTAGCTTTTTCAATTTCTGCAAATACATAATCGTTAGCTTTATCAATTCTCTTTTCGATATTAGTTACCTCAAATGCATATGCGCTTGAACCAATTAATGTAAAAACACTTGCCAAAACTAAAATAAAATAAACAATCTTTTTAAATCCCTTATACATACTTGTCCTCCTGCTTTTCTTCATTCCGCTTGTGACAAAGAAGTAAAATACTCCTTTTCGGCAGCTGGCTGCCATTTTACAGGCCCTATAGCTTTACGTCGCTGGTTTTCACCAGGTTTGCCATTATCGGTAGAAGTGATTGCTTATATAATAACACGAATTTACAAATACTGTCAATACGTTTGCATAGAAACAATAATATTTTTTACTTAACTTCCATAATTAAAAACGTAATATCATCCGTTAATTTATTTTTACTACCTTCATATTTATTTAAATTTTTCATAATAATTTCTTCAAGTTCATTAGAACTTAAGGTAAAATTTAATTTCAGGCATTCTTTTATATTAGAATTTCTAATGTTTTCATTTAATTCTTTAGACTCTACTAATCCATCGGTATAAAATAGTATTTTATCCCCGCTGTAAAGCTGCACTGTTCTGTCATCAAAAAACGGCATAAAATAATCAGCAAGTTTGCAAATAGGAAATCCCTTTACGTCTAAATCAATAATTTCGCCTGTTTTCTTTATTATTAAAGGTGGTACATTAATTCCTGCAGATGCATAAGTAAAAGTTTTATTTTTAGTATTAAAAATACCGTAAAGCATCACTATATATGTTTCTATTTTAAAATTAGTTTTATTAAAGCTCCTATAAAGATTTTTTAATACATATCCCGGCGAAATAATTTCTGTTTCATTTCCATCTTCTTCTTTTCTTGTCCTTATGTTTTGATTTGCAAATACAGTAAGCATAGCAGCTGAAACACCGTGTCCAGAAACATCTCCCATATATATAGCAATATTATCATCATCAAGTTTAATTACATTATAAAAATCACCGCTTAAATGTTCAGCAGGCATATATTTAGCACAAAATGACACATGGTTGTCTTGAGGCATTTGCGGTGGAAGAAGCAAATGCTGCATTTCTTTTGCATACTCTATATCAGCCATCAAAATATCATTCATTTCTTCAAGTTCTCTAGTTCTCTGCTTTACAATATAATTTAAATTATCCGAGTAATCCTTAAGTTCATTTCTTGCCTTTTTCATTTCTCTGTAAGGAATACTTACATTTTCTATGTAAATAGCTTTATATAATATTCCGAAAGCTATAACTTTATAAATATGGCCAATATAATTATACGCATCATATACACTCCCGTAACTGATGAAAGCAAATTCGCTAAAAATTGAAAACAATAGAGCTATCATAAAAAGATATTCGCGCCTTGATTTGTTTTTATTATATTCTACAGCAATTTTTATAAAAGTTATACTCATTATAATCATAATTATGTATTCCAAAATAATTTTTATTTGAGTCAGCCCCTGACCTTCAATATACATTCTTGGAAAAGTTTCAGGATGATATGTTACAATAAAAAACAAAGAAAATACCGTTAAGATAGTTATAATAACAAAATATCTTTTTCTTATTTTGCACATTAAATCCTGCGGAATAAATACAGTTAATAAAAATCCAAGACTACCTATGATTCTTGAAAATATCCATAAAGTAGTTGCTCTGTTCGCACAAATATTAGCAACAAAAAAATCTGCCATACCTTTATAACTTAGTGTATGAAAAAAATCTAAAATACCCATAGCCAAAAATGAACAACTTAAAATTACAATACTTAAACTTTTTGACTCATCATATATAAAAAAGGTTACCGTAAATATAGAAAAGCAGACTAATATTCCTGCAAATTCAAATAAATTATGCCATGTTAGATATGAAGCAACAGACATAATTTCTGTGAACAAATCATTATAAACGGCTGCAATTATAAATAAAAAAATTGAGAAAATAAGTACACGAATAATCTCAATGATATTTTTAGTTTGAATTCTTTTTAATTTATTCCCCATATACGATCCACCTTGTCACATGATATGAAAAATTTTAGTGTAATTAATCATATTTTGTCGCTTTAATTATTATAATATATTTTAAAACATTTTACCATACATATAATAAAAAAGACCTGTAATTTTTCACAGATCTCTTTTAAAAATTTATTTATAAAGGCATTATTTCTTTATTAAATTCATTGTTTACTACTTGTGCCAACGAGTTATAAATGGCAGACAATCCGCAAATAATCCCTACCCAACCTGCTGCTATCTTTACACTATATGAGCCCGTAAAATCCCCGATTGACAACATAAAGAATAATAATGCAAGTAAAAAGAAAACTACTTGTGTCGCGCGATTATGCTTTAATGTTCCTATAAACATAAATGTAGTAAATATGCCCCAAAGCAACAAATAAAAGCCCATACTTTTTAAATCAGCCGAAGCAATTCCTTCAAAAGGACTTACCCATATTACAATCAGTGACCACCAAAAAAATCCGTAAGCAGTAAATGCAGTAGCTGCAAAAGTGTTACCTTTAATAAATTCCATAATTCCAGCTATTATTTGTGCTGCTCCGCCTAATGCAAATCCCATTGCCACAATAACTATAGACAACGGAATAATTTCTGCATTGTGCAAATTAAGAAGTACTGTTGTCAACCCAAATCCTAAAAGCCCTAATGGTGACGGATTAGCAATTGTTATCGGTTTTTCATTAATCATTTCTCCTCCAATGTTAAATAATAAATTGCAAAATCTTTAACATAATAGCATATGGATAACTCTAAATCAAGCAATATAATTTGTAAAATTCTTCAAGATCGGTAAATTCGGCATAGTTCTGTATAATTAAAACTCAAGGCAAGCTTCAGAGATAATTACTTGTTGAAATCATTAAGCGCTACTTCGTATAAAATTTTTATTTCTTCTTCACTTTTATTCATTAAATATTTTTCTTTTACATTTTCAAATCCTGCTTCTTCTAAGTATTTTTCCAATACATTAACCATATCATCAATACTCATTCTACTTCTCCTTAAAACTATTTATAACAGTATATGAATTTAGAATGTTTAAGTTCAGAATATTTTGTTTATGGTTCTATAAGTGCCTTTTTCTTACCTAATGTCGTTACTGCAAAAGAAAAAATACCGCTGAATATTAAACTGAAATAGTAGCTTATTCCTCTCCATAACAGCGTTGCGGTTGAAATTATATTTGACGGAAACAAATGTCCTAGAAGTAATATAAAACCAACTTCGCTTGCTCCTGCTGTTCCGGGTGTAGGTATAAATGATACTGCCATATATAAAAATGATTGCAAACAAATTATATCTATAATATTAGTTTCATTTAAATTTAGTGATTTATAAACAAAAAATGTAGTACTAAAAAATACTGTAAGCTGAATGAAGGTAATTGCATACATTTTTATTGTAAAATAATAATCCTCTTTTAATTTACCGATGCTCTCCTTGTATTCAGCAACGAATTTCTCGGTTCTATCCATTATTTCTTTTACATCTTTTATTACATGAATTTTAAGTAACAAACCATATACAGCCTCACATATTTTTAATAAAATTTGTTGATTAAAAGCTATTAATACAATTGCACTTAACATTATTGTATTTAATGTTAAGCCGGCAATAATAAAAATTGAAGCACTGCTATAGTAACCGGCTAAAAGTTTTATTTTATAAACTGCAAGAATTAATGAGTAAATGGTTACACCTATCTGAAAAAGCAAAAACTTACTTATTAAAATTGCAGTTCCATTGCTTAAAGAAATATTATCGTCTTTTAAAACATACAATTGAACCGGTTGTCCACCTGTAGCTAATGGAGTAATGTTACTATAATACTGTCCGATCATTGTAACTTTTATAGCAAGCCAAAAAGTTTTCAAATTTTTTTTATGATGGGTAAACTTAATAATCAATTTATATATCATAAAAGCTTCAAAAAACCAAAATATAAAAATAAAAGTTAAAGCAATTATAATGTAATTTAAATTTATATTCTTTATTACCTTGAACAAATTAATTAAGTCATCATTTTTAAAAAGTATAAACAACATAATTAATGCAGAAAAAATGATAAACCATAATCCAAATGACTTTTTTACTTTTTTAAAATTCATATTTGTATACCTCATGAAGGACTGAATCAACAAATCTATTGTAATTTATAGTTGTTTTTACCTTTCTTATATTTTTGTAATAATAATTAACTATACCCGTATTGTTGTTATAATAATCCAATAAATATGGTAAATTGCTAAGATCGTCAATAATTATACCTATTTTATTTTGTTTAATGAATTCTATATTTCCTTTTTCTTGACCAATATTCGAATTTAATACTATTAAAGGCAACTCCTTATTTATTGCTTCAAATATTGTTACCCCTCCGGGCTTTGTAACTATAAATACTGATTCATCCATCATTTTATCTAAGTTGTTTACATACCCATAAACTTCTATATTAGAATACTCGCAAGCAGACAGCTTCTTGTAAAGTTTTCTGTTTCTGCCCGTAACTATTAATATCTTAAAATTATTATTGTTGTCAAGTTTATTAAGTATATCTTTAGAAATATTATCAATACCGCTTAATACAACCAAAATCGAATTTTTATCTTTATAGCTAAAGTTCACATTTTTATGGATGAATTCTTTTTTAACAGGTATTCCGGTTACAATTATAATATTCTTATCTACACCCTTACAAATTAATTTATTTTTTATTTCATTTGTGGGAACTAAATATATGTTTGTTTCCTTATAAATCCATTCCCAGCTGTCTACAACATCGGTTATTACAGTTATCAAATTAACTTTGACATTATATTCTTCTTTAATTTTTGATACTATGCATGAACATAATGGAAATGTGCTTATAATTAACTTTGGTTTTTCAATCTCCATATATTCATAAAACTTTTTATAATATATATTGCTAAAAATATTATCTATAATATTATTTTTATTATTTACCTTAATATCGTAAAAAGTATTGTAAACTAACGGATAATTTTCTGTTAATTCAGAGTACATCTTTGAACTGAAATTTTTCACCTTTGGATTTACTATTTCCAAAATATCCGCAATAACAATTTTCCCATGTTTATCTTCAGCTTCGATTTGTTCCTTTAATGCATAAGAAACACTATTGTGCCCCATTCCAAACGATGCAGTCAATATTAAAATATCTGCCATATAAATACCCCTTCTTCATATGTAAATAAATATATGTTAAATGTCAATATAAAAAACTTCTCCATATTATTAGTATACTATAAATTGCTTAATTAAAACAAAAAATTATATTAAATTTTCATTAAAAAAGCCCTCAAAGTTGAGGGCATTCTTATCGCTCAATAAGAGCTTTGATCATTATTCAACGTTTATATTACCCATATACTAAATGCAGTTGTTTGCGGAGGTATACTCATTGTCATAAAATCAGCATGTTCTACCCGTACCATCTGTCCTGGTCTTAAATCTCTTAATCTTATTCTATTTCCTCTCCTGTCAAAAATATCTGTCATATCATCTACCACAAAACGCATTTGACTCATCATATCATTTGGATTTCCTGTAATTATAAAATCATTGTTCCTATCAATTTCCATAATTCTATCTTCGACTACATTTGGGAAAACAGGTAATGGATTTACATTTTCTCTAACTACTGTTATCCTAAAAGCTTTTGATTGCGGAGGCATACTTCTTGTCATTACAGCTGAAAAACTTGCATTCACTACATTTCCCACTCTTAATTCCCTAACACTAATTCTTTGTCCACGCCTGTTTCTGATAACTGTATTTCTATCAACCACCAATGTAACAAGTGTCATGTGAATCATGTTGAAATCTCCGGGTTCACCATATGAAATTGTCACAAAACTTGTTCTATTATCATGAAATATATCTTCTATTACTGCATCATCTGCATATATCACCATATTATTTAACCTGCGCATCGCTTCTACTTCATCGCTGATATTAAAAAAATTCATTTATAACACCTCTTTATTTAAATAATATATACATTTGTATATAACTATATATATTCTTCAAATTAGAAATTGTTCTATATTAAGTTCTGTAAAAACAAATGCCCTCACTTTTGAGGGCATTACTACTCTTTATTCAGCTTCATAGATTAGTTTGTTATCACTATCTTGAGTTAAAAAGATTTTTTCTATTTCACCGTCAATTAAATTATCTATATTATCTTCAATATCAATTTTTGCACTAATACTACAGTTAGAGCTTAAAATACGTGGCACTGGCATAAGTTCACATTGAATATTGTTCTTTTTGCATTTGCGTTCAAATTTAATAGCACCTGAATGTGTAAAAAACAAAATAGTATACATCATATTTACTTTCTTGCCTCTATTATGAATACATCCTCTTTTTCTATAATGGATGAAGTATATCCTGCGTTCTTCAAAAATCTTTCTATATTCCCTTTAGCGACATTGTTATCTACTATTATGTCAACTCCTTCTGGATTTTCTATTAAAGATTTTTTTGTCATTAATACCGGCTGAGGACAACTCATTCCACATGTATCTATTTTCATCATAAAATCATCTCCTCCTATTTAGTATTTGCTTTAAACAAGCTATCTGAATTAAAATATGAAATAATACCTAAAAATAAAAAACATATAATTACGGCTATTTGTCCGTTTAGAGTTGGACCCGCAGCACTTGATGCTAACCCAAAATTGTGAACTATACCGGCTCCAACCAATAATCCCATTACAGTTACCACAGAATCTGTATTACCTTCTCCGGATAAAATGAGTTGTCTAAGAGGACATCCACCTAATAAAACTGAACCCCATCCTACCAATACCATACCCAAAAAATTCCATAAGCCATCAGTGTGTGCTATAGGTTGGCCTTCAAATCCAAGTTTAAAATATCCGAAAAATAAATTTGCAATAAAACTAAATACAATTATAGAAATAAATCCAAGTAAAAGATAACTATCTTTGAAAAGTATCATATCGCGAGTTCCGCCAACCATACAAAGCCTAGTTTTTTGAGCTAAAGCTCCTACAACTAAACCGGCTGTAAGCGATATTATTATTGGTGCAGCTAAAGAGCCGGGGCCTTTTTCACTAAAGAATATAAAAGCCGGCGATGCTATAAGAAGTGCTAATAATCCAATATTTACGATAGGGAAAATATATCCTTCCATTTTAGACATTTTATAATTTCTTTTAAGATTAAATCCTTTATTTAAGAAAAGAACTCCAACAAATATTCCAAATACAAAACCGGCAATTCCAAATAAGGCATTTAAATCTCCACCACCTAACCTTAATACCATTCTTAATGGACATCCTAAAAACATTAATGCTCCAATCATTACTGCCATACCAAGCATAAATCTTGTAAAAGGTGAAGAACCACCCCTTGATTCAAATTCTTTGTTTTTTAAAGATATTAAGAATGCTCCTAATACCAAACCAATGATTTCAGGTCTGATATATTGAACAACATCGGCTCTATGTAATCCTATTCCTCCAGCAATATCTCTTAAAAAACAGGCAATACAAAATCCCATATTTGCCGGATTTCCAAAATATACAAGAAGTACTGATATTATTCCTACAAGACCTCCTGCTATAATAATTCCCTTTTTATCCTTCATATAACGGCCTCCTATAAATTTAAAATCTGTGATAATTTTATCATTCTATATTTTTAAAGTAAAATAGATTAAACTAATAGTTGCAGCAGTTAGAATTTGTAAAAATTATATTTATTGTTTAAAATTATTTTTTATAATATAATAAATTTAACGGGTATATCCCAGATTATTAAATTATAAAGGAGTCATGTAATGAAATATGTCTATTTAGACAATGGCGCAACTTCTTATCCTAAGGCACCTAACGTTGCGGAAAGTATGTCTGATTATATTTTAAATGTGGGAACTAATGTAAACCGTGGAGCTTATAGTTCGTCTTACAATGCCGAAAATACTGTATATGAAACAAGAGAACTCTTATGTGAATTATTTAATTTTAACAAGCCTGAAAATGTAATCTTTACAAAAAATGTAACCGAAAGTATGAATGTATTGATAAAAGGGTTATTAAAGGAAAATGATCATGTTATAGTTTCGTCAATGGAACACAATGCAGTCATGAGACCTTTAAATTCACTCCATAACAAAATTGAATACTCCAAAGTTATTTGTAATGAATTAGGAGAATTAATAATAGAAGAAGTAGAGAGCAAAATCAGATCAAATACTAAAGCCATAATAATGACTCATGCTTCAAATGTATGCGGTACTATTTTAGATTTAGAAAAGGTTGGGCAAATCTGCAAAAAGCACAATTTATTCTTTATAATAGACAGTGCTCAAACTGCCGGGTTCTTAAGTTTTGATATGCAAAAATTAAATGCTGATGCAGTTGGATTTACAGGTCATAAAAGTTTATTAGGTCCTCAGGGAATAGGAGGATTTATTTTAAACGATAGAATCAATAATGAAATTAATACGTTAATTGAAGGTGGCACAGGCAGTTTATCCGATGCAGAAATACAACCAAACTACATGCCTGATAAGTTTGAAGCTGGTACGTTAAATATACCTGGCATTTACGGATTAAATGCATCATTAAAATACTTATTAAAACATGGTATAAATAATATCAGAGAAAAGGAAATATGTCTCCTTGAAAAATTTATAGAAGATGTGCTTAATATTGAAAATATAAAAATTATCGGTAAGAAAACTACTGATGGCAGAACCGGAATATTATCCGTAGATTTTATTGACAACGACAATGGTCTTGTTGCTCACGAACTTAGTAAAACTTATGGTATTATGACAAGAAGCGGTTTGCATTGTGCACCTTCCGCTCATAAAACATTAGGTACTTTCCCAAAAGGTACAGTAAGATTCGCTGTAAGTCATTTTACTACTGTAGCAGAAATAGATTATACAATAGCCTGTATCAAAAAATTAGCTAATAAATAAAATATTAAGTAAAGAAAGGTATTTTCATGGAATTCAATCAATTGGAAAGTTTTATAAGTGTTGTAAAGCATAATAGTTTTTCATATGCTGCAAAAGAACTTTATATAACGCAACCCACTGTCAGCAACAATATCCAAAATTTAGAAAAGGAACTTAATACTACTCTTTTAAATAGAACCAGTAAAACTATTACATTAACAGATGCAGGTAAAATTTTTTACAAATACGCTGTTGAACTGATTAACATTAGAGACAAAGCCAAATATATTATCTCTGAACATTCCAATAATGTTGAAGGTGAAATAGAGATAACCGCCAGCTCTATTCCGGAACAATATATTTTACCTTACATAATCAAAGATTTTTTAAATATATATCCCAATGTTTCTTTTTCTATGACTCATAAAAATTCAAAAAATGTTGTAGATGATATTTTGGAAGGCAAACTAAACTTCGGGATAGTCGGTGCAAAGTACCATTCTGAAATGTTGGAATACATCGATTTTTATGAAGATGAGCTTGTTGTATGTGTACCTAATAACAATAACTACTCATGGTCTGATAATGATTATTTGGATATTGATTTCTTATATTCAGAAAAATTTATTCTCAGAAAAAAAGGTTCAGGAACCAGAAAATTAATTGAACAGAAGCTTTCTGCTAAAGGCATAAGTTTAGATGAATTAAATATCATTTCTTTAATAGACAGTAATGAAATGATAAAAAAAATGATTGAACTTGGCCTAGGTATTAGTTTCATTTCAAAAATAGCTGTAAAAAATGAAGTTGATTTAAAACTTATTAAAACCCTAAGTATAAAGGATTTAAACTTAAAACGAAGTTTTTATTTTGTTCATAGTAAAAATAGAACCTTACCTCCCGCAGTAGAGGCATTTAAAGATTTTTTAATAAATTGGCAAAACAAACAATAAAACCTTCGTAATCAACGAAGGTTTTTAAATTAGAACCAACAATATAAATATTCGATAAGGACTTTGTCAATCATAAATCGAAATACTTTATAAATTCTTTAAAAGATATTTATATTATAGAGTTATAAAAATCTTCAACAAATTTATCTGCTATTTCTTCTTGTTCATTCTTCATGGATGATGTTATTTCAAACGGAGTTCCCACTACCTCCATATTTTTCATAGACCCGATTATTTCCTGCATTACCTTAAGAGCTTGTGGAGACCATGTGCCGCTTCCTATAAGACCGACCTTACGGTTTTGAAGATTTAAAGCTTTAAGTTCATTAAGCAATGATTCCATTCCATAATACAATCCCATATTATATGTTACGGAGTCAAATATTACATGGCTGTATTTCCATATATCAGACACAATGTATGACGGATGTGTCTTGGAAATATCGTACATGCGCATATCCTTAACACCTTTTTGTGCAAGCTTGTTTGCAATAACATTCATTGTATTTTCAATGTTGCCGTACATCGATGCATATATGAGCACTACCCCGCTTTTCTCCGGCTCATACGTGCTCCATTTGTTATATTTATCAATGAAATATTCTAAATTATCTCTCCAAATAGGACCGTGTAAAGAACAAATCATTTTTAAATCATAAGAACTTAGTTTCTTTATTGCACCTTGTACCTGTATACCATATTTGCCTACAATATTTGCATAGTATCTTCTTGCTTCTTCTGTGTAATGATGTTCAAAATCTGTTTCGTCTGCAAAAATATTTCCTGCCATTGCTCCAAAGGTTCCAAAAGCATCTGCGGAAAATAAAATTTTTTCTGTTTCCTCGTATGTAAACATCACTTCAGGCCAATGAATCATAGGCATAGTCATGAACTTTAAATTATGTCTACCTATACACAATGTATCACAGTCCTTTACTTCATAAATGTTCATACTATAGTCAAAATCATAAAACTGTCCTATAAATTGAAATGTTTTTTTATTACCCACGATCTTAATGTTTGGATATCTTTTAACCAGTTCTTCAATGTTAGCACAATGGTCAGGCTCCATATGATTTATAATCAAGTAATCCAAGTCTCTTCCATCTAACACATACGTAATATTATCAATAAACAATCTGCTTATGGCTGTATCCACAGTATCCAACAAGCATGTTTTTTCATCTAAAATTAAATACGAATTATAACATACACCATTTGGAATAGGAAACATATTTTCAAAACGCTCAAGCCTTCTGTCATTGCCGCCTACCCAATATATATTATCACTGATTTTTTGAACACAATGCATTTTATCTCTCCTTTAAATTGAGTACCAGCCTCAATCTTATATCTTTTGTTAATTATTCTCACCTACTATGAGATTATTATATCATAAACTTTGCAAGTGTCCATTTTTTTCTGAAATTTGATCCAATTGATAATTACGGTGTAGCAATAAAGTTCTCACTATTATTGTTCTTCGGAACAGGTGTCATAATATTGAAGCTTTGGTTTATTGTATCATGCAATTTCAAAAATGTATTCCACTTATTAATATCACCCTTTATTTTAATACTTGAACTATCCGGATTATTATTAGTTGTTGCAAGCTCATATAGAATATTTTTCGACATAGTTACTGTAACAGCTGCATCTTCATCTAACTTATCATTTAAATATCTAAATATTCCCCGTCTAACCTCAGTTGAAGCTGATTCTTTTCTGTCTGTAATAATAAAATTAATTTTATAATCTAAATCCCCGGCTTTAAAACCGTCTATTCGTATACTTAATAAATATATAACATCTTTTAAAGGTAAATTATTTAACACATCTTCTGATATAAACGAACCTGTTATGGGAATAATGCCATATCGCAGTTCCTGTGCTCCCATTAAATAAACATTTCTCCAGGGACCTGATTCTGCAATATAACCCAATTGTTCTAAAGCATCAGCACATAGCCACTTTGCTTCTTTATTATTTGGATTAGCATAAATTACTTGTTTCGTAACCTCTGCTACCCATTGATATTCTCCCTCTGCAAAGAACTTTTTTGCTTTATTTAGAACCATATTTTCTCCGCCCATACATTCAACATATTTTTTTGCTGATTCTTCAGGTAACAGTTTATTCAAATCCACAGGATTACCGTTATACCAACCTAAATACCTTTGATAAACTGCTTTTGAATTATGGTTAACTGTTCCATAAAATTCACCATTATACCATTCATCTGCAAGACTATACGGAAGTTTAACCATTCTTCCAACCTCTTCAATTGTATGACCCTTGTTAATCAATCTTAATGTTTGATCATTTATATACTGATAGATATCTCTTTGTTTCTCTAAATAATCATTACAAGATTTATTACCAAAACGTGGCCAATTGTGAACTCCAAATACTGAAGTGAGAGTTTTACCCCATAGATTGATTGCATATTGTATACTGTTTGCCCAAGCTACTGCATCTCTAACCTTGGCACCCCTTAAAGTATATAAATTATGAATAGTAGCATTACAATCCTCTGCAATACATAGAGAATATTCGCTTGGTATATATATAAACATTTCAGCAGGAGCTTCTGTATCCAAGGCTAAAAGAAACTCCAAATCTACACCATCTACTACTTTTTTTACATATTGCTCATTAATTTCTATAACATCTTGTGAGAATGTTACTGTTCCAACAGAAGTACCCTTTCCAATTCCATTGTCAATTTGCCCTTTCTCATTTTTAGGTAATTCAACACCATACATATAAATACCTCTCCGCGCCATTGCTACACCCGCATTTACATTCTCCTCTAATGCTGAGTAAACAAAATTCTTAGGAACATAAACATTAATATTTTCATTAGTAGAATTATCCAGCACACCTAATATCCCTCCATAATGATCTTCATGCGAGTGAGTAATTATAACTGTACTGACAGGAATTACTCCAAAGTAATTATTTACTAAGTGTATGGCAGCCTCTGCAGTTTCTTTCGAACTTAAACAGTCAATGACAATCCAACCGGTATTCCCTTTTATAAAAGTCATATTTGCTAAATCAAAACCTCTAACTTGATATATATTATCAGTAACTTTAAACAGACCTGTATTTATGTTTAATCTACCTTGTATCCAAAGTTTTGGATTAACCGTGTATGGTATATAGTTACTATATAAAAAATTATATCCTCTCAGATTCCAAACAGGAATCAAGGTGTCTCCCTTAATATAAGGCAAGTTTGTATCGACAAGCATGCCGGCTTTTGCTAAGTTATTTTCTTCTTCTACTTTACTCCAATTTATTTTATTATATGTTTCTTGGTTTAAGATACCTGTTTTATATGTTTCATTATTTCTTATACTATTAACTTCTTTTCCCTGACCTCTTTCATAATTATCATTCATTATGGAAACCTCCAAACTATTTTCTTATAATAATTTATGCGGTCATTAGACATATAATATCTAAGAAAAACAAAATAATGGTTGCATTTGGATGGTGGGAAAAATAACCTTCTTGAAACAACTTATTAAAGTAATGTTTATAGAATGGTTTGCATCAAAAAACTCTTCAAATACCGCAGTTTTTTTATCATACTGAGGTTAAGATTTTTATAGTATTAAATTAAGAAAATTCTAACTTTAACAAATTCTTGGCAGTAAGTTTTCTTCTAATGGCCCTATAATTCTCTTACCGCCTATAATAGTTTCCATTAATACATTATTTTTAATCCCACTTACAAATTTTCCAATAATTGCAGCATTATCACAACCTGTTATGCATTTTATATCCTTTAATAAATCTTTGCTTTTCTGTTTTTCTGCTACAATAATCATTCTTCCCTCACATGCAAGATAAAGAGGGTCAATCCCCAACATTTCATTTACAGATTTAATTTCACTTTTGATTGGAATTGATTCTTCATTTAAAACAATCCCCATATTAGCTTTTTCAGCTATCTCGTTTAAAGCTGTTGCAACTCCACCTCTTGTTGGATCCTTCATTAATTTTATATATTTCAAATTTTTTTGTAACTTTTGTATGATATTGTTTAAAGGCATGCAATCACTTTGAATTTTTCCTTCTATATTAATGTTATACCTTTCAACAGCTATTGTAGTTCCATGTTCTGCAATACCTCCGGTTATTATTATGCTGTCTCCTTCTATGATTGGTTTAGGATTATATTCTTCTATTACAATTCCGATACCAGAAGTATTAATAAATATTCCATCTAATGAACCTTTTTCAACTACCTTTGTATCTCCTGTTATTATCTTTACCCCTGTTTTTTTGCAAGTTTCACCTATGGACTCAGCTATTTTCGTTAATAGGTTTATATCAAAACCTTCTTCAATTATAAATGAACAACTTAAATATAAAGGTTTTGCACCTGCAACAGACAAATCATTTATTGTACCACATACAGCTAATTTGCCTATATCTCCTCCATGAAAAAAAAGCGGTTTTACAACAAATGAATCCGTTGTAAAAGCTAATCTTTCCTGTTTAATTTCAAAAACAGCAGCATCCGTAGAATTAATAAGTAATTCATTTCCAAAATATTTATAAAAAACTTCATTAATTAGTAAGTTGGTATATTTACCGCCATCTCCACATCTAAGTGTTACAGTATTTTCCAATCAAACTTCCTCCTTATATCTATATGCGATAAAACAGGTGCCTTCTAAGGACACCATACATGATCCATTTGGTTTAAAAGGATTACATACCTTACCAAAAAGGCTACATTCTTTTGGAGTTTTATTACCAAGCAAAACGTCCTTACATTGACAGCTATTATTAATTTTAGATGATTTATTTTCTAACTTAAAAGCATTGAAAGCATCATACTTCTTATAATTTTCATTTATATTTAGAGAAGAATCTTTGACCATTCCAATTCCCCTCCATTCTCCATCAGAAACCTTAAAAACCTCTTCTATTAACTTTTTTGCAACAGAATTACCATTAGATTTTACACAACGTTTATATAAATTATTTAATTTCTTATTTTCTTTTTGTGTAATCTGTTTTACTAAATTATGTATACCAATTAAAATATCCTCTGCTTCAAATCCGCACACAGCTGCAGGTAGATAATAATCTTCTGCAATAAATCTAAAGTATTCAGAGCCTGTTACACTTGCCACATGACCGGGACAAATAAATCCATCGATATTATTTACAGTCTGTCCCATGATATAATGCAATATAGGAGGCATAAGTTTAAGTGATGTTAGGAAAAACAGATTATCAATTTTTCTTTCAGCAGCCTTTTTGATGGTAAGTGCGATAACAGGAGCAGTAGTTTCAAAACCAACTCCTAAAAAAACAATATTCTTGTTTTTTATTTGTTCAGCCATATCAATTAATTTTAGTGGAGAATAAATTATTCTTATATCTTCTCCCTTTGATTTCTCATCTAACAAGTTTCCATTAGTTCCACTTACTCTAATCATGTCTCCAAACGAAGCAATAATGATATTGTATTTTTTTAATATTTCAATTGCATTATCAATATAGCTTTCTTCTGATACACATACAGGACAACCTGGACCTGATATAAGTTTAATATTAGGAGGCAGTAAAGACTTAATTCCTGACATTGCAATGTTCTTTGTATGTGTACCACATATTTCCATAATCTTAATTTCCTGTATTTGTGTTGCCATAAAGTTAATTTCATCAATTAGACGTTTGATTATTTTTTTATCCATGTTTATCCTCGTCTGCTTCTACTAAATCACAGAATGGCTTAATCATATCAAAATAAATATCGGAATAATTTTTATCGACCTTTTCTATAGCACATCCTGCATGAATTAATACGAAATCTCCAACTTTAGGATTATCAATCAATTGTATATTAACTATGGTTTTTACTCCCATAATTGTTACTTTTGCTTTAGTGTTTGTTAATTCTATTATTTCACCAGGTATTGCTATACACATTTTACTTACCCTCCATTGCTTCTGCTATTGCTAATTGTCCCACACTTATTCCGCCGTCATTTGTAGGAATCTGTTGATTATAATAAACTAAAAAGTTTGCTTTTTCCAATTTATTTATTATAGAAACAAGCAAATGACAGTTTTCAAAAACTCCACCGCTTAATACCACTTTTTTCAATTTATATTTTTCGCTGATTTTTATAACTAAATCTGTTGATGCACTTGCTATGGTATTATGAAATTTTGTAGAAATAAACGAGGTGGACTTTCCCATTTTTATATCATTTATTACAGATAATAAAATATCTTTATATTCAATTATATAACCCTCATTTTCATTAACGACCGTGAACTGATATTCATCATTTACAGAAGGATCAATAATATTTTCAAGTCCTATTGCTGCCTGTGCATCATAGGTTATATATTGACGAATATTTAAGAGAGAAGCAATACAATCAAAAAATCTTCCTACAGAGGATGTTTCATAACAGTTCAGTTCGCTATCTATTGCTTGATTTACAGCACCGATGCTTTTTTCATCTATTACATTTACAATATCATTAAATTCATAATTAATCGAACGAAGGTAGCTCACTGCAATTCTCCAAGGTTCTTTTATTGATTTATCTCCTCCCTGAATAGTTACATTCCTAAAATGACCCGCTCTTATAAAATTCTTTCTTGTTCCTATTAAAAATTCCCCTCCCCAAATATTTCCGTCCGTGCCTAATCCTGTGCCGTCAAAAATAATACCTATTACAGGGCAAAATAGCTTATGTTCAACCATACAACTTACCATGTGGGCATGATGATGTTGAACTGGGATTTTTCTCAATGTATGACTTAGTGCATATTTAGACGATTGATAGGTAGTATACATGTCATGTACAATTAACTCAGGCTTAAAGCTCAATAGCGATTCCATGTTATCAATGGCTTTTACAAAATTGATATATGTATCATAGTTCTTCAAATCACCTATGTATTGACCCATATATAAATACTGATTTTGAGATAAACAAAAAGTACTTTTTTCTTCAGCTCCTAATGCTAAAATTTCAATATTATATTTCATTGGAAATATAAATGGTGTGTAACCTCTCGACATTCGAACTACAATTTCCTTATTGCATACTGTTTTCACAACAGAATCTTCAACAGGTATATTTATATCTCTATCATGTATTAAAAAATAATCAGCAATTGTCCTCAAGTTTTCAATTGCTTTTTCATTTTCAAACTGAATAGGAGAATTGCTTTTATTACCGCTTGTCATAACAAGACATGTTATATCATTTTGAAATAGTAAATAATGCAAAGGTGTATATGGTAGCATAATCCCCAGTTTTTTTATATTTGGAGCAACTATGTCAGGTAGATTTAAGTTTTCTCTTTTTTCCAAAAGTACAATAGGTCTTTTATTGCTTAAAAGAATTTTTTCTTCATATTCGTTTATAAAACAAAGTTTCCTTGCAATATCTATATTTTTAACCATTATTGCAAAAGGCTTATGAGGTCTCTTTTTTCTTTGGCGTAAAATGTTAACAGAATCTTCATTATAAGCATCACAAGCTAAATGAAAACCTCCAATTCCTTTAATAGCAACTATCTTCCCATCTTTTAAAATATCAATTGTACGTAAAACCACATTACTGCAAATTATTTCTTCTCCCATATTATTTAATAAACTTAACTTTGGACCACAGTTGGGACAACAATTGGTCTGTGCATGAAATCTTCTATTAGTTGGGTCGTTGTATTCTCTCTCACAATTAGGGCACATTTTAAACTTCTTCATAGTTATATTTTCTCTGTCATAGGGTAATCTCTTTATTAGAGAATAACGAGGTCCACAGTTTGTACAATTTGTAAATGCATAATTGTAACGGTTATTAGTAGGATCTGAAATATCATTTAGGCATTCTTGACAAATAGATACATCTGCACCTATAAACTTTATACCAGCTTCTTCAACCGAACTTGGTATAATTTTAAAATTATTCCACACTTTTAATACTTGTAAATAAACTTCGACTTTTTCAATTTTGGCTAAAGAAGGAGGATTTTTAATTATCGATAATAAAAACTCTTTTATATTTTTTCTATCTCCCTCTACATACATTAAAACAGCACTTCCCTGATTGCTAACCCACCCTTTAATGTTATATTTTATTGCTTGATTATAAATATATGGTCTAAAGCCTACACCTTGAACAACACCATATATTTTTATTTCATAACTTCTTTTATCTTTATTTTCATCAATCTTCAAAAGTTTCACCTTGTATACTGTAAATTATAGCAGTCTGGTCCTCTAAGTCTTCTCTTTGCACTATGACTTTAAACCCATCAGCAAGAAGTTCCTTATTGTGTTCCTTTAAATGTTCTTGAAGATTATTTTCATTGACATGGCTATTGTAACTTACAACTATGTTAAGCTGAGTGATAATGCGGATATTACTTTTTTCACATAATTCTTTTAATGATTTTGAAATTTTGTTTAACAAAAATGTATCGTGCATTGGAATACTCCTTTATATAAATTTTTATTTTGTTTAATCTATGGAATAAAGATTCACTTATTTTTGTTATCCATAATAAATTCATATACTTCTTGACATATGTTATGAAATTTCATTTTTAAAGTATTGCTTAATTCTGTACTAAATTCAATTGTTTCTACTTCAATTCCAATTAGAAATCCGTTGATATTTTTTCCGTACAATTTTATAAGATGAATTAAACTTGGTTGATGCTGTGTGGTAAAGTTAATTTTTAGTGTCAAGTCATTTATAGAAGTAAAAGTTACTGTTCCCGGCATTAAATCATGATAAGTTGAATCTATTATAAATAGTAAATCTCCGTCATGAATTCTGTTTAAAGCATATTCAAAGTCTGTTTCTCCAAAGATTATCTCAATTTCTTCTTTTATTAATTTTGTTGAAAGTTCTTCTGTAACCTTTATCCCTATTGCATCATCTCCCATTATTCTGTTACCTATTGCAATACACTTAACAGCCATATTACACAACTCTAATTTCTACTGGAGAGTATCTATCTGTAAATACATGAGTAGCACAGGAAACACAAGGATCAAAAGACCTAACTATTCTGCCGATTTCAACCGGATTTTTAATATCTTGAATAACTGTTCCTATCAAAGCTTTTTCTACTACTCCTTTTAAACCTTTCGAATCCTCCGGCGAGAGATTCCATGAACTTGGGGTAATTATATCGTAATTTTGAATAGCTTGATTTTGTACAGAAATCCAGTGGCCTAAAGCACCTCTTGTTGTATCTGTTAAACCTTTGCCATAAGCTTCTTGATTAAATTCATAACTATCTTGACTTGATGGAATCATCGTAATTTTTTCTAAAAATACTTTCATTATTTCAATGATTTGCTTTACTTCTAAAACCCTTGCAATTGTTCGGTCCATAGTTGAGATTCCTCTATTATAGTTGTCACTTAACCACATTCTTGCCAGGGGCCCCACCTCCATAGCATACCCTTCATATCTTGGAGCTTTTATCCAGCTGTAAGCATTTTCTTTATGAATATTTTCATTAACAGTATTAACCATCGGACTTTCTTCATCTCTAATTGATTCATACCATGCATTTTGTATATTTTCTGTTATTTTATCTGAATTGAATGTACTATATTGTCCATTTATAATGACACCCGGAGACACATAAAAAGTTCTGTTATCTGTATAGCTGTCAAATATTCCATATGACATAAAATTTTTATATCCTATACCATTACTAAAATAATCAGGATAATATTCCGCAATTTTATATACATCAGGTATAAGCATATCTTCCACAAATCTTTTTATATCTGATAATATGGATTTAACTTTAATCCACTTTGCTGAATCTATATTAACTGTAACTCCTCCCACAAAAATGCCATGATTGTGAGGAGCCTTGCCGCCAAGTACAGCTATCATTTCATGGGCTAATCTGCTGTATCTTAGGGAATTCACATAATGTTCTGATAACTCTTTGTCTATTTTTTCAGGAAGACGATAATCATTATGTGAAAGTATAAATGATGATTCCATCCTTGCTCCCCTTACAAAGTCAGGAATAGTATATTGGTAGAAGTGTCTTAAATGATTTTGAATAAATTCACATCCATGCATAAATTCTCTTATCATTTTATCATTTTCGTTAGGATAAATTTTAAGTACATCCTCCAAAGCTAATGTTGAAGCTATGGAATGAGCAGTGGAACAAATCCCGCATATTCTTTCCGTGAAATATATTGCATCTAAAGGAGGTCTTCCTTTTAGCATTTTTTCAAATCCTCTAAAAAATAAGCCGCTGCTTTTAGCATTTATAATTTTATTTTTTTCTACTTCAACTTCGATTTCCAAAAAACCACTTATTCGTGTAACAGGGTTTATAGTAATTTTATTTGCCATAGCTCCTCCAGATATTAGAATCTTACAAAAGGCTCCATACCATCAGGAAACCTCTCACTGGCACAGCCTATGCAAGGTGTATTGTCTTTAACAGGCCAGTTCACATATCCGTTCCATTGCCTTACTGGGCAATCCGTTCTTGTAACCGGTCCTCTGCACCCAAGTTTAAACATGCATTCAGGTTCAGCTAACTTTGTTGCAAAAATACCTTTATCAAAATATGATCTCCTTGTACAACGATCATGTATTGTTATTCCATAAAACATTATAGGTCTCCCTAATTCATCAAGCTCAGGAATTCCAAATGCTACTAAGTTGGCTATAGTACCTGTAACCCAGTCTGGATGACTTGGACAACCTGGTAATCTAATAACTTCCCTGCTTAAAAACTGAGGTACACTTACACATTGAGATGGATTAGGGGCTGCTGCTGATATTCCTCCGAAAGAAGCACAGGTTCCAACTGATAAAACATGCTTTGCTTTTTCGCCGGCATTTCTAACAGCGTCCATGGCTGTTATTATCTTGCCTTGATAACGAGCAATAATATTATATTGACCGTTATCCTTAGTGGATACTGCACCTTCTACAACTAAGATGAATTCAGTTTCCAATGTATCTAAAAACTGCCCATATGCAGAATCACCCTCAGCAAACATCAGACTATTGCTATATTTTAAGCTTGTCATTTCTTTCAAAAGAAAATCTGCACTTGGATTTTCTGCATTCAACAAGGATATTATGTTTCCTGAACAGCCGGTCGCTTCTAACCAAATTAAATTTATTTTATTTTTATTATTGCTTTTTATTTCATCAACAGCAATATCCATTAACTTTCGAGCTGTAATATCCTTTGAATCATGTATTGGACAACTTCTTTTTTTCTTAAACAAGCCTGTGCCTCCTAACCATTTATTAACAAACCTATTTGGGGTAAATTTCTTAAATTTTCTGTTCTACCTCCATGGCATCCGTTAAACTGATCAGTCAAGTCATGACCTGCATACAAACTAAAATGTGTACCCCCGCCCCAGGTTGCTTCTACGCTCACATCATATACAATTCCATTTACTGCAACGTAGGCAGGCCTACCACTTGAGCCGTCATATTGAGATAATTCTTCAATGGTAAATTGTCTTGTACTTGATTTATAAACATCTTTTTTTCCATTATTAATCATATTATTTTTTAATTGATTGTAGATTTGATAATATCTACTTTCCTCGAAATTTAGCAGATTTTCATACAATATTCTTTCACAAGGATCATTACTTGTTAGCATCATTTGCTGATAATATCTCATATCATTTTCACACATCAACAGCATTTGGTACTCATTATTATAATCCAAAGCATCTCCCCCAAATTGTTATTATTAAAATATATGCTTTTAATAAAATAAAATGTTAAATTGCTATTATCTATTTACCTTTCCACATATACGCCATAGTCAAGCCGTGTTGTATACCTGCTTATATAACAAAAAATAAATAACCCGATTTTCTTATTTTTTTGAAAATCGGGTGCTGCTTGTTTACAGTTTATTCGATGCTGTCAATAGCATTTTTTAGTACCATCTCAACATCATCAGCAATTTTAGTAAGTTCATTATTATCTAACATATTGATTATTTCTGTTGGTCGCAACATTCCTACAAAAACAGAATTATTTTTTTCATATACAACAACTTTACAAGGTAAAAAGTACCCTACTTCTATATTTGTATCTAGTACCTCCTTAGCTTGCGCCGGGTTGCAAACTTCTAAAACTTTAAAATTTTTATTAAATTCTAATCCTTTTTCTTTTAATTTATCTTTGAAATTCAATTCCCACAGTACACCAAATTTATTTTTTGCTAAGCTGTTTTTTATACTTTCAACAGCTTCCTCAAATTGTTTATTTACTTTTCTCTCATATAGAACTTTCATTAATATACACTCCATCTTCTTTATATTTTTAATTATTCTTTGTATTTTAATGCTTTTTATTTCATTTATTTTTCCTATAATAACATGAATGTTATTTGTTTACTGTGACCTTATTACAATAGCTTTAATCTGAGAATTAAATATGCCATCAACATTCAAATAAACATAAGAGCAGATTCAAATTTTCTTACTTTTGAAGCGCTAATTTTATTTTCAAAAAAGAACCATACATGAGCTCCCAAAAAGTATTTTAGCTTTGACACTAACATCTTAATAAATATAATCTTTCTAAAGTTTTTCCACTATAGCAACAAAGATTTTTAATAACGCTGTCGATAATGGTCTTTTCATATATTGTTAGAACTGGTTCATCACACATTCCATTATCCTCAATAGGATCAAATCTGTATGAACTGTATCTGTGATAAATATTAGGAAAAACAGGGCCATGAGCCCAAGCTTCACAATCTTCTTCGAAGATAAATTCATCCATAAAAGCATAATAAAATCCCTAAATATAATTTTTTCCATATTTAAAATTCGTCCACAACAAAAAAACCCTTCAAATTTGAAGAGTTTTTAAAAAACTTTCCATATATTGGTATGGAGGCGGTGGGAGTCGAACCCACGTCCGAAAATATTTCCACAAGACTTTCTCCGAGTGCAGACCATATATTAAATTTTGCCTTGATTACGCCTATGGTCAGGCAATAATCTCAGCTATCTTCAATTGTTCAGCTCAAGGTCGAAGAACCCCTCAAGCAGTTCCCTGATTTAGATGATGCCCCGGTTTAACCTACAGGCCGATTAAGCGGAACAAGCAGCAGCAATTAAGCTGCGAATGCTAAATTATTGTTTTCTTTTGCGTTTATATTTAGTTGCCACTTTTTGCGTTGTTTGGCGACAACGACTCGCTTATCTTCCTTCTATACCCCCGTCGAAACCATTTACGCCCCCGTAATGGTTAATCGTCTCGTCTTTGCATTCGGCGTTCGGCATCTTTTTTGGCAATATCTTGACGTTTGTCATAATTTTTCTTGCCTTTCGCCACGGCCATTTCCATTTTAACAAGACCATTTTTGAGATATAAACTTAATGGTATTAATGAATAACCTTTTAATGTTACCAAACCAATCATTTTTCTTATTTCTCTTTTATTTAATAGAAGTTTCCTGGGCCTTAGAGGATCAACATTGTATATATTTCCTTTTTCATAAGGGCTTATATGCATATTATAAACATAAGCTTCACCGTCTTTTATGTTTACATAACTATCTTTTAGGTTAACTTTACCCTGCCTGATTGATTTAACCTCTGTACCTACAAGAACGATACCGGCTTCATATTTATCTTCTATAAAATATTCATGATATGCTTTCTTGTTACTTGCAACATTCTTTGTATTTTCCGCCATATTCTCACCTACCATCAAGTGTAGGATGATTATAGCATTAAATTTTTGCAATGTCAAATGACAGTTTTTTTATTATAAATGCATATTTTAATTTTTTATGCATGATTTAGCAAATGATATTTTGTAATCAAAATATGAGATTCTTTGCTACATTCAGAATGACAAATTATAGCTTAGAATGGCAAAGGGAAGCTTCGGTCTGCTCCCCTGCACTTTTAATATTTTACATTACAAACCTTAAACTAAGTTTAAGTTATTACTTTAAACTTTCGATGAGCTCTTTTTCTTCACTGTCATTAACTTCTGCGATATTTTCTATAAAAACAAAATCTATTTCAGCTTTTGCAATACTTACATTTAATACCTTGATTTTAACATCATCACCGATTCTGAATATTTTTCTGCTCGTTTGACCGAATAACTCTCTTTTTTCATTATCAAAAATATAAAAATCATCAACCATATTTGATATATGCACAAGGCCTTCAACGGTGTTTTCTAATTCTACAAATAATCCAAAGCTTGTTACACCTGAAACAACACCGCTGTATTCTTCACCTATTTTATCTGACATATATTCTGCAATTTTTATTTTATCTACATCTCTTTCAATTTCATCTGCAATTCTTTCCATCTTAGACGATTGTTCTGCTACTATTGCAGTGCGTTCCGATAATTTTTGATAATCTTCCTCTGAAAATTTCCCGTTTAACTGCCCTTTAATAATTCTGTGTATTTGTAAATCAGGATATCTTCTGATAGGTGATGTGAAATGGCAATAATACTGCGCAGCCAAACCGAAGTGACCGGAGCTATCAGGCGAATAAATTGCCTTTCTTAATGATCTCAGCATCATATTATTTATCAAAGATTCTTCTTTTTTGCCCTTTATTTTTAATAATAGCTGCTGCAACTCTCTTGGATGAATTTCATTTGAACCCTTTAGTGTATATCCTAAATTATGGATCATAGTACTGAACTCATACATTTTTTCTTCATCCGGCTCCTCGTGTATTCTGTAAACAAAAGGCATGTTGAGCCAAAAATAATGTTCGGCAACAGTTTCATTACAAATTAACATAAATTCTTCTATTATCTTATTAGATACTCTTCTTTCATACTTAGTTACATCTATTGCTTTTCCTTTTTCATCTGTTATAATTTTTGTTTCAGGGAATTCAAAATCAATTGCTCCTCTAAGCTCTCTTTTTCTCCTTAAAACTAAACTTAATTCTTCCATATTTCTAAGCATCATAACAATTTCTTTATATTTTTCAGTCAATTGTTCATCATTGTTTTCTAATATGTTAGAAACATCTGAATATGTCATTCTGTAGCGGTTTTTTAAAATACTTTCAAATATTTTATAATCTGTAACCTTACCTTCTTTATTAATAATCATTTCCACAGATAGAGTGAGTTTATCTTCGCCAGGATTTAAGCTGCAAACACCATTAGATAATTCTTTAGGAAGCATTGGTATAACCCTATCGCTTATGTAGATGCTCGTTGCCCTTTTTAAAGCTTCCTTATCTAACTTTCTGTCTTCTTTTACATAATGTGTTACATCTGCAATATGTACCCCTAACATAAATTCATCATCATTTATTTTTTCTACGTAGACTGCATCATCTAAATCTTTCGCATCTTCACCATCTATGGTAATTATAGGAAGGTCCCTTAAATCCTTTCTGCGTTTATATTCCTGTTCATGTATACCTTCGGATGAAACCCTTACTGCTTCCTTTATAACATCCTCAGGGAATACCTGTCTTACCTTTCTGTCTAATAAAACTGCTTCAATATGTGTCTTTGTATCTTCAATATCTCCGATAATTTCAATAATTTTTCCTTCAGGATTCTTTCTTTTATCAGGCCATTCTGTAATTTTGACATTTACCTTTTCATTTGTCTTAGCACCGTTAAATTCATCCCCTGGTATAAAAATATCAGATGAAATTCTTTTATCATCAGGCACAACAAAACCAAAGTGCTTGCTTTTCTGAAATGTTCCAATTACATATTCATTTGCTCTTTCAAGTATTCTAATAACCTTTCCTTCAGGGCTTTTAACTTCTTCTGTCACCTTCATAGGTCTTACTATAACTCTGTCACCGTGCATAGCACCGTTCATGTCAACCGGAGAAATAAAAATATCATTAATGTCTTTGTTTTCCGGTCTTAAAAAAGCAAATCCTTTTTGATTGCCGTCTAAAATACCGATAATTAAATTCATCTTTTCCGGAATTCCATATCTCTCAGACCTTGTAAATATTATGCTTCCATCATTTTCAAGCTCGTTCAGCGTTTTTAATAATTCTTTTTTCATGCTGCCTTCAATTTCAAATTCTTTCATGAGCTCGTGCAAAGTCAATGGTTTATATGCTTCTTCCCTCATAAAGGATAAAATTTTTTCTTTAAAGTTCATAATCTACTCCTTCTAAAAATCTGATGGATATATTACCCGCGCCCCTATTCTTCAATAAGGGCTTTGCCCGTCATTCAAGGTTCTGGGGCACCCACTCGAAATCTCTGATTTCATTAGTGGGTCAGGTCCTTATTTATGTTTTCCGCTATTTCCCATCTTATTCAACAAATCTATGTCATAAGAAACTATATTTTCCTTTCGTTGTTCTTGTTGTATTTCCGCAAATTCTATTATTTTAGTAACTAAATCAGTAAATGATATCCCCATGCCCTCCCATAGATAAAATGCAATTGAGCCGGGTATTGTATTTATTTCATTTACAAATATATTGTTGCCATTATATAGAAAATCTATTCTTGCATCCCCGCAGCAATCAATTGATTTGAAAGCCTCTTTAGCATAACCTTTAATTTTCTGTTCAACCTCTTTGTCAATTTCTGCAGGTATTCTTCGTTTAGATTCTGACGCATCTTTCTTTTTGTTAACATACTTATCTTCGTATGTTAAAAACTCTTTCCAGCCAACCGGCTCCTCACAAAGCGATGCAGTCAAATTATTTTCAAATCCCATCACTGCACAGTTGATTTCTCTTACATTTTGTACGCATTTTTCTACTATTATTTTTCTGTCATAATTGCAAGCTACATCTATTGAAAACATTAATTCATCCAAGTTATTTGCTTTACTTATTCCGACACTTGAACCTAAATTAGCCGGCTTAACTATTAATGGATAACCTATTTGTTCGATTTCTCTGATTATTTCTTCCTTGTTTTCAACGTAACTGCTTCTAAAAAACCATGTATAGTCCACTACCGGCAGGTTGTTGCTTTCAAATACCTTTTTCATTATAACCTTATCCATGCCTACAGCAGAGCTTAGCACTGAACCAAATGCGCAAGGTACACCATTCATTTGGAATATCCCATGAAGTGCTCCATCTTCTACATTGGTTCCATGCACTGCAGGAAATACAACATCTATTGTATATGTATCATACTTCTTACCAAAAAAACCTTGCTTTAAATCAGGATGAGGATAGAGTATCAGCTTTCCATCTGTATAACCCGGCAGTACTTCATAGGCATCTTCAAAATTTCTAGCCTTATAGTTATTAATATCATGGAGACAATTTCCTACATACCATTTCCCATCTTTTTGAATATATATTATCCTTGGTTCATACAAAGTTTTATCAGTATTGTCTAATACCTGCAATCCTGTAATTATTGAAACTTCGTGTTCAACGGTTTTTCCTCCAATAATAATTCCAATTTTCTTCATAGTAACCTCCATTTCAGTTTTCGTTGTATGTGTCAGGCAAATCATTTTCAAATAATACTACATCATTTACCTTTGTCAAAGTTTCTAATAACCTTGTTGCTTCATTTAATGAATTAACCACATACAAATTATCTTCATTAAAGTTATGCTTTTGTATACCTTTCTGTATAGGTGCAGTTTGTTTTTTGCCTATTAAAATTGCTATATCGCACACTTTAGCTATATTTTCTCCGAATATTTCATTTTCTTTTTCTTCTTGTTCACCTAATTCAACCATTCCCGGGGTTACTATTATTTTTCTTTTATCCGAAAATGACTCCAAAACATTTAGTGCTGCCTTTGCTCCGTCAGGGTTAGAATTAAATGCATCGTCTATAACCAAAACGCCTGTACCTGGGTCAATAAGCTGCAACCTGTGCTCAACGCTTTCTATTTTTGCTATACCTTTTTTAATTTCTTCTAATGTAAGCCCTAATACTTTAGCCGTCGCTGCTCCGGCAAGTATATTCAATATATTATGTTCTCCTAAAAGCTTAGTTTCACATTCTATTGTTCCCAAGTCATTTATGCAAAGTGTAAATTTAGAGCCGGTATTTCCAACAACTATATCAGACGCAAACACATGAACTTCTTCAGCACTTTTTATACCATACAGTATTTTTTCTTTAAAAGTTTTATCAGCTAATTTTCTTACATGTTCATTGTCATAATTAAAAATTGCAATTCCATCATCAGGTAAGCTTTCTATAAGCTCATATTTCGTCCTCATTATATTATCAATAGATTTAAATGTTTCTAAATGACAAGGTCCTATTGATGTTAGTATTCCTATCTTTGGATTTGTTAGAGCTGCAACTTCAGTAATATCGCCTATCTTGGTCGCTCCAAGTTCTGCGATAAAAACTTCATGTTCATCAGTCAGTTCATTATTTATAATTTTACTTAAACCCATAGGGGTATTGTAGCTTTCAGGAGTGTTTAATATATTATATTTTTCTTTAATTATAGCTGCTGCTGCAAACTTCGTGCTTGTTTTTCCGTAGCTTCCTGTAATACCTACTGAAATCAAGCCACCTTCCATATTTTTTATTTTATCAGATGCAGCATCGTAAAATTTTTTATGTATTTTTTTTTCTATTGGCTTTGATATATAATTTGCCCCTACTATATAATATGAGCTAAAAAAATAAACAACAGACAAAATTCCTGACCATAAAGGAAAGAATTTGACAAAGTCACCGGACACAAGGTGAACAATTATAACTACTATTATAAAATCAACAACTGTCAGTAATATACCAATTGCTAACAATCTTTTTGCTCTTGGTGTAAATACCAATGGTTTTTTTGAAATATACTTTTCTTTATAATTAAATATTAGCAATAATGAAGTAAAAATAGAAATAGCCATGGCATATTGAGATATATTACTTTTACCGCTCGTTACAGCAAATATAAAAAAAATAGTATTTACTATACAAATAATTGTATATATCTTATCTTTTTGAGTATATATTTTATCTTTATTTTTTTCCATCCAATCTATGTACTTTTCATTTTTATATCCTTCAATCTGAAGCATGTGCAGTGCAAATTTAAGCTTATAAAAACAAAGAACAAACCAACAAATTGAAAACAAAAATATTGTAGAACTCATACTTTCACTCCCCTTTATTAAAATCATCTTTTAAAAATACATTTATAACAGCTTTAAATTGATCATAACAATCGATGTAAGAATAATGGCCTGCATCTTTTAAAATAATCAATCCGCTGTCCTTAATTTGTTCTTCCATAATTTTACCCATGTAAACAGGGGTATCTTCATCCTTGTCTCCCCAAATAAGCAATGTAGGAACATTTATATTAGGAAGTAAATCAATTAAATTATCATGAATTACTTTTACCATGGTCTGTCTCATAACACCGTCTGATGCTTTATAATCTGTTGAACCATACTTTTTATAAAATTTTTCTATTTTTTGTTCTTTTGAATCACCTCTTGTAAATATTAAGTAAAGCATCTTCAATAATTTAAATGAATATACCTTTATGTAGTAATTTAATTTTCTTTTTGGAATTAATCCTGCGCTGTCTATAAGTATAAGCTTTTTTATATAATCGTGCTTGTTTGATAATATTATGGATATTCTTCCTCCATGTGAATGTCCAAATAATATTATATTTTCTAATTTTTTAAGTTCTATAAATTTATTGACTAAATTTGCATAATCATATGAATTCCATGGCCATTTTGGTTTATCACTTTCGCCGAAGCCGGGCAAATCCAATGCAATAACCCTACACTTGTTTTTTAATATATTTACAATGGGTATCATTGTTTGTATATTCGCACCCCAGCCGTGAAGAAGAAGTACAACGCTTCCACTGCCTTCATCTATGTAGTTTATATTTAACCCGTCAATGTTTATATGCATTATGGATCAACCAACCCCTTTAATAATTTATAAGCAATTGATATACTATGGATTAGCAATTGCTTATCCATCGCAACTCTATTGCCACCCTATTGATATATTATATGTTAATATATTGAAATCTGCAAGCAGATGAACCAAATTTTTAGCAGATGTCAGTCGCTTATGCTGTAAGTGCAACAAAAAAAGACTCCTTAAAAAAGTTCTTAAAAGAAGTCTTTAAATCAATTATTTAACTAAAAGAATTTTAGAAGCATTCCGCCATATTGAGCTAATAATGGTCCAAATACCAACGAAACAACTGTCATAAGTTTAATTAATATATTGATAGATGGTCCTGAAGTATCCTTGAATGGGTCACCTACGGTGTCACCAACAACTGCTGCTTTATGAGCTACACTACCCTTTCCACCATGTGTGCCACCTTCGATATATTTCTTAGCATTATCCCATGCTCCACCTGCATTTGACATAAATATTGCCATTAAAACACCTGTCACTAATGCTCCAGCTTGTAATCCGCCAAGAGCTTCTGTTCCAAGTAAGAAACCAACTAATAAAGGAACTATTACAGCCAAAAGACCTGGTACTATCATTTCTTTCAATGCTGCTGCAGTTGAAATATCAACACATCTTCTGTAGTCGGGTTTTCCTTTTCCCTCCATGATTCCGGGAATCTCTCTGAATTGTCTTCTAACTTCTTCAATCATAGAGAAAGCTGCTTTGCCTACCGCGCTCATTGTAATAGCTGAGAACAAGAATGGTAGCATACCACCTATGAATAAACCTGCTATAACTGTTGGGTCTGTTAAGTTTATTGAAGTAATTCCTACTGCTTGAGTGTAAGATGCAAATAATGCAAGTGCTGTTAATGCAGCTGAACCGATTGCAAATCCTTTACCTATAGCTGCTGTCGTATTTCCAACGGAGTCTAATTTATCAGTAATTTCTCTAACTTCATGAGGTAATTCGCACATTTCTGCGATACCGCCTGCATTATCAGATATTGGACCGTAAGCATCAACTGCAACAGTCATACCTGTTGTTGAAAGCATACCTACAGCTGCTAAGGCAATGCCATATAAACCTTTTATAACATTTATTCCATTAGGTGTATAACCAGCTATCATATAAGCACCAATTATACCAATAGCCAATACGATAACAGGATATGCTGTTGATCTCATACCTACAGATAAACCGCTGATAATAGTTGTAGCTGCCCCGGTTTCAGATTGGTCTGCAATTTCTTTAACATATTTATAATCATCTGATGTGTATATTTCTGTAATTTTTGCTATTACTAAACCGACAGCTGAGCCAAATACTATTGCCCAAAAAGGAAGTAAACTTCCAAGGATTGATTTACTTAAGAAGAAAGATGCAATAATTACTACCAATGAGCTCATGTATGTACCCATATTTAAAGCTTTTTGTGGATTTGAACCTTCTTTTCCTCTAACAAACATAGTACCGATTATAGAGGCAACAATACCTACTGCAGATACTAATAATGCAAATAAAACTCCTTCTCCTCCGTTATAAGCAATAACTCCCAATGTAATTGAAGAAACTATTGCTCCAACATAGGATTCGAACAAGTCAGCTCCCATACCTGCAACGTCACCAACGTTGTCACCAACGTTATCAGCTATAACTGCCGGGTTTCTTGGGTCATCTTCAGGAATGCCTGATTCTACTTTACCAACAAGGTCAGCTCCAACGTCAGCAGCTTTAGTGTAAATACCACCGCCAACACGTGCAAACAATGCAACTGAAGAAGCTCCTAAGCTGAATCCTGTTATAACATTAGCATTTTTAAATATTAACCAAAATACACCTGTTCCTAATAAACCAAGACCAACAACTGTCATACCCATTACTGAACCGCCTGAGAAAGCAATGTCCAATGCTTTGTTCATTCCTGATTTATAAGCTGCATTTGTTGTTCTTACGTTTGCTTTTGTTGCAACTGTCATACCGAAATATCCGGCAAGTATTGAACAAGAAGCACCTGCAGCAAATGCTAATGCAGTTGGCAAGTTAATTGCAAAAATTAAAACAACAAACATTATAATTGCGAAAATTCCAACTGACTTGTATTGTCTTGCAAGAAATGCCATAGCACCTTCATGAATATATGAAGAGATTTCCTTCATTCTATCATTGCCGGGTTCTGCCTTGCTAATTACTGATGCTTTATAAAATGCAAACAAAAGTGCTAATACTCCCACTATGGGAGCAATCATTAAAATATCCATTTAATACTTTCCTCCGTTGTTTATTAAAATATTGAGCACACAAATACAATCGGGCTCATTACATCAAAAATTATTCTAAGTTCATAAAGAAAATAGAATAATATTAATATTACCAATTAATTACAAAATATTACTGAATAGCTACTAAAATTAGTGAAGCGATCAAGAAAACTATTGCTGATACAGCTGTAGCTTTTTCTAATTTACCTTCATAACTTCTACCTTTATTTCTTCCCCAGATTGATTCAGCTCCACCTGCTATATCACCTGACATTCCAGCTGATTTTCCTGATTGAAGCAAAATACTTGCTATTAGAAATAAACTCGCAATTATTAATAAAATTCTCATTACTGTTTCCACCATTCCACCTCCTGCTACCTATCTTGTCTGAATAACATTAGAATTATAACACTAAAAGACCATATAATCAATAAAAATATTAATATTTTTATTGATTAAGCAATAGATATGCAATTGATAGGCAGTAGAAACAATGGTTTTTCTATTGCCATCAATTGCTTACCAATCGCCACTCCATTGCTTATCTATTGATATTGTAGAATACTTCCATTCCATTATATTGTGCTGACTCGCCCAATATATCTTCTAACCTTAATAATTGATTGTATTTTGCAACGCGGTCTATTCTTGATGGAGCACCTGTTTTAATTTGACCTGCATTAGTAGCGATTACCAAATCAGATATAGTAGTATCGTCAGTTTCTCCTGAACGATGTGAAACAACCGCTGTAAACCCTGCTCTTTTTGCCATTTCAATAGCATCTAAAGTTTCTGTTATTGTACCAATTTGATTTAATTTTATTAATATAGAGTTTGCAACCTTTAATTTAATACCTTTTTTCAATCTTTCAGTATTTGTAACAAATAAATCATCACCTACAAGTTGAATTCTATCTCCTAATTTGTCATTAAGCATCTTCCAACCTTCCCAGTCCTCTTCATTCATTCCGTCTTCAATTGATATTATTGGATATTTGTTTACTAAATCAACATAGAAATCAACCATTTCAGCTTGAGTGAATTTTCTTCCTTCGCCTTCAAGGGTGTATATCTTTGTTTCAGGGTTATATAAATCTGTAGCGGCTACGTCAAGTGCAAGCATTACATCTTTGCCTGGGGCATATCCTGCTTTTTCAATTGCTTCAACTATTGTTGCTAAAGCTTCCTCATTAGATGATAGGTTAGGAGCGAAGCCGCCTTCATCACCTACTGCAGTGTTTAATCCTTTTCCTTTAAGTACGCTTTTTAAGCTGTGGAATATTTCAGCTCCCATTCTAAGAGCTTCTTTAAAGCTTATAGCTCCAACAGGCATAACCATAAACTCCTGAATATCTACGTTGTTATCTGCATGCTGTCCACCGTTTAATATGTTCATCATCGGAACAGGCAATGTTTTTGCATTAACTCCACCCAAATATTGATACAAGTCTAATCCTAAAGTATCTGCTGCGGCTTTTGCACATGCAATAGAAGCACCTAATATTGCATTTGCACCAAGTTTACATTTATTATGAGTTCCATCTAACTCAATAAGTAAATTGTCAATTAAAACTTGGTCTATTGAATCTCTCCCTATTAGTTCGGGAGCTATGATGTTATTTACATTGTCAACTGCTGTTTGAACCCCTTTTCCTAAATATCTTGACTTGTCTCCATCACGAAGTTCAACCGCTTCAAAAGCACCTGTTGAAGCACCTGAAGGTACTCCGGCTCTTCCGTACCCGCCACTTTCAGTCCAAACTTCAACTTCTATTGTTGGATTTCCTCTTGAATCTAATATTTCTCTTGCATATACATCCGATATAATTGTCATTTTTTCCTCCATTAATTATTTAATAATTAAACTATTACCCGTCATTTCAACCGGTTTTTCAAGTCCCATAAGCTCAAGCATGGTAGGGGCAATATCTGCTAATATGCCTTCTTTTAGCTTGAAATTTTTAGGATTATGAACAACTATTAAAGGCACCTTGTTAGTTGAATGGGCTGTTAACTTAGTTAATGTCAAGGGATCAAGCATTTCTTCACAGTTTCCGTGATCCGCCGTAATTATAGCCGTGCCTTCTGCTCTAATAATAAAATTAACAATTTCTCCGAGACATTTATCTACTGCTTCAACAGCTTTAATAGCTGCTTCTATATCACCTGTGTGGCCTACCATGTCAGGATTTGCAAAATTAATAATCATAACCTGATACATGTTATTTTCCAATTGCTCCATAATCATATTTTTTAATTCAAAGGCGCTCATTTCCGGCTTTAAATCATAAGTCGGAACATTCGGTGAAGGTATTAATTTTCTGACTTCATACTTAAATGGCTCTTCAATTTCACCGTTAAAAAAATATGTTACATGAGCATATTTTTCGGTTTCAGCCGCTCTTAACTGCTTATAACCTTTATTGCTTAAATATTCACCTAATGTGTTTTTGACAAAGTGAGGTTTAAACGCAATTTCAACATTCTGTATTGTTTTATCGTATAAAGTCATACAGACAAATTTAACATCAACTTTTTTTCTGTCAAAATAATTAAATTCATCGTCTATAAATGCTCTTGTTATTTGTCTTGCTCTATCCGGTCTGAAATTATAAAACACTATGGCGTCATTATCCTTAATTGTTAATAATTCTCCGTTTTCATTTTTAATTAAAATCGGTTTTATAAATTCATCCGTTACTCCATTTAAATAGGATGATGTTATTGCTTCAAGAGGGTCTTTAAATATCTCTCCTTCACCCTTAACCATTGCATTGTAGGCTAATTCAACTCTATCCCATTGTTTGTTTCTATCCATGGCATAATACCTGCCCATTACTGTAGATATATGGCCAATGCCTATGCTTCTTATTTTTCTTTTTAATTCTTTTATGTAATTAGGACTGCTTGTAGGACTTACATCACGTCCGTCAGTTATGCAATGTATTCCTAAATTTTTGATACCTTTTTTCTTGGCAAGCTCCATTAAGCTGTATAAATGTGAATTATGACTGTGAACTCCTCCATCGGATAAAAGTCCTATAAAATGCAACGTTGAATTGTTTTTTAATACATAGTCAAAAGCTGAATTTAAAGCTTCGTTACTATCAATTTCGCCCTCTTCAATTGCTTTGGTTATTCTGGTAAAATCCTGATATACTATTCTCCCGGCGCCGATATTTAAATGTCCGACTTCTGAATTCCCCATCTGTCCCTTTGGAAGTCCAACATCATAACCGCTTGTAGATAATAAAGTATTAGGATATTTTCTCATCAATACATCAAAATTAGGAGTTTTTGCTCTTTTAATAGCATTGCCCTCATAATCATTGCCTATTCCCCAACCATCAAGGATAATCAATGCTGTAACTTTACTCATGTTATGACCGCCTTACTTTGCATAGTTAATAATATTATAAAATTCTTGCGCTTTTAAGCTTGCACCACCTATAAGTGCTCCGTCTATATCGGATTGTGTAAGTATTTCTTTAGCATTGTCTGCTTTTACGCTTCCGCCATATTGAATGATTACCATATCTGCTGTTTCTTTACTGTATATTTTTGATATACAGTTTCTTATAAAAGATGCCATTTCATTTGCCTGCTCACTGCTTGCCGTTCTGCCTGTACCTATAGCCCAAATTGGCTCATAAGCAATCACAGTTTTAATTATCAAAGAAGCATCAATATTTTCAAATGCTTTAACAATTTGATTTTTTACGGTTTCTTTTTCAATACCGCTTTCTCTTTCTAAAAGCGTTTCTCCAACACATACTATAGGAATTATACCATGTGCGTGTGCAGCTTTCAATTTCTTATTAACAGTTTCATCCACTTCATTAAAATATTGTCTTCTTTCAGAATGCCCGATTATAACATAATCAATACCAATATTTTTTAGCATAGTCGGTGATATTTCGCCTGTATAAGCTCCCTTATCCTCGAAATGCATGTTTTGAGCACCAATTTTTATATTAAAACCGGCTAAGCTTTTTTTAGCAGAGTATAATGAAACAAAGGTAGGACATATTAAAACATCTACATCCTTATCAAATTTATCCGATAATGATTTTAACTCCTCAATAAGTTTTAAGCTGACATCTAAATCATTATTCATTTTCCAGTTGCCGGCAATTAACTTTCTTCTCATAGCGTCCTCCTATTTGTCATCTACTGCAGCAATACCGGGAAGAACCTTACCCTCTAAAAATTCTAAGGAAGCTCCACCTCCAGTAGATATGTGAGTTATTTTCTGTCCAAGACCAATTTTTTCAACAGCAGCAGCACTATCTCCACCGCCAATTATTGAAACAGCATTTTTGTTTTCAGCAATACTTTGTGCAATTGTATTAGTTCCTTTTGCGAAATTATCCATTTCAAATACTCCTAAAGGTCCGTTCCAAATTATGGTGCTTGATTTTTTTATTACTTCACTAAATAATTCAATAGTTTTATCTCCTATGTCAAGTCCCATAAAACCTTCAGGCATTTTATCAGCATCCGCTGTGAAAAACTCAGTATCATTTTTAAATTCTTTTGCTACTACAGTGTCTACAGGAAGTAAAAGATTAACATTTTTCTGTTTTGCTTTTTCAATTAAGCTTTTTGCTAATTCTAATTTTTCTTCCTCTAATAAAGAAGTACCAATAGAATAATCCATGGATTTAAGGAATGTATATGTCATTCCTCCACCTATAAGTATATTGTCAGCAATGTTAAGTAAATTTTCTATCACTGCTATTTTATCAGATACTTTAGCACCTCCTAAAATGGCAGTAAGAGGTCTTTTTGGATTTTGAAGCGCAGTACCCATTATCTGTATTTCTTTTTCAACCAAGAAACCTACAGCCGACGGTAAATGCTTACAAATACCTGCATTAGAAGCATGAGCTCTGTGGGCTGTGCCAAAGGCATCATTTACATAAATTTCGCCTAAAGAAGCTAAGTCCTTTGCAAATTCTTCACCATTTTTTTCTTCTTCTTTTCGGTACCTAGTATTTTGAAGAAGCATAACATCTCCCGGTTTTAAGTTTGATGCAGTTCTTTTTACACTTTCATCAACCACGATATCGCTGTCTGCAAATATAACTTCCCTTCCTAAGAATTCGCTTAATCTCTTTGCTACAGGAAGCAGTGAATATTTTGGGTTTGCTTCACCCTTTGGTCTTCCTAAGTGTGACATTAAAATTAAAGAAGCACCGTTTTCCAAAAGATAATTTACCGTTGGCAACGAGCTAGTAATTCTTATATCATCTGTTATATTATTATTTTCATCAAAAGGCACGTTAAAATCGCATCTGACTAATACTTTCTTGCCGTTTACATTTAAATCTTTTAAAGTTTTCTTATTCATATTAAACCTCCATTAAACAATAGAAAAGCAATGGATTTGCTGTTGATTTGCAATGGATAGTCAATTGTTCAATCCATTGCCTATCCACTGCCTATCTATTGCTTATCTATCGCCTATCTATTGTTCATTGCTCCCCAATACTTTGCCAATCTTACTAATTGAGCTGTAAATGACATTTCATTGTCATACCAAGCAATAAGTTTTACTAATTGTTTTCCTTCAGATTCAAGTATTTGTGTTGATAAAGCATCAAATATACATGCATAGTGACTTCCGATTACATCGCTTGAAACTATGGGATCTTCTGTATATGCAAATGATTCATTTGCTGCTTTTTGAATTGCTTTATTGATTTCTTCAATGGAAGTATTTCTGTTTAATTCCACGGTTAAGTCTACCACTGAACCGGTTATAGTCGGAACTCTGAGAGCCATACCGTCTAATTTTCCTTTTAATTCAGGAAGTACCTTTCCAACTGTTTTAGCCGCTCCTGTTTCAGCAGGTACTATGTTAGCTGCTGCAGCTCGGCCTCTTCTTGCCATGATTCCTTTTTTATGTGAATTATCATGTATGTTCTGGTCATTTGTATAAGCATGAACTGTAGTCATCAAACCTTTTACAATTCCAAACTCATCATTTAATGCTTTTGCTAACGGTGCAAGGCAGTTTGTTGTACATGACGCTGCAGAAATAACTGTTTCTGTACCATCAAGTATGTCGTGATTTACATTGTAAACTATAGTTTTCAAATCTCCCTTGCCGGGTGCAGACAATAATACCTTTTTAGCTCCTGCCTTTATATGAGCTTCTGCTTTTTCCTTTTCATTAAATTTACCTGTACAATCGATTACTAAATCGATACCTAACTCTTTCCAATTACAGTTTTCAGGTTCTTTAATGCTTGAAGTCAATATTTCATTACCGTTTACTACTAAGGCATTTTCTTTATGAGTAATTTTATCTGTCATAAAATTTCCATGAGCAGTATCATATTTAAGTAAATAAGCCAATGCCTCCGCATCTGAATTAGTGTTAATTGCTACAATCTTAAATTCCGGATCTTGCACCATCAATCTTAAGGCCAATCTTCCTATTCTTCCAAATCCGTTAATTGCTACTCTTACCATAAAATCCTCCTGGTTATTATATTAATAATATTTTTTTATAAGATTTATAATTTTAGTATTCTTGTAGCAGCAGCTTCATCTGTTACAAGAATAAAATTATTGTTAAATTTAGAAAATGCATAGATTGCCTCTGCCTTTGAACTTCCGGCAGCAACTCCTATTGCATTTTTTATTGTTTTAAAATTATCCAATGTAATTCCAACTGAATTAGTTTCAATTTTTACATTTCCATGGTGGTCGAAAAAATATCCAAAAGTTTCAGCTATTAAATTGTCAGATTCAATTATTTTTAATACTTCTTTATTTGCCTTTCTTCTGATTGCCATTTCCTTAGCGTTTCCAAGACCGAAAACCAATAAGTTTATTTTCTTTATATCCTCTAAAACTTCGTTTATCAGTTTATTGTTTTTTAGTATATTAAGTTCATTCTTTTCCAAATTATCTGGAATATGCAACAGCTTATATCTTGCATCTAATTTTTCGGCTAAATTTGCTGCGATAGTGTTTGCTTGAATTTCTAATTCTTCGCTCAAACCTCCTCTTGCAGGTAAAACTAAAAGATTTTTAAAACCCTTTTTACTTTTCATTTTATTTACAGTACATGCCATAGTAGTGCCGCCTGTTATTCCTAACACAGTATCATTTTTAATAAAATCCAGCACAATTTCAGCTGCTTTTTTTCCTAAATCATTAAATGCATACATGTCTTGTTCAGAATCACCTGCAACTACCGCAACTTTTTTTAACTTTAATTTATCTTTTAATTTTAATTCTAAATCAGATAGATTTTTAATATAATAAAATGTATTATGCACCTCTGATAGTATGTCTATACCCAAATCAGTCAGTTTTACACCGTCAGAATAAATATGTATTAAATTTAATTCTTTCAACCTGTCAATTTCGGTTCGTATTGTTCTTTCTGTAATCCCAAGCTTATTTGCCAAAGTTCTTCTGCCCACAGGTTCAAAGGTGCTGATGATTTTTAAAATTTCATATCTTTTCATCAGCAAATCTACAGTTTCAGGAACAATTTTATTTTGAATTTCAAGTATTTTGTTTATATCCATAAAACCTCCGGGATATATTATGTCCCATGTATTTAATTTTCGTCCCTAACTTTATTTTAACATATTCATTTTTAATTGCAATAGTATTTTTAATATCTTAGGATATTATTTTTGATGAATATTGAACAGTAAATTCAGATATGTGTTATACTAAATGAATTGATTAATTAAATTATGTTCTATTATTTAAATTATAACACAGCATATAATTCATGTACAGAATAATTTTTAAAAAAAAAGAGATTCTTCGCCACGCTCAGAATGACATATAAATTTGTCAACCCGAACGAAGTGAGAGATCTCACTAATATCTTCTTCTCATTGATGATGCCGGTATTCTCATTTCATCTCTGTATTTTGCAACAGTTCTTCTTGAAATATTAATACCGCTTTCACTTAATACTTCAGCAATTTTTTGATCGCTCAATGGTTTTTGAGAATTTTCTTCATTTATTAATTTCTGTATCTGTGTTTTAACGCTTGTAGAAGAGATACCATCACCGTCTGCTTCACTTATACTGCTTGCGAAAAAGTATTTTAATTCAAATAAACCCCTTGGAGTTTGAACATACTTGCCATTAGTAGCCCTGCTGACAGTAGATTCATGTACCCCTATATCATCGGCAACATCCTTTAAAACCAGCGGCTTTAAGGCAGTTTTACCTTCGTCAAAAAACTTTCTTTGAAATTTCAAAATGGATTCAGTAACCTTGTACAAAGTCATTCTTCTTTGTTCGATGCTTTTTATAAGCCACATTGAAGAATTAAATTTATCGGTTAAAAACTTGTTTGCTTCCTTATCATCTAAATTATTTACCATACTTTTATAATAATTGCTTATAGTAAGTGTTGGTAAATTATTATCATTAACTATAATTATATATTCGTTATTTATTTTTTCTATTGTAACATCAGGAACGATATATCTTATATTATCGCTGTCAACAATAAAGCCCCTTGAGGGTTTTGGTTCAAGCATTTTTATAATATCACAAATACCCTGAACACGAGATACAGTTATATGCAAGTCCTTCGCAATCTTTTGAATTCTGTTAGCTGCAATATCCTCCAAATAGTTTTCTGCAATAATGTAAGCATTTTTATCTTGAATTCCTTTCTCTTTAAGCTGAATCATCAAGCATTCGCTTAAATTTCTTGCACCTACACCAATAGGGTCAAAGGTTTGTATTAATCTTAATACTCTTTCAACCTCAATGACATCTTCATTTAACAATAAGCTGATATCCTGTACAGAACAACTGAGATAACCTTTGCTGTCAAGTGATTCGATTATGAATTCACCGATTCTTTTTTCCTTATGTGTTTTTACTGAAACACCAAGTTGCACCATTAAATGATCCTTAAGAGACATTTTTTTGGATGTATAGCTTTCAAAGGATTGTTTATCATCGGAATCTACATTTCTTTCATAAGCTTTATAGCTTAGATCGTCATATTTTTCGGTAATATCCTTCCAATCGAATTCATCATTGCTCTCTTCTTTTTCAAATTTAGTTTCGATTTCCTCACCGGAAGAAGATTCTTGGTTTTTATTATCAACAGATTCAAGAAAAGGATTTACCTCTAATTGCTTATATATAAATTCCATTAACTCCACATTATTAAATTGCAATATCTGAATTGCTTGTCTTAATTCAGGCGTCATTATAAGCTTTTGAGTTTGAGTCAGGTTTAATTCAAAACCCATTTTCATAATAGTATCACTCCTCGTCATTATATTATATCAAATTTTATTAATTTTACAACAAAAAAAGTCATCCTAATTGTAATGAATTATCTCTAAATGAAATAAATGAGATTCTTCACTACGCTCAGAATGACAAATTCGCTCAGAAACTAACAGTCTGTTTGTTCTTTTGCTATATATTCGCTATCTTGAAGGATTTTTATTGCTTCGTCAGTTTTTGAATCATTAACCAAAATTATTGGTCCGGTGCAACCCATACCGCTTTCTGCATAAATATTGTTTTTCCACAATATTTTAACGGCATCTTCCAAATCCATAATTTCTATACCTGATATTTGAGAAGTAACAACCGTTTTAATCGGAGATTTAACTTCCTCAGTTTCTTCAGTTTTTTTTGAAGCCTTTAAGCTGTTTAATATTTCGGTTAATCCTGCATTTTTAACTTTTTTAAATTCTTCCTTAGCTATTTCTTTATAGTTTCCTTTTACCAAGTCCGAAGCAAATTTAATTGCTCCTTCTACTAATGGGGCACCGGAAGCTCTTGAAATTATTAAAATTAATTTTTCAAAACCTTCACCGATGCCGGGTCCATAACCATATCCAAGCGATTCGTAATTGCCGCCTGTTGTAAATGATGAAAATATTTTTATCATTAAATTGCCGGTCAATGAATCCATAACCATTACATCGCAGGAACCCATTAGAAGGTCATTGCCTCTCATTACGGCACCGCCGTCTGCTCTTTTAGATGAAGCGAAATTAATACCATAACCCTGTTTTTTCAATTTAGTAAGGGCGATTTCAGTTTGTCTTGCACCATCTACGTTCAAAATACCCACTGTTGGGTTTTTTATACCGCATGCTTTAGCAGTAATAATACCGTAAATTGCATTTTTTATCATTCCTTCAACCTTATCAGTTGAAGAAGTTCCTGTCGTAGTAGCTATGAACATTTCTTTACCGGTTCCGGGAGTTACAATTCTTCCTACGGTTGATACTCCTATAGGAAATGGATAATGCATAGTAACAGCTGCATCAACTTCGCCTTTGTTAAGCATTTCTTCCATAATCTTATGAGCTTCATCTTCGGATTTAACTAAAACAGTCTTAACACCTTCAGCTTCTTTAGTAGAAATAACTGTTGTGTCAGCACCGTGTAAATTTGCTTTCATAGCAGCTTTTAAAATATTTTCTTCACCATGCTCACTGCCTGTTGCAGTAATTAAAACTTTCGGCTTTTGTCCATATTCTCCACTGATTAAAGTATCAGCAAGTTGATTAAATACTTTGCCGATTATTTGATTTATTTGTTTTTCGGACATGTTACCTCCTACTCAGCCATCAGATTCGAAGCGAAATTCTTTAATGCCTGTGCAATTAATTCTTTTACCTTATCCTCTGATATAGTTGTTTGTGACTCAGATTTGCCTTTATTTGCTTCAATAATAAATGATACTCCATCAAATAAGTTTGTCATTCTCCCAAGGAACAAGCTTCCTTTTCCAACGATCATGGCATTCTTAATTTTTCCGTCTAAAATATCTTGTCTACAAAAACCTATATATGGAACGCCTGATGGTATATGTCCTTGTGTAGGAGCCCAACCCTGCATACCATGTTGTTCTGTAAATAAAGCTAAATCCTTTTTATCTATATCCCCGCGCTTAACAGCCAAAGCACCTATCATCTTATAGTTTGCTAACGGAACATCTCCTGCGCCTGCCGGTTTAGTGATATCAGGATTTTGCATTTCAACAGAATATTTATCAACATCAGTTATTTTCATTCCTGCTTTATCTAATGATGAAACTAATGAAGTAATAACTGCCTGTGGTGATGAGCCAGTTCCAACTGTGTGTCTGCCTATTAAATCAAGATTGATTTCAGGATTAATACCGTCATTTTCACTTACCAATACAGCAAAGCCACCAAGTACATCCTCTAATATAGGAAGACCTTTCTTAACATGGTCTTTACCGTTCATTCCAAGCTTTGCAGTGGCTCCGCCTGCTGAAACAACAACATTTTTAAACACCCCTGCCTTAACCAATGCAGCTGCTTCAATCAATGCATGTGTTGGTGCAGCACAGAAACCCCTTGTATCCGAACCGGTTGCGTTAACGAAGCCGGCAACCTCAGCACATGCCTTTGCAAAGTTTCCGCCGCCTCTTTGATTCATGTCTCCACAAGCTTCTTCGCAACAATCAATAACATAATCAATATCTTCTTTATTAATATTGTTTTTATAAACTAAGTTTAATAAAGCAAGAACATTAGAAGCTTTTGAAACAAGGTTTTCATGCATCACATGGGCGCTTAAATTAACGTCAAGGTCATGAGCTCTTTTAACACATCCAATTAGAACTTCATTATTATATAATGGTTCTGCGTGTTCTTCTTCAACATATTTTTGAATAACCGTTGCATCCTCGCCTGTCTTGATTCTACTTAATAAAGCTTCATCGAAAAGTGGATGTTTGCTCAATTTGTTTCTTGTTTCATTCAAAAAATTATTCTCAAGTTTTACTAAATCAAACACATCACACATTTGCATTAAAAGGATGAATTCATCTTGAGGCATAATTTCTCCGTATTTTCCAAATCTATCTGCGTTATCTAAATTTTTATCGTACCAAGGTTGTTCATATTTTCCTAATTCCTCAGGAGTAATATTTCCAATATAGGTTTGATTAGGAAGATATCCAACAACCTGTTCAAAAGTTCTAAGATGATCTTTGATTTGTTTTAAATATTCAGAATTTGGATTAACGGTTTTTTCGGTTGTTTGAGTAGTACCGTTGTGAATAACCATATCCGGCACATGTACTGATATATAACTTGCACCTTTAATTACACTATTCATAATAACCTCCGTTATTTTAAATTTGCTTCGCATCTCTGCGAAGCAAATGTTTAAAGATATTTACAATATTCTTCACGGATTGGAGTCATTTCATTAATAATATCATCAACATCCAATACCATTTCCATCATACCAACTTGTTCATCATAAACTGATTCGTCTACTATATCCTTTATTTCCGGTTCTACTATATGAAATACTGAGAGTCCTAACTGAACTCCTGTCAATGGACCTGCAAATGTAGGGTCTCCGTTTGTTACGGTTTCTGCGGCAAGACCTGCTGCTTCACCTTCAGCTGCACCAAGTACTACTACTAAATTTTCAGCACCGTACTTTTCAGCAAATTCTTTAACCCTTTTTTGATTTTCCAAATCCATTGCGCCTGCGCTAGTTCAGACAAAGCATTCAGTAGATGAAAATACAACTTCTGCACCGGCAGTTTTTACACATTCTTCAATAGCCGGTCCTGGTATTCCGTCTCTGTCGCCTATTATAATTACTTTTTTACCTTGTAATAAGCTCATTGTTTCCTCCTATAATTTTGATATCACGTCATTATGACGTAGTTGTTAAATATATTTTTTAATCATTGCTTCTACATTATCCGGAGTAGCATCTTCTTTTACTAATTCTTCAACTTTTTCTCCATCTTTGTAAATAGCAACAACCGGTAAGCCTAATACTTTTTGTCCTATAGCAACTCTTCTTGCTTTAGTTGTGTTTAATTTTGTAAATTTTAATTTATCACCGTATTTTTCGGATAACTCCATAACATGAGGCATCAATGCTTCACAAGGAGCGCATCCATCACCGAAGAAATCAACTAAAATGTAACCCTCGCCTTGTAATACTTCGCCTTCAAAATTTTCTTTATCAAGTATTAACATTACGCACCTCCTATAATGTTTCTATATATTTCTCCGCCTGCACTGCTGCTATTGCACCATCAGCTGCTGCAGTAACAACTTGTCTCAAGCTTTTTACTCTAATATCTCCTGCTGCAAAAACGCCGTCAATATTAGTTTTCATATTTTCATCGGTTACAATATAACCCCTGTCTATATTTAATATACCTTCAAATAATTTAGTTTTTGGTTCATAACCGATAAATACGAATATACCAAATGTGCCATCATCCTCATCAGCTACTACTTCAGTCAATTCACCAGTTTTAATATTTTCTAAAACCATGGAATTAACGATTCCGTCACCTTTGATTTCCTTAACTACAGAGTCCCAAATGAAATTTAATTTTGGCTCTGCAAAAGCTTTTTCTTGTATGGATTTAGCTGCTCTTAATTCATTTCTTCTATGAATTATTGATACTTTTCTCGCAAATTTTGTTAAATATAATGCTTCTTCAATAGCAGTATCACCGCCACCTACAACAAATACTTCAAAATCTTCGAAAAATGCTCCGTCACAAGTTGCACAGTAAGAAACTCCTTTTCCTGTGAATATTTTTTCACCGGGACAACCGATTGGTTTTGATGAAGCTCCTCCTGCGATTATAACAGTTTTACCAACATATTCGCCTTTCTTTCCAACAAGAACTTTTTCCTTTCCTTCAAGTTTAACTTCAAGTATTTCATCGTAAACTTTTTCAGCTCCGAAATGTTTAGCTTGTTCAGCCATTCTGTCTACTAATGTAGGACCTGACTCTCCTTCTAAACAACCGGGATAATTTTCAACCTCAGATGTAAGAACTATTTGTCCTCCATCCTTTTCTTTTTCAATTATCAATGTACTTAACCTTGCTCTTCCTGCATAAAGACCTGCTGATAAGCCCGCAGGACCAGCACCGATAATTAACACGTCGTATACCTTGCTCATATTACACCTCTTTTCTTACAAGATGTCATTCTGAACGCAGTGAAGAATCTCACTTTGAACTCAATAAGATCCTTCGCTATCGCTCAGGATAAGCGACCGTCACCAAATCGAAGATTTGGTTCGTCTGCTTACTTTTCAAAAACAGTTTGTTCTGTAACTTCTGTTTCTAAAGCTTTTAATGCTCTTGTTAATAATTTTCTTCTGATATCTTTTTCTTCCTCTAATGTTAAGCTTGGGTTTCCAAGAGGATGAGGAATAGCTATTGTAGGAACTATTCTGTTAGCTCCAACAGTTAATGAAATAGGAACTACAGTACACATATGTACTACAGGTATTCCTGCTCTTTCAATTTCTTTTACCATCGTTGCACCGCAACGTGTACAGGTACCTCAGGTTGATGTAAGTATAACAGCATCTACTCCATCAGCTTTTAGTTCTTGAGCAAATTTTTCAGCAAAACCCTTTGCATTCTTAACAGCTGTTCCATTACCAACAGTTGTGTAGAAATATCTGTGCAAGCTACCGATTTTGCCCATCTTTTCAAATTCTCTCAAAACGTCTACCGGCAACACTCTGTCAGGGTCTAAATTAGCATAAACAGGGTCATATCCGCCGTGGGCTGTAGCAAATGTTTCTTCAGTTAAATCCATAACACCGTCTATATCATATTTGCCATATTTTGAAGCACTTGATGATTCTATGTGATCAGGATTTCCTTTTGGAACAATTCCGCCTGAAGTAACTAATGCTATTTTTGCTTTTGTAACATCTTTTACTGCCGGGTTAGGAGCAACTCTATCAAAATCAGGCATAGGGAACTCTGTTTCAAATTCTTTACCGCTTAATTTCTTAAGTAGCATTGTTACTGCCCTTTTTGATCCTCTTTCTTTTTCAAAGAAATTAACTCTTATACCGTTAGGCATATATCCTTCAACACTTGATGCACCGATTTTTTCTCCCTTAGCAAGTTTAAGTGCAAGAGGAGCCATTTTTTTAACTGCATCTCTCATACCTGCTGCTGAATTCTTTGTAGAAACTGTGTATACACTGTTCTTGAACATATCAGCACCGGGATTTTCTTGATACATACCTGTTAATACAGGAATATTCAATTCATCTTTAACTGCCTTTGCAATAGTTCCGCATGCAACACCATATCTTCCGGCATTAAATGCAGGACCGGCAATAAACAAATCAGGGTTATAGTTTTTAACCATATTGAGTATAGTTTGTTTTGCTTCTTCAAGGTTTTCGTTAAAGTATGAGTCACCGCAAATAATAGTAGCAACTATTTCAGCTTCTTCTCCAAACGCCTGTTGAAAAGCAAGTCCGGGACCAACTACGCCTTCTCTTACTTCAGCAGGGATGTGAGCCATTTCTTCTCCGCCTATGTTAGCAAAGAATTGGTTTATATAATGAACAACTTTTAGCATATTTTCTCCTCCTTCCTATCTTGCGCTCAATTTATTGAAGCCCATTTCATTTGTAGCTCCTGTAATTACCTGAAGCTCTGCAGTGATGCTTCCGTCTGCATGTAAGCTTCCATCAAACCCGCCTGCAATTATATCTGCAACATCAGCATATCCGATTACTTTATCCATAGGAGGAAGTTCGATAACTTCATTTGCATTACCGCCTGTTACAACAGCATTAGCACTAACATCTGCATCAGCAAGTGATTGAGAAGAACCGTCTCTGCCTGCATATTCATCAGTTATAATAACTGTCTTAATTCCTTTAGCTTCTATTTTCTTGCAATTCATTATTAAGTCTGTATCAGGATTTCCAAAACCTTCTTGTGAAATTATAACTCCGTCAACTCCTAAGAATTCAGCAAGTTTAGCACTCCAGTTAGAAGATCTTTCCTTGTCTGCTAGATACACATTTTCATTTGTAATAATTACGCCTACAAAGTTAAGTGTCTTTCCATGCTCAGCAAATAAGTCATGAATTACCGGGTTATTTAAATGATGATAAGTAGTATTCTTATCGCATGCAGACACGCAATTACCGCTTACAATAGCTCCATCCATTAATTCAGTCGGGTAAATCATAGTTGTCAATGATTGCTTAGCATCAACACCGTATACATATGTATCATGTAATAAACCTTGACTTTGAAGCATTAATACATACGCAACTCTTGGCAATTCAGGAAACAATTTAAGTCCTTCTACTAATGAAGGTGTTTCAAATATTTCAACTTCGTCAGGAGTTAAGTTTCTTGCAAGCTCCCCAAGATAAGTTGCCACCTTGTAACCTGCAAATCTTAAAGCTTTTTCATGTTCATGCTGTTTTAACCCATCGATTGGCTCGCAAACCACAACTAAATTGTTAAGCTGTGAAAATGGTGTATATTCGGCTCCAAGACCTGTCATATCAATGATACCTTCCTGGAATCCAACTATTTTACCTGTTGTTACAACAGCTGCACCCTTTAAAACATTAGTTTTTCCGGAACCAACTGTTTCAACCTTATTTACCATACCTGGGAATACTCCTCCCGGGCCTTGCACCTTAACCCTTGGCTCAATAACATCCTTAACAGGCATTATACGAATGCTGTCTCCGGGTTTAGCTAAATCTACATCAGCTGATTTAAAATTTTGATCTTCAAGAATTAATTGCTTTACTTCTTCCTTGTTAACATACAGTGTTCCATTTTCAATCTTAGATTGTTCTGAAAACTGTATATCTTTAATAAAAATATTGCCTAATTCTAATTTCAAAGCTTTCACCTCCATAAATTTTTCTGCACTATTTTGTTTATATATCTAACGCGCTTTCAAGCACAGTTAAATCAATTAACTTAAAATCTTCTCTTAATTTTTCAGTCCAATTAATAATCTTATCCTTGTTAAATTTATCATAGACAATTATCGAATTTTCGATAATATAAACTGAATCAAAATTTAATTTTCCCTTATTTTCTGAAATTATGACAGATTTATATGGAGTTTCATTTGGCTTTAAACTACTTGATAAAGGATGAGTCAAAAGTTCATGTCCCTCTTGAATTTTGTCCCTTACCTTAATTAAGACATCTCTGTAACTTCCATCAATAAATAATATATTATATTTATCTTTTAATTTATCATATACCCAATCATTATTTGTAATAATCATTTGCCCACCTGTTAAAAATATAACTAATCATAGCGCTCGTTCATTTTTGCTCGGAAACATTGTTGTTTGCACAATAAGATAAAAAAAGCAGCTTAGGTAAAATAAAAAACATTCTGCCTGCTGCTCTGTTCTTAACCTGAGAGTTTCCTCTATCCTCTATAGTGAGTTGCCCCTACGGTGCTTTCGCTTTTCAGAGATTTGTCAGTATACGGTCCTTTTGCCTGAGAGCATCATCATTAATATGGCTAATATTAAATACTTACTCCTTCGGCGCTGTTAATAACATAACAGTCTCTCCCGCAAACTTCATCCAATCTATTAAGTTTATATAATTATATATAAAAATATTTAATAAATCAAGTAGTATTTATAATTTTTTTTCATTTTTATTAGCAATCGCTTCAAGTATTGATTCTGCAATATTTGTTGAATGATCACCTATTCTTTCAAGGTTGCTTATAATATCCAAAAATACAATACCTGCATTTGGTTCGCAAACAAAATTATTTAATCTGTCTATATGATTCTTTCTTAAATTTTTATACATTTCATCAATGATATCGTCATTAGAAATCACCTTGTTACAATCATCACAATCTATAGTTGCAAGAGCATTCAATGTTGTTTGATACATTTTCTTTGTTTCATCAAACATAACTTTAAGTTCTTCATTTGCCTGATCAGAAAAATTAACATTATTTTCAATTTTATAAAGAATTAATTCACCTATATTATCTGCATGGTCTCCGACTCTTTCGATATCATTTATAGTATTCATTAATACTACCAACTTATCTTTTTCATAATTAGTCAATGATACTTTGTCAAGCTTTACTAAATATTCAATTGTTAACTTGTTTAGTTCATTGACCTTTTTTTCAATCTCAAATACTTGTTGAGTCATTTCCTCATTATTTGCAAAAAATGCTTTTATTGCTGTATCAAATTCTTGAAGTGCTAAATTGCCAAGATGCAATACTTCCTTTGAGGCTTGAACCAAGGCAATTGAAGGTGTAACCAATAACCTATCGTCTATATATTTTGTAATATGCTGTATTTCACTTCCATCATCCCTAATAATAAGTTCAGATGCTTTTACTAATAAATTAGCAAACGGAAATAAAACAATTACATTGATTATATTAAAAAATATATGGCCGGCAGCTATCTCCTTAGTTACTTCATTAGGAACGAAATTTATTACTGCCCATTCAACCGGTTTTCTCAAGAATATCATAAACAAAATAGTACCTGAAACATTAAATAATAAATGTATTACTGCAGCTCTTTTTGCTGTTTTGTTTGCACCTATACTTGCAAGAAGGGCAGTTACACAAGTACCGATATTTTGTCCAAATACTATTGGATAGGCCTGTTCAAAGGTAATTACACCTGTTGAGGCAACAGCAATTAAAAGTCCGGTTGTGGCACTGCTGCTTTGAAGAATTGCAGTCATAACAAATCCAACAAGAATACCTAAAAACGGATTGTCAAATTTAGTAATTAGTCCTGTAAAATTAGGGTTTGATTGCAATGGCTTCATTGCATCTCCCATTAGTTTCATACCTATAAATAAAATTCCGAAGCCAATAATGACCTCAGCCATACTTTTTACTTTTTTCTTTTTAGAAGCTAAGTAAATGAATACACCGATACCAATCATAAAAGTTGCAAATTGAGTAATATTTAAAGACACTAAAAAAGCAGTTACAGTAGTACCTATGTTAGCACCCATAATAATACCTACTGCCTGATTTAAATTCATCAGTCCTGCATTAACAAAACCAACAACCATAACTGTTGTGGCACTGCTGCTTTGGATAACTCCGGTAACTAAAGTACCTACCAATACTCCCATTAACCTGTTTTTTGTTAAAGCAGCTAAAATGTCCTTCATTTTACTACCGGCTGCTTTTTGGAGACCGTCGCCCATGTAGCTCATACCAAACAGGAATAATCCAAGTCCTCCGATTAAACTTATAGCTATGTTCATAAATCCTCCTATATCATTTGTGGAAAGCCCAATTGTCTCAATGCTTCGTACATAACAATGTTTACTGAATTAGCTAAATTCAATGATCTTGCATGTTCGTTGTTTATCATTGGAATTTTAATTCTGTTTTCTTTGAAAGCCGAATGTATATAATCAGGAAGTCCTGCAGTTTCCTTACCAAATAAAATATAGCAGTCATCTGTGAATTTCACATCCGTATAAAATCTACTCTCTTTTGTAGTCGCTATAAAAATTTGTTTACCTTTTATTACTTTATAAAACTCATCAAAATTTTCATAATAAGTTATACTTACTAAACTCCAATAATCAAGACCCGCTCTTTTTAAATACTTGTCCTGCACTGAAAATCCAAGAGGTTTGATTAAATGAAGGTTTGAACCGGTGGCAGCGCATGTTCTTGCTATATTGCCTGTATTTTGTGGAATTTCCGGTTCAAATAACACTATATTTAATGACATTTTCTTCTCCTGTTAAAATTAAAATTAACCAAAGCATATTATATCACCGAATGTATTTATATTAAAGACAAAATAAGTGTAATATTTTGGTAAAATAAAATCTCATTTCATATTGTCTTTGTAATAATTACACAAATTGCTAACATTGCAAACATCACACTTCGGGTTTTGTGCGATGCATGTCTCACGTCCGTGTGAAATCAAAAGATGATGCATCAAATGCCATTTATATTTTGGTAGCTTGGCCATCATTTCATCTGAAACCTTATCCGCTGTGTTGCTTTTGGCGAGACCTAATCGCCTTGTAATTCTAAAAACGTGAGTGTCAACAGGAAAAGCAGGAATTCTAAAACCCTCAACTAAAACAACTGAAGCTGTCTTTCTGCCTACTCCGGAAAGTGCCATTAAATCATTCATGTTTTTTGGTACTTCGCCATTATGCCTTTCCTTAAGCTCTCTTAACATTTTATAAATGTTGTTGGATTTATTTTTATATAGACCGATTTTTTTAATTTTTTCTTCGATTTCTTCCTGTGTTAATTCCAAAAATCTGTCTATATCAGGATATTGTTTATATAAATCCTTTGTAACTTTATTTACGCTTTTATCTGTTGCTTGCGCGCTCAACATTGTTGAAATTAGTAGTTGAAATGGCGTTCCATAATCAAGACCGCATTTTGCTTCAGGATATGCAACCTTTAATAACTCATATACCTTGTCAGCTTTTGTCATCACATAACCTCCATGATATGGTTGATTATTTCAACCCTTTCATCATTGTCTATAAAATCAATTATCTTTAATACCATGGATTCACAAAGTGCCTTTTTATTAGAAACAACTGCTATACCTATAACAGATCTGTTCCATAAATCATTGTGTCCAACCTCTGCAACAGAAGCATTGAATCTTGATTTAATTCTCTCAATAATACTTTTGATAACATGTCTTTTTTCCTTCAAGGAATTAGCTTCATAAATAATCAGTTCTATTTCACACGATCCCACTATCATAACTCAAGCTCCATCAACTTCATATATTCCTGTTTTATTTTTTCATCCTCATATTTTAATGTGTTATTCAACTCAGTCATTGCACCTTTTTTGTTCAATTTAATTATAGACCATGCGGCATATATTTTTATCATTTCAGAAGGATTGAGTAGTTCTTCTTTTACAATATCATACATTGAAAGTAACTGTAAATTGCCTATTGAAATAAGAGCATTTCTTTTCCAAACATTTTTCCCCCTCCAGCTGCCGGATAAATGTCCATATTTATTTATAAAATCCTTATTACTAATATGCATTATTTCTTTTAATTCTATTAAAAGCTTTGAATAATTATTATTTGTCTCTTTTTCTGAGTTTTGTTTATTTTTAGGACAAACTGATTGACAAACATCACACCCGTATATTTGATTCTTCATGTTTTTTCTATATTCAAGGGGAATATAATTTTTTGTCTGCGTTAAATATGATACACATTTTTTTGAATTTAAACCATAATCTTTAGATAATGCATTATTGGGACAACTTTTAATGCATATATCACATTTACCGCAAATATCAATGTTTGTCATATTTGTTCCCTCTATTTCTAAATCAGTCAGTAAATATCCAAGATTAATAAAAGAGCCGTAATTTTCATTAATTAAAAGGTTGTTCTTTCCATAGTTTCCGATACCGGCATTTTTACAAATTTCTCTGTCTATTAAAGGTGAAGTGTCAATACATATCGTATAATCAAAATTTTTATGTTTTTTTATTTTTTCGGCTAAGTTATATAAAATACTGTTTAATTTTTTATGATAGTCCTCTCCGTATGACGAAACGCTTAATAAACCCTTACCTTTATCGACGGGCTTTTTATATCCTTCAGCATAAGGATAACCTATTGCAATTATACTTTTGCATTTAGGGAACACATTTCTTACGTCCAATCTTTTATTTATATCTTGTTCTTCAAATTCGGTGTTGAAGCCATTTTTATTTCTTTCTGTCAATATATTATTTAAATAACTATAATCTAAAACAGAAGTAAAACCAATTATATTTATACCCAAAGAATTTGCTATTTCAATAATTTGTTGTTTCATATTTTTTCCTTCTAATGTGGAGAGCTTAGTACATTATACCACATTCATATAAATAATTAAAACAACAAAAAAAGCCCTTTATGAGATCCTTCTTTTCGTTCAGGATGACATATAAAGGGCTTGATTTTTTATTAAACTGTTGTTTTTACCGCATCTGCGCCTTTTTGCAATGCATCTTTATTTAAAGGTACCAAATGAGATTTTTCTTCACCGAATACTTTAACAAATGCATGTAGCACTGATTCCACTTCTATAGTTTTAGCTAATTCAAGATATGCACCAAGCATAACCATGTTAGCAACCTTAGCATTTCCTAATTCCATAGCTAATTCATTAGCAGAAATATAGTAAACGTCTATATCTGTTCTTGTTGGTTTTACATCAATTAAAGATTTATTTATTATTAATTTTCCGCCTGGAACCAATTCCTTTTCGAATTTTGTCATTGAAGGAAGATTCATAACTATAGCTGATGTTGCATCTTTTGAAATAAGTGGTGAACCAACTTCTTCATCAGAAACAACTACTGCACAGTTAGCTGTACCTCCTCTCATTTCAGGACCATATGAAGGCATCCATGTTACATTTCTATTTTCAAGCATTCCGGCATAAGCCAATAATTTACCGATAGCCATTATACCTTGACCACCGAATCCTGCCATTATTACTTTTTGTTCCATACTATTTACCCTCCTCAAAATTTCTGAAGTTTCCTAACGGATAATATGGAATCATATTATCTCTTAACCAATCCAATGCTTTAACAGGAGTTAATCCCCAGTTTGTAGGGCAAGTTGATAATACTTCTACTATCGCAAATCCTTCACCTTTTATTTGACATTCAAAAGCTCTTTTAATAGCTTTTTTTGCTTTTCTTATATTAGCAGGTGTATCTACAGAAACTCTTTCAACAAATTTCGCTCCATCAATGGTAGCCAACATTTCAGCAATTCTTATAGGGAAACCACTATGTTCTACTGTTCTTCCCAATGGAGAAGTTGTAGTTTTTTGACCAATTAATGTTGTAGGAGCCATTTGTCCGCCAGTCATACCATAAATAGCATTATTAACAAAAATAGTTGTTATTTTTTCTCCTCTATGGGCAACATGAACAATTTCAGCTGTTCCTATAGAAGCTAAGTCTCCGTCTCCTTGATAAGAGAATACTACTTTGTCAGGATGAACTCTTTTGATTCCTGTAGCAACAGCAGGCGCTCTACCGTGAGCAGCTTCCTGCATATCGCAATTAAAATAATTATAAGCAAGTACTGAACATCCAACAGGAGCAACTCCTATCGCATCATCCAAAACTCCTAATTCCACTAAAGATTCTGCAACTAATTTATGAATAACACCATGAGTACATCCGGGGCAGTAGTGAAAAGGAACATCAGTCAAGCCCTTTGATTTTTCATATATCATTGTCATTATTTTGTACCTCCTGCTATTTTTTCAATATCTGCCAAAATATTAGCCGGCGTTGGAACCATGCCGCCTTGTGTACCATTGAAATATACAGGCAATCTTCCGGCAATACCGATTTTTACGTCGTCAATCATTTGTCCTGCACTCATTTCAACTGTAAGTATACCTTTTGCGTTATTTCCTATAGTTTTGAATACATCGTATGGGAATGGCCATAATGTTATAGGTCTGATTATTCCCACTTTTATTCCCTTTGCTTCAGCTTGTTTCATAGCTGTTTTTACTATTCTTGAAGTAGTACCGTAAGCAACTAAAACAACTTCAGCTTCTTCCAAACCATAAGCTTCGTACATTACTTCGTTTTGTTCCATTGTTTCATATTTTTTAGTTAACTTTCTATTGTGAGCTTGTAATTCTTCTGCTTGTAAGAATAACGAGTTAACAATATTTGGTTTTCTCTTGCCGCCTGTTCCTGTTGTTGCCCAATCCTTAGGAGGCAATTCAATTGGAGCAGGTTCTTTAAATTCTACAGCTTCCATCATTTGACCAATCATACCGTCTGCACAAATAAGTACCGGGTTTCTATAATAATCAGCTTTATCAAAGCCGAGCATAACTAAATCAACAATTTCCTGTATACTTGCAGGTGCATAGCAAAGTGTTCTGTAGTCGCCGTTTCCGCCTCCTCTTGTTGATTGGAAATAATCTGCCTGTCCAGGTTGGATACTACCAAGTCCCGGGCCACCTCTCATCATGTTAACTATAACACATGGAACTTCAGCTCCAGCGATATAAGTAATACCCTCTTGCTTCAATGACATTCCGGGGCTTGATGTTGCAGTCATGCTTCTTGCTCCTGCTCCGCCTGCACCATAAACCATATTTATAGCTGCTACTTCACTTTCTGCCTGTAAAAATACACCGCCTGCTTCAGGCAATGCTTTTGCCATATATTCCGGAATTTCACTTGATGGAGTTATTGGATAACCGAAAAAATATTTGCAGCCGGCTTTTATAGCTGCAGCTCCAACAGCTTCATTACCTTTCATTAATACCTTAGACATAATCTACCTCCAATATTATAATCTTTCTACTGTAATTACTGAATCTGGACACATAATTGCACAGTTTCCGCAAGCAATACATTTTTCCATTTCAACTACTCTTGCAGGACTGTATCCCTTACTATTGATCTTTTCTTTGTTAAGTTCGATTATTTTTGTAGGACATACAGTCACACACAGTTCACAACCCTTACATGCATCATCATTAAATGTAACATTACCTTTTGCCATTATAATACCTCCATTCTTAACTCATCCATTCTTCCCTCATATACAAATTTATGGGGAATAATTTTTCTAATATTTCTTTATTTGTTATTTGTAAAGCTGTATCTTTGATACAAGCTTCATACCTTATTGGAATATCTGTTTCCCATGATACCTTTTTGGTCAGTTCATGACCGAATTCAACATCTTCTGCAGTTGTATCCTTTAATAAATGAGTATTATTTATTAAGCCGGTTATCTTTAATTTAGATGTTGCTTCAATTAACTTCAAATATTTTAGTACGCCTTCAACTGTGCTTGTTTCAGGTCTTCTACCGTTAATTACGAAAAACATATCGTATTCAACATTTTTGATTTGTTCTGCATATCTTGCTAATACTCTTGCACCTACCGGGTCACCACCTACATCAAGAACTGATTTACTTTCAGGGTTTAATATAACTCCCATCATTTCAGCAGGAAGTGCCGGTATATCTACTGCAGTGTTTCTAATACTACTGTCATATACTTTAACTCCTATGCTTTCAAAAAAATCTCGTCTTTCTCTTGATCTGAAATAAGGATTTACTATATCCAAGTCGGCAATACTTACATAATCAAATATTTCCTTCATTTTTACAGCATAATTTACTGCAAATTCAGATTTGCCGCTACCATAATGCCCTATAATTATTACTAACCTTTTATCAAGCATAATGACCCTCCTTTCGAGCTTATGCTATTTATATTCCTTTGCTGCTTCTTCCTTTTTAAGAACTCTCAGTCCTCCCTGAGCCAATGCCAACAGCTCATCTTCTCCAGGGTAAACAATAACTTCAGCAATGAATTTCACTTTATTTTCTACCATTTTTACAAATTCATTATCATAAGCGATACCGCCTGTAACTAATATTGCATCTACATCGCCATCAAGAACTACTGCATATTCTCCGATTGCTTTTGCCACCTGATAAGCCATAGCACTGTATATTAACTTAGCTTCTTTATCTCCTGCTTTTACTCTTTCACTTACTTCCTTAGCATTATTAGTTCCTAAAAGTGCGCTTAATCCGCCTTTTCCGACTATCATTTTTTTAATTTCAGCTTCTGTATGTTTACCGCTAAAGCATGCTTTTGCTAACTGATCAACAGGAAGAGAGCCGGATCTTTCAGGTGAAAACGGTCCTTCGCCGTTTAATGCATTGTTTACATCTATAACTTTGCCTTTTTTATGTGCTCCTACAGAAATTCCACCGCCTAAATGCGCTACAACAAAATTCATTTCTTCATATTTTTTATTAAATTTTTCTGATGCAGCTCTTCTTGCAACTGCCTTTTGGTTTAAAGCATGCCAAATGCTTAATCTTTCAAAATTTGGATGACCGCTTATTCTTGCAACATCTTCTAATTCATCAACCACAACAGGGTCTACTATGAATGAAGGTATATTTACTTCATCTGCTATCGAGCGAGCAATCAAGCCACCTAAGTTAGATGCATGCTCTCCCATTGGACTATGTTTTAAATCTTCAACTAATTTATCATTAACTAAGTAGGTTCCGCCTTCAATTGGTTTTAACAAACCGCCTCTGCCAACTACTGCATTTAAAGATTCAACCGCTATATTGTTTTCCTTTAAAGCTTCGATTATTAAATTTTTTCTGAACTCGAACTGATCAGCAACGTTTTTGTATACTCCCAATTCTTCATTTGAATGTCTCAATGTTTTATCAAAAATTGATTTTTCATCTTCAAAAACAGCAATTTTTGTTGATGTAGAACCCGGGTTTATTATTAATTGTTTCATATTATTCTCCTTTAAATGATGAACATAATACCGATAAGGCAATTGAATTTAATTTTGCCTTGTCTGAATCTGCTCTGGATGTAAGTACTATTGGTGCCTTTGCTCCAAGAATTATTCCCGCATTATCAGCATTTGCAAGATAAGTAAGTGCCTTGTACAATATATTTCCTGCTTCTATATCAGGCATCAATAATATATCTGCATCTCCTGCAACTTCTCCCTTTATTCCTTTTAATTCTGATGCTTCCTTTGAAATAGCATTATCCAATGCATATGGTCCTTCGATTATGCATCCTTCAATTTTCCCCGACTTTTGAAGCTCTACAAGCTCCTGTGCATCTAAGGTTGCCTGCATCTTAGGATTAACTTTTTCTTTAGCACAAATCACTGCAACTTTTGGTATCTTTGCACCTAATGCACGACTCAATGTTAATGTGTTTTCAATTATTTGTCGTTTTTCTTCAACACTTGGTGCAATACTCATCGCCGCATCAGTAACTATAAAAAACTTATGATATGTATCAACTGAAAATACGGCTGCATGGCTTAGCACATTTCCCGTTCTAAGTCCTATTTCTTTATCCAGAACGGCCTTTAAAATTATTGAAGTGTCGATTAACCCCTTCATAACTATATCTGCATTGCCGCTGCTTACTAATTCCACAGCTTTCCTGCAAGCATTATTTCCATCCTTTTCGTCTATAATGTTTATATTGCTTAGTTGTAATTCCACCTTTTTCGCTAACTCGGTTATTTTATCCTTGTCACCAACTAAAATAGGTTCACAAATATTTTCTTTTACTGCTTCCTTTATTGCCTTTAAAACATCTTCGTCTTGAGCATTTGCTACCGCTATTTTTTTGGGACCCAAACTTTTAGCGTAATCCTGAGCATATTTTATAATTTCTTCAAATTTTATCACGTTATCACCTCAACTCTTATATAAAGCAATAACTATGCCAATTTATAATTTTTAATAAAAAAAAGTCAAACCTTGTAAATTCATGGGTTTGACTTTTTACTCAATAATTTATTTATAGAAGTATATTACTTTTTTGCAACAATTTGCGTGCAGCGTTTTGCAAATAGCTTTATCATGCAATTATTTGCACTTTTTCACCGTATTCCATACTTCTCCATTTTATAATATAAAGATCTTAAAGATATCCCTAAAATCTTAGCAGTTTCTGTTTTATTTTTACCTAATCTTATATAAATATTGCTTATATAAGAAGCTTCTGTTTTATCTACCACATCACTAAGCTTTGTCATTGTTTCATTAGTAGAAACAACACAATTTTTGTTTGGAATTTTTTTATTTAAATATAATTGTGGCAAGTGTTCAGCTTCAATTATTCTTTCATTTAAATTCATATTTATAATTGAACGACCTATAACATTTTCTAATTCTCTTACATTACCGGGCCAATCATGATTCAATAAAACTTTTAATGCATCATCGGATATATTAACAATATTTCTACCGTATTCATCGTTAAATTTAACAATAAAGTTTTTAATTAATAGTGGTATATCCTCTTTTCTTTCTCTTAAGCTTGGAAGTAAAATGGGTAGTATGTTTAATCTGTAGAACAAATCTTCTCTGAACTTTCCTTCTCTAACAAGCTTAGATAAATCTGCATTAGTGGCAGCTATAACTCGAACATCAATATTGATGGTGTAATTGCTTCCAACCCTCATTATTTCTTTTTCTTGTAATACTCTTAATAGTTTTGCTTGAGTATTCATGCTTATTTCAGATATTTCATCCAAAAATATTGTTCCTCTATCTGCTTCCTCAAAAAGACCCTTTTTCCCGCCCTTTAAGGCGCCCGTAAATGAGCCCTCCTCGTAGCCAAAAAGCTCACTTTCAAGAAGCGAATCAGTTAAAGCAGCACAGTTAACTCTAATAAAATTATTGTTTCTTCTGTTACTAAGGGCATGAATGGAATTAGCGAACAATTCCTTACCGGTTCCGCTTTCACCTCTTAAAAGAACAGTTGCAGGAACTTTGGCTGCCTTTTCAATCATTTTTTTAACTTCATTTATTGTTACGGATTCACCTATTATATCTTCCGGTCTATATTTGTATGTCAGCTCTCTTAGCTTTTTTTCTGCCTTGTTTAACTTATCAGTCAAATCTTTTATGCCTGACATATCATGAAGAACAGCGACGCTGCCCTTTAATATTCCGTTTACTATAATGGGAGCTGCTTGTGCTACAACAGTTTTTCCGCTTGGTTTAATTTTAAGTTTTGTGTTGCCAACAGGTTTTTTTGAACTTAGAACCTTCATGTGTAAGCTTTCGCCTTCTTCTATATCATACAATGAGTTCTTACCGATGATATCATCATTTTCTATACCTGTCAGTTTTTCATAAGCCGGATTTACAAGAATATGCTCGCCATTTTCATTAACAACACTTATTGCATCCTGCGTTGCAAGAAATACAGCTTCAAGCATCCCTTGGTAATCCATATTGTTAATTTCGATATTTAACTTATCCATTTTTTCTCCATTACTCTTCATCCGTTTGTGATGACTCTATTACTTCAACTTTTATAACTTCTTGACTTAAGGCAATGCTGTTAACCGCTTTTTCTGTAATGCATACTATTGAAACGTCATTAAGCCCTAATGGTTTACCCTCGACATCCGCTGTAACTTTTAAATCATCTTTCTTTAATTGATTTACAATACTTGATGGTCCCGTTACAATTACTTTGATATCTGTTTCAGTATCTGTCAACTTAACAGTGTTTCCTTCTTTTAAATTAACAAAATTTATTTCAGACGGATTAAATACCAATTCTTTTTCAACAATCTTATCAACTATAACATTAACAACCGGTGTAGTTGTAAGGTCAAGTAAAAACAGACCATCTGTATTTAATATATCTCTTGGAGAAAGAATATTGTTGTATGCACCTGATATATCTAAATCTGATAGATTTAATTCACTGATAGTATCTAAAATATCCTGTCTTGCAGCAATTTTAACTTTATCAGGTTTTACTGTTACATTGACAAGTTGGTATCCATCCTCAGGAGTACCTATTATATTGGGTTTTAAGCTTACATACTTAGTAGGATAAATAGGAACAGTAACCTCTACGTTTTCAACCGGAACTGACATAAATATTTCGGTATCGGTTCCGTCATAAATCCTCACCGGCACTGTTTTAATCACGTTATCCTTAGAGTTAGTTATATTAACGGTTGCAACTGCTAAATTAGCAGAGTTTACAACACTTCTTGGTCCTGTAATTTTAACTGATGAAGGGTTGGAAAGTGATAGTGCCTTATAATAATCTTCTGCTTGCTTGCCTTCATACTGAACAGTAACATCCATAACCTTAGATATGATGCTTTCAACATTGCATGCGATTTGAGAAGGATTTGTACTGATTATTTCGACACCACTCGGGCCTGAAATCTCAACTTTAGCATTTCTTGTTCCCTCAGAAAATCCCAAAACATCTATATAAGCAGAAAAATCGCCTCTTTTAATTTTACTTATATGATCCGGTGCGCCTTTGACCCTTACATTTACTGTCAAATGATCTTTATCCGAATTCATCATAATTAAATTTGAATTCTCTAAAGCACTGATATTTTTAATAGTCACAGGAATGCTGTTTATCGTATCTTCCATGGGAGGATTTGTATCAATTATAATAATAGCCCATAAAACTACAGAAACTATCAAACAAGTTATTTGTATTATTATTTTATCGTTTTTTATCTTCATTTCTATTTCTCCATTTTTCAATAATATTTACTTTATCATTGTCCGTATAAATTCCTGACAATAATATTTCAAGTTCACTTATTTGAATATTTCTGTACAATCTTCCTTCCATGGCATAAGAAATGTATCCTGTTTCTTCTGAAACTATTACAGCTATTGCATCGGATTTTTCAGTCATTCCGATTGCTGCTCTATGTCTTGTTCCTATATCCTTGCTAAGTAAATTGTTATCGGTTAAAGGTAAAAAACAACCTGCAGCTCTTATTACATAATCCTTTATTATAACTGCACCATCATGCAGCGGTGTATTGGGTATAAATATATTAATTAAAAGCCCGCTTGAAATATTGGCATTCAACTTTGTACCACTTTCAGCTATATCAGTTAGTCCAATTTTTTGTTCAAAAATAAGCAGCGCACCTATCTTTTGTCTTGCTAAAGAAGATGTAGCTGATACAATTTCCTTAATAACCTGTTCAGATGTTTGAGAATTCTTTTCAATATTAGTAAGAGAAAATGATGTTCTTCCTATATACTCCAAAGCTTTTCGTATTTCCGGTTGGAACACTACAACCAAAGCTATAATTCCAACTTGGAATGTATGTTCTAATATATATTTAACCATATGCAGTTGAAATATTTGAGATATCGGAATTAAAGAAACTAATAAAACTATACCTTTTACAAGCTGTTTTGCTCTCATGTCACGAATTAATAAATACCCGTGATATAAAACATAATAAACTATAGCTATATCAACTATGCTGTTTAATCCAATATTAGTAAAAATTAATCTTATTCGTTCCATGCCACCACTTCCCCAATTTATTATACGAGACTTTAATCCGTCTTCATCTGAGATGTCGTATTATCAAATGACCTTTGCATTCTTATTCTTGTATTATCATTAATGTCCTTACTTTCTATATATTCCATTATAGGGTATACAACATGCTCAACTCCCCCATCTGCAGTTGTTCCCTTATAAACCCAAAGAGGTATATATCTTATATTTTTTATGGTAATTTCGCCCGTCTCACCATTTTTTACTATATCTATATCTACTATTACACCATCTTCAGTATATTTAGAAACTTCTTCGGATATACCGTATGGCACCAAAGTTTCCACCCTTTGATTAGACAAAAAGTTTCCCATAGAGTATGCAACATACTTTGTTTTACCGTCATATTCATATAGTTTAGCCGGTTGAATCACATGAGGGTGACTTCCTAAAATTATGTCTACTCCTTCATTCAAAAGCATGTCTGCAAGAATTTCTTGTCTATCTGACTGAACCCTTGCGTATTCATTGCCCCAATGAAGATAAGCAATTATAACATCAGCTTTATTTTCCTTGGCATAAGCAATATCTTCTTTCATTTTTGCTTCATCGATTATATTTATCATAGCATCCAAATCTTCAGGCGATAAAGCTGATTCAAGTCCGTTAACCATGTCTGTATAAGACATAATCGCTATTTTTATCCCTTTTACATCTTTCATTAAAACTCTTGTTTTAGGTTTTTCCTTATATGTTCCTACTGTATCCATACCTCTTGCGTTAATTTGCTCGATAGTTCGTATAACCCCAGCTTTTCTCGTATCAAGAGAGTGATTGTTTGCAGTAGATAAAACATCAAAGCCGGCTTCTTTTATAGCATCTAATACTTCATCAGGTGCATTAAACAACGGATATCCCTGATATGCGTATACTTTGTTTCCGGCAGTTGTTCCTTCAAAATTAGCAATTGATAAATCAGCATATGTAAAAATATTTTTTACTGCTTTAAAGCTGTTATGGAAATCATAGGAATTCGTCTTAGCATCATAAGCTCCATCAATTTGAGACGGATGGAACATTATGTCTCCTGTTGCTTTTATATTTATTTCAATATCCGGTTTAACTTCCGGTTTAGCCGGCTGCGGTTCTTCCTTTGGATTTGATGTGACTACATCAGCCGGTTCTCCCGGTTCATCGATTGGAGCTTGTTCATTTTTGCCTATTCCGTTAACTGCTGCATATGCTGCAGCAATAACAATAATAACTACTAAACTTATTGATAATAATTTGATTCTTTTTTTTCTGCGTCTGATTTTTCTGTTCATGTGATACCTCATTATTTACTTCATATTTAATATTAACTTAATATGAAAGATTTTGCAATAATTTAATTATTAAAAAATGCTTAAATTAACACCTAATTATTGATTTTCTTTGGTTTAATCAAGGATTTTTCTCCAAAACCTATTAAGTCATACCTATTTTCTTTTGTAAGTGCTTTTAGCACCATGTTGTAATTTTCCTTTTTATTATATTGAAGAAGTGCTCTTTGCATCATTCTTTCTTCCTTGTCCTTTGGAACATAAACATATTCGCCGGTTAAAGGATTAAATTCTGTGTAATACATGCATGTTGACAAAGTGCCCGGTGTTGGATAAAAATCCTGCACTTGTTCCGGTATGTGTCCCATATCACGTATATACTCTGCAAGTTCAATTGCATCCTTTAAACGTGAGCCGGGATGTGAAGAAATAAAATACGGTACTATATATTGTTCCTTATTTATATTTTTACTCTTATCATTGAACTTTTTAACGAATTGATTGTAAGTAGTTATTGACGGTTTTCCCATAAGTTTTAAAACAGATTCTGAAACATGTTCAGGTGCGGTCCTAAGCTGTCCACTCACATGATACTTGCATAGCTCTGTTATAAATTCGTCATTACTATCATATATTGCATAATCATATCTTATACCGGACCTTATAAAAACTTTTTTAATACCTTTTACATTTCTTATTTTTCTTAAAAGCTCCAAATAGTCCTTATGATCGACCTGCAGATTTTTACATTTTACAGGGGTTAGACATTCTCTGTCCTTGCATACTCCAAATTTCTCCTGCTTTTTACATGCTCTTATTCTAAAATTTGCAGTAGGTCCCCCAACATCATGTATATAACCTTTAAATTCCTTGTCCTTAGTCATCTTATCTACTTCTTTTAATATTGACTCATGACTTCTGCCTTGTACAACTCTTCCCTGATGAAAATTTAAAGCACAAAAATTACATCCGCCAAAACAACCGCGAACGCTGGTTATACTGAATTTTATTTCATTTAACGCAGGAATTCCTCCCGAATTTTTATAAATAGGATGATAATCCATCATATAATCCAAATCATAAACATCATCAAGCTCCTGCATAGTAAGTATATCCATGGGAGGATTCTGTACAACATATATTGTGTTATACTGTTCAACTAATGTCTTTGCCGTCATAGAATCGGTATTTTCATATTGTATTTTGAAGCTTTCGCCGTATTTTTTCTTAGAAGAAATAACCTCTTCATACATTGGCAGAAATATTGGTTCAAAAGGTCTTTCTTTATCCTTTGTTTTATAGACCGTACCGTTTATATATGTTATTTCCTCAACAGGTATACCTGAATTTAACGCTTCAGCAATTTCTATGATTGCTTTTTCACCCATTCCATATACCAACAAATCAGCACCTGAATCCAACAAAACAGACCTTTTAACACTGTCGTTCCAATAATCATAGTGACTTAATCGCCTTAGACTTGCCTCTATTCCGCCTATTATTATGGGCACATGTTTATATGCTTCTCTTAATCTGTTAGAATAAACAGTAACTGCTCTGTCAGGTCTTAAATTTGCTTTCCCTCCCGGTGAATATGCATCAGTGCTTCTCTTTTTCTTAAAGGTAGTATAATGATTGACCATGGAATCGATATTTCCTGAGTTTACCAAAAAACCTAATCGCGGTTCACCCAATTTTTTAAATGAATCTAAATTTTTCCAATCCGGCTGAGCGATAATACCAACCTTATAACCATATCGCTCAAGCAATCTTGAAATTACAGCAGCGCCAAAAGATGAATGATCAACATAAGCGTCACCTGTAACAAATACAAAATCACACTGTTCCCATCCTCTTTTTTTCATATCATCTATACTAATTGGTAAAAAATCCATTATTCCTCCAAAATCTAATCTTATCTTTCATTATACCATTAACACACACTCTAAAACAATACATTAATATTATCGTAAGCAGGTGACCCAATTTTAATTTGGTGTCAGTCGCTTATGCTTTAAGTGCATAAATACAAAATAAACAGGAAAAATCCTGTTTATTTTGTATTTATATTAAATGAAATTATTCTGTTATTACTTCTACAACATCTCCGTTTGCAAGGCCTGCAGCATTTCCTTCTTCAACATCTAAGTGCATATCCAAAGCATAAGTATCATGAACTCTAATGAGTACATTTTCAAATACTACCCCCCTTGGTCCGTCAACTCTTACCTTTACAATATCTTTATCTTTTAAGCCGTATTTATCAGCATCCGTAGTATGCATATGTATATGTCTGGCTGCCGCTATAACTCCTCTATCTAATTCTACTTCACCGCATGGTCCAACTAATTTTACACCTGGTGTTCCGTCAAGTTTTCCTGAATCTCTTACAGGAACTTCTGTTAAACCAAGAGTGAATCCGTCGGAAAGGGATATTTCAACCTGAGATTCCTTACGAGCAGGTCCAAGGATTCTAACAGCTTTAATAGTTCTTTTCGGTCCAACCAAATCAACCTTTTCATCACATGCAAATTGTCCCGGTTGACTTAAATCCTTTATGGGTGTCAATTCATGTCCTTCTCCGAATAATATGTCAACATGCTCCTTGCTTAAGTGAACATGTTTGTTAGATAATCCTATAGTAACTTTAAAATTCATTGTATCCTCCGCATAATCATAATCTATAAAAAAATTATAATACACCGTGATAATAATTTCAACAAATAAATTAATTTTTTAACGTTATATACTTAATCCATATCATATAAGCTAAACTTATTAACGTCAACAGCATGAAATAATATGATATGTATTTTGTTATATTGTTTTCAGGCATAATTGTTGAAGTTGCATAAAAAAACACCGTAGATATTATGTAGATCACAATTTTTTTATTGTCAAATACATTCTTTTTAATATCAGTGTTCTTAGTTTTTTTACTTTCTTCCTCATAAACTTTGTTATAAAAATATTCATCATCGGGAAGTATTCCATACTCTTCCATCATTGTAAACAAAGCTTCTAAATCTATAACTGTGATATCCAAGCTATCTTTAAAATCCTCAAGAAGTTTTTTTGCACTTTCATTTAATACACCAGTTGTAATTAAATAACCTATTCTTATATTGTTTTGGCACATGTAAGTAATTAAATTCCTTACATCTATTCGTTCGAGTTCAATATTTTCATACAACCGGTATATTTTGATGCAATTGATAAGCCCATCTTTTTCTGCCAAATACATATGTCTTCCTCTTTTAACGAAGTTTTTACATCCTCTTTTTTCAAATAAAAAACCGATTAAAAGTTCAAAATCGTTTATGTTTATCTCATCTAACTTTTTTTTGAAATGATCATGTTTTTTCTTTAAAATTATTTGAAGTTCTCCTTCATTTCTTTTTCTGTCAATGTTCAATTTATTAACTAATGTGAAAACTAAAAATACTTCAGCAGTAATTAATAAAGATAAATTTAAATCATCAGAAATAAAAAATATAGCTAAAAAAATTAACATACACAATAAAACTTTATACAAAATTAAATCAGTTCTATAGCTGAAATAATTTCTTGAACCAATTGCTTCCTTTATAAAAATTTTTTTGAATTTGTTATCAATCATAAAATCACCTCATAGAAATTATTACCATTATTGATGATTTTATGCAAAAATGCCATCCTATTACGGATGGCATTTTTTTAAATTCCGTTTACTGCTTCTTCAAGTTTATCTAAATATTTTATAGGAAAATACGCTAATAATTCTTTAAACTGCTCTACGGTAAGCCCTTGTGTGGTTGTATAAATTCTAATTTTTTCATCCAAGCTTGCGTTAATAAATTCTTCCTTGATTTCTTCAAATTTCTTTTCCATAGTTCACCTCTTATATTTCTATTGCTGCGTTATTATACAAATTAATTCTGCTCTTTCATCTGAAGGATTGAATATTTTGTGTGGTACACATTGGGTTATGTATATACTGTCTCCTTCATCTAATATTTCATTGTAATCAGAAAATGTAACAATCAACTTTCCTTTAATTATTATTACACATTTATCAGAATCTATTATAGAAAATTTATCATTATCCCATTTACCGGGATTTAAACAAAATTTATAAATTTTCAATTTGACTTTATTGTTTTCGCTTTCAATAGGAAGTAAATATTCTAATTCCATATCCTTTTCTGTGACATATAACCTCTGTCTTTCTTCTTTTCGCGTTACAAGTACATTACTTCCATCATCCAAAAAATAGTAAGGAGAAACATTTAAAACCTTACATATTTTACCTAAAGCAGTTAAAGATGGCTCTATTAAATTTCTTTCAACCTGTGAAATATAGCTTGCTGTAAAACCTGTTTTTTCAGAAAGCTTCTCAATGGTCATATCATTAATTTTTCTTAATTTTCTAACCTTGTTGCCATCCATTGTCACTTGTTTCCTTTCTGTATTTTGTAAGAAAATCTTACTCTAAAACACATAATTAGTCAATATAATATAATGAATAAAAAAATCAAAATTGTCTCATTATATATAGGGATAATATTTTAAGAGCATTGTTGTGAACAACATGAAAAACATTGCAGATATACGTTAATTCAGAATATACATTTTTCTCCTCCTATATAAAAAACCGGATGTAAAGTCATCCGGTTTTTTATATCTATAACTTGTACTATTTACAATAAAATGATAATATATAGTTTATTAAATTACTATGTAACTCAACTCTTGGAGGTCGACAATGCCAAACTTATCTGCTTTTTTATCTTATGTTTTTATATCAACATTTACACCCGGACCTAATAATATTATGTCTATGTCAAATGCAACTAAATTTGGATTTAAGAAAAGCTTGCCATTCAATTTAGGAGTTTTTATTGGCTTTTTTATTATAATGCTTTTATGCAGCTTCTTTAGTGTAACCTTATATAGTTTAATACCTTCAATTAAACCTTTTATGACCTTTGTAGGTTCTGCTTATATATTATGGCTTGCATGGAAAATTTACACCAGTAACCCACTTAGCGTAGACGATGAAGAAGAAAAACACGTTATAAATATATGGTCAGCAGTGATTTTACAATTTGTTAACGTAAAAGTTATACTTTATGGATTTACAACACTTTCAACTTTTATAGTTCCTTACTACCAATCCTGGTACACTTTAGTTATGATTTCAGCTTTACTTGCATTTATCGGCTTTATATCAACATGCTGCTGGTCACTGTTCGGGTCGGTATTTCAAAAGATATTTATTATGAATGAAAAAATTATTAATGTTATTATGGCACTGCTTCTAGTATACTGCGCTATTTCATTGTTCTTGTAAGAACCCCACCTACAACGCAATCGTATATTACCGGTGGATCCTTTATTAAATAATATTTTTATCCTTAAGCTCTTTTATTGCATTTTTTACAGCCAATTTTATAATGAAATACAGTATAACAGCCGGAATTGCTAAAGTCATAGGTACAATAAACAATTCGGCAAAACCTATCTTACCAAACATATATTTGCTCCTTTCTTATTTAACTTTTCTTCAGCAATTTTTTTATTTTCTGTAACCCTATATTTAACTATTTTTCTAATTAAATCATAGTCAATCGGTTTATTAAATGGCAAATGTATTGAGCCCTTGGTTGTTTTATATTCAGATAATTCCTCTTTGAATGCTGAAACTCCCGTGTCAGCAGGATAAAAGCCAATATAACCTTTATTAACAGCAAAATGTACCAAGTTACCATGGAGAACAAATGTAGGCATGCCCCAGCTTATCTTTTCTGTTGCCTCTGGGGCGCATTCATTTATAAATTTTCTTAAATCCTTCAGAATTTCCTGTATTTCAGAGGAGTAACTTAATATGTATTCATCTATAGTTTCAATTTTCTTTTCTTCCAAATGGATTTCAAACCTCTTTTCATCATATTTTTTTACAATTTTCCTATCATTCTAAATCATCTTCTTCGTTAACAGGTTTGAGAAGTTCCTTTGCTAATTCCATCATGTCTGACGGAACATAAATGTCTATTCCATATAAATTTACTCCCGTGTATATTTCCATAATTTCGCCTGTTCCTTTTGATTTTTTTAATACAGGTATGCCGTATGATTTTAGTTTTGATATGATTATTTCTGCTTCCACGGTGTTAAGATTAGAAAGCAGTAGTTCTTCATTCAACATATAATACCTCCTATATTTTTGTCATTCCTGTACAGCTTAGAAATCTCACTTCTTACTTATGAGATTCTTCATTAACTCTCTTAGAAAGCAACTAAATGACAATTGTTGCTATTATTATATCACCTGCAGTTAATTATTGCCAGATAAAGACAAAAAAATAAACGGCTTAGCCGTTTATAACTAAGTGTTGGTTCAATCCCCACTGAACTCGTTTAATGACGGGCAAAGCCTTTATTGAATATTTTCATAATTGAATTTAATGTGCACTTATTTCCTTTGGAATTTTAACTGCCTTAGTTACCGGCTTCCATATTGCTTGTGCAAGATAGAAATCAACCATACTGTGTACCGTTGTTCCTACCCCTACTAATAGTATTACTGATACCACAAATCCTTTTGCGTAATATCCTGAACTCATATTGTTCCCAAAATAAAAAACCGATACTACCGCTACTTCACATAGTGCATGTATTAATCCGATTACAAATGAATACAGCTGAGAATGTTTAATTGAATTAAGTGTATTTGGGAACTTCTTTAAATATAATGCTCCTACAAAAGCAAAAATTATATGTGATGTAGCTCTTAAAACTACTACTAATGGAAATCCTGCCATCAAAAATCCAACTGATGTACCAAGTGCTACAAAAGCAGCTGTTAATGGAGATATAAACATAGCAATAAATATTGCAACATGGCTTGCTAAAGTAAATGATGCCGGTTCCATTGTTATTTTAATAGGTGAAATTATTGGAATGACTATTCCTATAGAACAAAGAAGTGCTGAAATTAACATTGAGTTTAATTTACTGTTTCTTGTCATCGTTATGTCCTCACTTTATTCATTGTCTTGTCACGTGTCTTGACACCTGATAAGACAATTATAATAAATGTTAATTAAAATGTCAACTGTTAATATCTACACTAAAATAATTTGTTCCTCCATCAATTTATCTATGATTCGTTCCTTTTCATTTTCGCTGTTGCATTTTATTTTATGAAGATGTATACCGTCCGTTAATCTCATCAATGGATGTGCTTGATTATTTTTAACCTTTTCTAAAAACATATCTGCTTCATATCTTGAAGAAATTCTAAGCTCCCCTGATATTTCTCCGTAAACAGGATGTTCTACTGTAACGTCGAATATTGTACCGCCGTTATCGACAATTATATAAAGCTCTTTTGCCATATTTTCATTATCATGCTGACATGCAATAGTAAAACTTAATTGATTATCTGCTTCAGAATCGAGTATATATCCCCTGGGCGTTGCAGATATTTTAAGTCCGGCTGCACGCATAAGTGCAATATCACCTACAATTACCTGACGACTTACTGAAAATTCTTTAGCAAGAGCTGTGGCAGTTATAGGTTCTTTGCTTTTCTTTAATATTATATTAATTTTTTCCCTTCTTTTTTCTGAAGTCATACTATCACCATTTATTTTTAGATATTAAAAAATCGGAGTGAAAGGATTTGAACCTTCGGCCTCATGGTCCCGAACCATGCGCGATACCAAGCTTCGCTACACCCCGACAACAATAATAATTATAGCTACTTTTTTTTTGTTTGTCAATGATTTTCATAGAAATATAACCTAATTTCAACTATTTAAGCTTTTATAAATTTTACTGTTTGAAACATATTTACTTAAATATCATATTATAATTATAACTAAATTGAATGAAGGCAAAGTCCTTATTAAATTTAGTTAAGATGTCTCCCACCATCTAAGGTTCGTGTTTCAGGAGGATTAAAAAATGCATAATAGATATATGCCCTATATGGCTAAAAATAAAATGATGAGTATTCCATGGGGGAAACTTGAAAATTGTAATCTTGATGAGGCCGGTTATTTGAATGTTAATGTTTTTCGATATGTACTTAAGATTCCAATTTCAGATGCTTTTGTTAGAATATCAAAATTAACCATAAGCGGTTTATATAGAGAATCAGGAATGGGTGTATATATAGATACAAACAAATCTGATGAAAATGGTAAAGTTCCAACTTTTAAATTACCTGTTTTAAAAGATGACAATTCAATTTATATATTGTCTGTTCAATCTCCTGAATATCACAGTGCTTATGTAATTGATGTGCCAATTTATCATAACATTACAACCACCTATGACATATATTTGCGACATTATACTTACGGCGGTGTACCGGATTATGAATTTATATTGCAACCACAAATGCCTGGGCATGAGAGTAGATCTCGACTTATAAAATGAAAAATCTTCCATTTTATTCCCTTAATGGAAGACTTTTTTATAATAGGCAAGCCCTTTGTCATAATGTCTTATGTTCCGCAAAATGTTCTATATGGACATGTTGTTTTTGGGGGAAGCTTTTTATACTCTTCGTGCTCATATCTTTTCGAATATGGATTTGTTAATGCTTTTAATAAATTATTCATTACACTGTAATCACCATTATTTACCGCTTGGTTCAATGCATCCTCCACAAGATAATTACGTGGTATAATTGTTGGATTTGAATTTTGCATAAGATTATATACCTCTTCTTTTGTCTGCTGTTGTTTTAATAATTTTGCCTGCCATAAATTATACCAATTTATAAATTCTGAATTTCCGTGCAAAATAGTATCATCTAATTTGTTATCGGTTAGGGCATTAAAGGTATTTGTATAGTCAGCTTCATATCTGTGCATTAAACTAAGCAAATTATCTATAAGAGATACATCCTCTTGTTCTTCATTAAATAGTCCCAACTTTTTCCTCATGCCTCCATAATAATTGTTTCTAAACAGTGAATTAAATTCTAAAACAGCATCACGAGCCATTTTAATTGCTGTTTCTTTATTATCGTGAAGTATTGGAACTAATGATTCTGCTAATCTTAAGAGATTCCACTCTCCTATTATCGGTTGATACTTATATGCATACCTTCCATTAGTATCAATTGAACTAAAAACAGTATCCGGATTATAAGTATCCATAAATGCGCATGGACCATAGTCTATGGTCTCTCCGCTAATTGCCATATTGTCAGTATTCATAACACCATGTATAAAGCCAACCAATTGCCATTTAGAAATAAGCGATGCCTGTTTCTTAATAATTTCTTTTAAAAAGAGCAGATATTTATCATTTTCATTATTGATGTATGGAAAATGCCTGTTAATAGTATAATCAGCCAATGCTTTTAAATCTTCTTTAGTTCCCCAATTTGCAGCAAATTGAAATGTTCCGACTCTTATGTGACTTGAAGCTACCCGAGTTAATATTGCCCCTTTTAATATTGTTTCACGATATACTGACTCACCGGTTTCAACAACTGACAGTGACCTTGTGGTCGGGATATCCAAAGCATTCATTGCCTCACTTATAATGTATTCTCTAAGCATTGGACCAAGAGATGCTCTGCCGTCTCCTCGTCTTGAAAATGGAGTTTCACCTGAACCCTTCAATTGTATATCATAACGCTCATTAGTTGGCGTAATTTGTTCACCTAACAAAACTGCTCTCCCATCACCTAACATGGTAAAGTATGCAAACTGATGACCTGCATATGCCTGTGCAATTGGTATTGAACCTTCCGGGAGTGAGTTGCCGGAAAGTGTAAAAACTCCATGATTACTTTGAAGTTCTTCTATATTTAACCCTAATTTTTCTGCTAACTGATTGTTAAACATTATCATAGATGGTGAGCGAACAGGTGTTGGATAAACTTTTCTATAAAAAATTTCAGGTAAATGCACATAGCTATTGTCTAAATTCCAACCTGTTTTTATCTTTATCTCCTTATTTGACATTTAATCTCCTTTCTTTGTTTTACAAAATTAAAAAGCAGTCACTTTAGTTTCTGCTTCATTATTAAATCTATACAATTTTTATTTGCCTATATTATTTTCGCGAGCATAATAGAATAAGTATTGCTGTGCATATCCGGAAAATTTGCCGAATTTATTTTCTGCAAATTTTCTTATATCAGAATCTTTAGTATTCTTATCAACATAAAGGGTTTGCATTACTCTTCTGACCCATACATCAACAGGAAATGTATCAAATTGCTTCATGGAAAATAACAATATGCAATTAGCAACCTTGTCCCCAATTCCGTTATAAGTTTTTAAATATCTTAAGCCATCATCATAAGAAGTGTTTTTAATATTGTAAATAATTTCTTTTTCTTTTAGAAACCTTTCAGCTGCTTCTTTTATCCTTGGAGCCCTAAAACCCGCCTTGCATTCTAATATTTTATCAACAGGTGCTTCTGAAAGAACATCAGCTGTTGGGAAGCTGTAATAATCCTTGCCATTATAATTACATATATATTTCCCAAATGATGAGCTCAAATTTTCTATAACCTTTTTTATCATCGGTATTCTATTGTTTGCAGAAATCATAAATGAAATCATTGTTTCCCATTCATCTTGATTTAAAATTCTGATACCGTCACCGAATTTTATAGCTGCATTCATTATTTCGTCTGTGTTAACTGTTCTTTTAACCTCGGCATAATCAGTATTGAAATCAAAATAATCTTTTAATATACTTTCATAATCAGCCATTGTTACGTTGTTGAATATAACTGATGTTTCTTCCTGTTTTACATTTATAACTTTATTTTTTACAACTCCCGTATAAGATCCATCTTCTTCTTTATTCCATCTGAATGCCTGTCCACAATCAAATATGTGAGTTGTATTAAAATCTTTAATGTTATCAATAACAATATTATTTTCCTTTTTTATTATGTCCATTTTAATCCTTTCTAAAAGCTTTCTATAAAGCTTCCTTCTCCATACACTTTAGCTTTTTCAAAATACTCAATAGCTTCATCATTTTTATTTTCAGTTTCAAGAATTTTACCCGTAAAATAACATCCTAAAGCTACTCTGTAATCATTTCTTGAAACATCTATTAAATCCTTAAAAAATTCCTTGCTTTCTAAAAAATTGCTGTTATAAAAATCTGATACTGCGTATGTCAATTTTATAGTTATCTTGTTGTAATCCTTTTTACTGTATAAATTTAATGTTTCTTTCGACTGTGCCATCATTTCGTTAGCTTTTTCAATATCGCCGTTAAAATACATGGATAATAATAAATTATGGTAATAAATAACCTGCCAATTAGGAGGGATCTTTTTTACTTTATTATTTAATATATCTATAGCTTCGTTAAATCTTCCGGCATATAAGAGTCCTGTTGTTTTTTGTATATAATTTATTGTTGTTTCTTTCTCTGACTGTACCTTAAGCAACAGCTTATCAACTTCATCGATATATTTTTCCGGGCTTTTTTCCTTATATAAAAGCTTATTAAACAGTTCTACTTGTTTTTCTAAATTCTTTCTTCTCATGCTTGAGAATGCGAACATAATTATTAAAATTCCTAAAACTAAATACATAATCTTCTCCATATGCTAAAATTGAATTATCTTTTTATATTGTATCATAAAGTATAAAATAAATAAATAAAAAGAAACCTTAACGGTTTCATTTTGTATTATATATAATTATTCCTCAAATTCCTCTTCATCTTCCCTTTTTCGGTTGTTTTCAGTTTTAATATGTTCCAATTTTGTCACGGATACTTCATATGCTGTCTTTGTTTCATAGCTTTCACTTTCATTCTTCTTCTGATATTTTCTGCTTTGAATTCTTCCCCAAAGCTTAATATGGTCCCCTACTTCTAATTTTTCACAGTATCTTGCGTTTCTACCCCATGCGATGCAAGGAATATAGTCTGATTTATTATAGGATCTGTTTACAGCAATAAGCATGTCTGTGATTTCCCTTCCAAATGGAGTTGTCCTGAACTTAGTTTCTTTGCACAAATATCCGTTAAGAAAAACTTCATTGGGGTGCCTGATAAGTTCTTCCAGATCACTATCTTCAGGTACTATAATATCTCTTACAAATACTCTTAATAAAAGTTTATTGCTCGTGTCTTCATATCTATTATAAGACCTGAATTGCCCATCAATAACAATAAATTTCCCAATACTCATTTCAATATCATTTATTAATCTTTCAGATATTATAACAGGCAGCATATCCTTGGTGTCACTTAATCTTGGTACTTCCATAAAAAATTCGTAAAACTTTTCTCCAAATACTTCATGACTATAATCCAATTTACTGTTTATCTTACCAACAATCCTTATATAGTTTGACTGCATCTGTTTATCATTCATATTAATTTCTTCCCCCTATAATTTGTCTTATATATACCATGTTATTCAAGGGTTTTCATTATATTCATTTTTTTATTAAAATTTATACAAGCTTTTATCTTTAATTTTGTTGAAGTTTAATTTTTTATGTTATATAATAATTTGATATAATTTTGGAATAACAAAAGTAATAAACGAAAGGACGATAAAATGAAATTAGGAATAGTAGGACTTCCAAATGTAGGTAAAAGCACTTTGTTTAATGCCATAACTTCAGCAGGAGCTGAATCTGCAAACTATCCTTTTTGCACAATAGAACCAAATATAGGTGTTGTGGAGGTTCCGGATAAAAGATTAGATTTTTTAACTAAAATGAGTAATTCAGGAAAAACAGTTCCTGCAGTAATAGAATTTTTTGACATTGCCGGCTTAGTGAAAGGTGCAAGCAAGGGTGAAGGTCTTGGAAATAAATTTTTATCACACATAAGAGAGGTTGAGGCTGTAGTACATGTTGTAAGATGTTTTGAAGATGAAAATGTAATACATGTTGAAAGTAGTGTAGACCCTAAAAGAGACATAGAAATAATCGAGCTTGAACTTGTTCTTGCTGATTTAGAGGTTATGTCAAAAAAATTAGATAAGTTAACTAAAATGGTTAAAAACGATAAGTCTCTTCAACCTGAATTAGAATTAGTTCAAAAAATTGTTTTTGCATTAGAAAGTGAAAAACAAGCAAGATTTTTAGATTATACCGAAGAGGAATTAAAGCTTCTTAAAACTTTCAATTTAATTACTGCAAAACCTGTTTTATATGTTGCTAACGTTGATGAAGATTATATTGTTGATCCATCTTCAAACCAATTTGTTGATGAAGTTAAAAAACATGCTGCTCAAGATAATTCTGAGGTTATAATTGTTTGCGGAAAAATTGAAGAAGAAATATCAACACTGGACGACGGCGAAAAGCTTGAATTTCTGCATGAGATGGGACTTGAAGAATCAGGACTCGATAAACTCATAAGGGTAAGTTATCACCTTTTAGGGCTAATAAGCTTCTTCACAACAGGACCCATGGAATCAAAAGCATGGACTATCACAAAAGGAACTAAGGCACCTCAAGCAGCGGGAAAAATACATTCCGATATTGAGAGGGGCTTTATAAGAGCTGAAGTAACTGCATATAAGGATGTTATCGAATGTGGTACAATGCTTGCTGCTAAAGAAAAAGGGCTTATGCGACTTGAGGGTAAAGAGTATGTTATGGAAGATGGAGACATAGTTCTTTTTAGATTTAATGTGTAAATATCAGTGGTTGGTTTAGTACCAACCACTTTTTATTTTAAGAAAACGTTGACAAAATTACTACAATGGTGTATAATTATGGTAATAATTAAATATAGTTCGGTCAAAGCCATAGAAGTGAAAACTTTATGTGCGGAGTAAGTCATCTAAGTCATTTGGATATGATGTTCTTATGTGAGATTAGGTTGTCAGGGTGGATAGCCGTTGGTTATCCTTTTTTGTTACTCAAAACTTGTCGTCAATATTGGGTAGCCATTGTGGTTGTCCTTTTTATTAATTATTTTATTTAAATTTTAAGGATAACCATTGTTTGGCTATCCTTTTTATATTGTCAATTTCAACATTTAAGAAACATTTCAAACGAAAGGAGGTGACTGTAATGATAAAATTTTTTATTCTTCCTGTTATTTTAATGGCAGTAGCTTATTTTACAGCACCATTGTTAGGCCCTGAGGTAGAAGGAGCTGCAACTTTCTTCTTAGTAGCCATTGGTGCCGGTCTTGGTGTACTATTAAATCAATTTATTTTCCCGAAAAAGAAACAACAAACAAAAAACGATAATAAGTAGTTAACAACAAAATCAGGGACAATTCTTTTTTATAAATCAATCAAAAAGAATTGTCCACATTTGTTTTTAAGTGTTATGAATATGTTTTAACATTTTGTAAAAATTTTTATCTCTTCTTGCCATGGCTTCTTCGCCCTTGCCATCTGAGTAATCATACCAGCCCTTGCCTGTTTTTACTCCCAAGTTATTTTTATCCATTAATTCTTGCTGTAATTTAGTAGGTTTTTTTACATCACTTAATTCGTTAAATAAATATGATGAAATATAGTAAAATGTATCAAGTCCACCTAAGTCCGATGTTTCAAAAGGTCCTAAAACAGGGTATCTGAAACCAGGTCCGAACTTCATTGCCTTGTCAACATCTTCAACAGTTGCGATACCTTCTTCAACTATCTTTAATGCTTCTCTGTAAACAGCAAATTGAATTCTGTTTCCTATAAAACCATTTACATCCTTCAATACAACAACTGATTCCTTACCTATTTTAGCAACTAATTCCTTTAAAATTTTAATAGTTTCTTCTGATGTCTCATCAGCTTTTATTAATTCTATCAAAGGAATTATATGAGGGGGATTCCACCAATGCATTCCTATAAATCTTTTCTTATTATTTAACTTGCTGCATATGTCATTAATGCTAAGTCCTGATGTGTTAGTGGCAAAAATACAATCTTCCTTCGCTATTCCTTCAACTTCCTTCCAATAATCCTGCTTAATATCCAATTTTTCGATTATAGCTTCAATTATTAAGTCAGCATCCTTAAAATTACCTTTATCAGTTGAAAAGTAAATGTTTTTAAGTGATTCTTCAGCTTTTTCTTCTGTTAAAAGTCCTTCACTTATTAATGTTTTTTGATTAAGTAATATAATCCTTTTTGTATTTTCCAGAAACTTCTCTGCAATATCAGTAACTACAACTTCATAGCCGTGCTGTGCGAAAATTTGTGCTATACCGGAACCCATTGTTCCTCCGCCGGCAACTCCTATTTTTTTAATATTCTGCAAATTCATTACACACCTCCAGTATAAATAATAATTTAACAATTTCTATATACAATAAAGATGCAGTTTTTCTGCATCCCTATAATTATTAGATTTTCTATTTATTATATTTTAGTATAGTCCTAAGCTTCCTAACAATATAGCAGGAATTGAAGCTAATATCGGAATAACAAGTGATGTCATACAAATATCTATGTATGAATCTTTATGAGTCATTCCTGTAACTGTTAACAATGTTAAAACTGCTCCATTGTGTGGTAATGTATCAAGTCCGCCTGATGATAATGAAGCAACTCTGTGGAAAGCTGCAGGATCAATACCAGCTTGTTGAGCTATAGCAAGATATTTCTCGCCTAAAGCTTCAAGAGCTATACTCATACCGCCTGAAGCTGAACCTGTAGCACCTGCAAGCAAGTTAACTGCTATCGCTTCAGAAATAAGAGGAGTTCCCGGAACATTTAACAATAATGCAGTTAATGTAGCAAATCCAGGTACTGCTTTAACAACTGTACCGAATCCAACCGCACCAGCTGTATTAAGAATTGCTGTTATTGATCCAACTGCACCGTTACTGATTGCTTTAGTAAATCCCTTAGCTTTATTAAAGCTTATAACCATTGACAATACAATACCGCTTAATAAGGCTATTATTATATCCCATTTCAAGAAGTTCATTGTACCGATAACTGTTAACAATGGTAAGAAAGATAATAATGGATTTGGCAAATTAGTAAAATCAGCTTCCACTGCACCTTTCTTTTCCGGAGCAACGAATACTTCACCGGCTGCAGATAATTTTTTCTCTCTGTAAGTCATCCACATCATGCCTAAAATTAACATTAATGCTGCTGCTACAAGACCCATGATAGGTGCTGCCATAGGAGTTGTCCCATAATAATTTGTAGGTATAATGTTCTGAATTTGAGGAGTTCCAGGTAAAGCTGTCATTGTAAATGTAAATGAACCTAAAGCTATAGCACCGGGAATAAGTTTTCTTGAAATATTTGCTTCTCTGTATAATTCAAGAGCTAATGGGTACATAGCGAAAACAACAACAAATAAAGATATACCACCGTAAGTTAAAACCGCACAACCAACAACAACGCCTAATATTGCTCTTTTTGGTCCTATCATTTTTGTAAGCCATATAGCTATAGATTTTGCAGCGCCTGTGTAGTCCATTAAGTGGCCAAAAATAGCACCTAACATAAATACAGGGAACCAAGATTTTACATAACCAGCAAGACCTGACATGTACGTATCTTTGTACATTGTAAGTAAATCAAGACCACCGGTAAAGCCAACAACAAGTGCACAAACAGGAGCAACCCATAGAATTGAATAACCTCTGTAAGCTAAAAACATTAAGAGCACTAAACCTAAAATAATACCAAACATAACGTACCTCCACAAATAATTTATATTTTAATTTTATTTTTTATATATTAGAGATAACTTTAACGAAATAAAGTTATCTCTATAAAACTATATGGAGCCTATTGAACTGACCATGCACCGTCTATTGAAACCATAGCGCCAGTCATACATTGTGCTGCATCTGAGCACAAGAATTTAGCTAATTCTCCAATATCACTTGGATCAATAAGTTTCTTTAATGCTTGTTTTTTTAACATAACTTCAGTTACAACCCTATCTTCAGAAATTCCGTGAGCTTTTGCTTGGTCAGCTATTTGTTTTTCAACTAACGGAGTTTTAACATAGCCGGGGCAAATTGAATTACAAGTAATACCGTATGGAGCTCCTTCTAATGCAGTAACTTTAGTTAAACCGCTTAGACCGTGTTTAGCAGAAACATAAGCAGATTTAAATTCAGAAGCTCTGATACCGTGAGCTGAGTTCAAGTTTATAATTCTTCCCCACCCTTGTTTTTTCATGTATGGGAATGCATATTTTGTTAACAAGAAAGGTGCTGTTAACATTAAATCGATTATCAATCTCCATTTTTCTTCAGGGAAATCTTCTATCGGACTTACATTTTGGATACCTGCTACATTAACTAATACGTCAACTCTTGAATATTTTTCTACTGCAAATTCAACTAACGCCTTGCAATCTTCTGATTTGCTTAAATCAGTTTTTAAATAAGAACCACCTAATCTTGTAGCTTCTTCTTGTAATTTAGCTTCATTAATATCAGCCATAACTAAAGTTGCTCCATCTTTAGCAAACGATTCTGCTATAGCAAGACCTATACCGCTTGCAGCTCCTGTAATAATACATACTTTGTTTTCTAACATAATATCCTCCCTATTTTTAAAAAAATAATTTATAAAACTTCCATTGGTTTTAAATCTTCAGATATAATCAATGTTGCTCCTGTTGCAGCTTGAACATTTTCAACTGTAAATTCAGGGTTAATTTCTTTCAAAACAAGACCTTTATCTGTAACTTCCATAACTCCCATTTCAGTAACTATTAAATCTACTGCGTTAACAGCTGTTAAAGGAAGTGTACATTCTTTTAATATTTTGTGATTTCCTTTTGCAGTGTGGTTCATAGCTACAATAACTCTTTTAGCTCCTGTAACAAGGTCCATTGCACCGCCCATACCCGGAACCATTTTGCCGGGTACCATCCAGTTAGCAAGATTACCTTTTTCGTCAACTTCTAAGGCACCAAGAACTGTTGCATCTACGTGACCGCCTCTTATAATTAAAAATGATTCTGCACTGTCAAAGAATGCTCCGCCCGGATTAATAGTTACGTGAATGCCACCTGCATTTACCAAATAACAATCTTCTTCGCCCCGTGCAGCAGCCGGTCCCATACCAAGAAATCCGTTTTCTGATTGTAAAGTGATTTCTATCCCTTCAGGAATGTAGTTAGATACTAATGTAGGAAGACCAATTCCTAAATTTACAACATCACCGTCTTTTAATTCCTTAGCAACTCTTCTTGCTATTAATTGTTTATCATCCATTAATTATTACCTCCTACATTTACTATATAATCAACAAAGATTCCCGGAGTCATAACGTCATCTGGATCAATTTCGCCAACTTCAACAACTTCATCTGCTTCTACAATAACTATGTCAGCTGCTGTAGCCATTAAAGGATTAAAGTTTCTTGTAGCTTTTGCATATCTTACATTACCTTTTTTATCAACTTTAGCACCAACTATGATAGCCAATTCGGCTTTTAAAGCTTTTTCTAATAAATAATCTTTGCCCTCCACATTTATGATATCTTTACCTTCGGCTACAACAGTTCCTATTCCGGTTGGAGTTAAAATTCCTCCAAGCCCGGCTCCGGCAGCTCTTATTCTTTCAGCTAAAGTTCCTTGAGGAACTAATTCAACTTGCATTTCTCCTGAGTTCATTTGGTTACCGGTTTCTTTATTTGTACCTACATGAGAAGCTATTAATCTTTTAACTTGTTTGTTTACTATTAATTTACCTATTCCAATCTCTGGAAATGAAGTGTCGTTTGCTATTAATGTAAGATCTTTAACCCCTTTTTCAACTAATGCATCAACTATTTTATAAGGGTTTCTGCATCCTAAGAAACCCCCTATCATAATTGTCATACCATCATGTACCATATCTACAGCTTGTTCTATGGTAATTAATTTGTTTTTCAATATGACATCCTCCTATCTTTTAATTATTAATGCAGTGCCTTGTCCGCCACCTATACAAAGTGTAGCAAGACCTGTTTTTGCATCTCTCTTTATCATTTCATGGATTAATGTTACTAAAATTCTTGTTCCTGAACATCCTATCGGGTGCCCTAAAGCAATAGCTCCTCCATTAACATTAGTTTTTTCAGGATCTAAACCTAAATCTTTTACTACTGACAATGATTGTGCAGCAAAAGCCTCGTTCGCTTCTACTAAATCAATGTCAGCTACTGTCATGTTAGCTTTTAATAAAGCTTTTTGTGTCGCTGGTACCGGCCCATAACCCATTATAGATGGATCAACTCCGGCATTAGCATATGCAACGATTGTTGCTAACGGTTTTATACCTAACTCATCAGCTTTTTCTTTTGACATTAACAGTACGGCGGCAGCGGCATCATTAATACCTGATGATGAAGCTGCGGTTACAGTTCCATCCTTTTTGAATGCAGGTTTTAATTTAGCCATGCTTTCAACTGTGACACCAAATCTTGGAAACTCATCAGTATCTACAACTATCGGGTCACCTTTTCTTTGTGGAATTTCAACAGGCACGATTTCATCCTTAAATTTGCCTTCTTTAATTGCCTTTTCAGCTCTGTTTTGACTTCTTACAGCAAATTCATCCTGTTCTTCCCTTGTAATATTAAATTTCTCCGCAAGGTTTTCAGCAGTGATACCCATGTGATAATTATTAAAAACGTCTGTCAATCCGTCATTTATCATTGAATCTACAACTTTTCCGTCACCCATTCTTAATCCCCATCTTGCATTAGGAATAAAGTAAGGCGCCTGGCTCATATTTTCTGTTCCACCTGCAAGCACTATGTCAGCATCACCTAACATAATTGCCTGAGCTGCTAAATGAACTGTCTTTAAACCCGAACCACAAAGTTTATTAATTGTCATAGACGGAACTTCAACCGGTATTCCGGCAGCAATAGATATTTGTCTTGCTACATTTTGTCCAAGTCCTGTTTGAAGTATATTTCCAAATATCACTTCATTAACCATTTCAGGACTAACGTTTGCTCTTTTTAGAACCTCTTCAGCAACAACTGCACCAAGTTTAACAGCTGATACATCCTTAAAACAGCCACCAAAGTTACCGATTGCTGTTCTTGCAGCACTTACAATTACAACTTCTCTCATATTTTCCTCCTCTTATTATAATTCATGAGTTTTTATATGTACTCACCTTATATAAAGCAAGTACCATGCCAATTTATTATAATTTTAAAAATCTCAATAATTGGCATATTTCAATATTATTAGTTGTTCACATAATAAATATGCAAAAAAACAAAAAAGAGAATGTAGATAATTTTATACATCCTCTTGTTGAAAAATTAATTATCCTGTAATAGTATTCAGAACTTGCCAATTTTGTTCATGTAGATTAGTATCTACATAATTAATAAAAGTAGACGAGTTTCTACACTATATGTTTAATATTAATTCCATAACTTGCAAGTTTTTTATATAGCGCTGTTCTATGTATTCCTAATATTTTTGCTGCATCCGTTCTGTTTCCTTTAGATTCCTTTAAAGCTGCCATTATCGCATTTATTTCTGCTTTAGCAATGCTGTCTTTCAGATATTTATTTTCACTTTTTTGTTCCTCAAAAATTAATTTTTCACTGATAAATTCAGGTAAACTTTGCATGGTAATTAAATTGCCAGTTGAAATATTAGCAGCTCTTTCCAAAACATTTCGAAGTTCTCTTACGTTTCCCGGCCAATCATATAATTTTAAGGCAAGTATCGCTTTTTCTGAAACCTTTTTAGAGTTAAACCCTATATCTAACTGTTTGTTCAATATATCCCTGCACAATAACTCTATATCATCAAGACGTTCTCTTAAAGGCGGAATTTTTATTTCAACAACATTCAACCTATAATATAAATCCTGCCTGAATTTGTTTCTTTCTACTAATTTATTTAAATTCTCGTTTGTACAGGCAATTACTTTAATATCTATTTTTATAGCAGTATGTCCGCCTATTCTTTCAAATTCTCTTTCTTCAAGTACTCTTAAAAGTTTCGCCTGCATGTTGAAAGGAAGAGAGCTTATTTCATCAAGCAGCACTGTTCCTCCGTTTGCAAGTTCTAACTTTCCTATTTTACCTTCCTTCCTTGCTCCCGTAAAAGCACCTGATTCGTAACCGAATAATTCGGATTCTAAAAGTTCATGGGGTATTGCTGCACAGTTTATCCTGATGAATGGAGATTTTTTTCTCATGCTTGCAAAATGAATTGCATGAGCAAAGAATTCTTTGCCTGTCCCGCTTTCACCTTCTATTAAAATGGTAGAAGAAGAATTAGCTGCCTTTAAAGCAATATTTTTTATCTCTATCATTTTATCATTTTGTGTGATTATATCGTCTAAGGTATAATTTGCACAGTACATTTTACCTAACTCTTTTTTATATATATCTACTGTATTCTCCAAGGTTTTAATTTTACCTGCTAATTCCTTTACCTCTTTTATATCCTTAAACAATACGGTTCCTACGGCGCCAATTATTTTACCGTTTTTAATTATAGGTGTTCTGCTTGCAATCATATCATGACCCTGAATTCTTTGAATGTCATAAAGCTCCTTATGTCCTGTTTTAACAACAATATGAAGACGTGTATTTTCTATAACTTCTTCCACACGTTTTCCCAATACATCCTCTTCCTTAATTCCAAACAGCTTTTCATAATTCCATTTTATAATTCTTCCATCATTGTCAACCAATACAATTCCTTGATAAGCGTTGTCTAAAATATCCTTCATACTGCTTAGACCTTCTCTAAGTTCTTCTATTTCGGATTCTGTTTCTTCTATATTTATTATTTCTTTAAATAAAACTATTTTAAAATTTGAATCCTTTTCATCTACTATAAAGGAGTTAACTAAATATTTTCTGTTATTTAAAATAATTTCATCTTCTGTATTACATACTTCATCAAATATATGCCATAGGTTATTATCCATAAATACTTCGGATATTTTATCAAAACTATAATCATCTAATATAAATAATTGTTTAAACCTTTTATTGACTATGCTATTTTTTCTGTTATCAAAAACAAGCATTCCATCACTTAGGTCGTCTATTATAATATCCATATCATAAAACCTATTCATAGAATCCCCCTTAGTTTTTTCAATATGTATAAAGTGTATCTATTATACTACACTCTGCAAATGATTTCCACAAAATTTTAAGCGACCGACACCAAATATTTGTGAAAAAAAATCTTAGGTCTAATCCTAAGGTTTTCTTTTTTAAATGTCATATTCATCTAAAAAGCTGTGCTTTTCATCTCCTATCCTATAACCGATTATAGTATCTAAATTAACACTGTGTATACTTCTGAAAATATTCGTATCTATGTGTGGATTTACCTGTCTTAATTTTTTTATTAGTGTCTTCATTTCTTGCCTTTTAGAACCTATCCCATCATCTCCAAGTACACAATTTTCAGTCAGGCGACATGCGCAACGAATAAAATCAAGCTCGTTGTATCTTTTCCAGGCAATTATGTCCTCTTCATGAACTTTATACATAGGTCTTATTAATTCCATACCTTCATGGTTAGTGCTTTTTAATTTTGGCATCATAGTTTTAAATTCAGCAGCATAAAGCATGCTCATTAACACAGTTTCAATTACATCATCAAAATGGTGACCCAATGATATTTTATTACACCCTAATTCCTTGGCATATCTATAAAGATAGCCCCTTCTCATCCTTGCGCACAAATAACAAGGAGTTTCCTCAACATTTGCAACTATATCATAAATTTGAGTGTTGAAAATTTTAATAGGAATATTCAAAATTTTCGCATTTTCTATAATTCTTTGTCTGTTTATTTCATTGTAGCCGGGATCCATAACTATATATTCTGACTCAAAATTAATTTCCGAGTACTTCTGAAGCTGTTGCATGCATTTTGCCATCAACATGGAGTCCTTTCCTCCTGATATGCAAACTGCAATTTTGTCTCCATTTTTAATAAGTTCATAATCTTTGATAGCAGAAATAAATTTTGACCATACGGATTTTCTGAATCTTTTTACAATGCTTCTTTCAACTTCTTCAAACTTTTCCATTCTCTACCTACTTCATAATATTTTTATAACATTTTTCGAATTTTTCTAAAAATACATCTACATCATCTACGCTTGTAAGATGACTTAAACTGATTCTTAGTGTTGAAAGCGCCCTTTTTCTGTCCTTAGTTAGAGCATACACAGGTCTTGAAACAGTGTTAGGTGCACAACAAGCTGATTTTGTTGAAACAAATATATCAAATTCCTCTAAAGCCATTTTAAATAGCTCTGTATTAATCTTGCTAATACTTATATTTAATATAAATGGGACTGAATTTTCTGTGCTGTTAATTTTAATGTCAGTGTATTTTTTAAGTTCATTTCTTATTTTTAAATTTAAACTTTTAACATAGTCATATCTTTTATGCAAATTTTCATATGCCAATGCCAAAGCTGTTTCTGTAGCTGCAATCATATTTAATGCCGGTGTACCGCTTCTGAATGGAGTTGTCGAGATTCCTCCGTTTATTAATGGTTCTAACAATACATTTTCCTTTTTAATCAATATCCCACATCCGTTTAATCCATAGAATTTATGAGGCGCGAATGTTACTAAATCTATTGCATCAAAAGAAACAGGTATTTTCCCCACCGCCTGTGTAGCATCAACATGAAAATAGCAATTAGGATAATTCGATAAATTTACAGCTATTTCATTTATTTTTTGGATAATTCCCACTTCTCCATCAACATAGCATATGGAAACCAATATTGTATCATTTCTTATTAAACTCTTTAGGTTTTGCAAATCAACTAATCCATTGTTGTCTATATCAACATAATCAACTTCATATCCATTGTTTTTTAAATATTCTACTGCTCCATTTACGGAAGAATGTTCTAAATATGTTGTTATAATATGCTTACCGTATTTTTTATATTGCCCCGCAATTCCTTTTATGGCTAAATTATTTGATTCGCTCGCCCCTGACGTATAAATAATTTCATTTTCCGAAACATATAAAAGTTTTGCAATTTTACTTGTTGATTCTTTTAAGCGCTTTGCTGCCGATAAACCAAGCTTATGAGATGAATTTGGGTTTGCTATAAAATCCCTTGAAACTTGGCTGAATGTATTTATAACCTGCTCATCTGCAGGTGTATTTGCTGCATAATCTAAATAAATCATTTTCCACCTCTTTAATTAACTTATTATATAAATTTTATTAATTTTTTACAAGTGGTATTTTGATTTGTAACATTTTCATTAATATATTGCAATTTGTTATATTTTTTGCTATTCTTAGTATAAATATATTGTAAATTAATTTACATCTTACAAGGGGATATTAAATACAAGGAGGGTCATAAAATATGGAAAGAGCACATCAAGTGGATTACCAGATATTCGGTGATGATATTCAATTTGTTGAAATACAATTGGATTACGGCGAAACTATTGTAGCTGAACCTGGTGCCATGATGTATATGGATTCAAGCATTGAAATGGACACAGTATTTGGTGATGGTTCAGGAAAGGAATCAGGAAAGGGATTAAAAGGAATGTTAGCTACTGCAGGTAAAAGAGTGTTAACGGGCGAAAATTTATTTACATCTACTTTTACCAACAAAGCACCTGACAAAAAGGTATTGGCATTTGCAGCTCCTTATCCGGGAAAAATTATTCCTGTTGAACTGATGAATTTTGGCGGAGAATTAATTTGTCAGAGAGATTCATATCTTTGTTCTGCAAAGGGAATAGAAATCAGCATTGCGTTCCAAAAGAAAATCGGAGCAGGTTTATTTGGCGGTGAAGGTTTTATCATGCAAAGGTTAAAAGGCGATGGTTTGGCTTTTATGCATGCAGGAGGAACCATAATCAAAAAAGAACTTACACCCGGTGAAATGCTTAAAATAGATACCGGCTGCTTGGTCGCATTCACAAATGGAGTTGATTATGATGTTCAATTTGTAGGCAACGTAAAAAGTGCATTGTTCGGCGGAGAAGGATTATTCCTTGCAACTTTAAGAGGACCGGGAATCGTATGGTTACAATCACTTCCATTCAGCAGGATGGCTGATAGAATTTTTTCAGCTAGCAAGAAAGCAGGCGGTGGAGGTAGCTCCAAGGGTGAGAATAGCTTACTTGGAGGCATTGCATTAGGAAATTTATTTGGAAATGACTAATATTAAAAGGTGCTCTAAGCACCTTTTTAGATTAATTAATCTTCACAGTGTATTGCATTTGTTGGGCAGCTGTCTTCTGACTCCTTAGTGCAATCTTCATTTTCCGGAGCAACCGGATCTTGAATAACAGTTGATATATTTTCATCATCTAATTTAAATACTTCCGGACAAAGTGATTCACACAGTCCGCAGCTTATACATGCATCTCTGTCTACAGTAGCTTTCATTTTAATCCTCCTGATTAATTTCATTATACAAAATTATCATACCACAAAACTCATAAATGTCCATAATTTTCTTATTCTAATTCCTTATGATGGATTGCATTTATTATTATTTGCTTTGCTTTTTCGTGGCCATATTTGGCTTTACCTTGTATTTCCGGAACCGGTGCTTGTTCATTTCTTGTGAAATGCTGTTTTTTATTACTTTCGGTTCCATGCGGTTGTCTTGGATCAGGTCTTCTCATTCCTGCCTTTGCCATAATAAATCACCTCGTATTTATTGTGATTCATTTTGATTAATTTATACAAGGATTTATATTATGACTATTTCGTCTTCTGCTTTAACCCAGCCCGGTTTTAAAACCTTTGTAAATATACCTTCCCTTGGCATTACACAATCACCTACGATGTTTCTTATTGCACATCCTAAATGACATTCTTTTCCTATTTGGGTTACTTCCATTTCTGTTTCGCCTATTCTCAATTTAGTTCCAACAGGAAGTTCATAAAGAATAATTCCTTCTGTTGTCAGGTTTTCAGCAAATACACCGTTGCAGCTTCCTTCTATTTTTTCCATATCAAGCTTATTGATACTTTCTTGCCCCAATAAACTCACCTGTCTGTGCCAATTGCCTGCATGAGCATCTCCAACCAAGCCATGATCAATTTCAAAATATCCTTTTTCTATAGGTTTTTTAGGAACTCCCTTTATTTCGCTGATGTTAACAGCCAATACTTTTGCCATATTTCTCCTCCTATAATATTGTTTTTATTTTCTTTCAAATAAGCCGGATTTACCACCTGATTTTTTCATTAACATAACATCTGAAACAACCATTTCTCTGTCTATTGCCTTGCACATGTCATAAATTGTTAAGCCGGCAACAGTTACGGCTGTGAGTGCTTCCATTTCAACTCCTGTTTGACCGGTACATTTAACATTAGCTTTGATTTCCACTTTATTTTCATCAAAATTTAAATTAAAATTTATATTGCAGCCGGAAAGCATTAAAGTATGGCACATAGGAATAATATCCGACGTTTTCTTTGCAGCCATAATTCCTGCAACCTGCGCCACAGATAATACATCCCCTTTTTTAATTGTTCCTTCCTTTATTTTCTCCAAGGTTTCTTTTTTCATATATATGTTACAGCAAGCCACAGCTTCTCTTATGGTTTCTAATTTTTCGCTTACATCCACCATTTTAGCTCTGCCTTGCTCATTTATATGCGTTAATTCCATTTTTTACCCTCCTATTTGAAACATCATTCTGTCAGTATCACTTTTATTCTCAGTATCCAAATGATGTTCTTCAGGTTTATTGTAAACAGCATTTTTTATTACCTCAATTAATTTTTGTTCATCATTCAAATACGGTCTTATATTAATCTCTTCTAATGAATGAAGACAAGGTTTGATTGTACCTTGGGATGTTAATCTTATTCTGTTACAATCTGAACAAAACTTGCAGCTTACAGGACTTATGAGTCCTACAGAACCCTTTGCCCCGGGTAGTTTATATACAGCTGCTACCTTACTGTCGTCTTTAACAGAAATAAGCTTCGGAAATCTATCTAAAATTTCTTCTACTTTCATGCTACATTCATCAAAATATTTAATTCCTTCCCCGATGGGCATAAGTTCAATAAATCTAACTTGAATTGGATTGTCTATTGTCATATTTATAAAATCACCGATTTCATCATCATTGATGCCCTTCATCAGCACAACGTTAATTTTCATTGGAACCATTCCTAAGCTCAAGCATTTCTCTATTGCTTTTAAAACTTTATTAATGTCTCCATATCTTGTTATTTTCTTAAATTTTTCCGAATTTAGTGTATCTAAACTTATGTTAACTCTTTTTAACCCTGCTTTTTTTAAGATCTCTGCCATATCATATAGAAGCATACCGTTTGTGGTTAAAGAAATATCCGTAATTGAACCGACGGATGCAGTATGTTCAATAAGCTTGTCTAAACCTTTTAATAAAAGTGGTTCCCCACCTGTGAATCTAACCTTTTTAATGCCTAAGGTTGCACATGCTGTTATAACTTTTTCCACTTCTTCAAAGCGCAAAATATCTTCATGGCACCTTTTTTCAATTCCATTTTCAGGCATACAATATACACAGCGCAGATTACATCTGTCTGTTAACGAAACCCTTAAATAGTCTATAGTTCTTCCTTTTTTATCAAGCATTTTATAAGCTCCTAAATTTTTATTATCGTGCCTGTAGTTGAATAATCATAGCCACCAAGTTCGTCAAGCTTCTGTTTAAATTCTTTAGATTTTATTGTTTCTAAAAATTCCTTTATAATTTCTGATTCCATATATTCTTCCGGTATAGCAAGATCATACTCCTCATTGCAAACAGGTATGAAATCAAGCCCCATCATGAGCGCTGCTGAATAAACTCCAAGCCCTACATCTGCATCATTAGCTTCTACAGCTGCTGCAACAGCTAAGTGAGTAAATTCTTCTCTAAAGTAGCCGTTTATTTTTTGCGGGTCAATATTAAGTTTATTCAAATTATAATCAAGAAGCAATCTTGTTCCTGAGCCCCTTTGCCTGTTTACAAATTTAACGTCATTTCTTAGCAAATCCTCAAACTTGGTTATATTTTTAGGGTTGCCCTTTTCCACTATAAACCCTTGAATTCTGTTTACAAATTTAACTAAACAAATATTTTTATTCAGTACATATTTTTTCAAATATGATACATTGTATTCTCCTGTTTCCATATCTAATAAATGTGTCGGGGCCATGTGAGTTTCTCCTGTTTTTAACGCAAGTAACCCCCCTGTACTTCCCACATTCGATGAGGAAAGAAAATACTTTTTATTTTTATTATGCATTATATCTGCAGCTATATCAATTATAGGGTCGTGGCTTCCTATGCATACCAATGTGTTTTTTATTTTGTCCTCAGAGCTTATAAGCTTAATTTTCACATCAGTCCCAGCTTCTATTCCTTCAAGTTGCTGATTTATTTCCAATACGCCATCTGCGTTAACCAATGACATAGTTGCTCCTGCACCTCTTGTTAAAGGAGTGGCAACGTACCTTTCACCGATGTACCCTAACTTAACTCTCACAAATTCATGATATTTCAATGAAGACATGCATCTTTTAGTTAACCTTGCCTCTATTGTTTTCTTTTCTTCAGTTTCAAGTCCTTGATAATTAAAAATTAGCGGTCTAACTATTTCTTCCATTACAAAGTATGCAGATACAGGATATCCCGGTATACCGATAATTGGTTTATCGTTAATTATACCCATCATTACAGGTTTCCCGGGTTTTATTGCTACTCCGTGAATTACTAATTCCCCAACCTCACTGATAACAGAAGAAGTAAAATCTTCCCTGCCTGCTGATGAGCCCGCATTAATCAAAACAACGTCATTTTCTTCATTTGCCTTTAATACGGTGTTTTTAATAAGATTGTAATCATCCTTAACTATATCATACCTTTTAGGAATTCCGCCCCATTCATTAACCTGAGCTGAAAAAGTTCTTGAATTAAAATCAATTATATCTCCAATCTTCAATTCAGTGCCCGGCTCAACCAACTCTGTTCCTGTTGGGATTATTCCGACGGTTGGTTTTTTAAATACCTCAACTGTATTAATACCACCTGCGATTAAGGCACCTATATCCACAGGTCTTATTTTATGCTTTGATGGAACAATAAGCTGGTTTTCAACTATATCTTCTCCCAATGGTCTTATGTTTTGCCATGGAACCGCACTTTGATATATTTTCACATGAGTATCGTCAACCTTTATTAAATCCTCAATCATTATTACTGAGTCAAATTCTCTTGGGATAGGGTCGCCGGTGTCTACTACTATAAAATCCTCTCCCTCTGCAAGAATGACATGATTTCTGTCTGATGCTTTATACGTTTTTTCACTTTTAACAGCAATGCCATCCATTGCAGATGAATTATAATGAGGAGATGAAATATTGGCAAATACTGCATTTGAAGTAACTCTGCCTAACGCATCCCAAGTATTGATTGTTTCAGTTTGAATTTTTAAATTTAATTTATCAAAATAAATATTTATTGCTTCATTAAGTTCATAATTTGAAAGATATACTTTTTGCATTTTCTCCTCCTAAAACTTAAATACCTTTACTATTTGACCTTCCTTGATACCTTCTTCATTTCTTTCAATTCGTATAAAACCATAAGCTTTTGAGAATCCGGTTATGAGTCCTGATTTGCCAAAAACCGGGGATGCGATCAGTTCATCTCTTTTTTCTTCGATAGTTACAGGGAGAAATTCCTCTCTTCCCTTTGCTTTGTGATAATTTATATTAAATTTGCACTCTATGGGATATGCAATTTCCTTATGTTCAGTCAGATTTTCTATATAGTGCTTAACAATGATTCTAAAAATTACAGCACATGCAAGTGGATGTCCCGGAAGCCCGAAAATTATTTTATCTCCTGTTCTGCCGATTATTGTAGGTTTGCCTGGTTTAATTGAAATTCCATGAACTAACAACTCTCCGTCTTTTAAATCTTTTATAACATTTACAGTATTATCCTTTTTGCCTACTGAACTTCCACCTGACATTAAAACAATATCACATTCTGCTACTGCTTTTTCAACCGTTTGTTTTAATAATTCATATTCATCTTTAATCGCACCATAATTAACAGGTAAAGAGCCACTTTCTTCTATTAACGAATATAATAAATATGTATTAATATCTCTTATTTGCCCAAGTTTGATGCTTTCAGAAGGGTGAACAACTTCATCCCCTGTTGATATGATCCCGATTTTAGGTTTTTTATATACTTCTACTTCATAATATCCTAAACTTGATAAAACCCCTATTTCATAGGCCCTTAGCTTTGTTCCCTTTGTTATAACTATTTCATCTTTTTTAATATCTTCACCGATTTCTACCACATTTTCTCCCGGTGATGTTGCTTTTGATGTTAAAATAACATCATCATCTAATTTTTCGGTATATTCAATCATAATTACTGAATCGGCTCCATTGGGGATGGCTCCGCCTGTAGGGACATAATAACATTGTCCCGGTATTTTAATTTCACCGGACGGCTCTTCCCCCATTAATATTTCACCCTTTAAATCAAGAACCGATTGAATTGATTCACTTGCTCCAAAAACATCTCTTGAATTAACAGCATATCCATCAACGGTGGACCTTCTGAAATCAGGTACATTTTCTTTTGCAACTATATCATATTTTAAAATTCTTCCTGTTGCATTCAGAAGAGTTGCTTTTTCACTTTCTAAATTATATTTAAAATTATCTATTAATTTTATTGTATCTTTAACCGTTAAAACATTAAATAAATTCATTTTAATCTCCTATCTTGCACACTCTCCGCCCGTGCCCTTTAGTATTTCAATACCATGAGGCAGTGCAGGCAGTATGAAGTTTAAATTTTCTACTGCTCCTTTTGGACTGCCTGGAAGATTTACTATCAATGTGTTGTCTCTTATGCCAGCGGTCGCCCTTGAAAGCATTGCCTTAGGAGTTATAGCAAGCGACATTTGTCTCATTGCTTCCGGTATACCCGGAGTTTGTCTTTTTATAACCTTCATGGTTGCTTCCGGAGTGACATCTCTTTTAGAAAAACCTGTACCACCGTTTGTAAGTATTAAGTCAAGATTGAGTTCATCACACATATAAATTAATTCTTCACATATTAAATCTATTTCGTCAGGAATTATTTTATAATAATCTATTTTATATACACTTTCATCTAAGCTTTTCTTTATTGCAGGTCCTGTTGCATCTATTCTTTCTCCTTTTGAACCTTTGTCGCTTATGGTTAAAATCCCTGTTCTTATCATAATTACCTCCGTATTTTTTAAAGCAAAAGATGCAATTCTTCGGGCTTCACCCCCAGAATGACATGATACTATATGTTCAAAATTTGTTTTATTAATTTATCCTTTGGGTTTATAAGAACCTCATCTTTGTCACCCATCTCCAATATTTTGCCCTTATCCATAAAAATTACATAGTCGGCAATTCTTTTTGCCTGGTAAACATCGTGAGTTACGATTATGACTGTTCTCCTGTTTACAGCTAAATCCTTTATTAGCTCTTCTGCTCTCATGGAGCTTTCTATATCCATGCCTGCAGTTGGTTCATCAAGCATGGTAATTTCCGTTTCTAAAACTGCTGTTCTTAAAAGGGCAATTTTTGCTCTTTCTCCCCCAGATAGCCAGTGAGATTTTTTATTTAATAATTCTTCTATATTAAAATAACGCAGATATTTATTTAATCTGTCTTCGATTTCTTTATTGCCAATTTTCTTATATTTTAATCCGCTTATTATATTTTCGTAAGCATTTTTTCTGAATAAATATGGTTTTTGAACTAAAATTGTTATTAAATTCTGCACTGTACTGTTTAATTCATTACCATTATATAATATATTCCCGGATGTAAGTGAATTTAATCCGGAAATACAGCTTAAAAGTGTGCTTTTTCCGCTTCCGTTAGAACCTAAAATTACGTTTATTCCTTCTTTAATTGTTAATTTTTCTATGTCAAGGACGCGGCTTCGACCATAATCTTTAACAGCATTTTCTATTGTTATAATCAAGATTATTCCCTCCTTTGCATCCTGTATAGAACTGTATTTATGAAAAACGATATAAGTAATAATACTACTCCTATAAAAACTGCTTCATTGAAATTACCCTTACCTGTTTCAAGGGCAATATAAGTTGTCATAACCCTTGTTTTTGTTTTTATATTACCTCCGACCATCATAACTGCTCCAACCTCTGATATAGCTCTCCCAAATCCTGCTGTAACAATTGACAAAAACTGCATTCTGCATTCGCTTATTATTGCAATTAAGGTATCCTTTTTATCTGCTCCCAAAGAAATACAAGTAAGCTGAATTTCTTTTGCTGACTCCTGAATGGTTGAAACGGTAAGACCAAATATAATAGGGAAAACAAGAAGTGATTGCGAAATTATCATTGCAGTTGGAGTAAATAAAAGTCCATAGCTTCCTAAAGGTCCTTTTCTTGACAATAGCATATATACTAAAAGACCTATCAATACAGGAGGTAAACTCATGAGGGTATTAGCAACCCTCATGAGTGATTTTTTTAGCTTGAATTCATTTAAGCCGGTAATAATGCCTAATGTCATCCCCAAAATTGAAGCAATGAAGCAAGATGTTAAAGACACCTTCAGGGACAACATTATCACAGGCAACATATCATTATATTCTGTAAAAAATTCTTTAATAAATTCAAACATTATTTCACCTTTATATTTATTATTTAGCGTTTGGTATGAATAATGACTGTCCGTATTCTTCAACGCCAAATTCTTTGATTAATTTTTGTCCTTCTTCTGACAATATCCAATCAATAAATTCTTTTACTTCAGCTTCTTTAATCGGATATTTTTCCGGGTTAACCATCATTACGCCGTATTGATTGTACATTTTTTCATTCTTTTCAGTTACTATTTCTAAGTTTAACTTATCTTTCATTGATAAATATGTAGCTCTGTCTGTCAATGTATACGCTGATTTTTCATCTGCCATCTGTAAAACAGCACCCATACCTGTTCCTGCAGAAACATACCATTCACCTTCAGGAGTGATATTTAATTCTTTCCAGTATGATTTTTCTTTTGTATGAGTACCAGATTCATCTCCTCTTGAAATGAATGTTGCCTTTTGTTCAGAAATTAAAGAAAATGCTTTTATAGGATCATTTGGTGCATTAGCTAATAATCCTGCAGGATCTGACTTTGGTCCTACCAATATGAAGTCATTGTACATAACATCAAATCTTTCCTTAGCGAAGCCTTCCTCAATAAACTTTTCTTCCTGTTGCTTAGCATGTACTAAAACTCCGTCCGCATCTCCGTTTTTAGCAAGCTCAAGGGCTGCTCCTGTACCTTTTGCAACTACCTCAACAGTTATGCCTGTTTTTTCTTTAAATACAGGCAATAAGAAATCTAATAATCCTGAATCCTCAGTGCTTGTTGTAGTAGCCATGATGAAGCTTCTTGGTTCTTTTGGCTGTTCAACTTGTTCATTAACGGGTGCTTCTGTTTTTGGTTCTTCTTTTGATTCTTCTTGTTTGTTGCATGCTGTCATTGATATTACCAAAATTAAAGAAAGCAATAACAATAACAAACCTTTCATTTTTGTTTTTTTCATAAAAAAACTCCTCTCATATAAATATACGAAAAGAGATGCAAAAAAGCAATCTCCTTTCCAACGGGAGGCTTGGCCGTTTCCAGCCAAACCCTAACGGCTTATAATTCATGGCTTATCTTTAGAATTATAAGCTCGGAGAAATTAAGTATTTCATACATCAATTTTATAGATAAAGCAAAGTTTTGTCAATCTAATAAAAATTTACTTTTTCTTTGAATTTTAAACTCAATAACAAAGTCTTTTATATTTCATATATTATATTATTACAAAGTTCAACTTGGGGTGATATTATCAAAAAACATATAAATCACAATAATATTAATGTTTTACAATTTCCTATTCTGGGAGAACAATTGCCGAATTTAGTTGTTATACCGAATAATATAACAGTTCATCTTGGTTTACCGAATGATAATGCAGAAAATGTTACAGTACCTTTTATTGATTATATAAAAAATGTTGCTTCGAGCGAATTATATCCTACATGGCCTGAAAATGCATTAAAAGCAAATATTAATGCAATAGTTTCTGTTACTCTCAACAGGTTATTTACAGGCTGGTACAGAGCAAAAGGTTATAATTTTGATATTACAAACTCAACACAGCTTGACCAGGCATATGTATTAAACAGAGGTACGTTCAACAACATTAATGCATTAGTTGATGAAACTTATGATCAATATATAACGAAAGAAGGAACAAATCATCCTTTATATGCTTTGTTCTGTGATGGAAGGGTAAGTGAGTGTGAAGGACTTCTTCAATGGGGTTCTGTTGAATTAGCTAATAAAGGATTTACTCCTTTAGAAATTCTTAAATATTATTTTGGAGATAATTTAAGTATAGAAAAAGTAACTTTAGGAGATTTCATGTACCGTTTTAAGGGTGACCCTCTTAAATTAGGAATATCCGGTACAGATGTTTTAAATAAACAGTACCAGCTTAACAGAATATCAAAGAATTTTCCCGGAATTCCCAAGATCGTTCCAATTGACGGATATTACGGTAAAACTACCGAAGATGCAGTCAGCGCATTTCAAAAAACATTTAATTTGCCTGTAACGGGAATTATTGACCAGACAACTTGGTTCAGAATATATTATATTTTTTCTGCGGTAACAAAATTATCAGAAGTAACTACAGAGGGTGTATCGCTTGATGTAATGAAAGAAGTGCTTTCAAACACTCTTTTATACGGTGATATGAGAGTCAGAGTTTCTATATTACAATATTTCCTAACTCTTTTATCATTATACTATAAAACTATACCACAAGTACCGATTACCGGTATTTATGACAAAGATACCAGGACGTCTGTTTTAGAATTTCAAAAAACAGTAGGTTTGCCTACAACAGGTATTGTTGACCCTACAACCTGGGGAAAATTGTACGATGCCGCATTAGGGATAATATCTAAACTTGAGCCACAAAACGTTCAGCTGCCTTATTTAAGGTTTGGTGGTACCGATTTGGTATTAGGCAGTGAATTCCCTGCAGTAACTATAATGCAATCGATGCTGCAATATATTTCATTTTCCATTTCCTCTATTCCTTACATTGAAATTACCGGCAAATTCGATGAACCGACCCTAAATGCGGTTATTGCATTTCAAAAACAAATGAATTTGGACCCAACAGGAATAGTTAACGAAAATACTTGGAATGTTATGGAGGATGTATATAGAAAGCAAAGATATGGAAATATCGGTAGCACAGAACAAATATGATAAAAAATATATAAAATAAGCTTGACATTTCATAATCTTAATGCTATTATTACATTGTAATGATTACAACTTAGTAATTATTCAACAAGGGCCTTGCCCTTCATTTAATTCAGTTATAAGTATTGTGTTTAAAAATTGGAGGGTACATGCAGATAAAATTTGAAGATTTATTGAATGAATTAAAAAATAAAAAAATTCGTCTCTCCCATCAAAGATTAAAGGTATTAGAATACCTTGTAAAAAATTATAATCATCCCACAGCGGATCAAATATATAACGGGCTTCATTACGAAGTACCCACATTATCTAAAACGACTGTATATAACACCCTAAATTCCTTAACGGTCGCCGGTTTGGTAAGAGCAATTAACATAGAAGACAATGAAACTCGCTATGATATTAATACTTACAATCATGGTCATTTCAAATGTGAATCATGCAAAAATATATATGATTTTAATATAGATATTGATTCTTTTGAAACAGGTCAATTAAACGGATTTGAAATTAATAATAAAAACGTGTACTTCAAAGGCACATGCAAAACTTGTATTGATAATAAAAAATAACTAAAGCTATTGAAATTTAATACCTAGGAGGATTTAAAATGGAAGAAAAAACACTACAAAACTTAATGGACGGATTCGCAGGAGAATCACAAGCAAACAGAAAGTACTTAGCTTATGCTAAAAAAGCAGAAAAAGAAGGTAAATTAAATGCAGCTAAGCTTTTCAGAGCAGCTTCAGATGCTGAAGCACTTCATGCACAAAAGCATTTAGAAGTGGCTGGCAAAATTAAATCAACAGAAGATAATCTATTAGATGCAATCGCCGGAGAAACATATGAATATGAAAGCATGTATCCGGAATTTTTAAAGGTTGCTGAGGCAGAAGGAAATAAAGCAGCAATCAATTCATTTACATTTGCCATGGAAGCTGAAAAAGTACACGCTAAACTGTACAAGGAAGCTTTGGAAAATGTTGATACAACTGAAGAGGTCTTCTATTATCTTTGCCCTGTATGCGGGAACATAGAAACTTTTATTCCTGAAAAATGCAGCATCTGCGGAGTTATGGGATCTAAATTTATAAAATACTAAAAAAATGACCGCTAAGCGGTCATTTTTTCTTATACCAACATATCTAACCCTTGTTTTAAATCACTTATTATATCATCTGCATCTTCGAGACCGATTGATAATCTTACCAACCCTTCAGATATACCTGACAATGCTCTTTCTTCAGGAGTATAAGGTGAATGAGTCATTGAAGCAGGATGTTGAATTAATGTTTCTGTATCCCCTAAGCTTACTGCCAATGTGCAAAGATGTAAAGAGTTCATTAATTTCTTTCCGGCTTCTAATCCTCCCTTAACTTCAAATGCAATCATTGCTCCCGGCAATGACATTTGTTTTTTAGCCAGTTCATGTTGAGGGAAGCTTTTTAAACCGGGATATTGAATGTTTTCAACTGCTGGGTGCTGTTCTAAGAATTCAGCAACTATTTGTGCATTTGCACAGTGTTTTTCCATTCTGATTTCTAATGTCTTCATGCCCCTGTTTATTAAGTATGCTTCAAAAGGTCCTAAAACAGAACCTGTCATATCCTTGATTCCAACGAATCTTACTATGTCAATAAATTCTTTTTTACCTGCTGCAAAACCGGCAATTACATCACCGTGACCGTTCAGATACTTTGTAGCTGAGTGAACTACTACGTCAGCACCTAAATCAATCGGTCTTTGAAGATATGGTGTGCAATATGTATTGTCAACAACTACTATACAATCTTCAACTTCATGAGCTATTTTAGATATTTCTTCAATATCTGATAAAAGCATGTTTGGATTTGCAGGGCTTTCCAAATAAACTATCCTTGTGTTTGGCTGCATTGCTTTTCTTACATTTTCCGGCTCTGATGTATCAACAAAGGTTACATCAACATTGAATCTTGTCATGCCATGGTTTAAAAATGCAAATGTACATCCATACAGTGTTTTTGCAGCAACAATATGGTCGCCTGCTTTTACCTTTGCCCATATAACAGAAGTTATAGCTCCCATACCCGAAGACATGGATACTGCTGCTTCAGCATTTTCCAAATTTGCAAGCTTATCTTCAACCTGTGTGCTTGTTGGATTACCTAATCTTGTGTAAATATAGCCTTCTTCTTCCAAAGCGAATCTTTTTCCGCCTTGTTCGGCAGAATCAAATATAAAAGTTGATGTTTGGTAAATTGGTGTTGCCAATGCGCCATATTCATTTTTCGCATAACCTGCATGTACAGCTCTTGTTGAAAATTTCATTTGGTTTAACTTTTCCTTATTCATATTGCCTCCATATTTTTTTTATCAATACCATACTTTCTCATTCTGTTAATTAATAAAGTATGAGTGACACCTAATTCTTTTGCAGCTTCCCTGATACTTCTATTTTTTTTCAAGCTATCAATAATTTTCCTTTTCTCTAAACTTTCAATACATTCCTTAAGTGATTTTCCCTCTGTATTTTCGTCGGGTACAATATCATAATTAAGCATTATGTCTTTTGCGGCAATTTCACTTTTAATGGATAAAGCAACCGCTCTTTCTAAAACATTTTGAAATTCTCTTACATTTCCCGGCCAGTTATAATTTATAAGCTTTCTCATTGCTTCCTTTTCAATACCTGTAATATCCCTTCGATATCTTTTTGAATGTTTTTTTAAAAAATGCTCATAAAGTGCAGGTAAATCCTCTTTCCTATCACGAAGAGGAGGTATGTTAATATTAAAAATATTTATTCTAAATAAAAGTTCTATCCTGAATTCTTTGTTTTTAACCATTTCATCAATATTTTGGTTAGTTGCTGATATCAATCTTACATCTACATTTACTTCCTTGGCTCCCCCAACTCTTCTAACCCTTTTTTCCTGCAAAACTCTCAAAAGCTTTGCCTGCAAATGATGGGCCATATCTCCTATCTCATCTAAAAAAACAGTACCTCCGCCCGCTATTTCAAATATACCCGGCTTACCCTCCTTTCTGCCTCCCGTAAATGTGCCTCCCTCATACCCGAAAAGCTCGCTTTCTAAAAGCTGGTCAGGTATGGCAGCGCAATTTATTGCAATAAAGGGTTTGTTTTTTCTTTTACTTTCATTATGTATTGCCCTTGCGAAAAGTTCCTTACCTGTACCGCTTTCGCCTGTTATTAAAACAGGTGAATCCGACTTTGAATAAAGCTTTCCTAACTCAATTGCCTCAAGCATTTTATTGCTTTCAGCTATAATGTCATTAAAAGTAATAGGATTATCGTATCTGTTAAAGGCATTTGAATCAATTTCGTAGAATGAAATCAAATAGCTGCTAAGTACTTTTTCCTTATTGATAATCGGCTGTAAATTTACTTCATAAAGCTGATTAGCTATTTCCATATTTTCCTTAACAATTAATTTTTTATTACTTTTTAATATTGTGATTAGTTTATTGAAATCTATAAACTTATTAATGTTTAATCCGGTGATGTCCTTGCCATCAGTATCAAATATTTTCTGTGCAGAGTAATCATTATAGTATTTAATATCTCCGTTTTTGTTTAAAAGAACAACACCGTGAGGAATTACGTCCAGTACCTTTTTCATTTCTGTATCTTTTTCTTCGAAGGGAAAAAGATCTATTTCCTCTAAGGATGCCCATCCGCTTAACTCTTGAAGTTCTTTTTTTATTATCTTCCAAACATCATCTTCTACAGGCATTAATTTTATATAAGCAACAAATGCGTATACCTCCATCCAAATTAAGCCCACATCATATTTATGAAGTACAGACAACGCTTCATAAGTTATGTGCGCTCTGTCCTCCACAGCCGTTAATTTAATTTTCTTAGTATTCATAATAACTCCTCATTAATATCTATGCATGATTTGTGCCAAGTTAAAAAACTTCATACTTACCGTTAAAACAACCTTTGTAAAATGAGAACAGTTAACAAGTGGAATGATTTCGTTCCATTAGTTAACTGTTCTAAAATGTTAACGATTTTCGTGGTTTAGAATTATTCCATATGGAATAATTCTAAACCAAAGTTATTATTATTACAAGATATTAATTTCTTGTTATTCTGAACGAAGTGAAGAATCTTATCTTTATGTCTTGAGAACCTTCGCTATAGCTTAAGATGACAAAGTTTCGTTCAAGATCACAGAAATTAACGTTCCTTCACATTCTTTGCTCTTCACATAAATTTTTGCAGAATGAAGATCCAATATATTTTTTACGATTGTGAGCCCGATGCCGTTTCCTTCAATTTCATGTCTGCTTTTATCGCCTCTGTATAATCTTTCGAATATATATGGCAAATCCTCTTTTTTTATGCCTATACCGTTATCTTTTACTTCAACAAGTATTTTGTTTTCATTTTTGCTTAAATTAATCAAAACTTCTCCGCCATTGGCTGTGAACTTTATAGCATTATCGACTAAATTAATAAATACCTGTTTTAATTTATCTTCATCGCCGTTTATGAAATATTCTCCATCTTCATAATTAAATTTGATTAAAATATTTTTTTCTTTTGCTTCTGTAATAAAATCCCGATATAGGTTTTTTAATAATAAAATCAAATCTATCTTATGAAAGTTTAATTTCATACTTTCGTTTTCAAATTCCTTTAATTTGTCTAAATTATTTAAAAGTTTTCCAAATCTGATAACCTCGTCGTTTAAATGAGTTAATCTTTCATTTGATGCCGGGAATACTCCATCAATCATTGCTTCTAAATTGTTTTGCAACACATTTAAAGGCGTTCTTATTTCATGAGAGATGTCAGAAACAAGACGCTTTCTTAATACATCCTGACTGTCTAACTTTTCGGCCAGAATATTAATACTGTTTCTTAAGTTTGCTATTTCTTCTATATCAGTTTCTGTTGTAGATTTTTCTTTAAATTCACCCTTCGACAGCTTAACCGACATATTAGAAACTTCTATTATAGGCAGAGAAAATTGCTTTGAATAATACAAACTTACACCAATTATTATTAGAATTGTAATAAATCCACTTGTAATTATGCTTCTATTAACTGAAGATTTAAACAAAACATCCTCATCAGTCATTAATAATGGAGAATATTGTCCTATTTCAACATAACCAACAATTTCATTACCAGAATATAAATCAAATTTACGAGTTAAATAAACTCCCTGTTCCTGAACTTTCATATCCTTCAGATGAATTTTGTTACGTATATCCATAGGATTCATACCCCAGACAGGTTTATTATTTTTATCATAAAGAGTTAAATTGTAATTACTCATATATGCTTCATGCATTAATTCTGTTCCTGAGGATTCATTCCATAGGCCTTCATTTTTATATAGTTCTTCTAAATTTGCAACGATTCTTTCGTATCTTTTGTTTTGAACAGTTGTCATGTAGTCTTCAAATATATTGTTTATAGTTAAATTCACAAACAGCATAATAAGAAAAATAGCTATTAAAGAACAGGATATAAATAAAATACTTAATTTTTTTCTTATGGTATGCATTAGCTCTCACCACCGAATTTGTATCCAAGCTTGGTTACAGTTAATATATATTTTGGATTTTTAGTATCCTCTTCAATTTTCTTGCGAATGTTTTTTATATGAACATCAATTGTTCTATCATATCCGTCAAAATCAATACCAAAAACTTTATCTATAAGCTGTTCTCTTGATAAAACCTTTCCATTGTTCATAATTAATACGTATAAAATATTAAATTCATTCGGAGTAAAAGATATTTCTTCACCCTTTAATTTTACAATTCGCTTTTCGTAATTTAAAGATAAATTACCGTCATCGTAAATATTTTCTAAAATCTTGTTTTTATTAAGACGTCTAAATAATGCATTCACCCTTGCAGTCAATTCTCTTGGGCTGAAAGGTTTAACTAAGTATTCATCTGCTCCTATATTTAAACCTTCTACTTTCTCCGTCAACGATCCCTTAGCTGTAAGCATAAATATATGAACATCTGAGCTTTGTCTTATTATTTTACACACTTCTTCTCCGCTTATATCAGGTAGCATCAAATCAAGTATAATTAAATCAATATCATTTTTCCTGTTGATTTCTATACCCTCAAGACCCTTATCCGTCAATAACACTTTGTATCCTTCTCTCTCAAGATATGCTTTTATAACCTCTGAAACTCTTTCATCATCTTCTATTAACAATATATTTTTCATATAATCTCCAACATTGTTTGATTACAATATAGAGCATCGACCTTATTTTGTCAATGCTCTCCTATAGATGTAGTTGTTCTAATTTCCTATTAAATTGTTTCTTATTTCTTCTAAATCAACGTTATCTATATCTTCTACAGCTTCTATTATTCCTAACAAAGCATTTCCCTTAACCATACCATATATATTTGATTCATTCGGAACAAATTCAACTTCATTTACTCCTTTTATCGCATTAAAGGAAGTTATTACTTCGCCTGTATTACCATCAACTATTTCATATGTTCCTTCCGCATTATCAAAATTTGTGAAGTCAAAGGTTATTATTGTTTTAGCATCTTTTTTAACAACTGCTGCTAATGGCTGCAGTTCATATCCAATTCCGTTTATTTTAAGAGCATTGTTTTCAGATTTACCTATCAACATTTGTGTTGGTACTTTGGATATATCTTCACCGTAAATGCTTGGCCTATTGTAATACTGATCAGCACCCTCATCTATTGGTCTTGCACAGCAACTTGGTCCTGAGGCTGGTGCAGGAAGAGACGGATCCGGCACTGAAATATCAACAGAATCAAGTTTATCAACCACTTTAATAACACCATTTATCATTCCCATCCAGCAGCTAAATTTCATATCGCTGTCCTTTGGCATAAATTCTATTATATTTTCACTCTTATTAATTTTAATTTCTTTATCAATTGACGGTATTATTATAGCATTGTTACATGTGTTTAATTCCACACCATCTATAATCCACTTAACAGGAATTTCTTTCTGTACATAAAATGAATTAGGTGTAAAGCCCTTGTTGCTGACAGTCATATTAATGACTTGTACTCCATCTTGTATTACTGCCTTTGCCACATTGGGATTTTCTTTCCCGCTGCCGGATGTATTACTGTTATTTAATGCTAAAACCATTGAAGGATTTAAATTAAATCCTAGCATTGACAGACCTCGGTTTCCCATTATTAAGCCAAGAACAATTATCATTACGCCGCTTAATTTTAATAATCTTTTAGTATAGCCCTTGCTTAAAAGCCCGGATACTGCTCCAAACGTAAGCATTAATGGAACCGTTCCCAATGAAAATATCAGCATGGATATTGCTCCTTTTATAGGACTTCCTGTTCCCAAAGCAAATATTTGCATTGTCTGCAGAGGTCCACATGGCATAAAACCATTTAATAATCCAACTATTAGTGGGGAATTACTCCTGTTTTTAAACTTACAAAATGAATAAGGCAATTTTATCTGCAGTTTTCTGAATAAACTAAATCCAGACATATTTAATCCCATCATAATCATGAATACGCCTGCAATAATCTGTACTGTTGCCTTAGACTTAAATGATAGGGAAAATACAGAACCTGCAGCCCCTATAATTGCTCCAAGTATGGTATAAGATATTACTCTTCCTGCATTATATAATAGTGCCGGTTTCATAGCTTGAAACTTATTAATGCTTTCGTTATAAATGGTCTGGGAAAGCATAATTCCACCGCACATACCCACACAGTGAATTGATGTTAGAATTCCTGCAATAAACAACACTGCATATGAAGCATTGTTTAGTTTTGATTCCATATCAAAGCCGGCAGTGTTGAATCCGAGCATTAAAATTGCAACAGCAATAACAACCATACCAAAAAATTTATAGTCGCCGCTTTGTTTTGTACTGTAGCCGGTGTCATTTATTGCTTTTTTTATATCGCTTAATTTACATAATTCATCATCATATTCAATTTCCGCATATTGACCACTAAAACACGACTTTACTTTAATAACCCCATAAACACTGAGAGCTGCTTTTTCTACCCGTGATTCACAAGAGCCACAGGTCATGTCATAAACTTTGATTCTTTCTTTTTTAATCATAATACACCTACTTAATTATTAGAATTATTAAATAAACCGATAAAATAAATGCAGTAATTGCAGCAGCCGATAATATATATTCTTTTAATGTGTGTTTTTTATACGGTCCTTTACCACCACAACAACCCATTTTAATTACTTCCTTTTGTTTTTTTCTATTTTATATAATTACTGTGAAGAAATTATGTAGATAAAAATTTTTTTCCTATTTTCTTCATAATATCTACATATTTGTTAACTATAATGATAGTAATGTTTAAGTTATTTCAAAGGCGGTATAATATGATTAAATGGTTAAAAAAATTAATTGACAGATTAGCTAAATCAAATAGTGAAACTTTTAAAGGTCAACCTTTGGATTGTTGTTCATTAAATAAAAAAACAAAATAGCATATAACTAAACAGAAAAATCTCCTAATATAAGTTTGAAAATAAGACCATCGTTGCTGGACGATGGTCTTATTTATTTATATTGTATTTCTTTTAAAAAAATATATAATATTATTAGCTAAAAAAATTTGACTGCGGAGATTAACATGGACTTTTTGATATCGGTAATTATCTTTACATTATCTTTGATTTTCAGCTTAATAAAAGATATTTCAATTCTTATACCCTTAATAATAGGCATGGCCACTTTTTCGTTAACCGCATTAAACAGAGGATATACCATTAAATCAATTTATAAAATGAATTTAAAGGGCATGAAAAAAGCCCTTCAACTAATGCCTATTTTTGCTTTAATAGGAATAATAACCGCTACCTGGAGAGCAAGCGGTACAATTCCTTTCTTTGTTTATTACGGAACTAAATTGATGAATCCCAACTACTTTATATTATTCGCTTTTTTATTGTCGTGCCTTGTTTCATTTGCACTTGGTACAAGCTTCGGTACTGTTGGAACTATTGGAGTTGTATTAATTGTATTGGCTAAGGGCGGAGGTGTCAATGTAAGTGCCGCAGCAGGTGCAATAATTTCAGGAGCATTTTTCGGAGACAGATGCTCACCAACATCATCAAGTGCTAACTTGGTTGCTACTGTAACAGACACAAATTTATATGATAATGTAAAAAGAATGATGATCACAGGTATTTTGCCCTTTGCTATTACTGTTATAGTTTATTGGATACTATCAAAACAAAACCCTATGCAAATAAAAAATAGCAGCTTATTGGATGATATATTATTTTATTTTGATTTAAATGTATTGACAATTCTTCCGACAGTGGTAATATTTCTTCTTGCATTTTTTAAAAAAAATGTTAAAACATCAATGTTCTTTAGTATTGTGACAGCATTTTTCATTTGTTTATTCGTGCAAAAAATGGAAACTACAGAAGTTATTAAAACAATGATTTTCGGTTTTAAATTGCAATCTGAAAAAGAAATAGCGAATATTATATCCGGTGGAGGTTTATTATCAATGATTAAAGTTGCCTTGATTGTTTTAATTGCCTCATCTTATTCTGGTATATTTGAAGAAACCGGAATGCTCAATGACATACAAGGTATACTTAAAAAAATGAGCAATAAAACAGGCATATATTTAACCACATTATTTACTAGCTTAGCAACCGGTGCATTTTGCTGCAATCAAACACTGCCTGTTTTGCTAACGTATCAATTAATGAATAGAATTTATATTGAAAAGGGATTAACAAAAGAAGATATTGCTATTGACATAGAAAACACAGCAATTATGACAGCTGAGCTGTTCCCGTGGAGCATCGCCATAGCCGTGCCTCTTGCTACATTATCGGCAACCCCTGCAAGCATCCCCTATGCAGTCTATCTTTATCTTGTTCCGTTAATGAATATTATTAAACTTAAAAAAATAAGAAAACTATTACAATCAGCTAAATAGTATCAAATTGCCCAACCTGCCGCTTATTATATTCTATAATTTTTTTATATTAAATGTATCCTGTAGCAACACCCAGTTTTGTCTGAAGGGGTATCCTAATCCCCAATAGCTTAAACCTCTTAATCCGTATTCTTTTACTGCATTGAATTTTGCTTGGGCGCTTCTTGCATCTTCGAACCATACTTCGTGAGCGTTGCCTTCTGCATCTGTGTAGCGGAAGAAAGGAGATTGAGCCAAATAATCATACTGTATTTGGGCATTATGTGTATATGCCCTGTTCATTGCTTCTTCAACACTTATGGTTTCTGCTATGTCACCTTGAGCAAAAGGTAATTTCCAATCTCTTGCGTAAATTTGAAAACCCATCAATATTTTATTTCGTGGAATAACAGTTACAGCATAATCCAAAACCTTTCTGATTTCATTGATAGGTGAAATGGCTCTTGGTTGCCCACCTCTCCATCCCCACTCATAAGTCATTAAAACTACGAAGTCCACAATTCTTCCATGAGCAGGATAATCGTGTGCTTCATATAAAAGTCCTTTTTGTTCTGCACTTAGCTTTGGAGCTAATGATGTAGAAATAAAGAATCCTTCATTATGTAATCTCTCAGTAGCTTTTATCAGAAAATTGTTATACGCTTCTCTATCTTCCGGTAACACATATTCAAAGTCAACATTTAATCCTTGATATCCCTTCTGCTTCATAATATTTATAACGTTATTTAAGAGAGTGTTTATTACGTCGGGATTATTTAACACCTTATGAGCTATATTTTCACCTGCAACATTAATTGTGAAATTTACAATTGCCATCATGGGAACTACACCGTGAGTTATGGCTTCTCCTATTGATGGTTCGTCATCTATAGCTACTAAGCTACCGTCTTCATTAATTAAATACCCAAACGGGCTTAAATAAGTTAATAAATCTCCAACCTCACTTACAACCGGCACCCCGTCCTGCCCTAAAAAATACGAAAATCCGTTCACTTCTATTTCAGGTTTTTGTTTTTCAGGAATTTTCAAAATTTGTCCTATATATATGCTATTAGGATTCATTATTTTATTTTCCCACAACAAATCCTGTATTGAAACACCAAAACTCTCTGCAATCTTCCAAATAGTGTCCCCGGCTTTAACTGTATATGTATTATAGTTTTCAGGTATTAATAGCGATTGACCAACCAACAATTGATTTGGATTAGTTAATCCGTTTGCTTCCATTATAGATACGATATCAGTTTTATAATAATCGGCTAAGCTCCACAGAACATCTCCTCTTTGTACCACGTGTATAAACATAAGCTCCTCCCAAAACCCTTTTTATATTAATATATTCAAGCTTATCTTCATCATTACAAAAAAATGGGGTTTTACCCCATTTTTCAAATTAGATATTTCCTATATCCGTTCTGTATTGCATTTCTCCAAATTTTATTTTAGCTATATTGCTATAAACTTTTTCTCTTGCTTCTCCTATCGTTTCACCAAGTGCGGTTACCGCTAAAACTCTGCCGCCATCGGTTAAAATTTTATCAGCAATAATTTTAGTTCCACCGTGAAAAACTATTATGTCTTTATCTAATTCACCAAATCCGGTGATTTCTTTTGCTGTCTCGTACTTTTCCGGATAGCCGCCGGAAGCAAGAACTACTGTTACACACTTTTCATCAGTCCACTTTAAATCCTCTTCTTTTAAACCTCCATCAATACATTTTAGCATAACTGAAGCTAAATCAGATTTTAATCTCGGAAGAATTACCTCTGTTTCAGGATCCCCAAAGCGGGTGTTGTATTCTAAAACCTTGGCTTTACCATTTTTAATCATAAGACCTATAAACAACACTCCCTTAAAATCAATTTTTTCTTCTCTAAAACCATTTAGTGTAGTTTTAAGTATGTTTTCTTTTATATAATTATTTAACTCGACCGTATAAACAGGGTTTGGAGAAAAACATCCCATCCCACCTGTGTTTAAGCCCTTATCTTCATCTAAAGCTTTTTTATAATCTCTGGCGCTTTCCATAGGTATAAGTGACTTGCCGTCTGCAAAGCATAAAAGAGAACTTTCGATACCATCAAGGAATTCTTCGATAACAACCGTGTTCCCTGCCTCACCGAATTGTTTTTCATTCATTATACTTTCAATTGCATCAATTGCTTCATCTTTATTTTGACATATGAGAACTCCCTTACCCGCCGCAAGACCGTCTGCTTTTATAACCACAGGAATATTAAATTCTTTTAGTCCTTCTTTTGCTTTATCAGAATCTGTGTAAACTTCATATTTTGCTGTTGGAATACAGTATTTTTTCATAAAATCCTTAGAATATGCTTTGCTGCCCTCTAATTTTGCGCCTTTTTTATCAGGTCCAAACACTTTTATTCCTTTTTCTTTTAGCATGTCCGCAAGTCCTAAAACCAATGGTAGTTCAGGTCCTATAACAACTAAATCCATATTATTGTTAACAGCAAATTCAGTTACACCATATAAGTTATCCGCTTTAATGTTTACGCAGCTTGCTATTTGAGATATTCCCGCATTTCCGGGAGCACAATATAATTCATTAACCATCTTGCTTTGTTTAAGTTTATGGCAAATGGCGTGCTCTCTTGCCCCGTTTCCTATAACAAGAACCTTCATAATTCACCCCTTAATGTTTAAAATGTCTCATGTCTGTAAATAACATTGACATATTGTTTTTATTACATACTTCAATGGATAAATCATCCTTAAGAGAACCGCCCGGCTGTATGATTGCTGTTATTCCTGCCTTAGCTGCTTCCTCTGCACAGTCGGGAAATGGGAAGAATGCATCTGATGCAAGTGAAGCACCCTTTAAACTATCTGCACCCGAAAATTCAACTGCATGTTCAATTGCCTGTTTGCACGCCCATATACGGTTTACCTGTCCCGGTCCTATACCTATGGACTGACCGTTTTTAACTATTGTTATGGCATTTGATTTTGTGTGTTTAACAATTTTCCATGCCATTAGCAAGTCCTTCTTTTCCTGATTTGTGGGTTCCTTAAATGTTACGGTTTTAATTTCAGATTCTTCAGGTAAAAGTTTAGAATCAATAGTTTGGATAAGAATTCCTCCTGCAACCTTTTTAATGTCATAGGAATTCTCATCTAATTTTTCCATAATGTTTTCTATAAGAAGTAATCTAATGTTTTTCTTTGATGTAAGTATTTTTAGTGCTTTCTCCGAAAATCCCGGGGCTGCGACTATTTCAACAAATATTTTATTTAATTCTAAAGCAGTTCTTTCATCAATTTCACGGTTAAATACAACTATCCCTCCAAATATTGAAGTTGGGTCTGCATTGTATGCTTTGATGTATGCATCGTATATATTTTCTGCTGTTCCAACACCACAAGGATTGGCATGTTTGCATGCAACTACAGTGGGTTCTTCAAACTCCTTTAACAATTCAAGCGCACCGTTTGTATCGTTGATATTGTTAAATGACAGTTCTTTGCCGTGAAGCTTAACTGCAGATGGTAAAAGACCGTTGTTGTTAGAAATCTCTTTATAAAATGCAGCTTTTTGATGAGGATTTTCACCATATCGCATATCCTGTAATTTTTCATATGTCAAGGTAACTGTTTCAGGTAAGTTAACATCTTTTCTTTCTTTTTTCATGTATGCGGTGATTAATGCATCATAGTGTGCGGTATGCTCAAATACCTTTGAACACAAATAAAATTTAGTTTCAAGGGATACTTCATTGTTTTTCTTCAATTCTTCAATAATTAAATCATAATCCTTTGGATCTACTGCTACAGCAACATCCTGATAATTTTTTGCTGCTGAACGAAGCATCGTAGGACCGCCTATATCAATATTTTCTATAGTTTCCTGTCTGTCTGCATTTCTTAAAACTGTTTGTTTAAATGGATATAAATTTACTACAACTATATCTATAGTATCTATGTTTAATTCTGAAAGTTGCTTTATATGTTCTTCATTCGAACGAATTGCCAATATTCCTGCATGAATTTTCGGATGTAGCGTTTTTACTCTTCCGTCTAGGCATTCAGGAAAGCCGGTAATATCTGAAATTCCTATAACATTAATGCCTGCTTTTTTTAAGGTTATATATGTGCCGCCAGTTGATATTATTTCAATTCCTAATTCATTAAGCTTTTGTGCGAATTCAATAATTCCTGTTTTATCTGATACACTGATTAAAGCCCTCATTTTTTCTTCCTTTCTTCTTTATCTTATTAGTACCTTTCTTCCATCCATAAGCAATCTGTTCTCGCAATACATTTTAACTGCAAGAGGAAGCAGTTCATGTTCTAAAGTAAGTACTTTTTTTTGAAGAGTTTCGGCAGTATCATCACTTACAACATTTACAGCTTCCTGAAAAATTATAGGTCCCGTGTCTGCACCCTCATCTACAAAATGCACCGTTGCACCGCTTATTTTAACACCGTAATCTATAGCTGCTTGGTGTACCTTTATGCCGTAATGTCCCTTTCCGCAAAACGAAGGTATTAACGATGGGTGAATGTTAATTATTTTATTTTTAAATTCTTCAATAAATTTGCCTGACAACATTTTTATATATCCTGCCAAAACAACCAATTCAACTTCACGGCTTTTTAGCTCAGTTATAATTGCTTCATTAAAATGGTCAAAGCTCTCATAATTTTTTTCATTTAAAAAAACTGTATCAATACTGTTTAACCTTGCTCTTTCTAAACCATAAGCATCTTCTTTGTTAGAAATAACCACAACTATTTCACCATTAATTTTATCTTTTTTTATTTTGTTAATAAGTGACTGTAAATTAGAGCCGGAGCCGGAAATTAATACACCTATTTTTACTGATGGCATATTTTCAGCCCACCTTCCCTTCTAACAGTTTTACCGATTATCACCGGTTTTTCGCCCAAATGTCCTAAATAATTCATAACATCTTGTACAATATCCTTATCAACAGCTAAAACCATTCCTATTCCCATATTAAATGTTGAGTACATTTCTTCTATATCAATATTTCCTTCTTTTTGTAAAAGCTTAAATATTGGCAAAACATCTATGTTCTTTGCATCTATATCAGCTGTAATGCCTTCAGGAAACATTCTTGGTATATTTTCATAAAAACCGCCACCGGTTATATTAGACATACCCTTTATTTCAAACTTTGATATTAAATCTAAAATAAGTTTCGGATAAATTCTTGTAGGAACCATTAAACTTTCACCTAACGTACAACCTAATTCTTCAATATATTCATTAACATCATAATTTTTATGGTCGAAAAATACCTTTCGAACCAACGAGTAACCGTTACTGTGAATGCCGCTTGAAGGAATACCTATTAAAATATCTCCTTCAATTATTTTAGAACCGTTTATTATTTTCTTTTTATCTACTATACCAACACAAAATCCGGCGATGTCATATTCACCTTCGCTGTATAGTCCCGGCATTTCTGCTGTTTCTCCACCGATTAAAGCAGCACCTGCCTTAATACATCCGCTTGCCACTCCTTTTACTATATCAGCTGCCTTTTCAGGTAACAATTTTCCGGTAGCAATATAATCTAAAAAGAATAGCGGCTTAGCCCCCTGACAAATTACATCATTAACACACATTGCCACAGCATCCTCACCGATGGTGTCATGTATATCTGTTTTAAATGCAATCATAAGCTTCGTTCCAACACCGTCCGTACCTGAAACAAGAACCGGTTCTTCATATTCATTTTTATCAATTGCAAACATACCTCCAAAGCCGCCTATATCAGAAACGACGCCTTTAATATATGTTTTTTTCACATAGTCCTTTATCAATTTGACTGTTTCATATCCGGCATGTATATCTACCCCGGAATCTTTATAAGTTAATTTTTCAGACATATTATCTCCCCTTTACATGTTTTCGTTGGGTACTTCCATTGGATAATCTCCGTTTAAGCAAGCAAGACAGTAACTGTTATCTGATGATGTTGCATTAACCAATCCCTCTATACTTAAATAATGCAAGCTGTCGGCACTTATGAATTCTTTTATTTCTTCAGTTGTTTTATTTGCACCTATTAATTTTTTTCTGTCAGGAGTATTTATACCAAAGAAACAAGAATGAGTTACAGGTGGTGAAGCAATCCTCACATGTACTTCCTTTGCGCCTGCTTGCTTGACCATGCTGACAATCTGCTTTGTTGTTGTACCTCTTACTATACTGTCATCTATCAGAACAACTATTTTATCCTTTACAATTTCCTTTAAAACGCTCAACTTTGTTTTAACACCTTGTTCTCTAAGTTCTTGATTCGGCTCAATAAAGGTTCTTTTTGCATATCTGTTTTTTATAAGCCCTAATCCAAACGGAATATTTAACTCTTCAGCATAACCAATGGCTGCAGGTGTTCCTGAATCAGGAACCGCAAATACTAAATCTGCTTTTACAGGTGCTTCCTTTGCTAATATTTTTCCTGAATTGTATCTTGTTTCATAAACATTGACACCGTCTAAATTGCTGTCCGGTCGTGCAAAATAAATATGTTCAAATATACAAAGTTTTTTCTGCGCATATCTGTCACTTTTTATGCTGTTAATACCATTTTCATTAATAATAACAATTTCACCAGGCTCTATATCTCTTACAAACTCACCGCCCATGGCACTTATGGCGCAACTTTCGGAAGCAAGTAGATATCCGTCAGATCTTTTTCCTAAACAAAGAGGTCTTAAGCCAAAATAATCTCTTACTCCGATCAATTCCTTTTCAGTCATAAATACAAATGCATATGCGCCTTTGACTATTTCTGTGATGTTTTTAATTGAACTTACAATATCACCTTTATTATATCTTGCCACCATATTTGCAACAACCTCAGAATCAGTTGATGTTTGAAATATAACTCCGCTGTCCTCTAGTATGTTTCTTAATGAATTTGCATTTACTAAATTGCCGTTATGTGCCAGGGCGATGGAACCATCCTTGTAGCGTACAACCAATGGCTGTGCATTTTGCTTTTCGCTCTCACCTGTTGTTGAATATCTCACATGTCCTATTGCAATATCTCCATTAAATCTATTAACCACATCAGGTGTTAAAACATCTGCAACCAACCCCATATCCTTATGAAATTCTATCTTTTTACCGGTATGAATAGCGATTCCCGCACTTTCTTGCCCTCTGTGTTGAAGAGCAAACAAGCCGAAATAAATTAACTGTGATGTGATGTTAGGTTTATTTGTATATATGCCAACTACTCCACATTCCTCATGAAGCTTGTCGTCATCCATTATTTCATAGTTCATATTAAATCTCCATTTAATTTATCCTGTAGTTTTTTATCTTTTTCTTTAACTTTTTCTGCCATTTGTTTTTTATATTCATTAAATTTAGTTCTTAAATTTTCATATTTAACAGACAATATTTGCACTGCTAAGAGAGCTGCGTTTTCAGCTCCGTTTATTGCCACTGTTGCAACGGGCACTCCGGGAGGCATCTGAACAATTGCAAGAAGTGCATCCATTCCTTCTAAATCAGATGATTTTATGGGGATACCTATAACCGGAAGAGATGTGCAGCCGGCTAACACTCCCGGCAGATGAGCTGCTTTTCCCGCTGCTGCTATTATTACTTCGTATCCGTTCTTGTCAGCATTTTTGGCAAAGTTTATTGCTTCGTCCGGTGTTCTGTGAGCTGAAATTACCCTTACTTCTGTTCCAATCCCAAATTCCTTTAAAATTTTGTAACCCTTTTCTACTACAGGAAAGTCTGAATCACTTCCCATGATTATTGCTACCTTCATAGTTCCTCCTATTTGAAATAATGCACTCCGGATTCAAATATTAATTGATCTTTGTTTCCGGTTATGTTTTTATATAAATTCTTATCTATTCTTTCTGAATGAGCCATTTTACCGAAAATTCTTCCATCAGGGCTTGTTATACCTTCAATTGCTTCAATGGAACCATTTGGATTGTACAGTCCGTCAAGTGTTGGTTCATTATTTAAATCCACATATTGAGTAGCTATTTGTCCTTGTGTTTTTAACCTTTTAATCCATTCTTCATTTGCTGCGAATCTTCCTTCTCCATGTGATACAGGCAGATAATGAACATCTCCTACATTACATTTATTTAACCATGGTGATGTATTGTTTACTACCTTTGTTCTAATGAATGTTGATACATGTCTACCTATGTTGTTATAGGTAAGTGTAGGATAATCCTCTTTAATATCCACTATTTCTCCAAACGGAACGAGCCCAAGCTTAATGAGCGCCTGAAATCCATTGCATATACCTATTATCAGACCATCTCTGTTGTTTAACAAATCCATTACAGCTTCTTTCAAAAATTCATTTCTAAATACCGAAGCAATGAATTTACCTGAACCTTCGGGTTCGTCACCTGCGCTGAAACCTCCCGGAAATGCAATAATTTGTGATTGTTTTATGCGCTTGTTCATTTCTTTTATTGATTCAACTACATTTAAAGTGCTTAAGTTATTAAATACGAAAATTTCGGTTTCTGCTCCTGCTCTTTCGAAAGCTCTTTGAGTGTCATATTCACAGTTCGTACCGGGGAAAACCGGTATTAAAACCTTTGGTTTTACTATATTTTGTAAAGGTTTTTTTCTGTTCCCTCCAAGGGTATAATAGCTTTCAATTTTACCTTCAACATCCTTTTTTACCGGATAAATATTATCTAAGGTTTTCATCCAATTATTTTTAATTTCATTTAATGAAATTTGTATTCCTTCATTCAATGTAATTTTTTCATCGGCAGTTGTCATTCCTATTTCAGTTCCTATAATAGTTTCATCTGCTTCTATAATAAGATCTCCATAGTTTGATGAAAACAATTTGTTTTTATCCATGGTTAATTCAAAGCTAACTTTAAAACCAATATTATTACCAAGAGCCATTTTGCTTATAGCTGCTGCCATTCCTCCAAAACCTACTGTATGAGCGCTTGACACTTTTCCTTTTAATATAAGTTCATGAATTAATTCGTATTTACTTTTTAAATCTTCAAAATCCGGGATGTTATTATCATCTTTTTTAATTTTAACTAACAACACCTTGCTGTCTGATTTTTTAAATTCAGGTGAAACAATATTGTTAACATCCGTTACGCACACAGCAAAACTTATCAATGTAGGCGGAACGTTTAAATCCTTAAATGTTCCTGACATGCTGTCTTTTCCGCCTATTGCGGGTATTTTAAGCTCATGCTGCACCTTGTATGCACCTAATAATGCACTCAATGTTTTACCCCATTTTTCAGGTTCCTTGTTTAACTTTTCAAAATACTCTTGAAATGTTAATCTAATATTTTTGTAATCAGCTCCCATTGCAACAGCTTTTGCCACCGAATGAATAACGGCATACATTGCACCGTGATATGGGCTTATTTCTGATAAAAACGGATCAAATCCATGTGTCATAATAGAGCAAGTGTTTGTCGATTTGTTAAGTACAGGGATTTTTGCAACCATTCCTTCTGCAGGAGTAAGCTGAGTATATCCGCCGAACGGCATTAAAACCGTTCCTGCTCCTACTGTTGAATCAAATCTTTCCACCATTCCTTTTTGACTTGCTACATTTAAATCTCTTAAATTTTCGAGCCACGCTTCTTTTAAGTCACTGTTGTAAAAATCTCTTTTGGCTTCTTTTTTTATCGGTTCATTTATAAATGCATTAACTCTTTGATTAACACCGTTAGTATCCAAGAAACCTCTGCCTATATCTAATATAGTTTTTCCTCTCCATGTCATTTTTAATCTTTTGTCATCAGTAACCTCTGCAACAACAGTTGCTTCTAAATTCTCTCTCTGTGCATAGTCTATAAATTTCTGTGCATCAGCTTTTGAAACAACCACAGCCATTCTTTCCTGTGATTCCGATATGGCAAGTTCTGTTCCGTCTAATCCTTCATATTTTTTAGGTACCATGTCAAGGTTGATATTTAATCCATCGGCTAATTCTCCTATTGCTACGGAAACTCCTCCTGCACCAAAGTCATTGCATTTTTTTATTAAGAAGCTTACATTTTCATTTCTGAATAATCTTTGAATTTTTCTTTCTGTGGGTGCATTTCCCTTCTGTACTTCTGAGCCACACTTTATTATTGATTTTTCGTCATGCTCCTTTGATGAACCGGTAGCTCCTCCCAATCCGTCTCTTCCCGTTCTTCCGCCAAGGAGAATTACCACATCACCTTTAACCGGCGCTTCTCTTCTTACATTTTCTTTTTTCGCAGCAGCTATTACGGCACCTACTTCCATTCTCTTTGCAACGTAACCTTGATGGTATATTTCATTTACATAGCCGGTTGCAAGCCCTATTTGATTACCATAAGAACTATATCCGGATGCTGCTTCTGTAGAAATTTTTCTTTGAGGAAGTTTTCCGGGTAACGTATCTTCAATTCTTTGTCTTGGATCGCCGCTTCCTGTGATTCGCATAGCTTGATAAACATATGAACGTCCTGATAGCGGATCTCTTATCGCTCCACCTATACAGGTTGCAGCGCCACCGAAGGGTTCAATTTCTGTAGGATGGTTATGAGTTTCATTTTTAAACATCAACAGCCACTCTTCATTTTCACCGTCTGCATCAACATTGATTATGATGCTGCAGGCATTTATTTCATCAGATACCTCTAAATCATTTAATTCTCCTGATTTCCTAAGTTCCTTTGCATTAATTGTGGCTAAATCCATCAGCGAAATATCTTTATTTCTATTTTCATAAACAAATTTTCTTGAAATTAAATACTGTTCAAATGTTTTTTCTATTTGCTCATTTATTTTTCCGTTTTCAAATTCTATTTTGTCAATTCGAGTATTAAAAGTGGTATGTCTGCAATGATCGGACCAATAGGTGTCTATTACTTTTATTTCAGTTACGGTAGGATTTCTTTTTTCCGTAGTTTTAAAATATTCTTGGCAAAATAATAAATCTTCAGAACTCATTGCAAGACTCATATTTACACGAAGTTCTTCTATTTCTTTATATGATTTATCTATAAAGTTTTGTATATATTCTATATCGAGAGCTTTTTCATATGCATCATAAAAACTATCACATTCGTTAACATGTGTTTCTCTTGAATCAACATGATTTATGAAGTAATTTTTAATTTTTAATATTTCTTCTTTAGATAAATCTCCTTCAAGTATTATTACTTTAGCATATTTAACAATTATGTCTTCTTTACCGGTTATTATCTGTATACACTGAGATGCAGAATCAGCCCTTTGGTCATACTGTCCCGGCAAAAATTCAACAGCAAAAACATTATCTGATTCTTTTATATCATCAAAATAAACATCATCCTGATTCGGTTCAGATAAAACCGCAGCAACTGCATTGTTAAAATCTTGATCGCTTAGGTTGGATACTAAGTATCTGTTTAAAATACGAACGTTTTTTAATTTATTCAACTGAAGGTTTTCTTTAAAGTCATTCATTAAATTAATCGACTCCGTATTAAAACCTGGTTTCTTCTCTACAAATACTCTTTTAACATCACACATAACTGACCTTCCTTTACTTTTATGGTATTATCCGTTAACCAAATGATATCAAATTAAAAATTTATTGTCAACCGTTTTTAAGATAATTTATTTAAGATATTTAATTTATCTTCGTATTATTACGAACTATGCATTTGTGTTAATCACTTATGTTCGACATTGAATAAGTATAAAAATAGACCCGCTTTTGCGGGTCATATTTATTCTGTGTATTCCTTTGAAGTTTCTTCGCCTCTTAGAACTCTGAGAGCCCCATAAGCTAATGCTTCCATTTCATTTTCTCCTGCCATTATTTCAACAGGTGCTATGAAAGATACTCTTTCTTTAATCCATGATGTAAGCATTTTTGAATGAGAGATGCCTCCGGTTAATATAACAACGTCTACTTTACCGCTAACAACAGTTGCAAGCTCTCCGATTCCTTTAGCTATTTGGTAAGCCATTGCTTCATATATCAATCTTGCTTCCTCATTGCCTGAATTAATCATCGCTTCAACTTCTCTTGCATCGATTGTGTTTAAATATGCTCTTAGACCACCGTTTCCTCTTAGCTTTCTTTGCATTGTTTTTTTATCAAATTTGCCTGAATAGCAAAGATTTATAAGTTCTCTGCAGGGAACTCTTCCTGCTCTTTCCGGTGAGAAAGGACCTTCATCATCTGAAACTATATCAACAATTTTACCTTGCGAATGTAAGTTAACCGAAATTCCGCCACCTAAATGAGCTACAATAATATTTAATTCATCGTATTTTTTTCCATTGACTTTTGCATATTTTATAGCCATTGCCCTAGTATTTAAAACATGGCTTGAACTCGTCCTCGGAATGTCCGGCATTCCTGAAATTCTTGCTATATCAAGCATTTCATCTGTCATTACCGAATCATAAATATATGATGGTATTCCAACTTCCTTAGCAATTCCATATGCAATCGGTGCAGCAAGATTAGAAGCGTGTTCCATTACAGGACGTCTTTCCACTCTGTCAATCATTAAATCATTAATATTATATGCTCCTGATTTAACCGGAGGAAGCATTCCTCCTCTTGCAACAACAGCTGATAATTCATTTACATCAAATTTCTTTTCTTTTAGAAAAGACATAACAACTTCTTGTCTCATTTGCAACTGATCTTCTACATTTTCGAATGAATCAATTAATTCTATTGGATGATCCAATGTCTTAACAAAGATTTCCTTTTCATCTTCGTACAATGCAATTTTTGTAGAAGTTGAACCCGGATTAATCGCCAAAATTTTATAGCTCATATTCGCCTCGCTTATAGAAATTTTTATACCGCTTCCATTCCGGCATGTAATGCTTTAATGTTTAATTCTGCGAATTTTTCTTTTACTAAGTCTTTTATGATCGCTTCCCAATCAATATCTGTTAAATTCATTGATTTAATTAAAGCTCCTAAAAGCACAACATTCATTACCTTTGTGTTACCCAATTTTTCAGAAATCTCTGCAGCATTAATAACTTTCGTATTTACCTTTTCCTTAATTGTTTCTATTATACCTTGAGGATAACCGACTTTTCCGGAAAGTATCGGTGCTGAAGGAATTTCATATTCATTTATTACAGCTACGCCATTAGGTTTCAGAAATTCAAGCCATCTTATTGATTCCATAGTTTCAAATGAAACCAATATATCTGCATCGCCTATACCAATAATCGGTGAATAAACTTTTTCACCATATCTTACCTGTGTGGAAACACTGCCGCCTCTTTGTGCCATACCGTGAATTTCAGACATTTTAACATCATATCCTGCCTGTAAAAGACCCGTTGATAAAATTTTACTTACAAGTATTGTACCTTGACCGCCAACTCCAACCAATAGTATATTTTTATTCTTCATATTATACACCTACCTTACTGATAGCTTTTACAGGACATACCTGCATACACAATTCACAACCAACGCACTGAGCTTCATTAATAAATGATTTTTTAATCTCATGTTGGAAATGGATTGCAGGACAACCTGTTCTTACACAAGCTTTACAGCCGATACATATTTCTTGGTCCACTTCACATACACCTTCTATAGGTCCAAACTCTTCCAAATCTTGTTCAGAATATTTTTTAAGAGCACATGGATATCTTGAAATTATAACTGATGGTTCATTAAGCTCAAATGCCCAATCCATAGCTTCTTTCATTTCAACTCTGTTTAAAGGATTAATTGATTTAACATGTTCTATACCAAGAGCTCTTACAATTGTTTCTATATCAGCAATTTTTGTTTCATCCCCCTGCAGAGTGTAGCCGGTTCCCGGGTTTTCTTGGTGTCCTGTCATCGCAGTTATTCTGTTGTCAAGTATGCAGGTAATAGTGTTACTCTTGTTGTATACAACATCTAACAAGCTTGTCATGCCTGAGTGGAAGAATGTTGAATCACCGATTGTTGCAACAAGACGTTTGTTATCATTGTTCTTATCAAATACTTTCTTAGCTCCGTGAGCCATGCTTACACTTGCACCCATACATACAACCGTGTCCATTGCATTTAACGGTTCAGTTCCGCCCAATGTGTAGCATCCGATGTCTCCTGTAATCATTACATTCTTTCTTTTTGATAATTCATAGTAAAATCCTCTGTGAGGGCATCCTGCACAAAGTGTAGGAGGTCTGCCGACAGCAACAGTTTTATCATAATCTATAATAGGTTTTTGTGTTCCCATCAATGCTTTTTCAACTATATCAGGGTTTAACTCCCAAGTGTTCGGTATTTTATCCTTACCTATACAGTTGATACCTGCAGCTTTTATTTGTTCTTCCATGAATGGTTCTAACTCTTCTACAATATATAGTGTTTCTACTTCATCAGCAAACTTTCTGATTTTATCCATAGGTAGAGGGTACGAAAAACCAATTTTTAAGTACGAAGCAGAATCTCCGAATATTTCTCTTGCATATTGATATGCGACACCTGAAGATATAACTCCAATTTTTTTGTCATTCCAATCTATGAAATTTAATTCAGTTTCATTAGAGAATTTTTCAAGCTCTTTTAGTTTTTTCTCTACAACTAAATGTAATTGCTTCGCAACTGCAGGAGCAATAAAATATTTGCTTGTATCTTTTTTATATGGCTTAATGGGAACTTCTACCCTTTCTCCTGTTTCAACAACTGACTTGCTGTGACAAACTCTTGTTGTCATTCTTACCATAACTAATGTATCGAATTTTTCGCTTATTTCCATAGCTTTTATAACCATGTCCTTGCATTCCTGGCTGTCAGATGGCTCAACCATTGCAACCTTTGCCATTCTTGCGTAATATCTGTTGTCCTGTTCGTTTTGAGATGAATGCATTCCGGGGTCATCAGCACTTATAAGTACCATACCACCGTTAACGCCGGTGTATCCCATTGTAAAGAACGGGTCTGCAGCAACGTTTAAACCAACATGTTTCATAGCTGTCAGACATCTTGCACCTGCATAGCATGCGCCTACAGTTGATTCAACTGCAACTTTTTCATTAGGAGCCCATTCTGCTATTATTTCTTTATAAGGAGCTATGTTTTCAAGAATTTCCGTACTTGGAGTACCCGGATATGCTGCAGCATAATGAACACCGGCCTCGTATGCTCCCAATGCTATAGCTTCATTGCCTGTCAATAACTTTTTCAATTTGTATCCTCCTTCAAATCTTTATAAATTACCAAATCATAAAATCTTTAAGTTGTCCAAAATATTATAAAAAATCAGACATACAAAAAGAAATAAAGCTATATTATATATATGCATTTTTTATGCCATAATCAATAACATTTTAATATTTAATTTAATAAGTTAATTTCAATATTTTTAACGTTCACAAATTTTTAATTTACTAAAAGTAATACTTAATGGGTTTAATGGTATGAACCGTGCAACCCATTAACCCATTGATAAATAACTAAATGCTTTTTTTCCGAATTCAGTTATTACCGTACCGCTTCTTCCTTTATTTATTTCTGCCATTTTATAATTTTCAAGGTTTAAAAGTATGGTCCTGATTTCCTGCTCACTGATAAATACACCTTTATTTTTAGCTATTTCACTAAGTGTGCGCCTTCCTAATCTTTTATTGTTTTTACTCCCGGCTATTAATTCTTCAAGAACAAAAATATATTTTTTTAAATTTGTACCTGCTTGTTCAAGGAATTCATAGATAATATTTTGCTCCGATGAAACTAATTTGTTATCAAATGGTTTCTCACTGTAATCTATAGGGATATCTTTCTCATCTATCACATTTAAGTCAAGGTTAACTAAATATTCAACACAGTTTCTAAGCTCCCTTACATTGCCCTTCCAGCTGTAGTTCAAAAGAAGATCCATTGCTTTATCAGTCATGACAAAGTCACTGTTGAAAGATTTTTTCAAATAGTTCACAAGACCCAATATATCGTCTTTTCTGTTTCGAAGGGGAGGAATTTTCAACGGAAGAACATTTAATCTGTAGTATAAGTCCTCTCTGAACTCAGCGTTTTCAACCATTTCCTTTATATTTTTATTTGTTGCGGCAATAATTCTAATATCAACATCTATTATTCTGTCTCCGCCTAGTCGCACTACTTCTCTTTCCTGAAGAACTCTAAGAAGTTTAACCTGCAAGCCAATGGGCATTTCTGTTATTTCGTCTAAAAATAAAGTCCCGTTGTGCGCAAGCTCAAACAGCCCCGGTTTACCTCCCTTTCTTGCCCCTGTAAAAGCACCTTCTTCATAACCAAATAGTTCACTTTCCAATAAACTTTCAGGAAAAGCCCCACAGTTTACGGGAACAAATTGAAATTCCTTTCTTAAAGAATTGTTGTGAATTGCCTGAGCAAACAACTCCTTACCTGTACCTGTTTCTCCTGTTATCAATATTGACGAGTTAGATTTAGACATGCGCATGGCTATATTTTTGCATTCTATAATTGAATCACTTTCTCCAAATATGTCATCAAAATTATACTTGGCGGTATATCCCTTTCCAATAAGCTTCTTTCTAAGCATATATTCCTTTTTTTCTAAATCGGAATATCTTCTTATAATTGCTACTGCACCATACATTTTTCTTGAGTGCAAAAGAGGGTTAACTGATACAACAACATCATACCCGTTAATTTTTATTATTTTTTCCTCTACGGGTTTTAAATTTTCTATTGTATAATCGAATGGTATTTCCGGAAACAACTCCATACCGTTTTTATTTAGCACATGATCATTATCCTTTTTAACTATTTCCTTTGCTATTTCGTTATACAAGAAAATATTGCCGTCATTGTTTATTCCTATAACCCCTGCATCCACATTCTGCATTAAAATATCAAGCTGGCTTTCTCTTGAGTTAGTAAGCCCTAAAATTTTTAACAGTCCGAAATTAGCAGTTTTTATTTCCTTGTAACTTCTAACAACATCCTGTCTGTCTAGTATGGAAAACATATCAAACTTCATACCTATATCTATAATGGAGTTAATATCTAATAAACTGTTACCTATGTTTACTATTTCTTTAGCTGCTTTTGGGATATAATCAGATTGACCTAAAACTATAAACTTATCAAATTTTTCAACATTTGTAGACCATAGCGAACTAAGCTCGATATGCCTTGCCCCTAACTGATAAATTATTGATATTATTTGCTCAGCCATTTCGGGGCTTTCATCAATCAATACAACCTTGGAACCTTCACTAATGTTCAAAATATTATCTAAGCCGGACTTTGATATAGTTCTATGGGCAAATAAAAGCTCTGTATCCTTGTTAACCTTACTTTTTATTTTTTTATACAGATGATATGAAGGAATCAATAACACATCTGCTATTATTTCAGTTACATTATTGTTTTCTATATCTTTTAAGGAATAGGTTTTAATAATGATTTTATCTGAAAATAAGCTTTTTATTTGATTGTAATAGCTGTTGACCGATTCTATAGTGTAACTTACTATTGCCAATGACTTCATCTTAAATTCTCCCAAATGTTATTCTCCGGAAAGCATGGTCAAATTGATAATATCATTTTCTAAATCTATAATAATATTATTGATTTTTTTATACTGCTCAATATCCATATCTTCATTTATTTCATTTTTGGTTCTGTCTATTGCCGTTTCAAATACTTTCTGTATTTCATCGATTTCAGATAATAGTTTAGTTAAAAGCTTTTCATTTATAGCTCTTTGACCAATGTTCACGGCTTTTTCCTTAATATCTTCTCTTATTGCTTTTTCGACAACATTATTTTTCTTGATGTCATATGCAACATTGTATTCCGGTATGATGCAATTTAATTTAAGCTGATTTTTAACTTCCTTCGCAAAGTTTTCCTTTGCCGATTGTTCTCCATGAACTATAAATATATTTTGGGGTTTTTCCTTAAATCCTTTTAACCAGTTTAACAAAGCAGGTTTATCCGCATGACCTGAAAAGCCCTCTACATTGTGTATTTCAGCTTTAATATGAATATTTTCACCCAAAACCTTTACATCTTTTTCCCCGTCTAAAATTTTCCTTCCTAATGTTCCCTCTGCCTGATAACCTACAAATACAATACTACTTTCTTTTCTCCATAAATTATGCTTTAAATGATGCTTTATTCTTCCTGCTTCACACATTCCGCTGGCCGAAATTATGATTTTCGGTTCCTTTGAAAGATTAAGCTTTTTTGATTCCTCGGCATTTTGCGTATAATGAAGATTTTCAAATTCTAAAGGATTATCACCTTTCATTATATATTCCCTTGCTTCATTGTCAAAAACATTGGCATTTCGTTTGAAAATTTCTGTTGCTTTTACAGCAAGCGGACTGTCTATGTATACAGGTATTTTTTTAAGTTCATTTTCTTCTGTTCCTATTTTACTTAAATGTCGGTCATAATATTTATTTAACTCATATATTATTTCTTGAGTTCTTCCCACAGCAAATGATGGAATTATAACATTACCACCCCTTTTGACTGTCTTTAAAATAATTTTGATCAGTTCTTCTGTTCTTTGTTCTATATCTTCATGTACTCTATCACCATATGTCGCTTCCATTATTACATAATCAGCTTTTTCAATTATGGAAGGATCGTTCAACAGCGGTTTTTCATGCATTCCTAAATCACCGGAATACACAAGTTTCACATTTTCTTCGTTTTCGGAAAACCACATTTCAATTATCGATGAGCCTAAAATATGGCCTGCATCATTGAATTTCACGGTAAGTACATCATCTATAGCAATAATCTGATTGTACTGAACAGTTTTAAAATATTGATAGCTGTCTAATGCATCCTTTTGTGTATAAATTGGTTCTACTAATTTTTTACCTGTTCGCATTGCTTTTTTGTTTTTCCATTCAGCTTCCGTTTCTTGGATATGGGCTGAATCTAAAAGCATTATTTCACACAAATCATATGTTGGCTTAGAACAATATATTGTTCCTTTAAAACCCTTCTTAACTAACAAAGGAATTCTTCCGCTATGATCTATGTGGCTATGACTTAAAAACAAATAATCAATATCAGCAGGATTTACTTCAAAGTCGTCTAAATTATAGTCATCATCCTTACCCTGATACATTCCGCAGTCCAATAATATCTTTTTATCTTTATACTGTATAAAATGACTTGAACCGGTTACTCCTCTTACAGCACCTAAAAATCTTATATCCATGAGGTACCTCCTCCAATATCTATGCTTTAATTATAAAACAAATAAGTTATAATGTCAAAACGTTATCAAGGTGGCTCTGAAAAGAAACCCTGAAAAATGGGGTTAAGGCATACTAAAAAAGATAGTCTCCTCTCGGAAACTATCTTTACTAAATCTACTAACTTTCCATTTGTCTTGATAAAAATACACTTGCTGTTTTGATTAATTTTTCTTCAACTTCTGTCATTTTTACTGCTTTGTCCTTTGATAAAAGCATTATTGCCCCTATCGGGTCACCATGTACTAATATTGGAGAAATCACTTGGCTGATATAATTATCAGGATTAAATTCATTTGCAGTAATTCTTATTGGTTTAGAATTGCCGTTTGTTACATACATTTCTCTGCTTTCAATGATTTTTTCAAGCTCCGGACTCAATCTTTTCTCAGTATAATCCTTTTTTGAACTTCCTGATACTGCTATCACTCCATCACGATCTGTTATTATTGCTGTATGTCTTGTTGTTTCGAATAATGATTCAACATACTCTCCCGCAAATTCAGTTAATTCTCCTATAGGTGAATATTTTTTAAGAATTATTTCACCTTCTCTGTCTGTAAATATCTCTAAAGGATCCCCTTCTCTAATTCTTAATGTACGTCTTATTTCCTTTGGGATAACTACTCTACCCAAGTCATCAATTCTTCTGACAATGCCAGTTGCTTTCATTCTTAAGTTCCTCCAATGCATAATTTATATTTATATGACATTTCTTTTAATATTTTCTATTATTTGCACTTTAATAGATTTTATCCTATTAACTTTACGGATATTAATGGAAATATCATTTACATTATATAGCATTGTTTTATCAATAGCAACATCTTTTTACCATTTATAACATTATCTTACTTATTACTTCTTTATAATTTCTGCTTCTTTTTTAATGTTTTCTAATAATTCATCATATTTAATATATGTGTAGTATTCTTGAAGTATTGGTTTTTCGGTTTCAAGTGTCTTGCTTTCATCTTTCTTTTTATCTGTTAATTTTATAATATGATATCCGAATTCTGATTGGACCGGTTCGCTAACTTGGCCTATTTCCATGTTAAATGCTGCTTCAGAGAACGGTTTAACCATTTTTATAAATGAAAAATAACCCAAATCTCCACCCATAGCTCCACTGCCCGTATCTATGGACAATTCCTTTGCAACATCTTCAAATTTATCACCTTTATTTAATCTTTCCGTAACTGCTTTTGCTTCATCTAAGGTCTTTACCAATATATGGCTTGCTCTAACTTCTTCCTTCATTTTATACTCATCAAACATTTTTTGAAGCTCTTCATCTGAAGGATTTATTTTTTCCATTTGTATAGATATATAGTGATTAATTAAAAATTCTTTTCTTAATGATTCTTTAAGATATTCTTCGGTCATACCATTGTCTTTAAGGAATTTTTGATATTCTTCTTCTGTGTTTGTATAAATTTTTATATTTTCTAATTCAGCATTCACATCTTCATCTGAAACTGTAATTCCTTCTTTTTCTGCTTTTTCAACTAACAAAACTTCTAATATTAACTGGTCCAACATTTTTTCTTCTGTCCATGCAGGATTTATTTTAGAGTATATTGCTAAATTTTCATCTAATTCTTTTTGAGTTATTGGCTTATCATTAACCGTTGCAACAACACCATCTTGATTTATAGCAGATTTATTGTTATTACATGCTGTTAATGTAATAATCAAACTGAAGAAAACTGTTAAAGAAAGTAATTTTTTAAATTTAATCATTTTTTTCCTCCCTGACAGGATTCTTTAATCCTGTTTTATAATTATTTAAGATTTCTAAAAACTTTTCAAGTTCCTCAAGAATTTTTAGCTGTTCTAAGGAATCTAATTTATATTTAATAACAGGATCTTTTGATACATCAAATTTAATTTTTGTATTGAAATTTTCTATTAAAAATCCTATCATGTCCTGATTTAAATCATCAGCTGAATTCAATTCAAAATTAACCGTGTTACCTGACTGTGTTATGGATTTAATTCTGAGTTTTTTGCTTAATGATTTAATATAAGAGATTTTAAGAAGATTGTCAACCTGTTTTGGAGGATTTCCAAAACGATCAATTATTTCTTCAGTTATATCGTATATATCATCCTTATCGGATGTGGCTGCAATTTTTTTATATATTTCAATTTTTTGCTCTTCATTTTCAATATATGTTGAAGGAATGTAGCCATCAACATTTAAATCCACTGAAGTTTCAATATCTTCAACTTCAACTTTATTGCCTTGAATTTCTTTGACTGCCCTGTCTAAGAATTTTACGTATAAATCGTAACCTATGGCAAGCATATGTCCGTGCTGTTCTGCACCTAATATGTTTCCGCAGCCCCTTATTTCTAAGTCCCTCATAGCTATTTTGAATCCTGAACCAAATTCGGTAAATTCTTTTATTGCCTTCAATCTTTTATCCGCCACCTCTGAAAGCATTTTATCCTTTTCGTATGTCAGGTAAGCAAATGAAACTTTGTTAGACCTTCCGATTCTTCCTCTAAGCTGATAAAGCTGAGAAAGTCCTAAATGATCTGAATTGTTTATTATTAATGTGTTAACATTCGGTATGTCCATTCCTGTTTCAATAATGGTTGTACATACTAAAATATCATATTCCTTAGCGACAAACTCTAACATAATATTTTCTAAATGTCTTTCGCTCATTTGTCCGTGAGCTACTGCAATTCTTGCATCAGGTACTAACTTTTGAAGCTTAGCTGCAGTTTTATCAATATCCATTACTCTGTTGTGAACATAATATATCTGTCCACCCCTTAGCAATTCCTTCTCGATGGCATCCTTTAAAATGCCTTCATTGTATTCTATTACATATGTTTGAACCGGCAACCTGTCTCCCGGTGGTTCAGATATGACACTCATATCTCTTACACCAATCATAGACATATGCAATGTTCTTGGAATAGGTGTTGCTGAAAGAGTAAGTACATCTATGTTTGCTTTCAGCTGCTTTATTAATTCCTTATGCTTTACTCCGAATCTTTGTTCCTCATCAATTATTAATAAGCCCAAATCCTTAAACTTTAAATCCTTAGATAAAAGCTTATGAGTACCTACAACAACATCAATAAGACCTTTGTTTAAATCATTTATTACCTTGGCCTGCTGATAAGGAGTTCTAAATCTTGAAAGCATTTCTATTTTTACAGGATAACCTCTGAATCTGTCCACTATATTTGTATAGTGCTGCTGCGCCAAAATAGTTGTAGGAACAAGTATTGCAACCTGCTTTGAATCCATAACTGCTTTAAAAGCAGCTCTAAGGGCAACTTCGGTCTTTCCGAAGCCAACATCCCCACAAAGCAACCTGTCCATACATATGGGCTTTTCCATATCTTTTTTTATTTCTTTTATACAGCGCAACTGATCATCTGTTTCCTGGAAAGGAAATTTATATTCGAATTCTTTTTGCCACTCTGAATCGGGCATATAAGGATAACCCTTGATTATTTTTCTTTGGGCATATAATTTTACTAATTCGGCAGCCATATTTTCTATGGCCTTTTTTGTTCGCTCCTTGGTTTTAGTCCAATCGGTGCTGCCCATTTTATTAAGCTTAGGTTTTTCAGAATCAGACCCAATATATTTTTGGATGAGTGACATTTGATCAACCGGAACATACAGCTTATCCTCGCCCTTGTATTTAATGCAAAGATAATCCTTTTTAATGTTTTGAACATCTATTTTCTCTATGCCTACATATTGACCAATACCGTGATGCTCGTGTACTACATAATCTCCTACCTTTAAATCTGTGAATATTTCAATTTTAGAGCCCTTGCGTTTTTTAGCTTTATGAGGTTTTTTAACAACTGTGCCAAATACCTCATTTTCAGTGAGTATTATGATTTTATTGTCATAATACTCAAATCCTTTTTTAAGTTCTCCCGGTACTATAACTACTTGGCCGCTTTCGGCAGCAATATTTTGGTCCTTCGACAAAGTGGTTATGCATTCGTAATCGTTTAATATATTATGAAGTTTTATACATCCCTCATAGTTTGAAAGTATAATTGCTACCTTATAACCTTTATATTTTAATCGGTTTAAGTCCTTAGACAAATCCTCCATCTTTCCGTAATAAGAAGTTGCTTCCTTAAACAGCAATGTAACTGAATCATCGGATTCAAAGATTTTATCCTTTCCATTTACTGAAATAAGTGTTTTTTCGGATATTTTTTTCACTAATTCCTGTTCCTGTATATAAACATTTTCTTGGCAAGTGAATATTTCGCCTCTTTCAAACAGTTCGCTGAATTTTAATTGAAAGCTTTCTGTTAAATTTTTAAATTCTTCGAAAATTCTTTCCGGTTCATCTAATATTAGGATGAAATCATCAAAATAATCTAAAACATTAACAAAGTTACCTTTAATAAAGGGTACTAAAAGATCTGCGTTTTCTATACTTAGGCCGGTACTTAACCTGTCCTTATAGCTGTTATAAAGTGTTTTTAGCTTTTTTTCGATTTCTTTAGAATTTTTAATATTTAAGATTTTTTCTAATCTTTTTTGATAATCCTTCTCTATCTCGTTTAAAACCTTATTAATTTCTTGTTTTTGAAATAATATGTCGCTGCATGGTATTATTTTTGTTGATGTTAAATTTTTAATTGAACGCTGTGTTTTAATATCAACTGTTCTAATAGAATCAATTTCATCATCAAAAAACTCGATTCTGATGGGATTAGTTTCAGATGGGGAAAACACATCAATAATTCCTCCCCTTATAGAAAACTGTCCTACACCCTCTATTGCATCAACCCTTTCATACCCTAATTTAATCAAGCTGCTTCTAAGGTCATCTAAAATATAATTTTTTCCGTATTTTAATTCTATTATAGATTCCTTAAATCTGTCTTTAGTCATAACTCTGGTAATAATTGAGTTAATTGATGCAGTTACAACATGCTTTTTAGAATTAATAATATGATTAAGAACTTCAGTCCTTTTATAATCAACATCCTTACTAAGAGCATCGACATTGTACATTATAAATTCTTTAGGTTGCAATCTGCTGACATCTTCTGTATACGCTTTTATTTCTTGTTCATACTTCCTTGATTTAATTTCGTCGCTTGTAAGTAAAAGTATTTTGTCAGTTGTTGCATCCAATAAATTGCATACCAAATACGCCATGCTCTCTTCATTTATACCTGATATGAGCTGGCGTTTATTTCGTTTATAATTTTCATTTATTTTGCTATACTTATCCGTTTTTTGGAACTGCTGAAACAAAATTCTGTTCATAATTACCTTACTCTACTGTTCTTACATTGTATTTCTGCATTGCACTGTCTACATTATTTTCTATTATTTCTATGGCTGCTTCTCCAGCCCTATTTATTATAGGAATTAGTGTATCAATATCTTCTTTATTGAATCTTTGAAGCACATAATCTGCCAAATCCATGTTAGGATTCCTTCCAATGCCGATTCTTATACGGGGAAAATTGCTTCCTACATGCTGAGTTATAGATTTCATGCCATTATGTGTTCCTGGGCTGCCGTTTGGTCTTATTCTTAATGATCCGACAGGTATATCTATATCATCATAAATAACGATTAGATTTTCAATGGGTATTTTATAAAATTTAGTTATTTCATCTATAGCTATTCCGCTTCTGTTCATATAAGTTACAGGTTTCATAAGCATGATTTTTTCTCCGTTTATGTTTATCTCACCATAAACGGAGTTGAATTTTAATTTATTTAAATTAACACCATACTTTTCAGCCAAACAATCTACGGTTTCAAACCCTACATTGTGCCTTGTACCTGTATACTCTTTACCCGGATTGCCAAGTCCTGCAATTATATACATATTTACCTCTATTAATATCTGTTTTTGCCTAATCCCTTTTTATTTACCTGACGAGCACGGGCTATTGCCAAATCTCCTTCTTCTACATCCTCTGTAATAGTGGAGCCGCAAGCAATATATCCGCCCTGGGAAACATTGACAGGTGCTACTAAATTCGAATTACTCCCAATAAAGGCGCCATCTCCAATGACTGTTTTATGCTTCTTCTTACCATCATAATTTACAAACACAACACCGCAGCCTATATTAACATCTTTTCCCACCTCGGCATCTCCTATGTACGCTAAATGAGAAGATTTAGAATTATCTCCTATTATTGATTTTTTAACCTCTACAAAATCACCTATTTTGACATTCTTCCCCAAAACTGTTCCCGGTCTTATATATGCAAAAGGTCCAACAGTTGTACCATCTCCAATGATTGACTCAATAATTTTAGAGTTTTCAATGCTTACATTATTACAAACCTTCGAGTTAATTATACGAGCATTCGGTCCAATGGTGCATTCAGAACCTATTACAGTGTTATCCTGCAAATATGTTCCGGGATAAATAACTGTATCTCTTCCTATTGTAACAGTATCTTCTATATAAGTATTTTCAGGATCAATCAACGTAACTCCTGAAAGCATAAGCTTTTTATTTATTCTTTCCTGCATTATTTTTGTTACTTCCGCAAGCTGCACTCTGTCATTAACTGCCTTAATATCAGTTTCGTCCTCTAATATCCAGCCGCCTATTTTATAATTCTCATTATTCAATACTTTAATTGTATCTGTCAAATAGTATTCACCTTGAGAATTGTTTGTATTAATATTTTTAAGAGCAAATTTAAGCATTTTACCCTTAAAGCAATATATGCCCGCATTTATTTCCGTTATTTTTTTGATTTCCTCTGACGCATCCTTTTCTTCTACTATATTTCTTATTGTTAAATCTTCATTTCTAATAATTCTTCCGTATCCTTTTGGATTTTCAAAATATGAAGTCATAACTGATGCATCACAATTATTGTCTAAATGATTTTTAATAAATGATGATAAGGTTTCTTTTCTGATAAGCGGACCATCAGCACAAAGTATTAATACCGTATCTTCATCTTCAATGTGCGGGGCAGCTACCATTACCGCATATCCTGTTCCGTATGGTACCTCTTTTCCTATGGGTTGCTCAACGGTTATAACTCCCATATCAAGAATCGTATTTTTTACTTTTTCTTTGCCATGTCCCAATACGACTATATTTTTTTCTATTCCCGAATCTTTAGCTGCTTCTATAATGTATTTTATCATTTCTTTACCACAAACCTTATGTAAGGTTTTAGGAATGTCTGATTTCATTCTTGTACCTTCACCGGCTGCCAAAATAATTGACATATTCATAATATTTCTCCTCATATAATAAATAAAGTAATACTTAAAAATTATACTTCATATTATGTATTAAGTCAAAAAAGTTTTGAAATATTTTTTGGCTCACATAAAAAAGGGTCTTATAAAAAGACCCAGAAACTGTTGATTTTTAATCATCAGTCATGGCGCTAAAGAAGAGCAGCTTCTGCGGTTTCTCCTTCTTCTTGGCGCTTTTCTTCGTAAGCCTTAAATACAGCTTCTGCAACAATTTGTCTTGTTTCAGAATTAATCGGGTGAGCTATGTCCTTAAACTCGCCATCTGGCATCTTTCTGCTTGGCATCGCTATAAACAAGCCATCTTGACCTTCAATAATCTTAATGTCATGTACCACAAAACAATCATCAAAAGTAACGGAAACGATTGCCTTCATTTTACCTTCAGAATTAATTTTTCGTACTCTTACGTCCGAAATTTTCATGTTGTCACCACCTTCCCCCAAAGTTTATGTCCTTTTAGTATATTATACTATACTTGTACATAAATTGCAAAATAACATTTTCATTTTTTGGCAAAAAAGTATGAAATTATTTTAACAAATCGTCATTTGGCTTAATTTCTATTACTCCTTCCTTTTCATTTATTCTATTTATGACTAATAACGACAAATAATTATCTACCAATTTTTTCTCAGGTTCTTTAGTTTCTATTACTACAGCAGTTCCCACTACCTCTGCGTTAAACTCTCTCATCATATCCGCCATACCTTTGCAGGTACCGCCGCCCTTCATAAAATCATCTATTATTAAAACCTTTGAGTTTTCCTTCAACGATCTTCTTGATAATGACATTGTTTGTATATTATTTGACGAACCTGATACATAATTGATGCTTACTGTTGCACCCTCAGTTACCTTATTGTTTCTTCTTATTACAGCAACCGGGACATTTAACTTTTGTCCGGTTAAAATTGCAACAGGAATACCCTTTGTTTCGACTGTTATGATGCAATCAATTTTCTTGTTTGAAAATTCTGACGATATAACCTTCGCAATATTTGTTACAATGCTTGGATTGTTGAAAATATCTGTTAAATAAATAAATCCGCCCGGCAAAATTCTGTTTTTATTTGAAAACATATGGCAGAGATCCGTAAGTATTTTGTTTTTTTCGTCTTTACCCATTATCGGTATAAATACAGCACCACCTGCAGCGCCGGAAATAGTTTCTATTCTACCATAATCTAATTCGGCCACTAATTCCTTAACTATTGATACATCTTCACTTATAGTAGATTTAGCCGCGTTAAATATTTCAGAAAAATAATTATAAGAAAACACATAGTTTGGTTTCTCGGCGAAAATCTTCATCAATGCACCGATTCTCTGATTCCTTTTATATTTTTTCATATTAGCTCCACACGAATGTTTTTTATAATTATATAACAATTATTCGTTTTAAACAATATATTTTTTAATTTTTCCTTAGGTATCCTATATTTCCTATTTCCGCTATTAAAACAGCAATAAAAATTACTACAAAACCCATAACAGTCATTATAGAATATTTTTCATGCAAGAATAAAACTCCAAATATACTGCCGAATATAGATTCTAAGCTTAATATAATTGCAGCATGAGTGGTTGATGTGTATTTTTGTCCTAATGTCTGCAACAAAAAGCAAAGCATTGTAGCTATTAAACTTAAATATAGCATGCTTACTGTCCCTTTTGTGTTAAATACAATTGGTTGGTTTTCAAACAACATCATTACAAAAAATATAATCGTACATGTAGCCATTTGAATAGTTGCGATAACAGCCGGATCTTTGTCTGATGAAAATATACCTGTTGCAACCACCTGCCAAGCAAAACAAATTGCACTTATGAAGGTTAAGAAATCCCAAATATTAAACTTTCCGAAATTTTCAAAATCAACGGTTAATAATACAATTCCCAAAAACATTAATATAGCTGCAATGATATTGTTTTTGCCCGGCTTTATCTTTGTAACAATATAATAAAAAAACGGAACCATTACAACATTTGTACCAGTAAGAAATGCAGAATTTCCAGCTGAAGTTCCAGTCAAGCCGATTGTTTGAAAAATATAACCTATAGCCAAAAAGAAGCCCATTATAAAACCTGCTTTAATGTCTGTCTTACTTATAGTCTTAATTTTTTTATAAAACAATATAAATGAAACTAAAATTGCAAATATAAATCTCAAAAACAAAAGCTGATATGTCGTATATACTTCTAATGCCAATTTAGTTACTGTAAAACCTGTACCCCAAAAAAACGCCACAAAAAATAGCACCAAGTCAGCTTGCTTTGCTGTCAATTCCTTCATTTTCCCTCCTAAGTCATTTCCATAACGGTTCTTTTCGTTTTCAAATGTCAATGTAATTATTTTAATTTAATTCTCCGCCTGCATTTATTATTGAGCTTTCTGTAATAACTTCCATAGGGTTAATATAAGGTCCATTGATTTTATATAAGTATTGTGCAGATGATAATTCGGTACATCCTAACAGAAAAGCTTGGGCACCCATATCCTTCAATTCATTTACACATTCAAAAAACAAATCTGTTCCTTCTTCATATTTACCGCTTTTTATTATGTCATATATAAAATTCATTATTTTATGCTGAGTTTTTTCAGGAACCACTGTTTTTATACCAAAATTATTATAGTAATTTTCATATATTTGAGATTTAATTGTTCCGTCAGTTGCCATAATTCCCACCACAGTATCTTTACCATATTTATTATATGTATATTTTACTGTTTCTTCTAACATATTAATAAAAGGAATATTTACACTTCCTTTTATTTTATCTATAAAAAAGTGTGCTGTATTGCATGGCATTATTAAAAAGTCTGCACCTGCTTGTTCTAATCTTTTGGCTGATTTAATAAGCTCTATGGTAGGATCTAACCCCCCACCTAATATTGCCTTAGTTCTATCAGGTATATTAGTATTACTGTCAATTAATACATGTATATGCTCTTGATCCTTGCTTGCTTTAGTTCTTTTAACGATCCTTGAATATAAATCCACTGTAGCGAGTGGACCCATGCCGCCTATAATTCCGATTGTTTTCATCATGCACCCCTAAAAATTCATTTGTTGTTTTATTATATCATAGGTTTTAGGCGCTAACAACCCTTTCGCAGGCTTCATCACCAATTTGTTTACTCACTTCGTTCGTACAAATTGGGATTTCGCTGAATAAGACCTACCTACAATTTCTTCTGCGCTGCACTTGAAGAAATTGGGTTGGTCATTAAAAAAACAAGCATACACAGATGCTTGTAAAATGTTAACATAGTCCTAAATAATTTACTCCCTCCTCCGGAATAACTATTTTAATATCCGGTTCATTGATATTTCCGATTATATATATTGTATAATGCGTTTTGGGAGCAAAATAAACATTCATAATTTTTGTTATATTTTTTTTGTTTTTTTTATTCCTTAATTCTAAATTGTATTTTCCGTAAGGTATAGCCACATTGTTTGAAACGTCACCATAATTTATTCCCGAAAACCAAACAGTCCCGTCTGAAGCCGAAAGCTCTGTTTCAGGAGCATCTAAAAGTAAATTCGTTAGTTTTACCGAAGACATCTTTCCACTTATACAATTTTCCTTTGCTTCAGGAATCATAAGCACGCTTATATCTGTTTTATCATTATCATCCGCTGCTATTATCCCTGTGTAAGCCAAGTTTTTGTCGATACTGATATCAGATTCATATATAAGGGTTTGATCGTTTGTTTTATAAATTTTTACGCGATAGATTCCGGGATTATACTGTACATATCTGGTGAAACCACCTGATTTTATATTTTCTCCCATTACTATTTCATTAACATGCACATCGATAGGATAATCGTCATAAGCATTTAACAATCTAAAAAATGATTTTTTACAAAAACAACTATTCATTTGACCATAAATAATATTATAATAATCCATATAGCTGTTCCCGCTTAGATAATCATTATAAGTACTGTTTCTAAGATTCATATTATTACTCACCCCTTCTAATTATGCTTTTATTATATGAGATTTAGGGGCAAATGTTCGATATAAGCTTATACGAAGTTCTCAGGAAACTTTACATATCTGACAATAATAGACACAAACTTTTCTAAATGTTCTTTATCCATTTCATTAAATCTATTTAGGATTGGGCTATCAATATCAAGTACTCCAATTAATTTATTGTTTGTCCAAATCGGTATTACTATTTCTGAATTAGATGCAGAGTCACACGCTATATGTCCCGGAAATTCATGAACATTCTTAACTAACTGAGTTTTTAATTCAGCTGCAGCGGTACCACAAACCCCCTTTCCTAATGCAATATGAGTGCATGCCGGTTTTCCTTGAAACGGTCCTAAAACCAATTCGCCATTTTTATGTAAATAGAACCCCACCCAGTTTATATTCTCTAACAATAACCACAACAAAGCAGATGCATTGCCTAAATTAGCGAGCCAATCCGGTTCCTCACATATTAAACCTGTCAACTTTAAATTTAAATAGCTGTAAAACTTATCCTGTGATTCAAAGCTAATTTTCTCTATATTATTCATTTTCCCTCCTGTTAATAAAGCTACTTCTGATATTTTATCATCATGATAAGTATTTTACCCTATTATATAACTTATTTTCAAGTCCTAAATCATCCGCTGCTCATCTATTATTCGAAGAATTCTGCTCCTTCGAATGCTTTGTTGTCCTTTGTAAGCCCTAAGCTTTCCATAGTTTTTACATTCACTATTTTCTTAAGGCCTGAGGGTTGCTCTACATAAACATCCTTAATATCCTTTTTATCAACCAATATTTTTTTTGCCATATCTGCAGCTTGCTTTCCAAGATCATAGTAATTTAATCCATTACCCAATAATATTCCGTCTGCTGCCTGGGATTCAATAGTTGATAATGTAATTATATTTTTTTCAAGACAAAGTTTAGAGACTAATTGTATTGCTGAGGCAACCACATTATCTGAAATAATATACATAACATCAATTTTTTTAGCCAATGTATTGACAGCTTGAGGGATATCATTAGCCGTTGTTATACCAACTGTTTCAACAACCATTTCTAATTGTTCAGCTGCAGCTTTAACTTCTTCTACTTGTATTTCTGAATTTGATTCACCTGTATTGTATATTATTCCTATTACCTTTGCATCTTTTTTTAAATTCTTTGCTGATTTCAATATTTCTAATGCTTCAACCTTATCAGTTACTCCTGTTACATTTTTAATTTTATCGATATTTTCAACTATTTGAGAATACACCGGATCAGTTACTGATGAAAAAAGAACAGGTATATTTATATTTTTGGTCGCTTGTTTCGCAGACTGTGTTGACAATGTAGCAATACTGTAAATCATATCAACTTCGTCTTTTACAAATTTTTCAGCAATAATTTGTGTGTTGTTAGTATCTCCCTGTGCATTCACATAATCTATTTTTGCTTCAATTCCAAGTTCTTTTAATCTGTCAATAAAACCAACTCTTGCCTGGTCTAATGATGGATGTTCAAGAAGCTGAGAAATGCCTATTTTATATGAATTTTCTAAGTTGTTTTGAGTGCTATTATAATCTGTTGCCTCTGTTTTTGCACATCCTGTTAAAATTACCGGCACTAAAAGTGCCATTGCTATAGATTTTTTAATTACATTTGATTTCATAATATCCTCCTGTGATAATGTTTCAATAAGGGCTTTACCCATCATTCAATTTAGTTATTAAATTTGATTATTATATATTTAACTTTGGCCAAAGCTAATATCATTACTTGTTTAAATGTTAAAGAATTAGCAGGTTCACCACCAATTTGTATAAAAAAAATCTTTCATTCCTATAAACACACTTGCGTACAAATATGCTTATAGGGACGAAAGATTCCGCGGTACCACCCTACTTATGATATGTAAATATCATCACTTCAAAGCCAAACAGCTCCTAACCCTGTAACGATGGTATTCGTGTCCGTCTACTTGGATTTCCGTTAAACAGACATGCTCTGCAGTGAATATTACATATTTCGCTCAATGTTGGCTTTCACCTTTTCCAACTCTCTGTAAATGCTTAAAATATCTTTTTCTGCTTCGTCGCTTCTATTATTTATATTGTTTGCTATCTTAAACCTTTGTTTAGCAGTTGTCAATAGGTAAAAAATGGGTGCAGTTTTAAAAGTAAAATAACTATACCAATAAATTACTAATTTTGAACTCAATAAGGGCTTTACCCGTCATTAACGATTTCAGTGGGACCCGCCGCCCTTAAAGGCGGGGGACATTTAATTTAGTTATAATTTTTCTGGTACCCATAAAATAAAAAATTAAAGAACCTATTATTGCAGGAATTATCCATCCAAAACCAAACTGTGATAACGGAAGCATTTGCAATACGTTATTTAATCCGGTAAATGAAATGCCTTTAATTTGTAGAAACAATTTTATTCCATCAAATAATGAAACTGCAAAAGTACCTATAACAGCTCCTATGTATATCAAATCATGCTTTATTTTTTTATCGAATATTGACAATATTATAAGAACTATAACAACAGGATATATCATAGTTAATACAGGCACTGCAAATAGTATAAGTGCTTCAACTCCTAAAAGTGAAATAACAAACGACACTGCAGTAGCAATAATTACTACAGTCTTATATTTAAGTTTACCGTTTGAAATTGATTCAAAATAATTTCCGCATGTAGAAACCAAACCAACAGATGTTGTTAAACATGCCAACGCAACAGCAAAACCTAATATAACTTTACCTATATTTCCTAACATTAATGTTGTCATACCAATTAATAATTCAGTTCTTGGAGTATCTGCAGTAAAATGACCACCTACTGTAGCACCTGCATATGTTAAGCTGCCATAAACCAATGCAAGAAGTATGAATGCAACTATACCTACTCGAATGCTTGCTTTCATTTGAATTTCTTTAGATTTATAGCCCCTTCTTATTAAATCCGAAGTAACGATACCTGCCATGAGTGCTGCTCCCAAAGCATCCATGGTTTGATAACCTTCCTTAAATCCGTAAGAAAATAACCCTGTAGCATTAGTTGTAACCACAGGATCAGTTGGCTTTATTATACTGATTGTTACTATACCTGCTAAAATTATTAATAAAACCGGTGTTAAAATATTACCAATATAATCGATAACGCTGTTTGGATTTATTGCAACCCAAAGAGTTATAGAAAAAAATATTATTGAAGTTAACATTATAGGAAAATTTACAAATAGCGGCTGAACAAAAATTTCATGTGTTGTGGCCCCGGTTCTTGGAACTGCAAACAATGGTCCTATAGTTAAGATTGCTACAGTGCCAAGTATTTTAGCAAACTTTGGACTTACTCTTTTACCCAAATCATCCGCTCTGCCTCCCAAAGCTGCAGTTACTAAAACGCCCAATACAGGAAGCACCGGGTCTGTCAACAAAAATCCAAACATGGCTTCATACCATCTGTCTCCAGCTAAAATCCCTAAGTGAGGAGGAAATATTAAATTACCTGCCCCGAAAAATATAGCAAATAACGCAAATCCGCACGTTATAATATCTTTGTTTCTAATTTCCATATAAATTCCTTTCGTCTTAAAATGTCGTACTTAAATGCACTTTGCTATTATAACATTAAAAACCAAAAATTCAATATCCATATGCTGTAAATAAAAAAAGTCATTGAAGTTTACCAATTCCAATGACTTTACCTTTTTTAAGAAATTACGTTACTTTATAACAATATTATATATTTTCCCGGCTACATATATTTCTTTAACTATATCTTTACCTTCTAAATATTTATAGATATTTTCATCATCAATTGCTATTTTCCTCGCGGTTTCAACATCTGCATCCTTTGGTAATGTAATTTTACCTCTTACTTTGCCGCTTATTTGTACAGGGAGCTCTATAACATCATCAACTGTTTTTTCTTCATCCCATGCTGGCCAGTTTCCTTGATTGTTTAACATACCTCCAAAATTCATTTCTTCCCAAATTTCTTCAGTTATGTGCGGAGCAACAGGATTTAACAATATGATAAACGATTTAAATTCATCACGTGTTATATAATTATCTGATGTTATATCGTTTACGAAGCTCATCATCGCAGCAATAGCTGTATTAAATTTCATTGCATCATAATCTTCTGTTACTTTTTTGATTGTTTTATGCATCAATGTGGTATGTTTCTCTGAATAACCTTTTTCATCGGTTATCATTTCCTGCATCTTCCAAACCCTATCCAAGAATCTTCTGCAGCCCTTAACACTTGAATCGTTCCAAATGGCATATTTTTCATAATCACCTATAAACATTATATATGTTCTTAGCGTATCTGCTCCAAACTCATCGATTATATCATTAGGGTTAACTACATTACCCCTTGATTTTGACATTTTTTCACCGTCCGAACCAAGAATCAACCCTTGTGCTGTACGTTTTGCATATGGTTCTTTGAAAGGTACAACACCGATATCATATAAAAATCTATGCCAGAACCTTGAATAAATCAAGTGTCTTGTTACATGCTCCATACCTCCGTTGTACCAATCAATCGGTCCCCAGTAATCAAACTTTTCTTTTGAAGCAATGGCTTCATGATTGCACGGATCAATATATCTCAAAAAGTACCATGATGATCCTGCCCATTGAGGCATTGTATCCGTTTCTCTTTTTGCTTCTCCCCCGCATACGGGACATTTTACATTAACCCATTCAGGTATATTAGCTAAAGGGGATTCCCCTGTTTCTGTAGGTTGATAATTTTCTACTTCTGGCAACATAACCGGCAAATCTTTTTCCGGTACAGGAACCATACCGCAATGAGGGCAATGAATTATCGGAATTGGTTCTCCCCAATATCTTTGTCTGTTAAATGCCCAATCCTTCATCTTATAGTTGGTTTTCGGCTCACCCAAATTATTTACTTTTAAGAAATCAATTATCTTTGCTATTGCTTCTTTAACCCTTAATCCGTTTAAAATACCTGAATTAACCAATATGCCGTCTTCAACGTCTGTAAATGCTTCTTCTTGAACGTTTCCGCCACCTATAACTTCAATTATAGGAATATTAAATTTCTTAGCAAATTCCCAGTCTCTTGTGTCGTGTCCCGGAACTGCCATTATTGCTCCTGTTCCATAGCCCATCATTACATAGTCGGCAACCCAAACTTGAACCTCTTCGCCGGAAACAGGGTTAATTGCTGTAAGCCCCTTAATTTCCACACCTGTTTTATCTTTTGCTAATTGAACTCTTTCAAATTCTGTTTTCTTTTTAGATTGGTCCTGATATGCAATTATTTCTTCAATGTTTGCAATTCTGTCGGCATATTTTTCAAGATACGGATGTTCCGGAGCAATAACCATAAATGTTACTCCAAACAATGTATCAGGTCTTGTCGTAAACACTCTTAACTTATCTTCAGTATCCTTTAATTTAAAATCAACTTCTGCGCCATAAGAACGACCTATCCAATTTTCCTGCTCCAACCTGATTCTTGGAAGATAATCAACTTCATTTAAGCCATCTAAAAGCTTATCGGCATATTCTCTTATTTTTAAGAACCAAACATCTTTTTCAAGCTGTACTACTTCGTGTCCACAACGGTCACATACACCATTCTGTGATTCTTCATTAGCAAGAACAACCTTACAGCTGTTGCAGAAATTTACATAAGTCTTGTCTTTAAAAGCCAACCCGTGTTTAAATAACTGAACAAATATCCATTGAGTCCATTTGAAATATTCGGGATCTGTAGTATCAACTGTTCTTGACCAGTCAAATGAATAACCTGCTGCTTTTAACTGCTGGGTAAACACCTTAATATTATTATCAGTAACAACTCTTGGATGTATACCAGTTTGAATAGCATAATTTTCTGTAGGAAGTCCAAATGCATCCCAACCTATAGGAAAAAGCACATTGTATCCTTCCAATCTTTTTTTTCTTGAAATTACTTCAAGAGAGCCAAAGGCACGTATATGTCCAACGTGCAACCCTACTCCTGATGGATATGGAAACTCCACTAGGCCGTAAAATTTCTTTTTGTCAGAATTATCATCTGCTTTAAATATTTCGTTATTATACCATATTTCTTGCCACTTTTTTTCTATGGCACTTGGATTGTATGATTTCATAATGTCCTCCATTTTTTAATAAAAATTTTACAATAAAAAAAGCCCCAATCCCTGCTGGGACGAAGCTATATCCGCGGTACCACCCAAATTAAGCATTAAAATGCCTCACTCTGCTAAATAACGGTTTTATCCGTTTGAAACTACTTTATTCGCTCCAAATACTCATGGACGAGTTCAGCTCTCATATTGCTGCCTCACACCAAACGGCAACTCTCTTAAAATATGTACAAACCTACTGCTTCCAATCACAGTAATTTATTCACTTTCTCCGTATTATATCAGAATAAATTTTCTAATGCAACAACTATTTTCTGTTTCCAAATAAAAATTGATTATAATATCGGTATATGATAAGATTCTCTATATAAAACATAAAAACGGAGTATATATGTCGAATTTAAAATTAACTAAAAGTAGCCTTGTATATATTATAACATTGATATTTTCTGTCGTATTCATAATTTCTGGATATAGAATGAATAAGATTGATTTATTTAAACAAAGCGATGAAAAGGCACACAAGGCAGAGGTCATATCCATTGATGAAATAACCGAAGATGAAGTAGATTACGGATATGAGTCAATGAAGTCAAAAGCAATTAGATTTACGGCTTTATTGAGTGATAAGGATTTTGAACCTTATATGGTTGAAGCTTATCAATATATAGACGAGGCTATAGAAGTTAACCCGAAGGAAATAGAGATAGGAGATTCTATTCTTATAGCAGAGCTTATTTCAAGAAAAAATATTGATGAAAACGAGTGGACGTTTATTGAATATTACAGAACTGACGCTCTTATTATTTTAACTGCAATTTTCTTTGCAATGCTAATTATAATTTGCGGGAAAAAGGGTATCAATACAATTGTATCTTTAATAATAACATGTCTTTCAATATTTATGGTCTTTATACCTTCAATTTTAAATGGTAAAAATATATACACTTCTTCGATTATTATATGTATTTTTATTATTTTTACAAGTTTGTTATTAATTCATGGCTTGCATAAAAAAACTTTATGCGCCATTTTGGGTAATTTGGGTGGACTTGCAGCTGCGGGTATTTTATCGTATTTTATAAGCAATATGCTTAATTTGACAGGTCTCATTGATCAGGATTCTATATTTTTATTAATGATTAATTCTGAAAATCCCATAAATTTAAAAGCAATCCTTTGGGGTAGTATAGTGATTGGATCTTTAGGAGCTGTTATGGATATATCAATGTCAATTTCTTCTGCGGTTAATGAGCTTGCTGAAAATATAGAAAATAAAAACTTTAATATTTTTTTAAAATCCGGTTTTAATATTGGTAAAGACTCAATAGGAACAATGACTAATACTTTAATTTTAGCATATATCGGTAGTTCATTATCCGTAGTACTGTTAATGATGGTTTATAACAGCGATTTAATAAAACTGCTAAACCTTGAAATGATAGTATATGAAATTTTGCAAGCAATAATAGGAAGTATGGGATTATTGTTTTCAATTCCCATAACTTCCTTGTTTTCAGCATACATATTCAATAAATAACTTATTAAAAACTGCTAATTGTTTAGCAGTTTTTAATTTCTATATTTTCAAGTTTTTTATTACTTATCCTTATGTTCCTACAACATCTTCCTTTATCACAAAAATCACCTTCGTCACAAAGTTTATATTCTCCGCCCTCTATTCTTAGTATTTTTCCATTTACTAAAGATTCGGCAATTTTCTTTCTTGATTCTGCGTAAATTCCTTGAACAGTTGTTCTTGCCACATTCATTTGCGTTGCACATTCTTCCTGTGACAACCCTTCTAAATCTATTAATCTTATGGTTTCATATTCATCAACCGTCATATTTACGAACAGTCTTTCTTGATGAGGAAAATCTAATGATCCAAATTTATTACTATCCGGAAGAAAGCAAACCTTTCTCCATTTTTTAGGTCTTGGCATAATAACACTCCATACAATTCTTCGCAATACTCATAACACAAATGATCATATTTATTTTGCTCTGCCCCATTCTCCACTTTCTAAAATATCTGCAACATTGGTAAATAATTTATCGTCACATGTTTCTACTAAGCCCTTATCAATAGAAGATGCAATTTTAGTATCGATAGGCAGTTTTGCTAAAACTTTAATATTGTGTTTATTAGTTATTTCATCTATATTGCTGTCTCCAAAAATTTTATATTCTTTTTCGCAGTCAGGGCATTTAAAATACGACATATTTTCTACTGCACCAATAATTGGAATATTCATATCTTCCGCCATTTTAACCGCCTTTTCGACTATCATGGATACTAATTCCTGCGGAGAAGTCACAATTATTATTCCATCTATGGGCAATGATTGAAAAACAGTTAAAGGGACATCTCCCGTTCCGGGTGGCATATCTACAAACATATAGTCAACATCTTTCCATATAACCTCATTCCAAAACTGTTTCACAACTCCAGCTATTATAGGACCTCTCCATATTACCGGATCCGTTTCATTTTCTAACAACAAGTTAATAGACATAATCTCAATTCCTGTTTTACTTTTTGAAGGAATTATTCCATCCTTATTGCTTTTTGCTTTTTCTGTCAAACCAAAAGCTTTAGGAATTGATGGGCCTGTTATATCAGCATCTAAAATTGCAACGTTATAACCTCTTCTTCTCATTGTTACCGCTAAGCTTGAAGTAACTAAAGATTTGCCGACTCCTCCTTTTCCACTTACAACTCCAATAACTTTTTTAATATTGCTTAATTCATGTGGCTTTTCTAAAAAGTCACTCGGTTCTTTTCTGCTGACGCAGTTTTGACTGCATGAACTGCAGTTTGAATTACAATTATCGCTCATTATTTTACTCCCGCATTCAATATTTGGATTGCTTTTATATTAATAAAATTATATGTTATTATTGACATATGTCATTATTATAAGATTATATTCCTATAAATTATCTATGTCAATAATAAAAAAAGACCGGCACCCAAATAAATATTTGGCACCGGCATATGAAAAATTATTAGCTAACTTTTTTATCAGAATCGTTTAATTCAACTTCCAACTCTTTTTGTGCTTTATTTGCATAGCCCTTAAAATTATTGATTGCTTCACCTAATGATTTGCCTACTTCAGGTAATTTAGATGGTCCAAAAATTATTAAAGCTATCGCCAATATTAAAATTAATTCGCCTGCTCCTATTTTTCCAAACATACTTATCTCCTTTCACATTGCTATTCTTTCTTCATACATGTACACTATCGGCTTGCTTGAAGCAATTCTTCCGATAACGGTAATACCTAAATTATTTGCCAATTCTAATGCCGATGTGGTTGGTATGCTTCTTGATACTATAAATGGACAAGCAACATTAGCTGCTTTTAATATCATATCCGTTGATATCCTGCCCGTTGTCACAAGCATTGTATGTCTGAAATTTACTTCCTTAAGCATACCTTTACCTATGACCTTGTCAACTGCATTGTGTCTTCCCACATCCTCGCACAAGGCAATTATTTCACTGCCGTCAGATAATGCTGCACAATGCATTCCACCGTATTTTTTATACATCATAGCTTTAGAAAACATTTCAACGGCTAATTTTTTAACTTCTTCTATTGAAATATGAAAATCAGATTCAATTTTAGGAAGTTCAGCTATTGATTCGTTAAATTTAACTCCGCCGCCACAACCGCTGGTTAGCACGGTACTTAATTCAATTCCCTTTAAATCAATCTCATGGGAGGACGTTGCAAAGATCATTTTCATGTCTTTGCAAGCTCCAAGAGATGTTATATCTTTTAAACTTTTGATAATACCTCGGCTTGAAAGATGACCTATGGCTAATTCCTTAAGTTCGTTAGGAGTACACATAAAAGTAACCAAATTTTTGCCGTTTAATAAAAACTCTACGGGTTCTTCTTCGCAAATATTTACTTTTTGTAAAACTACAGTTTCCTTCATATATGTCCCCTTTTATTGACTTTCTACGCGAGTTACTTCATGGAATTCTGTTAATGCATCTGCATAGTTTTGTGTTAAAAACTTATTTGAATACATGCACATTACTCCATTTGATGCCTTTGATTCTTTAATATCCGAGTAATCCTCATTTTTCTTAAATTGCTCAAATATTTCTTTTATTTCTTCTTCTTTCATATTATATGGTCCATACCTAAAAGTAATTGAGTTTGTTGTTTTAGGATATCTTTTTGAATCATTTCTGATTCGGTCTGCAACCATATTTAAAATGTCTTTTTCTTCAATTCTGTACAATAATTTTGCATAGCTGTCTGTCATCTTTTTATCCGAATAAAAATATCTTTTTTCTTTACCTTTCAGCTCTTTAATATCACTGTACTCACTTAAATTTTGCAACTTTTCGAAGAAAACTTCCTTATCGTCTTCTCTTAAATTTATCGGTTCAGTGAAAAAATCATCATATCTTAAAAATTTTCCAAGAGATGAATTTTCTCTTATATACTTTGCCGTAAATTCTAAATCTTCAAAAAGAACTTCTTCATTTATATTTTCATTAGACATTTTTATTCCTCCTTAAGATATACTTAAGCCGGCAATAAACCTAATTTGCCAAGTTCATCAGCTACATCCTTCATGTTTAATCTTTCTAAAGTTGCTCTTGTAGGAGCTCCTGTTTTTTCATCCCATCCCATTTCCTTATAGAACATTGTTAAAGCAAGCTGCATATCATCTCTATCCATTTTTATTGTTCCTTCAGTGAACGGTTTTTTGTCAGGATCAACATCAAATATCCAATCAACCATTAAATCATGTTCTTTTCTCATATCCGCTGTTCCCATTTCCTTAACAGTTAATGCTCTATGCAAGGTCATGATTCTTTCAGCAGCTATATCCAATTCTTCCTCTGTTGTATCAACACCTGTTACTACTGAAAAATATTGTGCTTCTAATGATGTATCACCTTTATAATTTCTTTCCTTCAAAGGTGAGGTTGCCAGTGGCCACATCCAGTTGCATAATGTCAATGAATCGTGTAAGCAGTTTCTTATGATGCCCCATTTAGCAAATTTTGCTTTAGCTTCATTCATTGGTTTATAGTTTGCCGGTGGATCAATTGCATCCGCCGATCCCCAATATTCAGCTGCTAATGTTTTTAATACATCAACAGGAAGTCCTGAACTTATAAAGTTTTGATGTGAATGACTTTGAGCATCTCTGTTAAATAAGCAGTTAATGATTGCTCCAACCTGGTATGATTCATCACTTGCATGGTGTTTCGGGAAGCCAAGTGGTGACCACAGGCTGTATTTCTTTGTATTCCAGAAATCTTCGCCAAAATTCCATCTCTTAGCAATATGATAAGTACCATCTCCTAAGTGGCTGAATTCACCTATTTTAAATGCAACTCTCTTATAGAATTCCAATAAGAACGCCGGGTCTCCCGCTTCCAACAAATCCCAAGGTATACTGTTGTATTCGTCTTCAGGAAGAACTTCTTTTAATATTCCTGATTCATAAGCATACTGGAAGTCTCTTCCTATATTGCCATAGTTGCACCATACTCCATAGTCATCAGCTAATTGTGAGCCCAATGTTCTCGTAATCATTCCTGCATCGCCTTCTTCAAATTGATCCTTAGCACCCTTTATCATTACGCCTTGTGGTGAGAAAAAGCCCATGCAAGTATTTGCTGCATAAGGAGAAACTCCGTATTTTTCAAGCTGTGGTATATTCATTTGTGAATGGCATCTTATCGGACATGAATGACATCCACCCATTCTTTGCGTATATTTTGCTGCAATTGGACCTAAATCCTTAATGGATTTCATGGTTCTGTATCCAACTTTGTTAATATCGCCGGGTGCTGCAATACCTGTGTCTATATTTCCTTCCGAAGCTCCCCAATGAAGGCCTTCTCTTGCAGTCCAACGGCTGTTTTCATACACAAACTCTGTCCATGGCTGTGGAGTGCTTGGAACAACGTGTTGGTTATTAGCACCGATTATTTCTTTGTTAACATAAGTGTCCAATTTCATTAATTCAGTTCTGTCTTTACCAATTTTTACTGAACCTGTACCTATAACACCTATTGCTTTTAATTTTTTTGAACCCATAACTCCGCCATGACCTCCGGCTGAGTGAGAGTTACCATTCATTATAACTGATAAATTAACTAAATTTTCTCCTGCCTGTCCAATAGCTGCAACGCATGCTTCCTTGCCCATTTTTGCCGCTATCTGTGCAGTAGTGTTGTAAATTCCTGTTCCCCATACAAAGCTTGCATCTTCAATACTTACTTTGTCGTTTTCAATTCTTAACCACACAGGTGTCTTGGAAGCACCTTCTACTATTATTGCATCCCAGCCGGCATATTTTAAAAATGCTGCAAAGTTACCGCCCATATGACTGTCTGTAACTAAATTTTTATCATTACCCGGATACAATGAAGTTATATTTGTTCTTGAGCTGCACGGTACACCGCTTCCGCACAATGGTCCTGATCCGAATATAATTTTGTTTTCCGGATCATATGGTTTTGTTCCTTGTGGTACTTCATCAAACAACACTTTGTATCCAATTCCCATTCCGCCAATGAAATCATAATATTTGCTTGTATCTTCTGTACTAATTTTACCGTTCGTTAAATTAACTCTTAATATTTTACCGGTCCATCCGCCTGTCGCCATATTAATTCCTCCAAATCATTTTAGTATTATAATTTTCTTATACTGCAGTATAACCTAATTTACGCATCGCAAATTTCACTTCATCCCATGCAACTATTTTCAAGGCACCTGTTGGGCAATTAGTTGCACACATTCCGCAGTTAACACATTTCGTAGATTTATTGGTTTCAGGATCTACAGTAGGCATATGCCATGGACATGCTTTTGTACAATTTCCGCAACCTACGCATTTTTCAGTATTTACAACTCTTGCTCCAATTTGATTTGTCTCTATAGCACCAACCGGGCAAGCTTTTCTGCAAAATGGTTCAGCACACTGTCTGCATGTTACAGGAGACATCATTTGATTTCCGAATTGTCCATCTTCTCTCCAATAAGCAAGCTTTGGTCCCTCTGTTCCAAAATAATAGTTCTTGCTTACTTTAATTCTTGATATATAAGGCATAACCTTTCCGTCATTTGCTAAAGTGCAGTTTGTTTCGCATCTTTGACAGCCTGTACATTTTGTTTTGTCAGCAATTAATACTCCCTGTGCCAAAGGAAATACTGCAACTTCTTCAACGTTAGGGTTTGTACAACCTAAAAGATTTAAAAGTGATAAAGATATAAAAGTACCACCGATACCCTTACCGGAAAGTTTCAAAAATTCACGTCTTGTGGTTTCTTTGTCAAGAAAACTCTTTTTTGTTTCATTAATAGACAATAAAATCTCTCCCTTCATTATGTATAGCAATTTTTTGTATTTCAAGTTTGTTATTTATCAAACTTGGGCTTGCCTAACATTATACAATATAAATATTAACGACGCAATACTTTTATGTTAAAAATTTAATAATATTAAGAAAATTTTACAAGTGTTTATAACGCTTGTAATTTGTCTTGATTTTTGCTATAATACTTCAATATTATATGGGAGAACTAATGATGAACGCAATTACACTTTTTTTAACATCTATTGGATTATCAATGGATGCATGTGCTGTTTCCATATCAAACGGTATGTGTTTTTCTGATTATAAAAGAAAAGATATATTATCAACTGCCTTTGCATTTGGTTTTTTTCAGGCATTAATGCCATTAATCGGCTTCCTTGCCGGTTCCTTATTCAGTGAAGCTATTTCCTTCTTAGACCATTGGTTTGCTTTAGTTTTACTTTTGTTCATAGGTGGCAAAATGATTATCGAAGCAATAAAAGAATTAAAATATCCTGAAGCTTGCTTGACAGGCGGCAAAAATCTCACACTAAAAACATTATTATTGCAGGCAATAGCAACCAGCATAGATGCCTTAGCCGTAGGTATTAGCTTTGCTGTTATGAAGGTTGATATGTTAAATGCTGTCTTATCTATTGGGATTATAACTTTTATAAATTCAGTTATCGGCTCTAATTTAGGCAGAAAATTTGGAGAAATGTTTAAACAAAAAGCTGAAGTTTTAGGAGGAGCCATATTAATTTTTATAGGACTTAAAATATTCATTGAGCATACTTTAACATAAGCGCAAATAAAGGGTCTTCTTATAGTGACCCTTTATTTTTATTCGATATTGTTATGTTTATATCTTGTCAATCAATTTTTCTCCCCTTAATGTAAAAATTGAAAGGTGATTTTCTTTCTTGATCATTTTCCTCTCTGTCTCCACATACATGAGTTGGACATCCCTCATCCGATATGTCGCCACAAATTACAGAAGTAGGACCACTGGTAGCTTTGGCTTTAAATTCTATTGGTATCATAACGCATAATTTTTGTGCTAAATTAAATTTGCAGGTTCCATTTTTGCATTTTGACCAATTCGGGTTAACTACAATATATGGTTCATCTATGCATTCAACCTCCGCCTCATGTAAATTTACATATGGTTCAACCGTTATAGGTACACAAACGTCTATATCCTGATAAACAGTTACATCACAACCATCATTGCAATAGCTTTCAAGCTCTTCTATATCATTACCATATTTATCTTTAAACATAATCATTCTCCTTTTAAATTAATTCATAAAATGTTTTATGTACTATTATAAGCTTGGTTCTGAATTAGTTAATATTGTTGGAAATATAGCTTTTTATATTTTATGTTTAATAATCAACTTAGTGACTAACAATACTATTATTTCTATACATTCAATATTTTCTTCATAAAAAACTATATTCGAATTCGATAAACGTTCATATCTTATAATTGATAACAGTATATATATAATAGTAAATTTTGATGAAAAGATATAAAAATAACATCAATTATAGATTGGAGGATTTGGTTTGGGAAGAAAATTTGTAATTACATTTGCTGGTGATACAAGTTTAGGAAGTTGGTACATAAAAAAGACAGGTAAGAAAGAATTGCTTCAAAAGCTCGAAAGTTATCCTGAATCATTTTTTAAAGGAATTAAAACGATTATTAGTGACAGTGACTACTTAATTCTAAATCTTGAGACGGTCTTGGCAGATAACCCGATAATTTGTTTTCCAGACAAAAAATATCCAAATAGCGATAACGCAGAACTTTTACTTAGACTGCTTAAAAGTATAGGGACCTCTGCGGTATGCCTTGCTAATAATCACACCATGGATTTTGGGCCTAATGTTATGTTAAAAACTAAAGAATTATTGGAAAAAAGTACAGTACAGACATTTGGAGCCGGAAATAACCTTGAGGAAGCAGAAAGACCATATAAAATAACTCTATTTGGAGAAAAAAGCTTCAAAAATATTTATATCATTGGTGGTATGAACACTTCCAAAAGATATCAAGACAAGTATAATTTCTTTGCTTCCGATGACAATCCGGGAATCAATCCATTAAATTTAATAAGAATGCAACAACTCATTAATAAAATTCACAATGAAGATCCTAACTCATTTATAATTATGTTTTTGCATTGGCAAGGCATTGATTACAAACACGCTTCTGAAAATAAAAAAATACGTTCCACATGTTCTGAATTAATTGAATATGGTGTTAATTATATTATCGGGCATGGTCCACATATATTAAATCACATTGAAAAGAGCGGGTCAGGAATTATTGCCTATTCCATTGGAAATTTTGTTTTTAATTCAAAAGGGCGTTACAAAAAATTAGAGGCACCACCCTATAGTGCCATAGCAAATTTAATATTTGAAGAAACCGAATTTGAATGGAATATTGAGTCACGTTTTTATCCCATTATAACTGATAATGAAATTACTAATTACCAGTCAAGAGCAATTAATGAATACGAGTATGAAGATCTATCAGAACTACCTTTGATTTACCAAGATCAGAAAACTAAAGATTTTAATATCAATAACATTATATTACAAAAACCTAATGATTACAAAAATGATACTTTCTCAACAAGCAATCTTTTAGCAATAGAGTTTGAAAAAAAAGGTTATTCATCTATTAGAATTGGGGAATATCTTGTTGCTAATATAGGGAAAGAAAATGTGGTATTTCTTGAAACAGAATCATCCTATGATTCATCAGTAGGAGTACGAATAGCCAAAGATAAAACCATGATGAGAAAATTTTTGAAGAAGGCCGGCCTTTGTGTTGTCAAAGGTGAAAGTTTCTCAACCAAGGAGAAAGAAAAAGCTTTAAACTATGCACTTTCATTAGCTGCCAGCGTAATTAAACCTGCTGATGGAAATAAAGGAAGAGGCATTTCTGTTGGAGTCAAAAATTCAGAAGAATTTAATAATGCATGGAACAATGCTGTTTCAGTTACTAAAAGCAAAATATTAGTTGAGGAACAATTCGTTGGGGGCAAAGAGGCAAGATACTTGGTTGTGGGTGGTCATTGTGTAGCGGTTTTTCTGCGAATACCACCTGTTATTGTGGGTAATAGTATTGATACGATTGAAAAATTAATAAAGCAAAAAAATGAATTTAGATTAAAAAATCCTAATTTGAAAAAAATTTTGGTTAAAATCGATAAACATCGATTATCTATTCTTAACAATCAAGGATATAATCTTTTAAGCATACCGGATAAAGGTGTTCATATACAGATTGACTGGAAAGGTGGACTATCAACAGGAGCCGAGTGCATAGATATAACAGATGAAACTCATCCATTATATAAAGAAATTGCAGAAAAAGCTGTTAATTCAATTCCGGGTCTATTTATTGCAGGAGTGGATATCCTTGCTAAGACCCATTTCCAAAAACCTGATGATAAAGATTATACAATTATAGAAGTTAACTCAAGACCAGGGATTGGTGGACATCATTTCCCCTCTTACGGTAAGACAAGAAATGTTGCAAGTAATATTGCAGAACAGTGTATAAATAGAGCACTTAATGAAAGGAATGGGCCAAATGATTACCAAAGATATACTTTTGGAAGCAATATCTTTAACAAAAAATAATTATTTCAAAAAAGTGGTCAAAAAAAACGGGAAATATATTTATTCTTATTCGCCAGAAGAAAATTTAAAGAAAAAGGATTACAATATCTTGCGTCATGCAGGAACAACATATTCAATTCTCGAAACCTATGAATTAATGCCCGATGATGAACTGCTATACGTGGCTGAATTGGCTATCAATTATATTATTGGCAAAATTAAAGATTTTGAAGTCAACGGGAAATCAGTCAGTGTGGTGGTCGAAAAGGATACCATAAAATTAGGTGGGAATGCTCTTGCTATTATTATGCTTGCTAAATATACACAAATAACAAAAAATTATGAATTTATGGAATTAATGCAAAGAATGGCAACATACATCTGCGAAACTCAGGATAAAATCGGAGAATTTATTATTCAGAAACAGCGTTATTCTACTAAAGAGAAATATAATTTTAAATCAGAATATTATCCTGGAGAGGCAATACTTTCACTAATACGTCTCTATAAATTAGATGGAAATAGGGTCTGGCTTAGTTGTGCTGAATTAGCTTCACAGTATCTCATTAATGTGAGGGATAGATACGCTAACTTAAACACAATTATCCATGATCACTGGCTCTTATATGCATTAAATGAATTGTACCGCGTACAACCTCAACAATTCTATATTAAGCATGTATTATTAATAACAAATGCAATAATGAAAAGTCAGATTACAGGTAAAATTGAAAATCCCAATTGGAACGGTGCATACAGTTTACCTCACATACGTCTTGAGTCAACTCCTACTGCTACCCGCAGTGAAGGTCTTTGTGCTGCATATCATTTATTATATGAAAATGGCTATAAAAGCGAAGCTGCCAAAATAAAAAATGCAATTGAACAAGGTATCAATTTTCAGTTACAAAATCAATTGTGTCCAGAATCCGTGATAGCTTACAAAAATAAAAAACTATGCTTAGGTGCCTTTAAGAGAGGTTTGACACGTTTTGACTTAAGGATTGATTTCACTCAACACAATATATCAAGTTTAATTGCTTACTACAATATATTATTTAATTTTGATTAGCATATTCAATGCATGTTTAAGGGACCGATTAACAGTCCCTTAATTATTTTAAAAAATTCTTATTTATTTTGTTAACCCATCTGAACGATAGTTACTCCATTTTGCGGGCAATCTTGACACCCTTCTTCACTTGTTGCAACTAAATTTACACATGCAGTGCCACCTACAGCTTCTACATCAATATCTATAGGAATTTCTGCACATACCCTACGTCTTACAAAGAAGGTAATTTCAGTGTTGCATTCCGTAGGACATGGTACATCTGATACAGTAGCATTTCCGCAGCAGGTTACATGAACCGGCCCAACCTCAGCACTGGCAGTAACTGTTACTGGAACACATACATCAATTGTTTGGAATACTGTTGTGGATTCACATTCGTCATCGTCGTCATCATCGTCATCATCGTCATCATCGTCATCGTCGTCATCATCGTCATCATCGTCATCATCGTCGTCGTCATCGTCGTCATCATCGTCATCATCGTCATCGTCGTCATCATCGTCATCGTCATCGCCATTTTGATTAATTACTGCATTTTTGTCTTCATCATCTAAAGCAATTGCAATTTCATTTAGTGCATCGGATTCCTCGTCTAAATAGTCAATTATATCATCCGTTGTTTTTATTTTTTTCAATATATCAATCATAATTACTCATGCTCCTTTAAAAAATACAATTTTTTAATATATAATATGATTGTCTATAGAATAAGTTACAAAATTTGATATTAAATCCATCAAAAAAACACTATTCCACAAATAATAAAACAGTGTCTTAGTACTGACTATCAATAAAGTAGGGGACTTTCATATCAAAAGATGTGTAACACATAATGGACATGCGAATATTATTATAATGTACAGGCCTAAGCTATAAGTTTACTTGTACATTATATTAAGAAAAGGATCGTGGGCTAATATGGCAAATATATTTAATATTAATAGTGAAAATTCAATAACAAAAAATGAAAATTTAAAAAATGAAGAAGTTTTACAACAAGTTCCGGGAATAAACGCGGCTGGAGCATTTAACATTGTAGGTTCGGTTGCAGCTGAAGAAAATGCACTTGCAGCGATAATTCAAGAAGAAGCAGATAAACTAAGTTTATTAACCGGCGCAACTTTAACTTTTGCTAATTTCACAGATTTAAGTCAAAGCATTACTCGTACAATGAAAACTGTATTACTGAAAAATACAGTCTTAGAAGCTAAGTTAACCGAAACATTAAACTATATAGATAATGAAAATTTTACAATTACTCCGGCTTTTGTAGATTCTTTAATTTCTGTTCTTAGTAGAATAGCAAATGAAGAAAATGCATTAGGTAATTTAATCAGAGCATTAGGTAATACAGTTAGGTTGTTGGCACCAGGTCTCACTTTAGCACAATTACAGGCAGTTGATCAAATTGTATTATCGCTTTTGAGAGTTATCACAGAAAAGAATCTTGTGCTTCTAAGTAAATTAAGAAGGCTAGTTAGATTTATAGTAAATAACTCAGCTGCTTTCCCGACTCCAACCGCAGCACAAGTAGCAGCAACAATAGCTGCTATTAATGCGTTAATAACTTCAATAGTAGTTGAAGAAAACGGACTTGCTGTATTAATTGAAGGCGAAGCAGTTAAATTAAACAGAGCAGTAGCTTTGACTACAACATCAGCAGGTGTAGCTGATTTATTAGCATTCAATGATACCGTTACATCTGTTATAGATGTAGTTGTTCAGAAAAATATGATTTTAGAAGCTAAACTTGAAGAGCTGCTTGCATTACTTGCATTAGGATTTACTCCTGCACAATTGGCAGTATTTGCTGTAACATTATCTAACCTTCAACAATCTATTGCTAATGAGGAATTTGCACTTGCAGCTCTAATTGGTTCTGAAGCATTAAAAATTAACAATATAGCTGCAATTACTCCTAGCAATATTGACAACTTAGTTGCTGCTAATGAAAGTGTATCAATTTTATTGGAATCAATAACATTAAAGAACATGATATTGGAACAAAAGAATTTAGATGTTATTAATTTCATACTATCACTATAATTTTAAGATAATAAACAATTATTAACAATTCAAAAAGCTCACTATTTTGTGAGCTTTTTGAATTGTTAATAAATTTAATGTAACAAATACAGACAATCAGTATAAAATATAATACAGGCCACTAATTATATAAATTGTAATAAAAATATAAAGAAATGTGAGTAATAATAACTATGTCAAATAATAATTATAATAATGATGATATGAATTTTTCAATTAAAGGTATTCCCGGCAATGCTGTTTTTATTGTAGAATCAGTTGCCGGTGAGGAGCGTGCTCTCGCATCTTTGCTTGAATCTCAAGCTAACTTGTTATGTAAAGCAATAAACCCTTGCATTACTGTCTGTGATTTTAAAGAAATTATTCAAAGTATAATTCAAACATTGAAAACTATCGTACAAAAAAATAACATTTTAGAAGTTAAATTAAGAGAAACCCTAAACTTTATACAAAAAGAAGGAGTTCAATGTTTAGATTATAATGAACAATTTGAACTTCTAAACAATCTAAATTCAGTTTTAGAAAGTATAGGTGAAGAAGAGTTTTCTTTAGGTTACTTAATAGATGAATTAGGAGATGGTGTAGCTAATATTTCTTATTGTACTTTCAATGATATTAAAACAGTTAATAATTTAGTCATAACACTGATGAAACTAATAGTTGAAAAGAATATGATACTTCAAAGAAAATTAAGAACTGTCGTCAAGTTAATTGAGTTTATTAAATGTTCTGATTTGGATATTTTTATAAAAGTAAAAAAAGAACTGTTATGTACAATAAAAAAATGTCTTATTAATTCTGTTTATAAAGAGGAAAAAGGATTAGCCAAATTAATTTATGGTGAAAGCGCAAAGATCTGTGAAGCATTAAAAATGTGTATAAATGACGAAGAAATTACAGAATTGGATAGTTTAATAAATAACGTCATTGATGTAATATGCGATAAAAAGCGAATACTTGAGTATAAGCTTAGTGATACTTTAACCTTATTAAATACAGTTGGGTTTAGTTCATGCGAAATTGACTCTATAATAGATCATACTAAAGAACTCCAATCATTATCATTTGCAGCAGAATATGAATTAGCAAAATTAATTAAAGATAAATCCAAAGCACTAAATGACATTATTGATAAAGAATGTTGCAATTACTATGAGTTAATTAACTTCAATAATTGCATTACTTGTATATTAGTTTCTTTTTTATTAAATTTAACTATTGGACGTAAAAATAAAAATGTATATGAATGTGATCCATTTACATGTAATAAAAAATCTATATGTAAAAAATTTAATAGCATAATAAAACTAATTGATAGCAAATAAACAAATATCTCATTTAAATAAATATATAAGAAAATTAAACGTTGAACAATGAACATAAGTTGTTCATTGTTCAACGTTTATTACTTTTGTATTATTCTTCATCTTCTAATTCCGGTTCATCCCAATTGTGGTAGACTTCCTGTACGTCATCGCAATCTTCCAAGGATTCGACTAATCTGTTAAGAAATTTAACATTTTCTTCGTCCTCAACCTTAACGTAGGTTTGAGGAATATACATAATGTCTCCCTTTAGGTTTTCATATCCTGCTTCTTTTAAACCGTTTAATACTTTAATGAAATCTTCAGGAGCTGTTGTAATTTCGTAGCTGTCATCTAATGTTTCAACGTCGTCCGCACCAACGTCCAAAGCAGCCATCATCAATGTTTCTTCATCTATATTGTCATTAAATTCTATAGAAATAACACCTTTTCTGTCAAACAAATATCCTACACAACCGGTTGTTCCTAAGTTTCCGTTATTTTTAGAGAAATAATGTCTTACATCTGCAGCTGTTCTGTTTTTATTGTCTGTTAAGCATTGAACCATGAAGGCAGTTCCACTTGGTCCATAACCTTCATAAGTTATTGTTTCATAATTTTCGCCCGATGCTGCTGCCAAACCTGCCTTAATAGCTCTATCTATATTGTCGTTTGGCATGTTTTGCGCCTTGGCTTTTTCAATTGCTGTTGCCAATGATGAATTATAGCCGGAGTCGGCACCGCCTTCTCTTACTGCAACAGTTATAGCTCTTGCTAATTTAGTAAATATTTTACCCTTTAATGCATCTTGTTTTCCTTTTCGGTTCTTTATATTAGACCATTTTGAATGTCCTGACATTAATAATTTCCTCCTTAACATATCAAATTTAACGAAATATTCTATCACAATAAAATATTTATTTCAAATATTTTATTCTATTATTTTCCCCTCGGCTACAGAATAATAAGATGATTGTCCTATGATAATTTCAGTTTTACCGTTAGTAATTTCATTTACTAAATTTCTGATATTATCAATTTCCCCATCCTTAACAATTAAACTGTATTTAACAGTTTCAATATAATCCTTGTTCTTAACCAAAAAATTATTTTTCAGCAAATCATTATCCATTTTGCCAAGAAGCGTATAATCCAAATTAAAGGATACATCATAATATAAATTTTTGTCAACTATTATTCCACTCTCGAGCCCTATTTTAGCTCCCTTTGTATATGCTCTTACAAGCCCCCCGGCACCAAGCATCACGCCTCCGAAATACCTTGTTACAACAACTGCCACATTGATTAAGTTTTCTTGATTTATAACATTGAGTATGGGCATGCCTGCAGTGCCTGATGGTTCTTTGTCGTCTGAATATCTTTGAATATTTTTATTTTCTCCTATTACATATGCATAACAGTTGTGTGTTGCGTCCTTGAACTCTTTTCTCATTGATTCAATAAATTCTAACGCTTCATCTTCATTTTCTACGGGAGCTGATGTACCTATAAATTTTGATTTATTAATAATTATTTCATCTCTTCCTTGTTTATGGATAGATTTATAATTACTCATGTATCTCTCCCGCTATATACTTGATATACTGTTGTTTTTCATTTTCATACAATATAACATCGAAATTTACTCCTTCTCCATCAAATTCAACATTTTCCGTGAACCTGTTATCATAGAGCCAATAATAATTTTTAATTTCACCGTTGGGTATTTTTAGAGAATATTTGTTTTTTTCTCCGTTAATTCTAAAATCAACCGTATTTAATAATACATCGATGTTCAATTTACTTTTAGCAGAAATATAAATAATATTATTGTTTGAAACGGTTGTAATTTTATCATTTATTATCTTGTCGATTTTGTTGTAAACAGTCAACACAGGAATGTCTTTGTCAATTATCTTTTCTAACAATTTGGTTGTAGTTTCTTTATGTAAAATTAAATTTTCATCATTAATATCGATTAAATGAATTATTAAATCTGCGTATTTAATTTCCTCAAGAGTTCCCTTAAACGCTTCAACTATTTGTGTTGGAAGTTTTTTTATAAAACCAACGGTATCAGAAAATACTGCCCTTTTTCCACCTGGTAACCTAACTCTTCTAAGTTCTGTATCAAGGGTTGCAAACAACATGTCATGAGAAAATACCTTCTTGTGTTCAGCATCTTCTTCACCGTATTCACTTTCAACCAAAGCATTCAATAATGTTGATTTTCCAGCATTTGTATATCCAACTATTGAAATGATGGGAATTTGGTCTTTCATCCTCTTTTTTCTTTTTGTTTCTCTTACCTTTCCCAGCTCATTAAGATTGTTTTGAATATCAGATATTTTTTCTTTTATTCTTCTTCTGTCAAGTTCTAATTTTTGTTCTCCGGGTCCTCTTGTTCCAATACCTCCACCTAGCCTTGACAAATTATTATTTAAACCGATCAATCTTGGTAAGCTGTATTTTAGCTGAGCTAACTCAACCTGTAGCTGACCTTCCTTGGTAAGTGCCCTTTTGGCAAAAATATCAAGTATCAAATTTGTCCTATCAATGACCTTTGCATCCACAATTTCTTCTATATTTCTTATTTGGGAGCCGCTTAATTCATCATTAAAAACTACAGTATCTATTTCAAGCTCTTTAACATAATTTGCAATTTCCTCAATTTTTCCCTGACCTACATAGTATCTGTTATCTATTGATTGTCTGTTTTGGACGATACTTGAAACTACAACGCCATCAGCAGCTTCAACTAAGAGTTTAAGCTCATCCATGTCGTTTGGTTCTTCTTCGTTTGACAATTCTACCGCTATAAGTAGACATTTTTCTTTATCCATGTACCCTCCGAATATTCTTTTTGTTTTCCTTGTCACTGCTTTCACTCACAGTATAAGCGACCGACACCAAATCATAGATTTGGGTCGTCTGCTTTCACTCACAGTATAAGCGACCGACACCAAATCGTAGATTTGGGTCGTCTGCTTTCACTCACAGTATAAGCGACCGACACCAAATCGTAGATTTGGGTCGTCTGCTTATTTTACCACATTTTATTTAAAAGTACACAAATATTATTACAATTGTTATTTATAACTAAATTAAATGTCTAAGTTAATTATTTTATCCGAAATTTAGCTATCCTTATTGAAGGGAGGCAAATTTTATTTGATTTCACATAGTTTCTATTATATAATATTTAAGAACTTAAAATCTTTGACAATTAGATTGTACTGATTCTAATAAAGTTCACTTTAGCGGAGGTTAATATGTCAAAAGAAAATAAGAAAGACAAATTAGTTAAAAAGGATACTGAATTAATTGAAAATAAAAATGTTGATAAAAATAAAAAGAAAAAAAAGAGAAAATTTCTTATATTGAAAATTGCTTTATTTATTATATTTGTAGCGATGATAATAGTTGGCGGTTCAGTTGCAGGTATGATTTTGGGGATTGTAAAAAGCGCACCTAAAATTGATGCAACCAATGTACTTTCAACTTTATCCGAAAGCTCTGTAATTGTTGATGAAGCTGGTAATGTAATTGAACAAATTCATGATCCTAATGAAAATAGGGAAATTATCAAATTAAGTGATATTCCGGAAAATTTGCAGGATGCATTTATAGCTATTGAAGATCAACGTTTTAAAAAGCACTTCGGTATAGATATAAGACGTATTATGGGATCATTACTACACAATGTTAAGGTTGGAGATGCAACAGCTCAAGGTGCAAGTACTATAACTCAACAGCTTGTTAAAAACTTATATTTAACAAATGAAAGATCCTGGGAAAGAAAAATAAAAGAAATGTATCTTGCTATTCAGGTTGAAAGGGTACTATCTAAGGATCAGATACTTGAGAATTATTTAAACACCATTCCTTTAGGTCAAAGTGCTTATGGTGTTCAAACTGCTGCTTACACATATTTTTCAAAGGAAGTAAGCGAATTATCTCTTGCAGAAAGTGCGCTGTTGGCAGGGGCTGCAAAAGGTCCGTCCTATGCACTTTATAACAGATACAATTTGGATGATATAGATGATATTCCTCAAGAAGATATTTTAGGTTATGTATATATCGGTTCTGTTCAGTATGCATGTGTATACAACGAAACAGCTATAAAACGCCAGCATTCAGTATTAAATAAAATGCTGGAACTTGAATTTATAACACAAGAACAATATGATACCGCCATGGCAGAAGATATGCGTGTTGCATTAAATCCTGGCCAAACAAAAATGGAAGGCATCTCCTCTACACCAATGGATTATGTAAAAGAAAAAGTAGTTGAAGACTTAATGGAATCACAAGGTTTGTCATACGACGAAGCCGAAGCTCGCCTTTATAAAGGTGGTTTAACAATTACAACAACAATTGATGTAAATATGCAAAAATCCCTTGAAGATTCATATGATAATTTTTCACTGCTTTTGTTAGGTGCAGAACCAACAGGAGATAAACCCGTTGCTCAGGATTGGAGATATTTTAAATGGTCTCAAGGTCAAGGAACAGGTATGCTGGATTCAGGCCTAAATATATTAAATGAAAACGGGCAGCTCATTTATTACGCTAAAAACAATATAATGGATGAAAATAATAATATTTATTTAAATCCTGATGAATATAACTATGACAATGACGGAAACTTAATTATTAATTCTAAAAAATTTGATATTTACTCATCTACAATTGATATAGTAGATGCCTACACAGTTGATGATAAATTAAACTTTGTTTCTCACAATATTGGAGCGCTTAATATAGGTAATAACTATGAAGTCCTTGAAAAGAAAGGAACCAAAGGAAGCTTTAAAATACCTAAAAGCTATTTAGAAAAAAGCAAAGAAAACTCTGAAATGTTCAATGTTGGAAGTGACAATGTTTTAAAAATATCAAGTGGATATTTCTTCTTCCAGGAAAAAGGCATCGTTCAGCCACAATCCGCAACTGTTATCTTGGATTACAAAACAGGTAAAATAAAAGCAATGATTGGCGGCAGAAATATTGAAGGAAGCAAGACATTTAATCGTGCGGTAGATGCAGCAAGACAGCCGGGTTCAACTATAAAACCGTTGTCAGTCTATCTTCCGGCACTTGATTTGGGTTATTCAGCCGCTTATATTATAGATGACCTTCCTAAATTTGATGAAAAAGGCAACAGATGGCCAAAAAACTGGTATGAACACAAAGAAATAAAATATAAAGGGTTGACAACACTTCGTAAATCAATAGAACAGTCAATTAATACTAATGCTGTTACTATGCTTGAAACAATTGGTACAGAAGCTGCTATGAATTCATTGACTAAACTTGGTTTAATTAATCCGAATAATCCTGAAAATGATACTTTTGTTTCACCGGCAGAGAATACAGCTTATAACGATGTAAACTTAGCTTCTCTTGCACTTGGTGGCTTAACAAAGGGCTTTACTCCTTTGGGAATGACAGCAGCTTACGGCGCAATAGCAAACGATGGTGTATATATTGAACCGATTGCTTATACAAAGGTTGTTAGCAGCAAGGGTGAAACTATTTTAGAAAATATACCGGAAACACATGTGGTTGTTACTCCGGAGGTTGCTTCACTTATGAAGGACATTTTAAGAAGCACAGTTAATCCGGGATTATCCTACAGAGCTAAGCTTCCTGCAGAATTAGGTATAGAGGTAGCCGGTAAAACAGGTACAACACAAGCAAACGGAGATTTCTGGTACGTTGGTTTCTCACCATATTATGTAGGCGGAGTATGGGTAGGCAATGATAATGTTCAAATGAAGCTATCAGGTGACAGCGGTGTTACTGCAAGATTATGGGCCGGAATCATGACTCCTATTCACCAGGGACTACCCGCTGCTAAAATTGGTTTGAATCCAAATTTAGTACCCGTAAAGGTATGCAGCCAATCAGGCAAATTACCTGGAGAACTTTGCGCATTAGACCAACGAGGCAGTATGATTATAACTGAATACTTCGTTCTGGGAACTCAACCCACCGAAATATGCGATGTCCACGTAAAAGCTGAAGTTTGCACAAGCTCAAATTTGCTTAAATCTGCCTACTGTCCGGGAAACTTAATTGAAGAAAGAGTATTTATTTCAAGAAATCCTCTTTATGACCCGGAAGCTAAATCTGACAATTATGAAGCTAAAAAGCTTTATCAACAAGTTTTGGAGGATAAAGTAACATTTACATTAGATGAATTAAAGCAAATATATTTAGGGCAAGTTGAATTTGATAACAATGGCCAAGTTTTGCAAGTGTTAGGTGTTACTGTTGATAAATTAGGATTTTCAGGTTACTTGACAGAAGATTATAAATATCAGGTGCCTACGAAAACATGCACTTACCATACAAAGTGGCACTATGACCAATGGATGAATGAACAAAATCCGGGTAGCAACACTGATAATGGTGAAAACAACGGTGAAGATACCTTAGAAGATATAATAAATAATTTAATTGAATCAGAAAATAACGGAAACAACAGAAATAACGGCAGAAACAATGGTAACAATAATAACAGCTCACCGTTAGATGATATTATAGAATCAATAGAAAACTAAGTAAAAAGAGTTTAGACCTAAATCTAAACTCTTTATTTATTTCCTTTTGGATTAAATATTACCGCTACTATGTATCCGAAAATTAGCGCTGCTGCAACACCGGGTGCTGTTTTTATAACTCCTCCGCTTAAGGCTCCCATAAACCCCTTTGAAGCAGCTTCCTCTACTGCACCTTCGGCAAGCGAATGACCAAACCCCAAAAGAGGAACCGTAGCACCCGAATAGCCTATTTCTATTACTTTATCATATATGCCAAAATATCCTAAAAATGTTCCGGTGACAACCAGCAAAACCAAAAGATATGCATTATTCTTCTTAAATGTATCTATAACTATCTGCCCTAAGACACAAATAATGCCCCCAACTACAAAACTCATTACATAATTCATAGCGACCTCACATTTCTATTCCAATACAGTGAGCTATACCCGGTATACTTTCCCCCTGCAATGTTGCAGTAGGTGAATGGAGAGCTCCTGTTGATGTAAATAAAAGTTTTTTAATTTCCTTTTTAAGTAACTTTTTATATAAAAAACCTCCAAAAACAGTTGCAGAGCAACCGCAACCGCTGCCACCTGCATGAACATCTTGTTTTTCTATGTCAAAAATTATTGTTCCGCAATCATCGTATATTTTTTCTATACTTTTATTTTCTTCATTAAACATTTTATTTACTATAGATTTACCTATTGTACCTAAGTCACCGGTAACAATTAAATCGTATTTTTCTTTTGTATCTTCCAAATGCTGGTTTAATGAATCAAAAGCCGCTGGTGCCATGGCTGCTCCCATGTTATTGGCATCCTTAACTCCTAAATCGGTTATTTTGCCGAAAGTTACATGTTTAATCTTTGGCCCCGAACCTCCGTTAGAAAGCCATACAGCCGATGCGCCTGTAACAGTCCATTGAGCTGACATGTGCCTTTGACCACCCATCTCAAGTGGAAGACGATATTGTCTTTCTGCACTGCAAAAATGGCTTGATGTAACACATATTACATTGCTCGCAAAACCACCGTCAATCATAAGAGCCCCTACTCCCATTGAAAGAGCCATTGTTGAGCACGCACCGTACACTCCTACATATGGAAGCTGCAAATCTCTTGCTGCAAAGGAAGAAGAAGTAATCTGGTTCAATAAGTCACCTGCAATCAGTAGATCTATGTCTTTTTGTATTAGTTTATTTTTATTCATCAAACTTTTTACAGCTTCTTTTTGAAATTTTAATTCGCATTTTTCCCAGGTATCTTCTCCCCATAAGTCATCATCTACTACTATGTCAAATTTATCCCCTATTGGACCTTCCCCTTCTTTTTTACCTACTATGGAAAATGTATCTCTTACAAATACATTGTCTTTAATCTGAAATGTTTGTTTGCCAATCTTTTTCAACTTTTCACTCCTATAAAACAAATTTTATTTAAAAAGTAAACTAAATATTCCCACAATAAATGCAGCAAAATAACCGAAAAGCAATACCGGTCCCGCTAATTTAAATATATTTGATGCAGTACCTAATATAAAGCCCTCCCTTTTAAATTCGAGTGCAGGTGAAACAACAGAGTTTGCAAAACCCGTTATTGGTACTGTTGTACCGGCACCTGCAATTTTTCCGATTTTGTCAAACCAGCCAAGTCCCGTCAAAATGGCAGTTAAAGCAATTAACACAACTGAGCTCATTGGTCCTGCATCTTTATCAGAAATACCAAAACTATTCATAAAAACATTTTTAATCACTTCACCTAATAAGCAGATAGCCCCTCCAAAAATAAAAGCAAATACACAGTTACGAAGCATTTTATTTTTTGGCGTAAAGTCATCTACTACCTGCTTATAGCTGTCTTTATCATACTTCATCTAATCCCTCCTAAAGTAATACCGCACTTTCAGGTATTTTTTTCAAAGATCGGTCTATACTGTTTCCGTAATATATAGCTGTGAAGCTAATTAATAAAATTATTACTAATAAAAAAAGCTTTTTTTTCATATAAATCACCTCATAAGTATTATTTACAAAAAATAATTTTGAATACTAAAAAAAGCACTATTAGTGCCTTTTTTAATAATAATTGTTAAATTTTATCACTTGTTTTGATATTACAAGCTTCATTAATATATGAAAATGCTGCATTTCATAATTTAAATTTTACTATTTTTTTCTTTCGCTAATTGTTTTTCTCATTATAACTTTTGTTCCAACTTCTTTTTCTGACAATACAACAATTTCATCCATATACGTTTCCATTACAGCAAAACCCATTCCGGAGCGTTCCAATTCCGGTTTAGTCGTATATAATGGCTCTCTTGCCATATCAACATTTATAATCCCACAGCCAAAATCCTCAACTATAATTTCAACCATCTGCCCCTTGATTCTGCATTCAATTTGAATTTCACCAACTGTATTTTCATAACCATGTATTATTGCATTTGTTACGGCTTCGGAAACCGCAGTTTTTATTTCTATTATTTCATCAATAGTTGGATTCAAACTTGTACAAAAAGCTGCAACTGCTGCTCTTGCAAATGATTCATTTGTTGATAAACTTGGTATTTTAAAAATCACATAATTATTTTGCATTTCGTCCCCCTACTTAATACTAATTATTTTTCCTATGCCGCTCATGTCAAGGATTTTTCTAACTTTTTTACTTGCATTTATTATTTCAATGACTCCGTTTTGCTTTCTGACTAATTTGTAACGACCTATTACAAAGCCGATGCCTGAGCTGTCAATGAAGTCAAGAGTTTTTAAATCTATAACTATTTTATTATATTTTCCTTCATTTATTTTTTTATCAATTAATACCCTGCTTTCATCAGCACTGTGATGATCTAAATCTCCTTTAAGTTTAATTGTAAGTGCTTGTCCAGATTCTAAAAATTCTAAATTCACTTTTCTCAAATCCTTTCTCTTTAGTAATGTACAAGCTATTATACTATTAAACAAAGTTAATTTCCTTGACTTCTTTTGTAGCAATTTGTCGATTTATATAAAAATAACACTTACACTATATATGGTATCATGATTGAAAATTCAGATCCCTTACCTTGTGTGCTCTTAACCTTGATTTTTCCCTTATGACCTAAAATTATAATTTTAGCTATTGACAAGCCAAGACCATGACCGCTTATTTCCTTGCTTCGCGACTGCTCCGCCCTGTAAAGTCGATCAAAAATTTTGTTTAAATCATTTTTCTCAATTCCTATACCAGTATCCTCTACCTTAATTACATAATAATCATCCTGCATAAATCCGGAAACCATTATATAGCCACCGGCGGGAGTATATTTTATTGAATTGTCTATAATGATTCTTATTGCTTGTTTTATTCTTTTTATATCTCCATATATATTAGCATCATCATAAAATTTAAAATACAATCTGTGATTATTGTCAATCATCTTAGTTTCTTTTTCTATTTCATTAAGCATTGCGCTTATTTTAAAATCTTCTTTTGTATATACAAGATTATCTTTGTCGCTTCGTGCAATGAACAACAGTTTTTCTATTAAATCCTGCATATTGTCAGTTTCATTTTTAATAGCACCAATTGATTCTTCAAGTATCGCCTTATCATTTTTGCCCCACCTGTCAAGCATGTTAACATAACCCTTTATTACTGCAATAGGTGTTCTAAGTTCATGAGAAGCATCAGAAACAAATTGTTGCTGGAACTTATATCCCTCTTCTATACGATCCATCATTTCATTAAATGTTTGAGACAACTCTTTCAACTCATCCTGAGTACCCTTAACATCCAACCTTGTGTTAATATTGTTTACTGTGATTGTCTTTGTTATTTCTGTCATATTTTTAATAGGACCTATTAATCTGTAGCTTGTGCTTGATATTATGGGAACAAAAATTAATAACCCCACCGCTCCTGAAACCAATACTAATATAGTTATTTTCAAGGCATCATTTATCATTGTTTCAGCATTATAGCTTATGTTTAAGTAGTAATCAGTATTGTTTAAATAAAAATTGTCAGAATATACATATTCCTTATTATATAGCAAATTTTCCAAAACTACAATTATATTATCAGAATATCTTTTATCATTGTTTACAGGATAGACAGAACCTAAATTATCATCATATATTTCAAAAGATATAACATTACCACTTATTTGTGTATTCCCTTCAAAATTAGGAAATTCTTTTTTTATATTTACAACGTCTTGGTTAATAACATTTCTTTCAAACTTCTGAAACTCAAATATCATGCAACCTGCAGATGTAGTTACCGCAACTATTAAAATAATTATAATGTAAATAAGCAAATAAGAGGCAGAAATTTTAAATGCAATAGAAAATTTCAACCTTTTTAAAAGCTTAATTATAAATATCCATATTAATTTAAAAGGATAAAACAATATATTTAATAATGAGTTTAGTATTTTTTTAATCATGTGCTCTCTTAATCCCTTATGATGTAACCTACACCTCTAACCGTTTCAATAAGATTCGTATTATACTTCTGGTCGATTTTGCTTCTCAAATATCTTATATATACATCAATAATATTTGTATCACCAAAATAATCATAGCCCCAAACCTTATCAAGTATCTTTTCTCTTGATAGTACAATATTTTTATTTATCATTAAAAATTCCAACAATTCAAATTCTTTCTTGGTTAAATCAATATTTTCATTATCGTATTCTACTTTGTAATTATTTTTGGATAGTTTAAGCTTGCCTATTTCCAATACTGATGAATCTGTCTTTATTTTATTATTATCTGTTCTCTTTAATAATACTCTTATACGTGCTAAAAGCTCTTCGACTGCAAAGGGCTTCGTCATATAATCATCTGCCCCTATATCAAGCCCTGTAACCTTGTCAGAAATATCGTCCTTTGCAGTTAGCATAATAATGGGAACATCCGATGTCTGCCTCAACCTTCTGCACACTTCTATTCCGCTTAACCCCGGTAACATCAAATCAAGTATTATAACATCTACATCCGGTGATTTGCCCTTTTCTAAACCATCTCTGCCGTTATTTGCTATATCTATTTCATATCCTTCATATTTTAATTCAAGCTCTAAAAACCGAGCTATTTTTGCTTCATCTTCCACAATGAGAATTTTCCTCTTTTCCATATCATACCTCAGGTTTTTATTTCATTATACTATAAGCAGATGACACAAATCAATAGTTTTGGTGTCAGTCGCTTATACTGTAAGTGCAAATAAAATATCAGGTCAAAGCCCTGATATTTTATTTTTTTATTCATCTATTCAATAATTATTTCGTGTTCAGTTGAGTCTTCAACATTTATGTTTATTTCATCTTCTTCTATTATTTTTTCAGATTTTACTTTAATTTTATCAACTGTATCCTTCATGTTTTTCTTTATACTGTCAACATCTATTGAGCTTTTAGACCTATAGATTCTAATTTTGCATGATGTTAGAATTGCCAAAATAAGTCCAAATATAACAACCCAAAACGCCATACCAAATATAACCAATATCAGCACAAGAGGAAGATCTAACAAGATATTTCCGTCCTTATTTTTAATTGACATTTTCAAGGACAGCAATCTGTTTGTTATGCTTGTAAAGCTGCCTTTATACTCCGTCTTTCTTCCCTTTTTCTTTTCAAGCTCTATAATTGATTTTATTAAATCCCCGTCATATTTCTCCAATGTGGCTTTAGCTTCTTCATAGCTTACATTAACTCTGTTTCTAAGCTCATCAATTTGTTCCAATGTAACCTTCATTTATTTCACCCTCCATTAATTATTTCTTTTGATACTAATATACAGTTAAATAATTAATATGTATTTACAGCTATATTAGAAAATGATTAGAAATAAATTAATAATAAAGGTTTATTGTGATCGAGCATTACTATTATGGCTGTTAGAATTTTCATCAGAACTTAAATATATTAAGCAATAATACCACATATAGCAACTGAGGCCTAATTCTGCTTGATTATTCCACCTTTGAATTGCTTCATCTAATGTTTGTGGTGCTGGTGCGAGTACAGGATCCCCCGGCATCCAATTAGATGGAGTATAAACATTAAACTCATCGGTTGTTTCTAATGAATCAATTACTCTTAACAGTTCATATATATTTAATCCGCAGGATATAGGATAGGTAATTATTGCACGTATATATTGAGCCGGACTTATAACAAAAACATCTCTTACGCTTATTTCATAAAGATTATCTGGATTTACAATATCATATAATTCTCCAATTTCTGCATTCCTGTCAGAAATAAGAGGAAATGGCATTCTTATTCCCGTTTTTAGATATATGTCAAATAACCATTCAATATCAGATAAATTACTGTCAATAGTTACTCCTATCAATTGAACATTCCTTTTCTCAAATTCGTGAAAAGCATTGGCAAAAGCTATTAATTCTGATGTTGCTGTAGGAGAAAAATCCCCCGGTTCATAAAAAAGTAATACCCATTTTCCTCTATATTGAGATAATGTAATCGGTCCTTCAGTTGATGAAGCGGTAAAGTCCGGTGCTAACCTACCAATAGTAATACAACCTTTTCTACTTGTTTCAACATTAGTAATTTTATTAGATATCATATGCCCCTCCCATAATAATCAATAATATAAATATTATATGTTACTTATTACAGAAAGTTTCAACAAATACTTTGCTCGTCATATGAACAAAAAATTTTGACAAAAATTATAATTATGATAAAATATTCTTCGATATATTATTATTGAGGAGCAAAAAAATGGAATTATTAAAAAGTAAATATAAGTCAACTAAAAATTTTGTTATCACTTTTATAAAATGGGTTATCATAGCAATTATAACAGGTTTTATTGGTGGTATAATAGGTTCATTGTTTCACATAAGTGTTGAAAAAGCAACAGAGTTTAGATTAGCAAATGATTGGGTTATTTTTTATTTACCTGTGGGTGGGGCTTCAATAGCTGTTTTTTATAAATTATTCAAACTGAGTGATATAGGAACAAATCAAATTATAAATTCTATTCGTACTGATGAGCATGTGCCAATTTTATTGGCACCATTAATTTTTATAAGCACTGTAATAACACATTTATTTGGCGGCTCTGCAGGAAGAGAAGGAGCTGCACTTCAGTTAGGAGGCAGTATCGGTGATTTTGTCGGAAGATTTTTTAAGTTAGATAATAAAGATATGCACTTGGTTGTATTGTGCGGAATGAGCGGGGTTTTTTCAGCATTGTTTGGTACTCCTTTAACAGCTGCATTGTTTGCAATGGAAGTAATAAGTATTGGTATTATCTATTATTCAAGCTTAGTACCCTGCTTAGTTTCCTCATTGATTGCATATAGTGTATCCATGCTATTTGGTTTAAAACCTGTGCACTACGTGTTGAGCTTCATACCTGATCTTTCATTTAAAACAATTGTTTTAACGGTTGTTCTTGCAATATTTTGTGCAGTTTTAAGCATAATATTTTGTGTAACAATGCATAAAACGGAACATTTAATGAAACATAAAATAAAAAATGAATATTTAAGAGGATTTTTAGGCGGTTTAATAATAATATCACTTACTTATTTATTAAATACAACCGATTACAACGGTGCAGGAATGAATATTGTTGAAAATGCAATTAATGGTACAGTAAAACCGGAAGCATTTTTATTAAAAATAATTTTTACAGCGATAACAATCGGTGCCGGCTTTAAGGGTGGAGAAATAGTTCCTACTTTCTTCATCGGTTCAACATTTGGGTGCTTAATAGGTAGCATGTTAGGTTTAAATCCCGGCTTTTCTGCTGCAATTGGTTTAGTTGCTTTATTTTGTGCAAATGTAAATGCTCCGATCGCATCAATTATACTAAGCATTGAATTGTTCGGAGCACAAGGTTTAATATTATTTGCTGTTGCCTGTAGTGTAAGCTACATGCTTTCAGGTTACTATGGTCTATACAGCAGCCAAAAAATAATGTATTCTAAATTAAAAGCAGAATTTATTAATATTAACGCAAAATAGCAAAATTTAGTTTAATCTTGTTTTATTAATATTCTTATTGCCTCTATTGCTGCTTTGATTGCTGCTTCTGTATCGTGCTCCTGCGGGTCATCAAGTCCTAATTTTCTTCTTTCTTGATTTGCTACTACATTAAAGATTGCTCCTACGCGAACTTTTCTGTAAGCACCAACTATAAACAGTGCTGCTGATTCCATTTCTGAAGCAAGTGCTCCTAACCTTAACCAAGCTTCCCATTTATTCATCAAGTCATAGCTTACGGGCTTAGTTTCCGGTGAGTGCTGTCCGTAAAATGAATCCTTGCACTGAACTATACCTACATGATGCTTTTTCCCTAAATTTTCAGATGCTTTGACTAATGCATTCAATACTTCATAATTAGATACTGCAGGAAATTCCATAGGTGCATATTCTCTGCTTGTTCCTTCCATTCTGATAGCACCTGAAGCAATAACCAAGTCACCTCCCACTACATTTATATCCATGCCTCCGCTTGTTCCCACACGTATAAATGTATCAGCTCCTATATTGGCTAATTCCTCCAAAGCAATTGCAGCAGATGGACCGCCTATACCCGTTGATGTCACGCTTACCTTAGCACCGTCCAAATATCCTGTATATGTGACATATTCTCTGTGATCCGCAACTAAAACAGGATTGTCAAAATGCTTTGCAATTTTTTCACATCTTTTAGGATCACCGGGCAATATAACATACTTGCCCACATCTCCTTCTTTCATATTAATATGATATTCAACACCTTTAGAATATACCGTGCTCATAAGTCCTCCTATGTATTATAATTTATATGCTTCTCTAAGCATTTTAATTTCTTTTGCATGACCCTCTAACTCATTTGGTGTTTCTAATATAAATGGTAAATTTCTTAATTTCGGGTGATTTATAATTCTTGATATTGCTTCTAACCCTATTTGTCCGTTACCTATTGTCTCATGTCTGTCTTTTTTGCTGTTAAACGGATTTTTACTGTCATTTAAATGTATTGCATATAATTTATTTAATCCGATAACTCTATCAAATTCATTTAAAACACCATCTAAATCATTTACTATATCATATCCCGAATCATAAACATGACATGTATCAAAGCACACACCTACTTTTTCTGAAATGTTGACTCCGTCTATAATTTGTTTCAGCTCTTCGAAAGTTCTGCCTATTTCTGTTCCTTTGCCTGCCATAGTTTCTAATAAAATAATTGTAGTTTGATTTTCTTTTATTACTTTATTTAATGCATCAAGTATATATTTTATGCCAATTTCAACACCTTGCTTTACGTGACTTCCGGGATGAAAATTATAATAATTATTAGGCAGAAATTCCATCCGCTTCAAATCATCCTCCAAAACCTCTAAAGCAAACTCTCTTGTCCTTTCATCTGCTGAGCTTATATTTAATGTGTATGGCGCATGTCCTATTACCTTTGCAAATTCACATTTATCCATTATATCTCTTAACTTTTCCACATCTTCCACGTCTATATTTTTCGCTTTGCTTCCTCTTGGATTGCGGGTAAAATATTGAAAAGTATTAGCGCCTATTTTTAATGCATCTTTTCCCATTTTCTCATATCCGTTTGATACGGATAAATGACATCCTATTTTTAACATAATACCTCCACATATATACTATTATACCCTTTATGTATACTATAAACAATAATAAAAAAAGCCCATAAGGGCTCTTCTTACACCAACTGTGGTGAGTCGTTTTCTCTGTTTTTAACTTTTTCTAAAATTATATTGCTTATTTCTTCAATATTCATGCTGCCAATATCGCCTTTTTGTCTTTCTCTTACGGATACAGTGTTGCTTTCAGCTTCTTTTTCGCCGACTACGAACATATAAGGAATTTTTTCCATTTGAGCTTCTCTGATTTTATAACCTATCTTTTCAGCTCTTGAATCTAATTCAACTTTAATGTTTAAGTTTTCTAACTCTTCTTTTACTTTTAATGCATAACCCATAAATTTATCGGATATCGGTAGTACCTTTACTTGAACAGGTGCTAACCAAGTTGGGAATGCTCCTGCATATTGTTCTATAAGAATTCCGAAGAATCTTTCAATACTTCCGAATGCAACACGATGAATCATTATAGGTCTGTGCTTTTGTCCATCAGCTCCTATATATTCAAGCTCAAAACGCTGTGGTTCTTGATAATCTAACTGTATTGTTCCACACTGCCATGTTCTCCCTATACAGTCAGTTAAGTGGAAGTCTATCTTAGGACCGTAGAATGCACCATCACCTTCGTTAATTACGAAATCTAGTCCTAATTCTTCTAAAGCTGCTTTCAATGCGGCTTCAGCCATATCCCAATCTTTTATATCTCCCATAAATTTTTCAGGTCTTGTTGAAAGTTCAACATGGTATGAGAAACCAAAAGTTTTATACATTTCATCTATTAAATTTGCAACTCCCTTTATTTCATCCTTAATTTGTTCAGGTAGCATAAATATATGAGAATCATCCTGTGTAAATGCTCTTACACGCATTAAGCCATGTAGGGCACCTGACAATTCATGTCTATGAACTCTTCCAACCTCTGCTAATCTTAAAGGAAAATCCTTGTAAGAATGCATGCTGTTTGCATATACTAATATTCCACCTGGGCAGTTCATTGGCTTTATTGCAAAATCTTGGTCATCAATTATAGTTGTGTACATATTTTCTTTGTAATTGTACCAATGCCCTGATACTTCCCAAAGATGCCTGTTTAATATTATAGGAGATTCAATTTCCATATATCCTGCTTTTCTATGAACCTCTCTCCAATATTTCATAAGCTCATTTTTAACTTCAACGCCCTTTGGAAGGAAGAACGGAAAACCCGGCCCTTCTTCTGACATAAAGTACAATTCTAATTCTCTGCCTAATTTTCTATGGTCACGCTTTTTAGCTTCTTCAAGCATTTTCAGATAGTCTTCTAATTCCTTTGACTTTTCAAAACTGATTCCGTAAATTCTCTGAAGCATTTTGTTGTTTTCATTGCCTCTCCAATAAGCTCCGGCAATGCTTAAAAGCTTCATCGCCTTTGGTTTTTTAGTGGATTCAAGGTGCGGTCCGGCGCAAAGATCAACAAAATCGCCTTGTTTGTAAAATGATATTACTGCATCCTCAGGTAAATCCTGAATTAATTCCACTTTGTATGGCTCTTGTTTTTCTTCCATGAATTTTATTGCTTCAGCTCTTGGAAGTTCAAATCTTTCAAGCTCCAAACCTTCTTTTACTATTTTTTTCATTTCCGCTTCGATTTTTTCAAAATCTTCAACTACAAATCTATGCTCTAAATCAATATCATAGTAAAATCCGTTATCTATTGCAGGTCCTATTGCTAATTTTGCATCCGGCCACAATCTTTTTACCGCATGAGCTAAAATATGAGATGATGTATGCCAAAATACATCCTTTCCTTCTTTGTCTTCAAATTTTAAGAATTTTATAGTTCCATCTTCTTTTATTTTTTCGTTAAGGCCGATTGTTTTGCCATTATATACGGCACCAACAACATTTCTTGCAAGACCCTCGCTTATACTTTTAGCTACATCGACAGCCAATATGCCATCTTCATATTCTCTGATACTATTATCAGGTAATGTTAATTTAATCATATTATTCCTCCTTATTAAATTCTAATAAATACAAAAATCTCGTCCTTAAACATAATTGTTTAAGGACGAGATAAAATTCGTGGTTCCACCTTAGTTGCTTCTCAAGGGATTTAAGGCATCCATACCAAGTCATTACGCATAAGCTTTCTGACTTAACTCCGGATTAGTTTTCAAACAGTCATACAAAGGAAGCTTCCAGCCATGTCCTCCATCTCTTGATTGATGTTTCCGTTTTACTCGATCCTTCACAGTTCATTTTGTGTATTATATTACTTGCATTAATGTTTTGTCAAGTTTTATTTTTTTCTGAATTTGCCTGATTTTCTTGGTGCCTTAGATTTATCGTCAGAAAAAGATTTACCCCTGTTTTGTCTTGACTTTTTCTCCTTTGATATTTCAACGACAACATCTTGGCCCTTTATTTGTGCCTTAGCCATATGTTTAAGAATTCTATTTTTATGTTCTTCAGCCACATTAAAGAAAGAATAATTTTCTAAAACTTCTATTTCACCGATATCTGAACCGGGTATGTCGCATTCACCTGCAACTGCCCCTAAAATATCGCCTGGTCTTATACCTTGCTTTTTACCAAGGTTAACATGGAATCTAACCGTGTCCTCCATACTTCTTTCTTTGCTTCTTAATGATTTCTTTCTTTCAGGAATTACATCATTTAAATCTCTGTCTTCAGAATTATCAAATTTAACTAACTTCTTAATCATTGCTGCTATCAATGTTTCTGCATCATGTTCTTGGGACAATAACCTTTTTGCTAATTCTCTGTTTTCACTGAGGTCATTTTTATCTATTACTTCTACAATACCCCTAATAAATTTATCCTGTTTTACTTCATTAACTTTGTCAACTGTAGGGATTGTTCTTTTTCGAATAGATTTTTTTGTGTACTTCTCAATAGCTTCAATTTTCTTCATTTCCTTTGCAGATACAAGAGTAAACGATGCACCTTCCTTACCTGCCCTACCTGTTCTTCCAATTCTGTGAACATAGTAATCTTCCTTAGATGGAACTTCATAATTTATTACAACTTCAACTGCCTTAATATCTAAACCTCTTGCAGCTACGTCCGTAGCTATGAGTATGTCTATTAAGCCATTGTTGAATTTGTTTAAAGTATCTAATCTTTGTGATTGTTTTATATCCCCGTGTATTTTATCGCAGTTATATCCCTTTTCAATTAATTGGTCATAAAGTTCATCAACTGATTTTTTAGTGTTGCAAAATACCAAGGTTAGTTTAGGTGTATAGGTATCAACCAATCTTGCAAGGGCATCTAATTTATCTGTATGCTTTACTAAAAAATAGCTTTGCTTTACTTCTTTTGCAGTTATACCTTCCCTTAAAGTTTTTATTGGTACGGGATTATTTAAGAATTTTTTTATAATTCCTTTCATTTCATCAGGTATAGTTGCTGAAAATAACAAATTTTGAACCGGGTGGTCAACCTTGCTGAGTATCAGTTCAATATCTTCTCTAAAACCCATCTTAAGCATTTCATCTGCTTCATCCAATACGGCGATATTTAAATCACTAAGCTTAATCACACGTCTGTCTATTAAATCAATAACTCTTCCGGGGGTACCTACAATTATTTGAGCCCCACCCTTTAGTTTATTGATTTGCTCACGTATATCAGCCCCGCCATAAACGGTCACTGTTTTAATACCATCAGAATACTTTGCTATTTTTCTGAATTCATTTGCTACTTGTACGGCCAACTCTCTTGTCGGTAAAAGTACAAGTGCTTGCGGCATGCGTAAATCTTTATCTATTTTCTCAAGAATGGGTATTGCAAATGCTGCAGTTTTCCCTGTTCCTGTATTTGATTGCCCTATTATATCTCTTCCTTCTAATATAACAGGAATTGCCTCTTGCTGAATTTGTGTGCTTTCTTCAAAGCCCATTTCATCCAAGGCCCTTTGAATGTTGTCATTCAAAATTACATTTTCAATTTTCATTAATTTTATCATCCTTTATCTTTATTAACTTCTCATTATACTATGTAGGTACAACTAATACAATAAATATTTTGTTAAATTTTTTTATATTTGGAAATACATATTTATTTTTGCTTAATTAAATAATTTTATTCTGCTTTTTAACATTAAAAATATATGTTATGATAATGTTAATAAAATTAATAGGAGATGAAACATGAAAATATATTATGTATATCACAGTTGTTTTATAGTTGAAACAAAAAATTCATTTTTAATGTTTGATTATTTTAAAAATACTAAGGATGCACAATCTGATTTTACTTTTGATGATTTATTAGATATTGTTATAAGCAGCCCAAAGCCACTTTATGTTTTTGCTTCACACAGCCACCAGGATCATTTCAATCAGGATATCTTTACGTTGATAAAAGGAAAACCAAGCACGTATTACATACTTAGCTTTGACATTAAGCTTTATAACAGTATAAATAATATCTATGTTGCAAGACCTAACAATGAAAATACAATTAACAATTTAGTAATCAATACCTTTGGCTCAACCGATGAAGGTGTAAGTTTCCTAATTAATGATGATAATACTTTTATATTCCACTCCGGGGATTTAAATTGGTGGAAATGGCCTGATGATACTAAAGAGGAAGAAAAGGAAATGGAAGATGAATTTAAAGCCGTTATGGATGACATTATTAAATTAAATAAAAAAATAGACATTGCATTTTTCCCGGTTGACGGAAGATTAGAACAAAATTATTTATGTGGCGGAGAATATTTTATAAAAAAACTTAGTCCAAAAGTTTTTATACCTATGCATTTCTGGGATAATTTTAATATTACATCCGATTTTAAAAAGAATATCAATAATACAGATACACATATAGTAGAAATCAGTCATTCTAATGAATTAATAAAATTATAGAGTCCATTTCAAGAATAAATATTTTTTGTAAATATTTCAAAAAAAGTAATGCTAAATTATAAAAATCATAATATATATTACAAATAATATTTATTTTTAGGGGGATTTGCCATGAAAATTACTATAACAAATGAAAGCGGCGATTGGAAAGAAATGCTTTACACAAAGGATAAGGTAACATACGAGGTGAAAAATCAAGAAATATTTGATTTTTTTACACTATTAGCTGAAGCTTACAGCAATAATGAGAGCATGGATGAAATGTATGAATGTCTCTATAATCTTATTAATTATGGTTACCTATATACAGATTCAGAAGCAGATGTAGATTATTTCAATGATGATGATTACTGTGATGACGAAAATTATGATGATTATGATGACTACGATGATTACGATTATGATGATGAACACGATTTTATATCTCAAGAGGGTTTTAAATTAATTGAATCAGAAATAGAATATTTTGTTGATGGAGAAAAGGTTTCCAAAGAAGAATACGATGATGCCTGGGATGACAGATTAGGTTATCTTGGTTCTTCAAATTGGGAAGAAAACGGACTTTCTATAGTTAATACAGAAACAGACGAAATTATATTTTCAGGAAAAATATCGTGACAATAGAAAGGCAATTGATAGACGATTGAATGCAATGGATGAGCAATTGAAAAAAATAAAAGAACCTGATTTGTAGAGAGTATTCATAACTACATAACAGGTTTTTTTATCTACTGTTTATCTATTGTAAATCCATAGATATTCCATTTCCAATCCATCGCTAAAATCCTCTCCCGGCCCCTCCGCCTCCGGAACGACCTCCTCCACCGAAGCTTCCTCCACCGAAACCGCCACCGCCAAAGCCCTTGCCTATATTAGTTCCGCTTCCGAAGTTATTAAACCTTGGAACTATTGGAGGTATAAAAATACTTCTTCTCCTTCTCCTGCCCCCTCCAAAGCCACCGTTTATTATAATTAATACAAAAATTAATAATATCAGCTTAAAGAGAGGACCTAAGTCGGTAGAACCTGTTTTATATGAATTGTTAACTTTTATGTCTCCAAATATGTCTTTATCATCATATCCATATTCGTCATTTACTTCTTTTGCTAAATTGTAAAATATATTTTCTAATCCTGTAGAATAATCACCTTTTGAAAGGTAATCCAAGGATGAATCCAAGATACGCCCGGATTCAGAGTCTGTTATGGCACCTTCTAAGCCGTATCCAACTTCAATTTTGATTCTTCTTTCTTCTATGGCCAATAATAATAGCACACCGTTATCATAACCCTTGTTGCCTATTTTCCACTTTTCAAAGAGCTTTACAGCATAAGTATTTTCATCTAAGCCCTGCATATTTTTTACCGTAACAACAACTATCTGAGGTTTCTCCTTCGTTTTTTCATAGTTTAGGTTAACTCTCAATATATTGTCTTTTGACTCTCCATTCATTAAATCAGCATAGTCATTTATGTAAAACTCTTTAGTGGGTTCAGGTAAGTTAATGTTAAGTCCGTATGCAGAAGTTGCTGTTATTATCAATAAAACTGCAAGCACAACTGCTAACAGATTTTTGTTCACAGGTAATCACTCCTTATATTAATCAAAATTTTACCTCTGGCGCAACATTAGCTCCCGGTACTGCTTCAAAATACGGTCTTTTTTCAAACCCGAACATTCCTGCCATTATATTTTTAGGAAATCTTCTGATAGCTGAATTATAAACTCTTACTATCTCATTATATCTATCTCTTTCAGTAGAAATTCTATTTTCAGTTCCTGATAGTTCATCCATTAATGCAGTAACATTTTGGTTTGATTTAAGCTCAGGATAATTTTCTACAACAACCAACAATCTTGCTAAAGCGCCTTCTAACTCATTAGATGCCTGAACTCTTTCATCAGTAGAACCCGCACCTGCCAACCTTGCTCTTGCATCAGCAATTGCTGTGAAAACTTCCTTTTCATGAGCCATGGCTCCCTTAACTGATTCGACTAAATTAGGTATCAAATCAAATCTTCTTTGCAACTTGCTCTCTACATTTGCCCATTGTGTGTTAACATCTTCATCTAATTTAACCAATGTATTATAGCTTCCAAAGATACTTGATGCAAAAATACCCACTATTACTAATATTACTATTAATGCTATTAAACCCTTCTTCATGATAATCACCTCTTAATCTTCATCAAATTTTAATACAGCCAAAAATGCCTCCTGTGGAACTTCTACGCTGCCAATTTGCCTCATACGCTTCTTGCCTTCTTTTTGTTTTTCAAGAAGTTTTTTCTTTCTTGATATATCTCCGCCATAACATTTTGCCAATACGTCTTTTCTAAGTGCTTTAACAGTTTCTCTTGCAATAATTTTGCCTCCGACTGCAGCTTGTAAAGGTACCGCAAACAAATGCCTCGGTATAACATCCTTCAATCTTTCTACAATTGATCTTCCTCTTTCATAAGCTTTCTCTTCATGAACAATAATTGAAAAAGCATCCACTAACTCCGCATTTATTAAAATATCCATTTTCACAAGCTCGGAGCGCACGTAACCATGCAATTCATAATCTAATGATGCATATCCTCTTGTTCTTGATTTCAATGCATCAAAGAAGTCATAGATTACCTCATTCAATGGAAGCTTATAATGTAATATTACTCTCGTTGCTTCCATATACTCCATATTTTCAAAAATTCCTCTTCGATTTTGACATAGCTCCATAATAGCACCTACATATTCTGTAGGAGTCATTATTGAAGCATTAACAATTGGTTCCTCCATATATTCTATTTCCTGAACCGGAGGCATATTAGTGGGATTTTGTAATATTATCATTTCACCGTTTGTTTTATAAACATTGTAAATAACACTTGGTGTTGTTGCAATAATATTTAAATCAAATTCTCTTTCTAATCTTTCCTGTATAATTTCCATATGAAGTAAACCTAAAAATCCGCATCTGAATCCAAATCCTAATGCGATTGATGTTTCTGGTTCAAAAGTCAATGATGCATCATTAACCTGGAGTTTTTCCAATGCATCACGAACTGAATTGTATTCCTCTCCTTCAGCCGGATAAATACCGCAGTACACCATTGATGTAACCTTTTTATATCCGGGAAGCGGTTCCTTTGCAGGATTTTCGTCATTTGTTATAGTATCTCCTACACGGCAGCTTTTTACTTCTTTCATGCTTGCACACAAATAACCCACATCGCCTGAATACAATGCGGATACGGGTTTCTGGGTTGGAGAAATAACTCCTACTTCTGTAACATCAAAGCTCTTTCCAGTTGACATCATTCTTATTTTGTCGCCTTTTTTTACTTGACCTTCCTTAATTCTAATAAAGGCAACAACACCTCTGTAGCTATCATAATATGAGTCAAAAACCAATGCTTTCAAAGGTGCTTCCTCTTCTCCTGAAGGAGACGGTATTTGTTTAACTATCGCCTCAAGTACTTGATCTATATTGATATTGTCCTTTGCAGATATAAGCGGTGCATTTTCACAATCAAGCCCAATTACATCTTCTATTTCCTTTTTAATTTCATCCGGTCTTGCACTTGGCAGGTCTATTTTATTTATAACCGGCACTATTTCTAAGTCCTGATCTAAAGCAAGATAAACATTAGCCAATGTCTGTGCTTCTATTCCCTGTGAAGCATCTACAACAAGCACTGCTCCTTCACATGCTGCCAAACTTCTTGATACCTCGTAGTTAAAATCCACATGTCCCGGAGTATCTATTAAATTAAGCGTATATTCATGACCGTCTAACGCCTTGTATAATAAGCTCATCGTTTGCAGCTTTATTGTTATTCCTCTTTCTCTTTCTAAGTCCATGTTGTCCAAAACTTGGTTCTGCATCTCACGATGGGAAAGTAGTCCGGTATTTTCAATTAATCTGTCTGCTAATGTTGATTTACCATGATCTATATGAGCTATTATCGAAAAGTTTCTTATATATTTTCTTCTGTCCAAAAAAATGTAACCTCCCTAATTTTTTACGGATATAGGGTATTATATCAAAGTTTATGTAATTATTAAAGCATTATTTATACTGCTTTTATATTTAAATGCGGACAAATATTTGTCCGCGACATAGGAAAGCAGTATATACTAATTCGCTTCAACGGAACTGATTTAATGCGAATTAGTATTACTGATTTCGTTAATATATTCAACCATTACATCGCTTAATAATTCAACAGTATAATTAATTTCATCTATATGATTCAATGTACTTCCCACTTCAACTAATAATGAATAATCTGAATAATATTGATTAAAATATGCACCCGGTCTAACAATAATATCCCTGAAAAGTCCAGGATACATTTGCTCAGAAATATTAAAGAGCAGCTGAGCATTTTTTTTGAGCTCATCAGCATTTCCGTTCTTATCTCCCACCACCAATGTGCATGTTGCAACTGTCTTACCATCAATTTTAGTTGTTTTCACCTTTGATAGCTTTTCTTCATAATTTGAATTTTCTTCAGCACCGTCTCTATGCACATCTATCAATATGTTTTTTTTACTATTAGAAAGAATTTGGCTTACAGCATAGCTTGAATTAGCATAAGAGGAATTATAGTCAGGATAATCATTGTAATTCTTTAAATGATTTACATTAATACCTATGGCTTGTAAATTACTTGTTATTTTGCTTCCTACACCCATCACGTTGTACATTTCATCTTTTGTTCTATAGTTATCTTCAATATGAGGTTGATAGCTTTCGGTTCCGTGGGTGTGAAAGATTACTATATTAAGCTTTTCATTAACAGAAGCAGCGTCTATTGTCTTATCTCGCGGAGCGCTGCTTCTTGAAGCAGGTGATTCTATTACCTTAAAAAAGTTTTCATGTCGATTGTTAGCTATAAAAATTGGTTTTTTTGACATGCGAGGACTTTCCTCATTTCCATCGTAAATTTCTATGTCTTGGTCCTCCGCCTCATCTTCGTTATCTAATGTTTTAAAAGTTTCTGTTGAGCTTTTGTCTAAACTTTCAATGAGCATGCTTGAGTTTTCACTTTCCTTGAATGTTCTTTCCAAGAATATATTAAAGTAGGACATTATTTTGTCTATGGCATTTATTTTATCATCATTATTTTCTCCATTATAATTAATGGATATTGTTGTGATATCCTGCCCCGACTTTCTTTTCTCAGACAAATTATAAACAAAACTGTAACCAATAAAAAGCACAGCTAAGCATATAATCGACATCGTCATATAAAATTTAGTTCCACTCTTATTTCTTCTTCTTCTCTTCATGATCCAACTCCACATATTTTCTTCATAGTAATATATTATTTGAAATGTAATATATTAATGTATATGTGTATTGTTTCCTGAATAATACTGTTATTTTTTACAATTATATTACGATTCAAACCCGGGGTGTACTGCTTTGTTAATGGACAATGCAAGCATATCTGATAAATTGTCCATTAGTTCATCAACAGAACTTGGTGTCACAATAGATTCACCATACATAGGGCTTAAAATCTCTTTTATAAACATATGCTTTTCTTCATATTCTAAATCACTTAATACACCCATTATACCGCCAACATCATCTGTATTGTCTTTTAAGGTTTCCTCCATCGCTTCAATTGTGTCATTTACTATTGTTGCAGTATCTACAACTGTCGGAATACCAATTGCAATTACCTTGACCCCTAATGTCTCTTCATTCAATGAGCCCTGCATATTTCCTATTCCAGAACCAGGTTCGATGCCTGCATCCGTAATTTGTACAACTGAACATAGTCGTCTCATTTTTCTTGATGCAAGTGCATCAATTATAATTAATAAGGTAGGTTGTATTTTTTCAACTACCCCAATAATTGTATTGATTGTTTCTATACCTGTAGTTCCTAATACTCCCGGCTCCAATATGGATACTTCGTTAAAATCCTCATCAAATTCCTTGTTGTAAGCTTTAAAAAATTGGCGAGTAACCTTTATTTTATCTAATGTCTTAGGTCCTAATGCATCAGCTGTTATATTTCTGTTGCCTAAGCCAACCACTAAAATTTTTTCTCTTTGCAAGCCGGATACTTCCTTTATTGCATTACACAGTATATCTATTACTTCAGCCCTTGACTCCTTGCTTAAATTTTTCAAGCTGCTTGTTTCATATGTTATATATTTACCCTTTTTCTTACCTACTACTTTTTCAGCTTCATCGTCAGTTATTTCAAGCTTGACTACTTCTCCGTGTTTAAAGTTTTCAGTTTTTAAAATAACCCCTTCTGCTTTTTTAGCTAACGATTCATTAGCTTCATAAGCCAAGTCAGTCCTATAAAACATTACAACCTCCATATTTCAATATTAAATTTATTATTGTTTTTTTTGATTTTTTTATTCTTTTTACTTGATTTTTATATAATTTGACTGTATAATTGATTTGCTGTCAAAAATATTGAAAATATGATAATTATGTGCTAAACTAATTAATATCTTAAATAGGAACGCTAAGGAGGTGAAGATTTTGGCAAATATTAAATCTGCAAAGAAAAGAATTTTAGTTATAAATAAAAAAACTGAAGCAAATAAGAGCAGAAAGTCTGAAATCAGAACATATATAAAGAAATTTGAAAAAGCTGTAGTTGAAGGCAATTATGATCTTGCTAAAGAATTATTGGTACTTGTTGAGAAAAAATTATACCAAGCAGCTGCAAAAAATACTATCCATAAAAATGCAGCGGCAAGAAAGGTTAGCAGATTAACTCTTAAATTAAATAAAGTAGCATAAAAAAAACCGGTAAAGCCGGTTATTTTTATGCTATAATTCCGTTTGTAATCAATTCAAGCCCTATTCTGCCTTCAATTTCTCCTGTCTTTATCTTTTTATCAACTTCAAGTATCTTTTCCATGTAATATTCTATTTTTTTTTGAGATAGGCCCTTTGCTTGTTTAGAGAGCTTGTTAGCTACGAAATTTTTTAATTTCATTTTACTCATAATTTCATTAAAACTATAGCCCTTATTTAATAAGATAATGTATTGATAAAGCATTCTGTACTGTCTTATTATCATATGAATTATAACCTGCTCTGGGGTATTGTTTAAAATCATATCATCTAATATACCAAATGCAAGTTCTTTATTGCCATCACAAATATGGTCTACAAGCTTAAAAATACTGCTTTCTGATGACTTTATCAATAAACTGTCCACATCTGCTAATGATACGTTTTTACACCCCATTTTATAAGATGATATTTTATGTATTTCATTGTTGATGTGATAAAGATTAATGGTACTTTCATATTCAAAATAACCTGAATTGTTGGCAATATAATTCGCCTCCGATAAGCTGATGGTTAAATTATTGTTTTTAAATTTATCTACGATATATTTAGACAATTCTGCTTCGTTTAATTTATTTAATTCAAAAATAGCATTGTTATCTTTAAATTTCTTAACCATCTTTTTTCTTAAATCCGGTTTTTTTCCCTTTAATAAAAATACTGTTATACAATAATCTGAGCTGTCATCAATTAATTTATAAAACTGTTCCTCATGATTTTTATTTAAGCTTCCCGCTGATGTCAAAAAATTAGCCTCTGTTACTACACAAAGTTTCTTTTCGGATATAAAAGGGTATGTTGTGACAAATTCAAAGAAATCATCAAAACTAATATCTATTTTTTCAAATTCAATGTAATTCATGTTTTCAAAATTTTTATCAATATATTTTTCTTTTATATTTTTCACTGCTGTATCTATTAAATAATCTTCAGTTCCAAAAATTAGAATACAGCTTGGTATTCTTGAATTTTTGAGTATATCAGAAATAATTTTGTAGCTCATATCGCTCTCCCTTGTCTTACTATATATATGAAATTTAAACAAAACACCATTAATTTTAATGCAAACCCTAAAAAATATATTTCATAATAGTTTTCGGATTTTGTACCTATATAAGTATTATAATATATTTTGTTGTCTTTTAAAACAAAATTAATTTCACCTTGCTCATAGGTTGATAAAATTACGCTATTTTCTTTTTCATATCTTTCAATTATATCCTTTGATGGAATACCATATTTGTTTTTGCCGTAACTAAAAACTGCTATCCCAGGATTGGTTTTATGGACAAATTTATTTGATGAAGATGTTAAACTACCATGGTGAGGCACTATGAGTATATCAACCTTCGGAGTATCATTGATAATAATTTTTTCAACTTCCTCTTCTATATCACCGGCAAACAAAATGTTTGACTCATTGAAATTAATCAATATAACTAATGATGTGTTATTTATTTTATCTGACATATAATTTTTCTCAGGCCAAAGAATATTTATATTTAATTTATCATCTATCCTATAATTCATTCCCTTATTTAAAATATTAATATCTCTTTTTATCTCTTCATAATCTTCAGGGGCAAATATATTACTAACATTTATTTCACTGTTTAAAAGGTCACTTAAACCTGTATAATGATCACTATCCCAATGACTTATAAAAACACTGTCAATTTCATTAATTCCTCTTTTAATAAAATAAGGAAGAACAATATATTCACCAAAACCTTTATTGTTAGAGCTTCCGCAGTCAATTATAAAATCAATATTTTTATAATTAACATAAGTGAATAACCCTTGTCCCGCATCAGCCACATTTATATGAAGTAAATCATTTGCAGGTACTGTCATAAATATAGCTACATAAAAAGAAATTAAAGTATAGATCCCGCATTTTTTAATTGATGAATTTTTATTGTTATATACATATATCATAAAAATAATCAATATGTAAAAGAATACAATTAAACTAATTGACATTGTTTGAATTTTAAAACCGTTAAAACCAAATCTTTCGGTAAAATTTATAATATACCTTAAACTAAACAAAAGATAATCAAAAATTTTAAAAGGAACGACCAATAAGAAAGGAGTAAATCCATTTAATATCAATAGTATAAATCCATAAATCATTATTACCGTAAAAATCGGTAACAATAATATATTATATAAAGTACCCATAACAGGTACATAATTAAAAAAGTAAACTATGACCGGCAATGTAAACAACATTAGAAATATATACAAATATATTAATTTTAGAATATTATTATTGGTTTCTACATTTCTTAAAATATATTTATTGTAAATAATCAAACTTAATGCTGCAGAAAAGGATAGTAAAAAGCCGGCATCAAATAACCAAAACGGATTATATACCGTTAAAATTAGAGCCGCTAAACCGACGGCGTTTAATGAACTGTACTTTCTATAAAAAATTTCTGCTCCAAAAAGCAAGGTAAACATAACAAGAGTCCTCATTACTGATATGGGAAATCCAATCAAGAATCCATAAAACCATATTATACACCATGTAATAATCAGCCGAGTTCTCCTGGTTAAACCAATATATTTAAACACTGTTAAAAGAAAACCATACAAAAGAACAATATGAGTTCCGGAAACAGCAAAAATATGTGCCAAGCCCATAAGTTTTATATTGTCATATAAATTTTCATCTAAATAATCCACCTTCCCTAATAAAACAGATAGAATAATCTCTGCATTTTTATTATTTAATGAACTATAAAATGTCTTTTCAGCGTAGTTTCTAAAATTAATAGATACTTTATTTAAAATTGAATAATTTTCCTTTATAGTAGTTATATCGGCTACTGCAAAAACCACAGCACCGATTTTCTTAGACCTCAAATAATTTTTATAATTAAACAATAACATATTCTTGGCTTTATTACTATCAACAACATTTACATTAACTTTTATTATGCTGTTTTCTTTAACATCTTTTTTACTATCAAAATAAATAATTGTTTTTTCATTATCTGATAAAACTGTATCATTAATACTCATAACAAAAGCATTATAGCTTAAATAATTTGAATCGGTATTGTTTTTATCCTTAACTATAGCAACTATTTCAATATCTTCATCAATATGTTGTGCTAATTCAGAAATTGAATTGTAATAACAATTAATAAATGATAAAATTAGAAATAAAACAATTAGAATATTGTAGATATATTTTTTAGTATGATATGAGTTATAAATAAGCAGGGCAAAAATAGATATGAATATATAGATAAAAAAGCCGAATTCATATGATATTATGCCTATAGCGTAAACGAAAAATAATGAAATTATTATATACATAACACACCTCATATGAATTTTACCAAATATTAGGTGAATAATCAAAGATTTTTGTATAAGCAGGAGAAAAAATGATAATAAATACCTATGGAATAAATGATATAGATAGTAATATTTTGAGCAGCTTGTTAAAAGATGCTGTTTTTATAGACATTGAAACAACCGGTTTATCACGTAGTTATTCCGATTTAATTTCAATAACTTTGTTGTTATATGAAGAAGAGAGCTACAAAATCTATCAAATTTTCTGTGAATATAAAATTGATGAACCGGAAGCATTAAAATATTTAATAGATTTAATAAAAGAAAAGAAATATATCATAACCTATAACGGTAATAGCTTCGATTTACCTTTTTTAGAAAGCAAGTCACATAATTACAACCTTAAGCTTGACTCAAATAATTTTATTAAAATAGATTTATATTCTTTAATTAGACAACTCAAGAGCAAAGTTAATTCAGATGATTTAAAACTTAAATCCATTGAGAAATATTTCAATATAAACAGAAATGATACATTAGGCGGTAAAGATATAATTACATTGTATGAAGCTTATAAAATTGAACCAAGAAAGGAATTTTCATCCTTAATACTTCAACATAACTACGAGGATGTTTATAATCTTCCTATATTATTTAGTCGTATCATAGACTTATATGATGATATTTTGTCTTTTGAAGATCATATAATCTTTTTATTAAGCGATGATTTTTCTATCAGGAAAAATACTTTAATTTGTAAATATAACATTATTACAAGCAATAAAACTGATTATATTCATAACAGCATAACCTTCAGTATAAATATTGATAGTAAAACATCTAAAATAGTTATACAAATTCCGCTGGGATTTTATTCAGACAGTAAAATTCATGAATTTTACTATATTGATAATGAAGATTACAAAGTTAAATCATATACGGCAATTGAAGGAATTAAAAAAAATCTTATTCCTGTTAAATTCAATGATAAGATTTTCAATAATAATGTAGCAAATGTTGTAAGCCATATATTAAATAATGTATTTAAACAAGAACCCAGCACCGGCGCAATCTAATATAGCCGGTATACAAATAAAAATGACTTATGTTTCCATAAGTCATTTTTATGATGCCCAAACGCGGAATCGAACCACGGACACGGAGATTTTCAGTCTCCTGCTCTACCGACTGAGCTATCTGGGCATATGGTGGGCCTTCAAGGACTCGAACCTTGGACCTACCGGTTATGAGCCGGGCGCTCTAACCAACTGAGCTAAAGGCCCAAAACAATATGTTTTGGTATATGGTGGGCTTAGATGGACTCGAACCATCGACCTCACGCTTATCAGGCGTGCGCTCTAACCACCTGAGCTATAAGCCCAAATTTTTTTAATGGTCGGGGCGGCAGGATTTGAACCCGCGGCCCTCTGGTCCCAAACCAGATGCGCTACCAAACTGCGCTACGCCCCGAT
>CAYQYY010000002.1:0-338381 GCA_964421845.1 uncultured Clostridia bacterium
TTGGAGAAGATATGTGGGAAATTGGGGGCACTAAATTTTATGAGAAGGATATTGAATTGCTTCTTTCCATCCACCAAAAACCCACTGGCATTTCCTACGTTTATTTAGAGCCATTTATGGAAATAGAAAAATACTATTCGGTAATAAAGAAATTTAGTAATGCACAAATTCATCAACATCTATACACAAACGGCACTTTGGCTACGGAAGAGACATTGAAAGAATTAGGTGAAGCCGGTCTTAATGAGATACGTTTTAATCTGGGTGCCTCTAAGTGTTCGGATAAGGTCATTGAAAATGTTGGAATAGCGAAAAAATATATTAAAAATGTAGGAATTGAAACACCAATGACTCCTGAGTTTTTCGAAGAATTTTTTAAGAAAAAACAAGCAATTTTAGATACAAAACTTGATTTCATCAATTGTGCAGAATTGCATTTAAATGAGAATAACATCGGAAATTATAATGGGGAAAACATGTATATTTCCAGACATGGATATATATCTCCGATTTGTAGCAGGGAATTAACTCTGAAATTTATGAAAATAGCCGATGAGGAAAACTGGGATTTAGTAGTTCATGATTGTTCTAACTATACTAAATTTGCCAGGGGCTTAAATTTAAGCAAACAGGGTAAGTGGTTCGGAGCCAATAATTATGCATGTGAGTTTTCTAAGATTCCTTATGAGATATTTTTTCCAATACTGTGCAATGATAATTTCAAATTTTTATGTGAGGAAGAATTACCTGACGGCTATAAACCTGAAATGATAGATTTCTAAAACAGGATACAGGAGATTAGGATGTTGCATAATGATATATGATCGTTAAAAGATGATAGAAAAACGTTCAGTGAATACTACGTTTTCTATCTTTTTTGTTGCACATAAGAAATAATACTTATTTTCATGGAACAATATCAAGGGTATTACTTTTGTCTACGGAGCGTGGATTATTATTTGGAATGTTTAAGTATATAATAAATTCGAGGTGAACATAATGGATATAAAAAGAAAAAAAGAGCTTTTGGAAATCTATAAAAACAGGCACCCGGAAATGGGTGTAATTTCTTACTCTTGTAAAGAGACCGGTGAAGTTTTTTTAGGTATTTCTAAAGATACAAAATCGGACTTTAACAGCACTAATGCAAAACTATCAGCCAACTTGCATCCAAACAAACAATTACAGGAACTTTGGAACATATATGGTTCAGTGGGATTTGAACTATCAGTTATAAAAGTGTTAAAGTATGATGACCCAAATGAAGATCATACAGAAAAGTTAGAAATCTTAAGAGAGCAGTGTTTAGCTGCCAATCCAAATGCAAGGAGGATATGGAGATGAATGAAAAAATTGTTATGGTGTCAAAGGGGTATGACTTTATAGACGGCAGAAATGCTTATCAATCTGATGTCAAACGACTAACATTAGGTGAACCTATGCTAAAAGAAAATAAAAAAGCGCAGATTGCCGCGCAGATTTGGAAAACAGATAAAGATGGCGAATTGATTTTAGCACAGGAACTACCTGTACATCAAGTATTTGACTTGATAATTTTTTTGTCCAGAACATTACTCTATTTCAAGGAAGCTTACCGACTTCCGCTTTTATATGACCCGGAAAAGCCTACGGTTGAACGCCTTGGAGTACAAGGTGGTGTATTACCTGTAGAAGTTTGTGTAGACAATCAAAACATCAATGCGGATATTAAAACATTTGCTCAAAGCTTGAATGATTTAGGGGAAATAATTGGAGAACGCAAGAGGGTACTAAGCCGCATTTTAGAAGAATTGGAGTTATATTAATATGAAACAGACTTGTATTTTGTCACCCTCCAGACATTTAACAGAAGAAGAGAAATCGCTTATATGGCAAAAACCACCTTCTCATATTGAAAGTGAAGTAGAAAAACGTATATATCAAGAAGTAAAAAGAAATTGGAATCGCGGTGAAATGAAAATCAGTACAATTTTACTGGAGGGCGATGCAGGTTCGGGTAAAACTCAGCTTACCAAAGCCCTCTCTGCTGATTTTAACCTACCTTATACGAAAATAACTTGCTTTGCCGATATGGATAAATCCGACGTGCTTGGCTCAATTCTTCCGGTATTATCGAGCAAAGATAAATCGGATATAGTTGAATATTGCTATTATCCGTCAGAAATTGTCCGTGCATATGAAAATGGATGGATCTTGGAGATTCAGGAGCCCACAGTGATTCGGGACGCTGCTGTTTTAATGGCTCTGAATTCCGCATTGGAACCGGATGGGAGTTTAAACTTACCTACTCGAATCGCACATAGGCATCCGGATTTTATTGCTGTTATTACGACAAACCGTGGCTACAATGGGTACCGTCCCTTGAATGAAGCTTTGCGTGATAGAGTACAGCATGCTGAAAAATTAGACTTACCTCCTAAGGGAGTTATGATGGAGAGAGCCAAAGCAAAGACCGATTATCATTCAGAAAATGTTCTTTCTCTTTTGGCGGAAACTATTATCTTGCTGGATGAAACAGCACGAGCTAATGCAATTAAAGGGGTGGCCGGGATGCGATCCTATATCTTTTGGGTTGATGCTGTTGCAAGTGGTGCACCCGTACGAAGTACTTTGTATTATAAGGTACTTTACAAAATTACCACTGATTCACAGGACCTTGCTATTTTAGAGCAAGCACTGGAAAGTCACGGATTGTCAGATAAGCTTGAAGAATTAGGTATCGTCTGTCATTCTCATTCAGACGGGAAAAATACTGAAGTAATGGAACTTTGCATTTCTGGAAACGGAGAATATTCTGCAGAAACAGATACGGCTGATAAAAATGCAATCCGTCTGAAAAGATCAGCAGACAGTGAAGGACATTCGGATATGAGTAGTGATAAAAATACTGATGTTTCAAGCAATGATAATGGAGAAAACGGCACTCCGTTTTACCATGAGCTTGATAAGTCGGTTACAAACGAACAAAAAAAAGAATTTCGTAAACAATTGAACAAAGAAGCACGGCAAAGTGTAGAAGGCAGCTGTCATGAAGAAATTAGGCTGATTGTCCACCGCCCGGAAGCTACCGCTCAAAACAGGGAAGAGTATAACAATATGGCTGCTTCTTTGTTGCCGGTCATTCGGGAACTAATCCGAAAAACAAACCCACTTTTAGAGCATGAAATTTCCACAGAATTTACTAAATCTCAGCTTTATGGCACAAAGTTCTGTGCTGATCATGCCTCTTCTATAGATTTTCGTGTATTCGCCCGCAAGCGTCCACCTGATGAAGAACCCTCTCTTGCAGTTGCTCTTAGGATTGACGAATCAGCGTCAATGTCAGCTTTTGGACGCTTAGATGCAGCAAAACAGACAGCCGTAGCTTTATATGAATTCTGTACCGGATGTGGTATTCCGATAATGATATACGGAGATACGGCAGACCGCTCGAAGCTTGAGCAAATGTCCATTTATGCATATGTAGACTTTGAAAGTAAATGCGCAGATGATAAATATGCTCTTATGAATATGGAGGCACGCAGCAATAATCGGGATGGTATGGCGCTCCGTATTATTTCCGACAGACTGCTTAATACACCGCAAAAAACTAAATTAATAATCAGTATCAGTGACGGGCAACCTAAGGCAATGCCTGATTACACAGGTGAAAAAGCAGCTCGTGATATGAAGGATACTTTACAGAAATTCAGACGCAAAGGCATCCAATTCCTTGCTGCAGCTATTGGGCAGGATAAAGAGCCAATCCGTGAACTTTACGGAGCTGAAAATACATTGGATATAGACGATTTAAAGCAGCTTCCGGCAAGATTGGTACAAATAATCGCAAGGTTTCTGTAAGTATGCTATAATAAGCAGAGATGGAGGTGGAGACATGGATTGTGTAAAAATAGGAAAATTAATTGCTAAGCTGAGAAAGGAAAAAAACCTTACTCAGAGGAATATTGCGGATGCATTAGGTATTCAAAATAAAACTGTTTCAAAATGGGAATGTGGTTTAGGGTGTCCTGATCTATCACTGTGGTCGGAACTATCTACTATTTTGGGTGTTGATATGAAACAGATGATGGAGGGTGAAATTACATCAAACAAGCCGGACATCGGTAAAATTGACAAAGTACGTTTCTATGTATGTCCCTCCTGCGGAAATATTCTGGTTAGCACAGGAGGTGCCTCTATCTTTTGCTGCGGAAGAAAATTAGAACGTATCTTGCCCACGGATGAAACTATTGCAACTAAAATCACAGTTGAGAAAATTGATACTGATTACTTTGTCACCTTTGACCATCCAATGACTAAAGATCATTATCTATCTTTTGTGGCATCTGTTAAAAGTGACAGAGTATTTCTGATTCGCTTGTACCCGGAACAAAGTCCAACTTGTAGAATTCCTATAACTGCGGGCGGTAAACTATATGTTTATTGTATTAAACATGGTTTATCCGTATATGCAGGTGTTTTATAATAGAGAAGAAGTAGGGTTATGTTAGAATAAGATAAACAAGATTTACATGAATACAAGAAAGAGGTGGTCTTATGTCACATATAATTAAGAGTTTTAAACCTTTTATTGGAGAGCACTGCGAAACTACTACAACAGGATCATTGCTAAACCAGCTTGGAGCCCAGTTTTCCGAACCCATGCTTTTCGGACTGGGTGAGGGATTAGGTTTCATATTTTGGAATATGAAGAGCATGGATTTTCCTTTCATTGGCGGAAGAATCAAACAGGATACTTTAACTCAGAATATAACAAGAAATTTAAATTTAAGACTAGAAGTAGAGGAAACCACATCCTTAAAAAAGGCCTGGGAAAATGTCAAAAATAAAATTGATAACGATATCCCGGTTGGGCTTAAACTGGATTGCTATTATTTGGATTACTTTACAAATAAGATACACTTTGCCGGACATTATGTAGCAATGTACGGGTATGATGAAAATTTTGCTTACCTGGTGGATACAAAACAACAGGGCAGCACTGTAATAACATCTCTTGGTAGCATTGAATCAGCAAGGAAGGAAAAAGGTCCTATGTCTTCAAGAAATTTAAGTTATACTATCCAGAATAGTAATGAAGAGTATGATTTGGAAAAATCGATTATTACTGCTATTAAAAATAATGCGGAGCAATATTTAAACCCATCTATAAGAAATATCGGATATAAGGGAGTACTAAAAGCTAGTGAGGAAATAAAACGATGGTATAAGAATAGCAAGAATATTGAAAATGACTTTAAAACTACTGCTATAATGATGGAAAAGGGTGGAACCGGTGGTGCTCTTTTTAGAAATTTATACAGAGATTTCTTAAAAGAAAGTTATGACCTGTTAAAAAATAGTGAACTGGATATTGTCTACAGAATGTTTGCTGAAATAGCACCTCTATGGTCGAAGGTTTCTAGTTTATTTGAAAAAGCTGCTGAAATAAAAAATATTAGCTATATAAATCAAGCGTCAGATATTTTAGTAGATTTGTCTCAAAAAGAGGAAAAGGCGATGAAATTATTATTAAATATAGAAATGAAAAATGGAAGTTTGTAAAGATAGGGAGAGCTTATATAGTATTAGCTGATGCAAACCCTTGAGAATTGCTTGTTTAAGCTTTTTCAAGGGTTGTTTTGTGAAAAAGTTTATGATACTCTTGGAAAAGGGAAATTAGGATCTGTAGGAAGAGAAGGAGTTTGTCGTCGCAAATATTGAAGAATTAATTCATTTAAATTTATAGATTTATCAACTAATCCTTTTGTTCCAAAAAGAACATTAAATTCAAAAATAAAATAATGACCATCAACTTCTGCAACATCAAAACCTGCATGATTAATATTTAATGTCTTTGCTACCATATCTACAAGAGATACTGCCTCCTGTGGAATATTATCATAAGAGATAGTTCCCCCTTGAGCAACGTTATTTTTAAAACTGTTTTCTCCTCCAATTCTCCAATAAGAAGCAATAATTTCGTCTCCTAAGTAAGTTATACGCATATCCCTGTCAATAGGGAGTTTCTCTTGTATATATAGGGTTTCATTTTTATCGCAGTACAAGCGAAATTGCTTTTTATCTTCTATTAAATATACCCCATAACCCATGGAGTTTTTTATATCTTTTGCTATAAAAGGGAAAGAGAACATGTCCAAAATATACTCTTGATTAACAGGGGTATTACTTAATATCTCGGTATACGGTACGTTTTGAGGACAGACGGTCATAAGTGCTCTTGTCATTTCTATTTTGTTATGACCTAAATGATAGGTGCTGATATTTGGGAAAATATTTTTCTTCATACCATATACAAGTGGATTGATCTGCCAATACTCAGGATATAATATCCAATCGGCATCATTTATTTTATCCTTTTCTCTAAAAAAATGTTCCGGTTTTATATAGTGGGCTTCTTTTATGCGAAGCGTCCTCATTGCGTTAAAACTTACCAATTTCATGGTATTACCTACCCTTTATTTTAGATTTAAAATCACTAAAAAATTATATTTTTATTTATAAAAAAAGTCAATTAAATTTTTATGAATTTCCTCCTTGAATTTATTCAGCTTATATGTTACCTTGATTCAAATTATGAACATAAGTTGGATAATAAAATGAATTTTAAAAATATAAAAGCCCCAATTAGATTTAAAGGAAAGAAAAAAACAGATAATTATTTTGAGGGATGGTATTTTAAACAAGTATCATGGGATTCGAAAAATATTATAAGCATTATCCCTGGTATCTCCAAAAACATTTCTGAGTCCCATAGCTTTATTCAGATTATAATTCTTAATGAAAATGATAGTCGTAAAATATTAAATACTCATTACTTTAAATTTTCTATTGAAGATTTTAATATTTCAGATGAACCATTTAACTTAATGATAGGAAATAATATTTTTAATAAAGAGGGTATAAAGCTTAATTTAAAAAAATCAGGATATAAAATTCAAGGGGAAATTAAATTTTCGGGATTTACTGATATTAAAAGAAGTATTGCATCACCAAATGCAATGGGCTGTTTTTCATATTTACCTTTTATGGAATGTAATCACGATATAATTAGCATGAATCACGGTGTTAGCGGTGAATTTTTAATAAATAATATAATATTAAGTCTGAATAACGGAAAAGGTTATATAGAGAAAGACTGGGGTGCATCGTTTCCTAAAGAATATATATGGCTGCAATCTAATAATTTTGAAGATGTTAGTGCAAGCATTATGTTTTCTCTTGCCCATATTCCATTTCTTGGCGCTTCATTTCAAGGTTTTATATGTAATCTTACTTTTAATGGCGAAGAACACAGATTTGCCACATATAATAATAGTAAGGTTAAAAAGGTTAAACTATTGGGGAATTCATTGTATATTATTGTTTCTAAGGGTAAATATGAACTTATAATTAATGCAGAAGTATGTGATGACTTAGGAATATTAAAGGCACCTATAAATGGTGCTATGAATAATGTAATTAAGGAAGGGTTAACGGGGTATACACATATAAGACTATTAAAAGACTCAAAGACTTTGTTTGAAGGAAATGGAAACCCTTGTGCCATTGAAATTGTTAAATAAAATCTAAACTAAAAACTCCTACGTTCATTTTAATTAAATTTGCGTAGGAGCATCTTTCCACAAATCGGCAGCAATTTTTAGGATTAATCGGGCTTGGAATTTCTCCTTTAAGCCTGATTCTTTCTTTGTTTCCAGCGATAGCCGGGTCAGCTTCCGGGAGTACATGCTATGTACTAATACGTTTTACTAACAAAATAAGGCAATGACAAATAATTATATAACACATGTAAAAAAAGTTGACAGTAAATTGAATTCTGAATAAAATTGTATAGATAACGTATCTATAATTTAGTATAATCGTATAAAAGATTAATGAAGGGAGTTTTATTATGGGTCTTATAAAAGCTGCATTAGGTGCAGCAGGTGGTACACTTGCTGATCAATGGAAGGAATTTTTCTATTGTGAATCTATGCCAAAGGAAACCTTGGTAGTAAAGGGAGGAAAGCGCATCACAGGGCGTTCTTCTAACACAAAAGGAAATGATAATATAATTTCAAATGGCTCAGGTATTGCTGTGGCTGATGGACAATGTATGATTATTGTAGAACAAGGAAAGGTTATAGAAGTTTGCTCAGAACCGGGAGAATATACATACGATACATCAACAGAGCCAAGTATTTTTACAGGTAACTTGGGAGAAGGTATCAAAAACACATTTAATACTATAGGTAAAAGATTTACATATGGTGGCGATATGGCAAAAGATCAAAGAGTGTACTATTTTAATACAAAAGAGTTAATAGACAATAAGTTTGGCACACCTAATCCCATACCATTTCGTGTAGTTGATAGAAATATAGGTTTAGATATAGATGTAGCAGTGCGCTGCTCAGGTGTATACTCTTATAAGATTGTTGACCCTATTTTATTTTATACCAATGTATCCGGTAATGTAGAAAGAGAATATACTCGCGATGAAATCGACAGTCAGCTAAAGACAGAATTTATTTCCGCCCTTCAACCGGCTTTTGCAAAAATTTCAGAATTAGGCATAAGACCAAGCGCTCTGCCCGGTCATGCGGAAGAGTTAGCAGGTGCAATGAACTTAGCTTTAACAAACAAGTGGGTAAGTTTAAGAGGTATTCAAGTGATATCTATTGGGCTAAATCCAATAACATTACCGGAAGAGGATGCAGAACTTATAAAACAAGCTCAACGTGCAGCAATATTGCGTGATCCTACAATGGCTGCGGCAACTTTAGTCGGTTCACAAGCCGATGCTATGAGGGCAGCAGCATCCAATGAAGGTGGCGCGATGTCAGGTTTCATAGGAATGGGGATGGCTCAACAAGCAGGAGGAGCGAATGCGCAAGGGTTATTTAATTTAGGACAGCAAAACATACGCCAAGCTTCCCCGGCGAATGAGTGGCAATGTAAATGTGGTGCTAAGAACACGGGTAAATTCTGTCAAGAGTGCGGAAATTCGAAACCGGCACAGTCGGGTGAATGGACTTGTTCTTGCGGAGCAGTAAACACAGGCAAGTTCTGTCAGGAATGTGGCAGTAAAAGACCAAACTCTGCAACTTATAAATGCAATAAGTGCGGGTGGGAGCCGGAAGATTCTACAAACCTGCCAAAGTTCTGCCCGGAGTGCGGAGATATATTTGATAACAATGACAAGAAGTAATTATTTTTGCAATATAATGATAATTAGAAAGGGGGATTAGACACATGACAGATATACTTGAATACAAATGTCCAGCTTGCGGAGGCGCTATTGGTTTTGACAGCAAAATTCAAAAAATGAAGTGCCCTTATTGCGATACTGAATATGAGATGGAAGCACTGAGAGAATTAGATAGAGATTTAAAAAATGAACAGCAGGATGATATAAACTGGAAAATTGATATGGACCATAAGTGGCAAGAAGAGGAAACAGACGGCATGCATATATATATCTGTAAATCTTGCGGCGGAGAGATAATTGGTGATGAAAACATGGCTGCAACAAGCTGCCCCTTTTGTACTAACCCGGTAGTTATAAAGGGTAAATTTTCCGGTTTACTTCGGCCGGACTATGTAATTCCATTTAAATTAGACAAAAAAGCTGCCATTGAAGGTTTTAAAAAACATATTCGCGGCAAAAAATTACTCCCGAAAGTATTTAATGATCAGAATCATATAGAAGAAATAAAAGGGATATACGTTCCTTATTGGCTTTTTAATGCAGATGCAGATGCAAACATCAGGTATAAAGGAATAAGAGTCACTTCTTGGAGGGATTCTAATTATAGTTATACAAAGAGCAGCTATTATTTAATTAAAAGAAGTGGTAGTATTTCATTTGAAAGAATTCCGGTGGACGGATCCACTAAAATGCCTGATGATTTAATGGAATCAATTGAGCCGTTTAATTTTGATGAAGCAGTGGATTTTCAAACGGCCTATATGGCAGGATATTTAGCTGATAAATATGATGTAGAAGCAGAAGAAAGTATAAAGCGTGCAAATGAACGTGCGAAGCAAAGTGTGGAACAATCCTTTCTTTCAACAGTAAACGGCTATAACACTGTAATACCGGAACACAGCAGTGTACAAATAGATAACGGAACTGTAAAATATGCTTTATATCCGGTTTGGATACTTAATATCATGTGGAACGGAAAAGCATATACCTTTGCAATGAACGGACAAACCGGGAAATTCGTTGGGAATTTACCCTTGGATAAGAAGGCTTATTGGAAATGGGTGGGTATGTTGACGGGTATATTTAGCGTTATAACATATATCATAGCCCGAATTATACTTTAGGAGACGGAGATATGAAGAGAATAATAAGAATTATGATTTATTTATATATATTTTTCATATTGATTACTCCTGTTTTGACTTTCGCAGATTCGATTCCTGAGGAACGACTACTGCCAAGATTGGTAGATGATGCAAATTTATTGTCGGAATATGAGTACCAATCTTTATTGGCAAAGTTAGACGAAATAAGTGAAAGGGAACAATTTGACATGGCAATAGTAACAATTGACAGTTTGGAAGGATATACTTCTACTGAATATGCTGATGATTTTTACGATTATAATGGTTATGGCATGGGTTATGGTTATGATGGGATTTTATTGCTTATAAGCATCGAGGATCGCGATTGGGCCATTAGTACACATGGGTTTGGAATTACTGCTTTTACAGATTCAGGTCAAAAGTATTTAGTGGATCAATTTATAGGAGATTTAAGTGATGGGAACTATGCCGACGCTTTTAATAAATTTGCGGATATATCCGCAAAAATTATTGTTCAAGCTAAGACAGATAAAACATATGATTCTTATGATTTACCAAATTCATCATCGTCACCGTATTTGCCAAGTACCGGTTCTACCAATCCGTCAAAAACATCTTTGCAGCCATATTTACCTATCATTACGACAATCATAGGTGCTGCTATTGCATTTATAATCACTGGTATTATGAGAGGTCAATTAAAAAGTGTTCATATGCAAGCGGCAGCTGCAAATTATATAAAAAATAACAGTTTAAGGATTACTGAAAGCAAAGACTTATTCCTATATGCCAATGTAAGTAAGACAAAAATAGAAAAACCGAAAAGTTCTTCCGGCTCAAGCACTCACTCTTCGTCATCAGGTCGTACACATGGTGGCTCAAGCGGAAAGTTTTGATATACGAATAATCATATAAAGTTTAATAATTTTTCTAAAATATACTATTATATTATTTAGAATACTTATATTTTTTTTGCAGACACTAATGATGTAAGTAAAACTTACAATTGGAGGTAATAGTATGTCAAATATAAATGGAAATATTCCTAATCTAAAAAATTCAAAATTAATAGATCAGGCAGAAATTCAAAATGTTAAGCAAAATTTGAACTCTACTACAGACCAAAATATGATATTAGGTGCAAATTTAACTTCAAATGCTTCGAATGTAGCAAGTCAAGGAAACATGACCAATTTTGCTCCTAACTTAAATAGTTCTACATCTATAGGATCTGAAGAATTACAAAATGTAAAAAAAGAAGTGCAAAAAAGTGGTAATAACAAAGAGCTATTCTAGTAATCAGGTGTAGTGTAATTAATTATTTTAATTACCCGGAAAAAGGCTGCTGGCTAAATGCCAATAGCCCTTTTTCTTGTATTATAATATTTTTAAGTATTTCCTTAATTTATTGCATCCGATTCCAGATACAAGACCAAATATTAGTTTAACTGGGTATAATGGTGAACCCGAAGCGGAGATTATACAAAGATTAAATAGTTGGATCAGTTCAGCTAAATTAAAAGTTCATATAGATGAAGTTTTTTTACTGAAAGATGCTTATAAAGCACATCTGACTCTTAAGGATCATTATATAGGTAAACTTTGCTTTAAAGTTAATGATTAGAAGGCAAGGCGCATTCCCTTCATAACTATGATGAAATCATTATTTGTAAGGCTCAAGATGAGCTATTACTTGTGAATTTTTATTTATTTTCATTCTAATTGTTTCTTCAATATCATGTACCAACTCATGAGATTTTACGACACTCAATTCAGGATCAACCAAAAGGTGTAAATCAATATACAAATAATTTTGGCTTCCTCTGCTTCTTATATTATGAGTGTCTTTAACTTGTTCAAAATTCATTACTAAACTTCTTATTTCTTCAGTATCAACTGCTGATCTGTCAACCAAAACATCACTGTTTTCTTTAAAAATTTCATATGCCGAATGCATGATAAAACCTGATACAATCAAAGAAGCAATAGGATCGATAATGGGTGGTAATCCTAATTTAACACCTATAAGAGTAATTAACACACCAATTGAAACATATATATCGCTTCTTGTATGCATAGAATCAGAAACTAAAATTAAGCTGTTCAATTCTTTTCCTTTTTTATATTCTATTACAGATACGAATATATTAATTGCTAAGGTAACAAGCAATACAATAAGGCTTGTTGTATTTATATTTGGTATTATAGGGTCATGAAATCTGTTGAATGCATTGATTATAACCTTTCCACCAACAAAAAATAACATTGCAGATATAAACAGCCCGGAGAGTGTTTCGTACTTGTTATGGCCATAAGGATGGTCTTCATCCTTTGGTTTTGATGCAAGACTAATACCAATCAAACCAACTATGTTAGATGAACCATCCGAGAGGGAATGAAAGCCATCTGCAGTCATACTTGCGCTTTTAATAATCACTCCTAAAATAATTTTTAATGCAGCCACAATAAAATTGGCTATTAAAATTATAAAGAGAACTTGTTGCACCTTTATAAATACGTTTTTTTCCATAAAAGGTTTCCTTCTTTACTATTAATTTTCCGCATCTTTAACACGAGTTTCTTCATTTGCAATAATTGTTTGTAATGTGTCACCAAGCTGAGTAAAAAATGCTGCAATTATAGGAAGTTCTTCCTTAGAGCAACACTTTGAAATTGTACAGGCAACAGCAGTGATATAAGCGACAAGTTCACATGATTGCATATTTGCACCCTTTATATTATATAATTTTTTGTACGTTTAAAAAAGCATGACAGAATTTTAAAAGATTACATGATAGAGGAAGTTTGTTTAAAATATAATATGAAAGTATAACTTATTTGTGTATGTACATTTACAGAAATTGCTTATTCAATGATGGAAAATTCTTAATTTATTTAGTATTTTTATATCATTTTTGTTATATTTGTGGCATGATAATGCCAAAAAGTGTATAATATGACGGTAAGAATTATAGAAATCAATATTAACAAAAGTGGTATGAAGATGGAAAAAATAAGATTAATAAGACCTAATAATAATTTAGAAGATGAGTATTTAGACATGGTTACAGAGTGGAAGAAATCTAAAGAAGAATTAATACCATGGAGTTTAAATTTATACGACAATGATTTTAAACTGATGGTAGAAAAACTGAATGGATACAGCAAAGGAATAGGTCTGCCGGACGGATATGTTGAGAACTCTACATATTGGTTATGGTATCAGACCTAATGAGAGGCAGAAAGGTTATGCTTCATTAATGCTGTCTTTTGCATTAAAAGAGTGCAAAATAATTGGGCTATCAAAGGTATTAATTACTTGTTCAAAAAGTAATTTAGGGTCAGCTAAAACAATTATTAAAAATGGTGGAATTTTTGAATCAGAAGATATAGATAAAGGAGAAGTTTTTCAAAGGTATTGGATTTATATTAAATGATCTTAATATTTTTTTACAATGATGGAGAAGGAGTACTAATAACTGTAATAGAATTAGTACTTTTCTTCGAATAAAGCTGAACGGCAATCAGAGTACGATTTTTTATTTTTATTAAGTAACCATATGTCAATGATTAACCCCGACTAAAAAAGGGGGGGTGAAATATTCACTATGCTTCCGGGATAGATGGACTCAAAATAAACTCGCCAACTAAATTATGAAGTAAGATAGACTGAGAAAATAAATCTTCACTTGCTTCGGCAGCTTTTTCCGCAGCAGCAGAATTGACTTGAACAACTGAAGCAATATGTTCAACTCCAACCTTAATTTGTTCAATAGCATTGGATTGCTCTTCTGATGCCTTTGATATTTCTCTTACGGTATAAGCTACATCTTTAGAGCTTGAAACAACATTTGTTAATGCTGCAGCTGTTTTATCGGCTATATTATTTCCTTTTACAACTGCATTTATTGTTTCTTCAATCAGTAAAGCTGTATTTTTGGCAGCTTCTGAACTTCTGACTGCAAGATTCCTCACTTCGTCCGCAACTACAGCAAATCCTTTGCCGGCAGCTCCTGCATGAGCGGCCTCAACTGCAGCATTCAAGGCAAGAATATTAGTTTGAAATGCTATGTCATCAATAAGCTTAACAATTTTTCTTGCTTCATTAGCTTTGCTGTATATTTCTGACATGGCAAAAACCATTTCTTCCATTTTTACATTGCAGTCTATAATTTCATTTTCAATGGTTATTAATTTATTGCTTGCATCAGAAGTGTTTTTGGCATTTTTTTTAACAATAACAGAAATTTCTTCTATTGCTGCAGAAGATTCTTCAAGATAGCTTGCCTGTTCAGTAGCACCTATGGATATATCTTGAGAACTTAATGATATTTTTTCAGATCTTTCAGATACCTCGGATGATAAACTATTTATATTTCGCAATGTTCTTGAGAGCATGTTAACAGACTCTTTAATAGAATGTTCTATCTCTTCGAAATCACCTGTAAATTTTTGACTTATTGATATATTCAAATTTCCTTTGGATAATTCACTCATAACTTCATTTATATCATTTATGTACAAAGTTAATTTGAGCATAGATTTTCTAAGATTTTCAGCTAATTTTCCAATTTCATTCTTTGATGTGTATTTTATTTTATAATTTAAATCACCATCCGATAATGCTTCGGCCAAGCTCTCAATTTCATTTATGGGGACTACAATGCTGTTGGTTATTATTCTTGTAATAATAAATCCTATTAAGCCGGCAGACAATGAAGTTGAAGCTGTTAAAAGTACTGAAAATTTAACATTTTCATTTGATGTTTGAGCATCTTCCTGCAATTTTAGATTAATTCCATCAGTTATTTTGTTTAAGTTTGTGTTAATTTTATTTACAACAGGTTCATATGAATTAAAAATCAACCTTGTTGCATCACTCTTATACTTACTGTTCATAACGTTATCTCTGATGGCTGCTTCCCTCTCCAGTAGACTCAAAACTTCTTCTGTAATTTCATTGTCAGTTGAAAGTAGCTGTTGTAGTTTTTTTAAATTAATCGTCATTTCATCATATAATTGTCCGCTGTTATCGCCGTAGTCTTTCTTTTTTGTTATATTGTCAGTCAAAGTTGAAGCGTAAAGGTTTTTTTCAATAATTTTTAAGTTTTTTGACACCGAGGTAGCGAGATATATTTCCGGTATTGTTATTTCATTTGTTATGTTAAGTAACTCAGCTGTTTTATTAAAGTAATTTAAACTTATGGAAATAGGAATAATAAAAATCAAAATCAATACTGCAAATGAAAATGTAATCTTTGTTCCTAATTTAAAGTCATTGAATTTGAAATCTTTTGAAATAGTGTTTTTCGTTTTTAACTTTATTGATTTCATTTTATAAGCGGTTATATTTTTAAGTTTTTTAATCAAATCAATAAGTTTAGAGTTTAATATTTGACCTTTTTTTTGTTTTTGGGCTTCTTTTAACATCGATATCTCCTCTTGTGTTTTTTGCAATTTAAGTTTTTAATATTGGTTAATTACACTATAAATACACTTAGTAAATAAATAAGGAGAATATTGTAAAGTTTGTGTGTCATTTGAATTTATAAAGAAAGAAATTCATATATAATGAATATTGTGAGATTGATTTAATGATTTACATAAAGTTTACTTATAAATTACAAATTACTGTGTATTAATTTATTTTTTATGTGCTAATATTCGTAATATCATAGCTGCGATGGAGTAAGATTAATGTCAGATATAATAAAAGAAGCATTGGATTATATAATTAATAATAAAAAAATTAAGACGGTTTTTCAACCGATTATATCTTTAAGAGATGGGAGTATATATGGTCATGAAGCACTCAGCAGAATTACCTGTGAAAGTGAAATAAAAGATCCTGATATGTTGTTTAGTGCAGCTGTAAAGTACAATTGCATATGGCAATTGGAGCTATTATGCAGGACTAAAGCATTGGAGGCCGCTTTCTTATTCATGATACCCCCTTATAACAAAAAACTTTTTATAAATGTAAATCCTTCAACAATGCACGATGAAACATTTAGAAGAGGGTTTACCAAAGAATTTTTAAAGCAGTACAACATTGATTCTAAAAGTATCATTTTTGAGATAACCGAGAAAAATGTCATTACTGATATTGATAATTTTAAATATACAGTATCATATTACAAGAGTCAGGATTACAGCATAGCAATTGATGATGCCGGATCCGGATATTCGGGATTAAATCTCATTAGTGACGTTAACCCTCACTTTATTAAGCTTGATATGAAACTAATCCGAGATATAAATAAGGATAGATTGAAATTTTCATTAGTCAAGGGTATGGTTGAGTTTTCAAAAGCATCAAATATTTCGATTATAGCTGAAGGAATTGAGACATACGAGGAATTAGAAACAATTGTTAACTTAGGTGTCCAATTTGGACAAGGATATTATTTTCAAAAACCTGAAGAAGATGTAAAAGATATCAAACAATCTGTATTAAAGTCCATCATAGAAATAAATTCAAGAAAAAATCATATATCTGTCGGAGTAGCATCAAATATATACATACAAAATTTATCGAAAACCACTCATGTAGTTCCACCTGATGAAAAAGTATGCGTTGTTTATGAAGATATAATAAGAAATGAAAGCTGTCAAGGATTGTGTGTAGTAGAAAATGATGAACCTGTAGGCATAATTACAAAAGAAAAAATTGCTTTAAAACTAAGTGGTAATTATGGATATTCACTTTACAAGAACAGGTGTATATCAGACATTATGGATAAGGAATTTCTAAAAGTTGAATATGATACTCCTATAAATGTTGTTTCTAATCTGGCAATGGAACGTTCAAATGACAAGTTATATGATTTAATAGTAGTTACAGATAACAATAAGTATATTGGAACTGTTACGATAAAAGATTTGCTTCAAAAGACAAGTGAATTAGAGGTTTCAGCTGCAAAACATCAAAATCCGTTGTCAGGCCTTCCGGGCAATATTTTAATAGAGCAAACTTTAAATCAATTATTGCATAATTGCTCAGAATACAGCATAGCATATTTGGATATTGACAATTTTAAGGCATACAATGATGTCTATGGTTTTGAAAGAGGAGATAGGGTAATTAAACTTTTATCAGATATTTTAAGAAAGCATTGTAATGAATTTCAATTTATCGGTCATGTTGGAGGGGATGATTTTGTAGTAATCGTTGACAAATGTGTAAATAATGATTATTTTAAACATATAAAAAAAGAGTTTGAGAAAGATGTATTAACTTACTACAACAGCACTGATATTGAGAACGGATATATTATAACTGCCAACAGAAGAGGTGAAATAGAAAAATTCCCTCTTATTACATTGACATGTGTTGTACTAAACAATGATTTACATGAATTCAATAATGTTGATGAATTGACAGGAGAATTAGCAAATTTGAAGAAAACTGCAAAACAAAGATTAAGATTATAGTTAAATGTTTTTAATTAAACTTTACAATGGCATGTTTTAAACTTTGCCGGTCTATATATATTTATTGAAATTAAAGGTTCGGATAAAAATTTGTTGGGAGAACAAAATGAAACTTATATATTGCGTTGAAGATGATTATAGTACAAGAGAATTATTAATTTGTGCCTTGAAAACAGTAAATTACAAAGTTTCAGGATTTTCTGACAATCAACATTTTATGGAAAAATTAAACAATTCAATTCCTGATATGGTACTACTTGACATTATGATTCAAGGAGATGATGGTATTAATATATTACAAAATTTGAAGAAAGATGTAAGATTCAAAAATATGCCTGTAATAGTATTATCATCACTATCAACAGAAAAGGTTATAGTAAAATGTTTGGATTTGGGTGCAGATGATTTTATAAAAAAACCATTTGATATGTTGGAGTTAATTGCTAGAGTAAACGCTGTTTTAAGAAGGTCAAATGTCGCCGGCACTGACAAGGAACAAGTTGTAGTGAATGGAGTTATACTTGATTATAAAAAACGTAAAGTAAGATATAAAAATAGTTATGTTGATTTAAACTATAAGGAATTTGAACTTTTTTATTATTTGATTATGAACAAGGGTTTAGTTCTTTCTAGGGATAAAATAATTAATAAAGTTTGGGGTCCTAAATATAAAGAAAAGGAACGCACAGTAAATACCTATGTAAGTGCTATCAGGCGTAAATTTGAAGATGTAGGTTGCACTGATATTATAAAAACAATAAGAAGCGCAGGTTTTAAAATTGAAGACAATTCATAAAAAGATAGAGTTATGAATTGTTTTTTTGTCTTTAAAGCTTATAATCAGAAATCTATAAAATATTACATAACTTTTACATATATATAATTTTATTCTTACTTTATGAGGATATATTTAGTTCAAGATTAAAAATTTAAAGGAGAATTGTATTAAATGAAAGCAAAAAAAATATTAACAATATTATCAACAATATTAGTGATGTCATTAGTATTTACAGCATGTACAAAGGAAGAAACAAAACCACAACCGGCTGCACAACCGGCCACAGAACAAAAAACAGAGCGACCAGCAGAAAAGCCGACAATGGATTTTGATGTGAAAAATGATATAACAGTAGTTGCAAGAGATGCAGCATCGGGAACAAGAGGAGCTTTCCATGAACTTATGAAAATAAAAGTAAAAGAAGGCGATACTGAAGTTGACAAGCTTGTTACAGGAGCATTAGAGTTTGATGGAACTGACAAGGTAATTACTGCCGTTGAAGGGGACAAGTATGGAATAGGATATATTTCACTTGGCTCGGTTAGTGAAAGAATAGTAGCAGTTAGCGTTGATGGCGTCGATGCATCAATTGAAAATGTAAAAAGCGGAGATTATAAAGTAGCAAGACCTTTCCTTTTAGTAACAAAAGGAACTGAAAGTGATTTAGTAAAAGATTTCATTGCTTTTACAGAATCCGTTCAAGGACAACAAATGGTTGAAGATAAACATTATATCTCTTCAGTAGAAAATCCGGTTACATATAAAGCTTCAGGTTTGTCAGGAACAATTAAAGTTGCAGGTTCAACTTCAGTAACACCTTTGATGGAATTATTACAGGAAGCATACAAAGAAATTAATCCAAATGTAGTATTTGAAATGCAGTCAAATGGATCATCACAAGGAATTAAATCGGCTTTAGACGGTTCTTATGATATAGGAATGAGTTCAAGAGAGTTAAAGGATGATGAAAAGTCACAATTAAATGAATACACTCTTGCAATTGATGGTATAGCAGTAATAGTAAATAATGAAAATCCCCGGACGGACATCTCATCGGAAAATATAACAAAAATATATACCGGTGAAATAACAAAATGGTCTGAAGTAAAATAGTTAACTCCTCCAAATTAAAAATATGATGAAAGACAAGGTATACTTAAGTTTACCTTGTCTTTCAATGTTTAAGTATTATTTATTTTACTATGATGTTCCTGTGTCCCGCTTTCACTAAAATCCCACTTTAGCATATGATAGAATAGTGTGAAAATTCTATAAGGGGGAGTAATGTGGGATTGAAATTTACCATATTAGGTGGAGATAGGAGAAGCTTAGAGCTTGGTAAATTACTAATGAAAGATGGAAATGATGTCTGTATTTATGGATTTGACTGCTTGGAGCAGTATAAATACGAATCATTAAACCTGAATGAAGCAATTGAATATGCTGATGTTATTGTAGGTCCATTGCCATTCTCTACAGACAATATAAATGTAAATACCCCATTTTCAAATGAAGTAATTCAAATTGATAAGGTATTTAACTTGATGTCTGATAAGCAAACGATTATTGGTGGAAACTTTAGCATTGAACATGAAAAAAAACTAAAGAATAAAAATCTTAAATTAGCCGATTATTTTAAAAGAGAAGAAATGCAGGTTCTAAATGCAATACCAACAGCTGAAGGAGCTATTCAAATTGCAATGGAAGAAACACCTATTACTCTTCATAGTTCTAACGTATTAGTGCTTGGTTATGGGAGAATTGGAAAAGTTTTATCAAAGATGCTATATGGGATTGGAGCAAATGTACATGTGGAAGCAAGAAGTTATAGTGATCTTGCATGGATAAAGAATAATGGCTATATTCCGGTACACCAAAAAGAGTTAAAGACATATTTGCCAAGGATAAATGTTATTTTTAATACTATACCTCAGATGATATTAAACAAGGAATTGTTAAAAGGTATGGATAGTAATTGTATTATAATTGATTTAGCATCAAAACCAGGCGGAGTTGATTTAGAAGCTGTTAAGGAACTGGATATAAAGGTTATAAGTGCTTTAGGTCTTCCGGGAAAAGTAGCGCCGGTAACTGCCGCTATGGTTATTAAGAACACAATTTACAATATCATAGAGGAGTTGGTTGTATAAGTATGTCAATAGAAGGATTAAAAATAGGTTTTGCTTTAACAGGTTCATCCTGTAATTTTAGTAAGGTATTCCCGGTTATTGAGGATTTAGCTAATAAAGGCGCAGATATTTATCCAATAATATCACAGGCAGTAGATACTTATGATACAAGATTTGGTACAGCTGATGAATGGAAAAACAAATTAAAAGAGATTACAGGTAAGGAATTAATCAAGTCAATAATTGAAGCTGAACCTGTAGGACCAAAATTAAAGCTTGATGTTCTTGTAGTTGCTCCATGTACAGGTAATACAACAGCAAAACTTGCAAATGCAATAACTGATACACCAGTAACCATGGCCTGCAAAGCTCATTTAAGAAATCAAAGACCTTTAGTTTTAGCTATAGCAACTAATGATGGACTTGGAGCTAATGCTAAAAATATCGGATTATTATTAAATACAAAGAATATTTACTTTGTGCCTTTCGGTCAGGATGATGCAGTAAATAAGCCAAATTCCTTAATAGCTAAATTTGATAAGATTGAAGAAACGATAGACGCAGCAATAAGAGGTGAACAACTTCAACCTTTATTAGTATAGAATAAAAGATAACGGTGCAGAATCTGCACCGTTAATTTATTGGAAGAAATTTGAGTACAATCTCTGTGAAAACTCGGTAAGCACTTCATCTTTAACTACTATAGAAGCCTTATCATTCAAATATTCTATACTAATTAAATGTTCTTTTTCCTTTAATAAAAATTTATCCAATTCTTCTCTGATTTCATTTCTGTAATCATTATTGAAAAGGAAGGATATAATTGAATTAATTTCTTGTTTTTTTATTCCGAAACCTATTATTCTTAAATTAATTTTATCATTAAAAATAAGTGTACCCAGATCATCCGTAAAAGTAGAAAGGACTTTTATAGGTATATTATATTGTTTTCCCAGTAAAACTGCATTTGGATGAATTATATTTGCTCCGTTAATTGCCAGTCTATACATATCATCATAGGAGATTTTCTTAATATATTTAGCATTTGGTACTACTCTTGGATCAGTGAAAGCAACTCCTGGCACATCCGTATATATATCTACTCTATCGGCATTTAAATTTCCGCCGAGTGCAACAGCTGTTGTATCACTACCGCCCCTACCAAGTGTAGTTATCTCCAAGCCCTCCGTTGCTCCTTGAAAGCCGGCAACTACTACAATTTTATTTTCATTTAGATATCCTTGAATTCTATTTGTATTGATATTCATTATTTTACTCGAATTAAAGGTATCATCTGTAATTATACCGGCTTGAAATCCCATTAATGGCTCTGAGGATAAACCTTCACATTCTAATAGATGAGATACTAAAGCTGCAGAAATTGTTTCTCCAACTGACATAATTAAGTCTTTCTTCTTTGGACTTATTATAGTGCTTATATTCTCTAACTGTTTTATTAAAGTATCGGTAGCGTAAGGATCTCCGCTTCTACCCATTGCGGATACAACTATAACAAGCTTGTTACCAATTTGTATTTCTTTTTTTACTAATTTAAGAAATTCACTTTGATTACTTAAATTCCTCAGAGAAGTTCCTCCAAATTTTTGAATAACAATACCCATTTTTGCCTCCTAAATCAGGTCCTGCGAAATAAGTGATTCGGCTATTTGAACAGCATTTAATGCCGCGCCTTTTCGAAGATTATCTGCAACAATCCACATATTGAGTCCGTTTTCTACGGTAAAATCACGTCTGATACGACCAACAAAAACATCGTTAGTATTCATTGAAAACAATGGCATAGGATACAAATTTTCCTCAGGTTTATCTATTACAATAACTCCGGAGAAATTTTCAAGTAACTTCTTAATTTCTTCGATAGTAAAAGGTAATTCTGTTTCAATATTCACTGATTCAGAATGCCCTCTAAATACAGGTATTCTAACTGTTGTAGAAGTTACCTTAATTTTTTTATCTAAGATTTTATGTGTTTCATTTATCATTTTCATTTCTTCCTTGGTGTATCCTGTATCAAGAAATGCATCAATATGTGGAAGAGCATTAAATAAAATCTGATATGGATATACTAAATTCTTTATTTCCTTGTTATCTACATAATCCGCTGTTTGTTTATTCAGTTCATCAATTGCATTTTTGCCGGTGCCGGAAACAGCTTGGTAGGTGGATACCACTATTCTTTTTATATTATACTTATCATGTATCGGTTTTAGAGGTACCAGCATTTGTATAGTAGAACAGTTAGGATTAGCTATGAGGCCTTTATGATTTTTTAAGCTTTCCGGATTAACTTCAGGAACTACTAAAGGAACAGTATCATCCATTCTATAAGCATTGCTATTATCTATGACAACAGCCCCTTCTTTAATTGCTATGGGTGATAATTTTTTACTTATCTCTGGCTCTACACAGAAAAATGCTATATCAATATCCTTAAAGTTTGCTTCATTAGCTTCTTCTGTATATAATACTTCATTTTTAAACTTCACTTTTAGACCTTCGTTAGCAGCTGTACCTAATAACTTAATAGATTTAATGGGAAATTGTCGTTCAATAAGAATCTTTGTAAGTTCCTTGCCAACAGCTCCCATGGCTCCTACGATTGCTACATTATAATCATCCAAAATCAGCTCCTCCTTAAATTTTCTAAGATTACCGCAGTAATCAGATGCTTTTATTTTATTCAGGAGGACTATTTTTGTTAGCAAATACTATCCTATTTCATAAAATGGATTACAATATTTTTTTGAAAAGGAGAAATAATATGGTTGAATGGGGAAGATTGATAACGGCTATGGTAACACCTTTTGATGAAGAGTTAAATGTTGATTTTGGAGCTGCCGGTTCACTGGCAATTAAATTGGTTGAGGAGGGAAATACTGCTTTAGTAATAACAGGAACAACCGGAGAAGCTCCAACTCTAACTGATGATGAAAAAATAAATTTATATAAGATTATAAAGACATATGTAGATGTTCCGATAATTGCAGGAGTAGGGACAAATAATACAAAAACTACCATAGAAAATGCAAAAGCGGCTCAAGAGGCGGGGGTTGATGGACTTCTTGCAGTTACTCCATATTATAATAAACCCGATCAGGATTCTCTGTATTATCACTTTAAGGAAGTTGCAGATTCTGTTGATTTACCAATTATGTTATATAATGTACCTGGAAGAACCGGGTGCAATATGTTACCCGAAACGGTAGAGAAACTTTCACAAATTAATAATATAGTTGGCTTAAAGGAGGCAAGTGGAAACATAATTCAATTTGCTGAAATAATAAAGCGTGTTCCTAAGGATTTTTTAATTTATTCTGGAGACGATTCAATGTTACTTCCTGCAATGTCAATAGGTTGCTACGGAATAGTTAGTGTCGCTTCTCATGTAGTAGGTCCTGAAATGAAGGAAATGATTGATGCTTTCGTATCCAAGGATACTGAAAAAGCAAAGGAAATACATCTAAGACTATTAGATATCTTTAAGGACTTATTTATAATATCAAATCCAATACCGGTAAAGGCAGCATTAAATTTGATGGGAGTACATGTAGGAGGAGTTCGGCTTCCTTTAACAGAGGCAAGGGAGAATGTTTTACAGGTTTTAAGAAAAGATTTAAAGGAGTTGGGAAAGATTTAAAGCTAAACAAAAAAAGGGCTGTTTCAAAAATGAGATTGCCCTTTTGGTATTTTTTGCTATTTGTTATACTAGTGGTAATGTAATGTAAAGAAGTGTATAATAAAGGCAAAGCCCATGCTTTGGAGGTTAATAACTAATATGAAATTCATAAAGGAAATCTATATAAGGTTGCTAACGTTATTTAATTATCCTTATATTTCAGAAGAGCTTTTAAAGGATTTAAAAGGACGACCGGTATTATTGCATATAAGTGATACCCCTGTAGATATCTACAACTATATTTTTAGAATTATTAATATCCTGAAGCCCGAATTTATTATACATACAGGTGATTTGGCAGATGATATTAAGCTGGAGATTTATAAGAATAGAATTGATCGCTATCATACAGGAGTTACAAAGCTTATTAAAGGTTTAGAGAAGAATGAACACTCAAAAGTGTATTATGTGTTGGGAAATCATGACGATTATGAAACTGTTAATCAATTGGTCAAGAGAGGAATAATTTTAGAGGAGGGCCCCTTGACAATAGGTGATTGTATACTCGCAGTTGGTCATTACCATAAGGAGTATTCCGATAAGGTAGATTTTAATCTTTATGGTCATAGCTTTGAACCTCGGCATTATAAGACAAATGAAACAATTGGCCTAAATGGGTTGTTAAATATTAATATAATTGATTTGTCAACTAAAGAGGTTTTTCATTTAGAGTATCCTATAGGTACAAACAGTTTACGGTGTATGGGATTAAAAAGAATTGGTTTATAAATGAAAGGGGAGTATGTGTATGCTGTTATTTAGGATGGGACCACGTTATTTGTTTATTAGAACCGAAAATATTGATGAAATTACAAACTTTTTAGTAGTAAAGCTTAATGGGGAAACTACAAATTTCCAGCAAGGATTTGAGAGGGCGTCAGATAGTAGTACTCTTTGCTTTATAACAGATATTAATCTTGATAAAACCTACATAGAAGATGCGAAAAAAATTGTTCTTATTAATAATGTTGCTTCGGTTATATTAACTTCGATTATCAATAGTCATGTATGTGAACTCATAAATAAGATTGATATGGGACCGGCATCGATTATTATGCGTATACCCGGTAATGAACAACTGATAGATAAAATTAAAGAGGTTTTTGCCGGTAAAGAAGTTGATTGGATGGATGGGATTGGGTTGGGAGAAAAGGATGATACTATCATTGCATTTACCAATAAGGCACTTAACGGACCGGTTGCTTCATCTGATTTCTTGAATACAAAAATATTAATTCCACAACCGGCGAGAATGGTTCAAGAAAGGTTGCAATCAGAAGGATTGAGGTTTATTACTCAAAGCTTAAATGATAGTCAGTGGTATGAACTAAGAATTAATATATACGACTCTGAGGGCAAATATAAGGAAAACTATGATAGGCTGATGTATATACTATCAAAGTTAGAAATTGGTATGATTTTAGGAGAAAGCTGGACTAAAGACTATGCTGTGATGCTTTACTCAGTGTTGACCTACCAAGTGAGATTGTTTACATTTTTTACACCCCAGGAAGTAAAAAAACTTCTGATGGCACTAGAATATACCACTGACGGTAAGAGGTTGGTTGACTTTGACTTATACTACAAGAATAAAAAGGTTTATTGGATCGATGTTAATAAGTTAAAGAGAAGAAAAAGCAAGCCGGAGGAAGCTAAAGCTTACAGACAAAGCTTGTATGAAAAACTTAAGTTAGAGGAAATTGATATTTTAGAGGGCATGGAAAAATCCCTTATGCAATAAAGCCACCGAGGGACGTTTAATCGTCCCCTATGGCTGAACCATACCTATGGATGCATTTGTTCGACTTCGCTGATATAACGATAAATAGTTGCTTCGCTGCTATCTAATAGCTTAGCTACCTCAGGCACAGCACCTTTTAGTAAAAACATGCCTTTGTCTTTTAATGATGCAATAATCCTTAATTTCTCATCTTTTTTTAATCTATCAATAGGTATATTGCTATCGTTTAAAATATCTTGCAAAGAATTAGTGAAAACTTCATGTATATTCCTTCCATATACAGAAGTATTATTATCTGTTTTTAAATCATCAATTTTTTCAAAATGATTTTCCTGCAATAATTCATCAGGATGACAAAGTCCCATTATTAACTTGCTGACATCCTTAAATCTTTCATCATCAAAGGTTATACATAAAAGTCCGACTAATTCACCTTTATCCTTAATGTAGTATGTAGAAGAACGCAGCTTTTTTTGTTTCATATTAAATACGGTATAATTTACTTCATGATTAAAATTTTTATATCTTTCTTTAGACAAGAAGCTTAAAGTTGGGCTCGTTAATGGAGCACCTAGCCCTCTTTCCGTAACATGTCCGTTTGCAATAGCTACGATAGTTTCATCCTCTCTGCTTAAATCATGCAGAGCTACTTCATAGCTTGGACCCAGTACCAGGCCTAAGAATTCTACTAAATTAATATAATGTTCCAATAATTCTGCTTTCATTCTAATCTCCTAAATTTTATTTCTATAATTTAATTATACATATGTTGATAAAAAATTCAAGCATTGATAATATATAAGATAAACTAATAAAAAATTATTATTTCTTTGAATTATATAACGTTTTCTTTCAAAATAATCAAATAATATTGACAAAAAATTTAAAATGTGATAATTTATTATTAATGTAGTATAGTTTATATATTAAATGATTGGAGGAAATATTATGGCTATTAAATATGTTGCAGAACCATTTAGAATAAAAATGGTAGAAACTATCAAGGTTCCAAATCGTGAAGAAAGGGAACAAAAGATTAAAGATGCAAAGTATAATGTTTTTAATCTGAAGGGTGAAGACGTTTACATTGACCTGTTAACAGATAGTGGCACCGGTGCTATGAGTGATGTTCAATGGGCAGGTGTTATGAGAGGCGATGAAGCTTATGCCGGTGGAAGAAGTTATTTTAAACTGTTAGAAGCAGGCAAAGATATATTTGGATATGAATTTATTCAACCTGTTCATCAGGGCCGCGCAGCAGAAAAAGTATTATTCAATTTAGTTGTTGGACCTGGAAAATATGCCATATCAAATATGTTTTTCGACACTACAAGAGCCCATGTTGAAATAGCCGGAGCAAGAGCAATTGACTGTGTTGTAAAAGAAGCTCTTGATCCAGCTGTCAGAGTACCTTTTAAAGGTAACATGGACGTTGAAAAATTAGAAGAATTAATCAAAGAGCATGGGAAAAAGGTTGGATTGGTTGTAATGACTATAACAAACAATTCAGCCGGAGGACAACCTGTTTCAATGCAAAATATGCGTGATGTATCTGCGGTATGCAAGAAGTATGAAGTACCATTGTGCATAGATGCAGCAAGATACGCAGAAAATGCTTATTTTGTAAAACAAAGAGAAGAAGAATTTAAAAATTCTACAATTAAAGAAATAATAAAAGAAATGTTCAGCTATGCAGATATGTTTACTATGAGTGCAAAAAAAGATGCTATAGTTAATATGGGTGGATTATTAGGTGTAAAAAATGATAAGGAATTGTATCAAAGGGTAAAAGCAAATACAATTTCTTTTGAAGGATTTACAACTTATGGCGGTCTTTCGGGAAGAGATTTGGAATCACTTGCTATTGGATTATATGAAGGACTTGAAGAATCTTACTTACAATACAGATATGGTCAAATGGAATATTTGGCAAGCAGATTAGATGATGCCGGCATAGTTTATCAAGCACCTGTAGGAGGACATGGATTGTTTATTGATGCCAAGGCATTATTGCCGCATATTCCATATTATGAATTCCCTGCACAGGCGTTGGCAATTGAATTATACAAAGAAGCCGGAATCAGATCCTGCGACATAGGTTCTTATATGTTAGGAAATGATCCTGATACGGGAGAACAACTTAAATCAGAATTTGAATTTACAAGATTAGCTATACCAAGAAGGGTTTATACTCAGGCTCATTTTGATGTTGTTGCTGATGCTTTAATAGCAATAAAGGAAAGAGCAGACAAGATACCGGGATATAGAATAACTTGGGAACCTAAAGTATTAAGACATTTCCAAGCAAGTCTTGAACCTATAGAAAAATAATATAGCTGACAAAGAGACGTGGATAAAGGATAGAAAGATTCTTAATGTATTGAGAATTTTCTATCTTTTTTTATACTTATAGCAAAATAATGTAAATAGGTGTATAATAAATAAAAAATGGCAAATTGATACGATATTCGATTAATTTTGATTAATTCTAATGTATAGGAGTAATAAATGCGTAGTAATATTTATAAGAAAACCTTAGTTCATTTAATAATTAGTATGTTATTGTCGTTGGTGTTTATGTTGCCATTTTATATTTTCTACAATAATACAAAGTCAACTTTACTGAACGAAATTAAATTAAACGCAACATCCCTTGCAGGTTCTATTTCAGTATTGATTCAGCAGGATATTGAACAATATCGATCATTATATAATGTGGACCATTATGTAGAAGATATGTATGATGAACACTATTATCAAAAGATGCTTAAGATTTTTCGTGATATAAAACAAAAAACTCAAGTTAGCTACATTTTTACTGAAAAAGTATTCGACGATTATATAGTATATATACTTGATGCAGAAGTCCCAGGCAGCAAATATTTTTCACCTATCGGAACAAGGGATTCTCTTGGAGCGTTAGAATATTTGGCATATAAGACGAAAACACCTATGGCGACTGATATTATCCATGAAGCATACTGGGGTGACTACATAACGGGATTTGCTCCAATTATTTCGGAAGATACTTCAGAAACGCTTGGACTGGTTGGAGTTGATTTTTCAGCCGACTACATTATCAGTCATTTACGACAGTTGAGAATTTTTATTTATACAGTATATTTGTTTTTTACGATTTTGCTGTTTTTACTTGCCAGCACTATTGTGGAAAAAGTTAGTGAACGACTACGATACGATTACTTAACTGGGCTTTTTAACAGAAACAGCATTGACAAAAGACTTGGATACTTAATTAAAACTAATAGATGGGGAGCACTGTCAGTTGCGATGATCGATGTTGATAGATTTAAGTATATAAATGATACATTTGGCCATCATTATGGCGATATCGTACTGAAGCGTGTGGCCCATCTGATAGCCACAAATATAAAAAGAACAGATCTGGCTTCGCGTTATGGAGGAGATGAATTTGTTATTGTATTTGAAAATACCGATATTAAAGGAGCTGCCAATGTATGTAACAGGTTGATTATGAAAACACAAAGCGATGATATAAAAAACAACACAAATGAGCAAATTAGTTATACTCTGAGTATAGGAATTGCTGAGTTAAAAAACAATAACACTTCAGCAAAAGAGCTATTGCGTTTAGCTGATATTGCTTTGTTAAAGGCCAAAGAAAAAGGTAAAAATCAATGTGTAGTTTATGAAGAAAACATGAGTCATTAGGTAATAAATATTTTTTATGATGAAGATAGAACAGAGTCATAGAACGGTGCTTAAATAACCGTCCCCTATGGCTTTTTCAATTTAAGATGGAATATGGAATACTTATAATTTTGTTGGAAACAATAATTTTTGGAGGTGTTCAACTATGATATCACGTAAATCTGTTATAACTTTCGGTATGGTTGCAATTCCGATTGCTATGTCTACAACTACACAAGACAATGATATTCATTTTAATCAGTTACACAAGGAAGACAATAGCCGTATCCGATATAAGAAAACTTGCGGCCACTGCGGCAAAGAGATTAATACTAAAGACATTGTTAAGGGATTCGAATATGACAAGGACAAGTATGTAGTAATTACAGATGAGGAGATTGAAAAAATCAAGACAGAAAAAGAAAAATCCATTCAAATTTTGCATTTTGCCCAATTGGATCAGATTTCTCCTGTTTATTATGACAAGACTTATCAGGCCGCACCGGAGCCGGGAGGTGAAAAGCCATTTGAACTGCTTCGAGCAGCACTGATGTCCGAACAAAAAATTGCCATAGGAAAAGCGGTCATGGGCGCGAAGGATACATTGATGGCGATCATTCCGCGAGAGGATGGCATTCTCATTTCTACAATGTTCTATGCTGACGACATTAAAGAGCTTCAAAAACAATATGCAAAGCCGGTAGTATCAGATCAGGAGCTGAATATGGCAAAACTCTTGATTAATTCAATGGATACGCCCTTTGACCCTGAGAAATATAAAGATGAATATCAGACGAGGTTACGTGAGCTCATTGAAACAAAAATTTCCGGAAAAGAAATTGTTGCTACTGAGCCAGAAAGTACCGGCAAGGTTATCGACCTCATGGAGGCACTGAAAGCAAGCGTTGAGAAAGCTAAGAAAGACAAGGAATCAGCGTGATTTTATGACAGTAAAACTAAATGAGTATAACCAAAAAAGGAATTTTGATAGAACCTTTGAGCCGGAAGGAAAAACAGAAGATTCTGAAATTAGTCTTCGATTTGTCATTCAGCACCATATGGCTCGCAGAGAACACTACGATTTGCGTCTCGAATGGGAGGGGGTGCTTTTGAGTTGGGCTGTGCCTAAGGGTCCCTCCTATGATACTCATGACAAAAGGTTAGCAGTACAGGTTGAGGATCATCCACTTGAATATAGAAATTTTGAAGGGAATATTCCTAAAGGAGAATACGGTGGCGGAGTGGTTATGCTTTGGGATGAAGGTTTCTGGGAGCCATGTGTAAATGTAGGAGAAGGGCTCAGTGAAGGTATGCTGAAGTTTGTTTTGAAGGGAAGACGTCTTAAGGGCAAGTGGGCATTGATTCGTTTAAAGGGAAAAGACGACGTGGATAAGAACAACTGGCTTTTTCTAAAAGAAAAAGATGAGCATGCCAAAGCCGATGACGGAATATCTGAATTTACAACCAGCATTAGGACCGGACGCACTATTTCGGAAATTGAAGGAGGGGAGGATGAAAAATTCACGAAAAATCCATTCATTGAGGCAGATGTTCAGCTTGCAAAATTAGTCAATAAAGTTCCTGAGGGTGAGGATTGGCTTTATGAATTGAAATACGATGGTTACAGAATAATGGCATTTGTGGAGAGTAACACCGCTCGGCTCATAACAAGAAACGGCAATGATTATACAAAGCGCTTTCGTGATATCGCATATTCTCTAATTGAGTGGGCTAAAGGAAGGGCGATGGTATTGGATGGAGAAGTTGCAGTAACGGATGAATCAGGCAAGACAGATTTTCATGCTCTTCAAAATTATATGAAAAATCCAAAAACCGAAAGCATTATATATATTATATTTGATCTTCTTGCGCTAAATGGTGAGGATATTAGGGGGCACTGTTTAATTGAAAGAAAAGAAATGCTTGAAAATTTGATGAAGGATGTTCCCAAAAATCTCTATTACAGTCGTTATGTCAGGGGAAAAGGTAAAGAAAGTTTTGTTGTGGCCTGTGAATCAAGTATGGAGGGCATAGTAGGTAAAAAAGTCGATTCCATCTATAGCGGTATAAGGAGCGATGACTGGATTAAACTTAAGTGCGATAAAAGGCAGGAGTTTGTTATCGGAGGATATTCACTTTCGGATAAAAAAACATATGGGGTAAGTTCACTTCTCCTTGGAGTTTATGAGGGCGAAGATTTAGTTTATGTGGGACGTGCTGGCACCGGCATAAGCAAGAAGGATATGATATTGCTTGAAAGTAAATTTGAGAACCTAAAAAGGATGGATTCTCCTTTTAGTTTTGAACCTAAATCTAAATCCACTGAAAAAATTACATGGCTCGAACCTGAATTGGTGGCAGAAATTAAATTTGCTGAATGGACCAAGGATAATCAATTAAGGCAGGCAAGTTTTAAAGGGATTCGGACAGACAAAGATCCTAAGGATATAAAAAAAGAAGAAGAAAAACCTATTGAAGTAAATGCAAACTCGCTCATTATTGAAGGAATAAGGATTTCTAATCCGGACAAGGTAATATTTGCTGACCCGGAAATCACTAAAGAAGATGTGATCAGATACTACAAAAATGTTTCTGAGCGCATGCTTCCATATGTGAGCCATAGAATTCTAAGCATTGTGCGCTGTCCCAAAGGCGTATCGCAAACCTGCTTTTATAAGAAACATCCTAATACGGTAAGCAAAGGAATCACTACCATACCTATCGTCAACGACAATGGGGAAACTGAAGATTACTTCTATGTTGAGAATGTAACAGGATTAATTTCCGAAGTACAGATGGGTACATTGGAATTTCATATATGGGGAAGCCGTGTTGATGAGCTTGAAAAACCTGATATTATGGTATTTGACCTGGACCCGGATGAGGGAATGGATCTAAGTAGAGTACGCCAAGGTGCAAAGGACATAAAAAGCATTCTTGATGAACTTTCCCTTAAATCATATCTAAAGACCAGTGGTGGTAAAGGTTACCATGTGGTCGTACCTTTAAGACCGTCTGTGACATGGGATGTGTTTAATGAATTTTCAAGGCGCGTTGCAATAGTTATGGAGCAGAAGTGGCCAGAACGTTACACAAGTAATATCAGAAAAGTGAATCGTGCAGACAAAATATTCATAGATTGGATTCGAAACGGAAAAGGAGCCACAAGTATTGCTCCATATTCATTAAGAGCAAGAAAAGGGGCAAGAATATCCATGCCCATCACGTGGGATGAATTAGACACAGTCGCCCCGGATGGCATCAATATGTCAGATGCACTTATGAGAATTACCGGGGAAGACCCTTGGAAAGACTTTTTCCAAAACAATCAAATGCTTAAATGACTTAATGAAAAGATTCTTACTTTCCACTCTTACTATAATTTTATTATATAAGGAAAATTCACTCAAAAAATAAAAAATTCTTTTTGAATTATTATTTTTCTATCTTTTTTGTTATACTTATAGTAAAATAATGTAGAAAATAAAGGACAAAGATAATCAATAAAATTAAGGAGAGTGAATTTTATGAAGACTATTTATGATGGAAAAACAAAGACAGTTCTTTTGAATGAAGAAGATGGTGCAGTATATCTGTTTTTTAAAGATGATGCTACCGGTGAAAATGGTGTTTTTGATCCGGGTTCTAATACTGTAGGCGGAAGTGTTGAAGGTAAGGGAAAGATTGGACTAATGATTTCGAAGTATTTCTTGGAGCTAATGGAGGAAAATGGGATACCTACTCAATACCTGGGTGCAGATATTGATAAAGGCATGATGCAGGTTCGTAAACTCACCGTGCCGAAATTGGAGTTCGTGCTTCGTTACTTTACTGCGGGCAGCATGTGCCGCAGATTTACATTGGAAGAGGGAATCCCATTTGAACCACCATATGTTGAGGTTACATTGAAGGACGACGAACAGGGGGATCCGCTTATCAGCGAGAGATTGTGCATCATGAAAGGTCTTCTTGCAGAAGGTCAGTATAATGAGGCTCTTGATATTTTAGTAAGAGTTGGTGAGGTTCTGAAAAAAGAGCTGGCACAAATGGATTTTACTTTAATAGATTTTAAGATAGAATTGGGCTATGATGAAAATAAAAAGGTGTATGTGGCAGATGAAATTACACCCGATATCTGGCGTGTACGTGATAAGAAAGGCAATATCCCTAACCAGATTGACTGTGCTAAGTTTATTTTAGAGAAGATAACAAACGCATAATAAAGGGATAAATAGATTAATTAAAAATATTTATGGATAAAATAACCGATTGACTGTGTGATAGCATTAGGTCGGTTATTTTATTATCTGTTTTTTTAAAACCCTAATTTTACGACGGTGCTGTCTTCATTAAAAGACAATGCATTGTATATCAATAATATTTCATTTAATCCATTCTGCTTAATATAATCAGCAACTCCTACATTAAAATAACGCAAATCTATCATATGGATTTCATCATAATGGTTTGCAAGAAGCGGTACAAGATTGTGAGCATAAGAATCTTTTATAACAAGGAGCTTTTTGCCTGTATTTGAATTTGTGCTTATTTTAACTAAGGCATGATTACCATCTAAAAAAATAGAATATTTATCTTTCTGTTTCAAATGACTTATTTCATAAAGATTACTACTTACATAACTTGTATCTATATATTCCACCGTAACACCTAAACCTGAGGGAGGGTTAAATAGTTCTATACAATCCGGCTTAATAAATCTGAATCCACTTTTTGAGTATAAGCTGCCATAGAAGTTTTCACTTACCGACTCAATAATAAAATCCTTTATGTCAACAGCTGAAAACCCCAAAAGTTTACCGGTTATTTGATAGGCATAATATGCACCTCTTTGCGTCCAATGATGATCTGTTTTGAAATAAATATATTCATTACTATGTTCTTTTAACGAATCATATACATCAATAAAATTAACACTTAAGCTTAATTTATTCTTCACATAATTTAAAACATCATTGTTTACTGAAGCATAAAGGGGTAGCTTATCACTTAGAATATTCGCTGAATTAGGCGCTAAAAGGAAATGAACAGGCATCTCTTTTATAGAATTAGCAAATTTATTTATAGCTTCTATATTTTTTTCTAACAGTTCATAATTAACTTTACCTATTTTTTGGAGCAAATAACCATCACTGCCTAAATAGACTTCATTATTATCTTTTTTTTGCATTAAAATTTCCGCTGCTGATTTTATACTTACCCACGTATCTCTAAAGGCAAATTGATCAGTAACATATTTCTCATATTTTGACGTAAAATTACCGGAAATTAAATTATCCCAAGAAAACGCAGGTCTTTTTTCAAGCATCCTATTTTCTTCCTCGGAAAATGTTTTATCAGGAATAACAATATTAAATATATTGAATAGTACCATAAAAGCTATTAAAATTGCTGCTAAAACTTTATTGTATAATTTCATAGTGCCACCTGTTTGTAGTTTTAGTTAAAAACGAAAATATAAAAAGGGGTTATAGCTTGCATCTACTAAATAGGCAATTGAAAGAAATATAATCAAAGTGTAGAAAATAGTCCCAAACACATAACTTAATTTAAATCTTTTAAGTAATACTTGTGCTAAATTCTTTATAAGCGGTGTTGATGCAACAAATAAAATAAGCAACAACAATCCATGTGTATATAGATAGTAAATAAATTGATTATCATAGAATGCTGCACCGTTTATGCCAAACATTGCCTTAAGATAGCCAATACCTGAGTACAAATTATCAAAAGCAAACAATACCCAACCTATCAGTATTAAAAAAGTTACATAAGCATGTGATATAATATCCGGACCTGACCTCAGCCATTTTAACAAAAATGATTTTTCTAAGGCAATTATTACACCAAAATAAAGTCCCCAGAATACAAAGTTCCAACTTGCTCCATGCCATAATCCGGTTAAAAACCATACAATGAATAAATTTCTGTATAATTTTATTTTTCCCTGTCGGCTTCCTCCCAATGGAAAGTAAACATATTCACGAAACCAGGTACTCAGTGAAATATGCCATCTTCTCCAAAATTCAGTTATATTTTTTGATATATAGGGGTAATTGAAATTTTCCAAGAAAGTAAAACCAAACATTTTGCCGAGGCCTATTGCAATATCCGAATAACCGCTGAAATCAAAATATATTTGAAAAGAAAAGGCAATAATTCCAAGCCAAGCAGTTAGTATTGGCAATTCGTTAAGGGGTATAATTTTTATCTGTTCCCATAATAAACCGATGTTGTTAGCAAGCAGAACTTTTTTGCCAAGACCGGAAGTAAAGCGTCTTACGCCTTCTCCAAACATATCAAAGCTTTCAATTCTATTGCCTAATTGTTCTTGTACTTCGCTATATCGTACAATAGGTCCGGCTATCAGTTGCGGAAAAAGTGATACATAAGCCGCAAATGTTATTAAGTTTTTTTGTGCTTTTGCTTCATTTCTATAAACATCTATAGTATAGGACATTGTCTGAAAAGTATAAAAAGATATACCTATAGGAAGAGGTAATCGCAATACTTTTAAAGAAGTACCAATTAAGCTGTTTATTGTGATTAATATAAAATCATAATATTTAAAAAATCCCAACAAGCTTAAATTTATAACTATGGATGATAAAAGAATTATTTTACATATATTTTTATTATCTCTATGCTTATCTATTAAAATTCCATGGCTGTAATCTACCAAAGAAGAAAATATCATTAATACTATATAAACAGGTTCTCCCCAAGCATAAAATATAAAACTTACTATTAATAAAATTAGATTTCTGAATTTACGAGGGGATAAATAGTATAGGGAGAGTACAACAGGCAAGAATGTAAAAAGAAAAAATATACTGCTGAAAACCATCTGTCATTTCCTTTCTTGTCAGATATTAACTATGGACAGGTACTGTAAAGATATTTTGGTAGGGTTTATAATGTATTCCTCTTTGTACAGTCCTGTCCGCTATATTAATTATTTATTTCATAATATTGTTGAAAATTTCTTTGACTTTTTCCTGATCGTTAGTGATGGCAAATATAACGTAATTGCCATTCTTTTCAACAATATAGTTCTTTACCTTTTCATGTTGATCAGGTAGGTATGTTTCCCAAATTTTATTTAGTTCTTTAACTCTATTTTCTATTGCTGATTCAATTTCACTTATCTTTTCTTTATCTTTAACCTTGAATACAGCAAATTCATCAGAATGAACATTCATCATTGCTTGGTAAATTACAAATTCTGATACTATGTTTCTATCAAACGGATAAGAAGCTTCAGCCATTTCATCCGGCATTGTAACCATGCTTCCCATATCTATTTCTTCAATAATTTTATCTGCAATGTCAGTGACAGGTACATTTACCTCTTTTGAATTATTTTCTTCTTTTTTAGTTGCACATCCTGCAACAGCTAATACAACTGAAAGCATTAACATTAATTTTAAACATTTTTTAAACATGGTTTCCTCCTAATAAAATAAATTATTAAGGAATACCCCTACAAAAATATTAGACGACAGTTTTTAATAAAAGTTCCCTAAAAAATTTTTAGTTATAATATTAACATTTTCTTATGGAAAAATATAATTTAATACTATATAATAATAAAAAAGAGTGAAAATCAAGAATAGTTGGAGGAATATTATGAGAGTAAAAGTCTGTGCAGGTTCAAGCTGTACATTGCTTGGTTCAATGGGAATTTTAGATCAGATTGATGACTTAAAGGATATTATTAGTGAAGATGCTGATAACTATAATGATGAAGAATTGGAAGTAGAAGTAATTAAGTGCTTAGGATTTTGTAAAGAAACTAATGAACAAGTAGCACCTGTAGTAGTTATAGATGACGAGCCAATGTTTAACGCAACAGGTCAGGCAGTAATGGAGAAAATTATTAATAAAATAAGAAAGTGACAGAAGTAATTTGGAGGAAAATTTTTTATGAAAGAAAGCTATGTTAATTTAATTAACATTAGAAGACAGGTATTCGCAAAAATTGCTAAAATGGCATATGATGGCACGGATTTAAGCGAATTGGAGAAATCATCTTTTGAGATTTTGCCTGGAGAGGTAGCAATATATAGAGATAGTATTTTTAGAGAAAGAGCAATAGTAGATGAGCGCTTAAGGTTAACGTTGGGATTGAATGCAAGAAAACCAACTGAGTTTCATAGGGTTACTGATGGAATTTCCGAGGTAGATGTTGATGAAACTCAATTTATTGAGCCATTGATAAATGTCATTACCTTTGCTTGTGAAGCGTGCCCTACTAAAGCTTTTTATGTTACAGACAATTGCAGAAAATGCTTAGCCCATCCTTGTACTAACGTATGCCCTACAAATGCTGTTTCTATTGGAAAAGACAGGGCAATTATTGATCAGGATAAATGTATTAAATGCGGCAGATGTAAACAAACTTGTCCATATAGCGCAATTGTTCAATATGAAAGACCTTGCGCTGCTGCATGTGGTGTTAATGCAATAGATAGTGATTATTTAGGAAGAGCTCAAATTAATAGGGACAGATGTGTTTCCTGTGGTAATTGTATTGTTCAATGTCCTTATGGGGCAATTTCTGATAAATCTCAAATATATCAGCTTATTAAAGCACTAAAAAACAATAATCATATGTACGCTATAATAGCTCCATCGTTTTTAGGGCAGTTTGGCCCATTAGCATCTCCTGTTCAAATATTTGAGGGTATAAAACAGCTTGGATTTGAAGATGTAGTAGAAGTAAGCTTAGGAGCTGATATTACAACCTTACATGAAGCAAAAGAATTTCTTGAAAGGGTACCGGGTGAAATTCCATATATGGGAACAAGCTGTTGCAATTCTTGGACTATAATGGTTGAAAAATTATTCCCCGATCAATTTGAATACATATCAGATTCTGCTTCACCGATGGTTGAAACTGCAAAGTATATTAAGGAAAAAGATCCGGAAGCAAAGATAACATTTATAGGGCCTTGTATTTCTAAGAAATTAGAGGCATTAAGAGAAGATGTTAAGGATTATGTACATTTTGTAATAACCTTTGAAGAACTTATGGGTATGTTTGTTGCAAAAGGAATAGAATTATCGGAAATAGAGGTGTCAAAGGAAATCCAGGATGCTTCTGCTTTAGGTCGTGGCTATGCCATAGCAGGCGGAGTTGCCGAAGCAGTTAAAAAGGTTGCATTGACATTAGATTCCTCAAAAGAAATAGAAGTGGAAAGTGCATCAACTTTACACGAGTGCGTTAAACTGATGAAGGTCGCAAAAGCCGGGAAAAAGAACGGACTTTTACTTGAAGGCATGGCGTGTTCCGGTGGATGTATTGCCGGACCCGGAACAATAGCTTCATTAAATAGAGTTAGAAAAGCCGTAGTAGAATTTAAAGCTCAAGCTGAATACAAAACTCCATTTGAAAATGAAATTATTGATGAAAAGTTAAGAGGAAAATAATACACTTGCCTGTACAGTTTTGTTAAATGGATAGTATTAAATGAAGATCAGAATCATGGTCTTCTTTTTTTTATTAAAAAAGATTATTTGTAATTAAAGAGGGTAAATATTAAATAGAATAATTATATCTAAAACCATAATAAAAGATGTATTGTTTGGAATATTAACAATAATTGATATCAATAACCGGAGGTTAATATGAATCTAATAAATATGGAAAATAAAATTGAATTTATCAAAAAGGGATTTAGGAAGCAAATTTTATTTGTTGAAGATCAAGTGCTGGGTATATTAGTAACTAATCCGGCATTTGCAAATGAAATAGGATAATAGAGGAATAAATGTATATAGTTTTCGATTTGGAATTTAATCAGGATTTCACTTATATTTCTGATAAAAGAATAAAAGGAAATATGTTTCCGTTTGAGATAATTCAAATTGGAGCTGTAAAATTAGATTATTACTTTAATACAGTTGATTCATTTAACAAATATGTAAAACCTGATATTTACAATAGGATTAGTCCATTTATTGAAGAACTGACAGGTATTAAGACGGAAATGATAATAAACGAAAAATCATTTCCGGAAGTATATAATGAATTTATAAAATTCATAGGCGATACTAATTCTATACTATGCGTATGGGGCATATCTGATATTAAGGAGTTATATAAAAGTGCCGATTACTTCAAGCTAAACATAGATTTACTGCCTAAGATGTTTATTAATATTCAACCCCATGCATCTCTTTATTTTCAGATGCCTAAGAAAATACAACTAAATCTGCAAAATGTTGTTGAAATGCTTAAAATACCGGTTATCAATGAATTTCACAATGCATTTAATGATGCGTATTATACAACTGAAATTTTTAAAAAAATATATAATATATCACTTCAACCTATTATTTATGATCCTAATTATGTAAAACCAAGAATCAGACAAACAAAAAAGGTAATCGATGCAGAAGCTTTGATTAAGCAATTTGAAAAGATGTATAATAGAAGTCTTACTGAAGAAGAAAAATCAATGATTATACTTGCTTATAAAATGGGAAAAACTAATCAATTTTTAAAGGAGAAAACAATATGACAAATACAAATGAAATAAGTAAAAAAGAGTTATCAACCGAACAACAAGAAGAATTACTTAAAATATTGAAAGTGCGTTTTGATAAAAACATGAATTGTCATAAAGACATTGAATGGTCTAAAGTACAAGCAAAGTTAGTAGCTAATGCTGAAAAATTGTGGTCACTCAATGAAATGGAAAGGACGGGAGGAGAACCGAACGTTGTTGGTTACGATAAAAATAAAGATGAATTTATTTTTTATGATTGTTCAGCGGAAAGTCCTAAAGGGCGAAGAAGTATTTGTTATGACCGTGAGGCGTTGAATTCAAGAAAAGAACATAAACCGGACAATAATGCTATTGATATGGCTTCAGATATGGGTATCGAGATTTTAACGGAAGAACAATATCGGGAGCTTCAGGAACTTGGAAGTTTTGATATGAAAACATCAAGCTGGGTGAAAACACCTGATAATATCAGAAAACTTGGCGGAGCGATCTTTTGTGATCGCCGTTATGACACTGTATTTGTGTACCACAGTGGAGCAGAATCCTACTATGGCGTTAGGGGGTTTCGTGGCTCGCTAAGGGTATAAGTGTAACGATTCTACTTTTTATGACTGCTACATATAATAGTGTATTAATAATATTATATTGGTGGTGTTATGTTTGAGTATTAGAAATATTGCTCAGGGGGGCTTGTTAATCTGCCTTTCTGCTGTACTTCAATTATTGCCCACATCTTTTGGGGAAGTATTTATTATTTCCACAGTTTTAAGTGCAATACCTATATACATTTTGTCAAGATTAAATCCAAAGGTTGGATTATTAGGTTATATAATTGCAGGTATGTTAATATTTTTCTTCAATGTTCATGAAGGTTTGTTTTTTTTATTTACCAATGGAGCGGTGGGTTTTTCTATAGGAACTTTTAATCATATGTTAAAATCCAAGTTATTAATATCTATATTAAGCGGAATGGTTTTAACATTATCACTTAGCAGCGTGAATTTTATAATAGGAATTCCTGTGTTAGGAATTAATCTTCCGGGAAATTTACCGATTCAAATAGGTGTTTTATTGGTTTTTTCAATTGTATATTGCTTTATATATTTATTATTTGCAAACTTTATATACAATTATCTGAAAAGACGGTACCCTTTTAATTAACCTCAATTCCGTGGACAATACTCGAAATTGAGGTTAGCATTATATATTAATTATTAAACAATTTCAAAAATGGCACCTTGGTTAAAGTCAGTTACATTGATAGAACCATAAACTCCTAAGTATAGCTTTGTTTGAGTCAGATTAGACCCCAAACTCATATAATATGCTGATCGAGACCCAAAATTATAATTTGTTTCAATGACACTAAAATCATTTTGTTTGCAATCCGTTCTTACCTTAGTATAAGCTAAAGCTCCTTTTTGGGGAGGTGGGGAATCTTCATTCATGGCTAAATCGGTAAAAACAATGCATCCCGTTAAATCTGAGATTTCATCTCCCATGTATGGCTGAACTCCTGTAAGTGCTGTACCACCAAACTTATCAGGTCGAGCATCAATATGATAATAACAAGTTAGAGGATTTAGTCGATTAACTGAAGTATTTATTGCTTCATTGTAATAAGCAATTGTTTCTTCAACTAAATCAGAGCTTGAAGAACAGTCCCTTATTATTGCGGTAGGAAAATCACCCTCCCATCCTCTCCAACCAAAATTAATTAAATTTTCTTGATTCGGTTCACGTCTTTGTAGAGAAGCTTGAATAATTTCAGTTGCCGGGATTGGTTTATAATAAACAAATGAAAAAATTGATTCTACCAGGTCCTGACCAACATTTCCTACATATTTTATGTACTGATCATAATATTTTAGAAATGAAATACCGGGAATATTGCGTACCCCTTTGGCAATTATCGTAAGCATTCTTTGAATTGGTTCAGGAATTTCATTAAATTGTGTAACTACGGGTGGATTATCGATAAATGTATTAATATTTACATCAATTTCAATTATTTTACCGGCAACTTCCATAATATCCTGACTTAAATTAAACGGATCATAGCCTGACCCCCCATCTCCGGTTGTTAATATAAGCTTTCCTGTTTCCGGTGAAAAGTTTAAACTATTGACACCGTTATGGTTGAGGAAGGGCCTTCGTAGATTTAGTATTGTCCGTCGTTTTTGCGGTTGAGCATTTGATTGCAAACCCCATTCTTCTACTGTATCAATGTGATCATATTGCTTTTCTCTGTTAGTCCATTTTAAGTTCATGGTTCTAAGATTGCATGGGTCAGGCATGAATTGTTCTTGAAGGGCTCCGGGACCTTGAGTTCCTGCTAGTGAATAATGAAGATAAAAAAGGCCATTGTAATAAAAATTAGGATGGAAAGCTAAACCCAATAGTCCCCGTTCATCATATCCACCATTAGAACCTAATTCTATGATTCGTTGACGAATATCTAAAAAAAGTTCTACAATTCCGTTTCTAACATAAAAAATTTCACCTACTTGTGTTGCAATAAACAAACTTTCGACTGAGTCACCCGGAAGTATTGTTGTTTTTATAACGGTGGGTAAATTTATATTACTAACAATGGGTCGTAAACTAACATTAACTTTTTTCAATGAATTTTTCACTCCTTTTTATTGTTTTATTATTAAGTATATGTTTAGAAATGTAAAAATCACCCATAAGGTTGATTTCTTTTTGAAAATACTGTTTATTTTTTACAGCAAAAATCTCTTTTTATGTTATAATAGAATGACTTAAATTTACGGAGGTAATAATGCAGCTTACTTTTTGGAAAGACAAAAAATTCTTAAAGTCAATGTTTTTAATAGCCATACCGATAGCACTACAAAACTTAATAGCTTCATCATTAAATATGGTTGATACATTGATGATTAGCAGCTTGGGAAAATCAAGTATTGCGGCAGTTGGACTGGCAAACCAATTATTTTTCTTCTATATTTTGATATCCTTTGGAATCAATAGCGGATCATCAATATTCATAGCACAGTATTGGGGAAAGGAAGATATTACAAGCATAAGAAAGGTTTTGGGCTTAGCATTATCTTTAAGTGCAATACTTGGGATAATATTCACTTTTATAGCATTCTTTTTTCCTGAATTCATTATGGGTATATTTATAGAGGAACCGGAAGTAATAAAAATAGGCAGTGATTACCTAAGGGTTGTTTCCTTATCATACATAGTTACAACATTATCATTTTCATATAGTGCAGCACTTAGAAGCACCGGAAGACCAAGTATACCTATGATTGTATCTGCAATATCTTTTGTTACTAACACTGTATTTAACTATGTTTTAATATTTGGTAAATTTGGTTTTCCGCAGTTGGGTGTAAAAGGTGCCGCCTGGGGAACTGTTATTGCTAGATTTGTTGAATTAGGAATTATTTTATACTCTATTTATAGAAGCAAAGGCATTTTAGCGGCTAATATAAAAGAGTTATTGGGATGGAATAAGGAATTTTTTCAAAGATATATAAAAACTACTTACCCTGTTATTTTAAACGAAGGATTCTGGTCCTTAGGTCAGGTTATGTATTCCATAGCGTATGCCAAAATAGGTGAAGAAGCTATTGCTTCTGTTCAAATAGCAACTACTATTCAAAATATGTTCTTTGTTATTGTCAGAGGTTTAGCCAATGCCTGCACAGTAATGGTTGGTAACAAAATAGGGGCAGGCGAGGAAGAAGAAGCGTTTAATTATGCCACCATGTTTTTAACAATATCCGCTTTATCAGGTGTTGTATTAGGACTTGTACAATCATTAACTCCAAGTATTACCTTAAGTTTTTTCAGAGGTTTAGAGCCAAGTGTTTATTTATTATCTGAAAAATTATTAATTGTATTAGGGCTTACTTTTATATTTAAGATGTTTAATGCAACAGCAATAGTAGGTGTATTCAGAGGAGGCGGGGATACTACTTATTCAATGATATTAGAAATAATGTCAGTTTGGATGGTGGGTGTACCGTTAGCTTTTATTGGCTCGTTGCTACTTAAAATTCCTGTATATTATGTTGTTTTATTAGTATCATTAGAAGAAGTGGTAAAAGCAATTGTTGCATTACCCAGAATAATCTCAAAGAAATGGATCAGAAACGTAACAAAGTAGCCATAGAGGACGGTTTTTGCTGCCATAAAATTTTATTGCATGTTATGAATATGCATTGTATTATGAATAAAAGGATTGGTTAAGGAGAAATTATTATGAACTTTTTACAATTAGATACACCGGCTTTGTTAATTGATAGGGATATTATGTTAAACAACTTAAAGAATATGCAGGATTATGCAAATAGTAAAAATGTTTCATTAAGACCTCATACTAAAACCCACAAAATGTCTAAGATTGCTCTTATGCAAGTAGAGCTTGGAGCAAAAGGCATAACTGTGGCAAAGGTTGGAGAAGCTGAAATTATGGCTGCAAATGGAATAAATGATATATTTATTGCCAATGAGATAGTCGGTGAAATAAAATTATTAAGGATTCGAAAGTTAGCAGAAACAACAGATATATCTTTTGGACTTGACAGCATTGCACAGGCAAATATGGTTGAGAAGGTATTTGAAGGAAGTAATAATAAGGCCTCTGTACTAATAGAAATTGAAGTAGGTGAAAACCGCTCAGGTGTTATTGAAGAAGCTGATTACATAGAACTTTTAAAATATTTAAAACAATGTAAAAATATAAATTTAAAAGGTATTTTTTCACATGATGGCCATTCTTATGCTGCTGAAAATATTGAAGCATGTAAAGAAATACATTTAGAGGCACAAAAGAGAACTTTGCGCTTTGCTGAAATAGCAAGTGACATGGGATTTGAATTGCAAACAATCAGTATCGGCTCAACACCTTCCCTTTTGCATAACTTCCCTATATTGGATGGAGTAACCGAAATTAGACCAGGTACATATATTTTTATGGATGCCTCACAGGCAAATGCATATGGAAGTTTAGAACGAAATGCTGCAACAATTTTGACTACAATCATCAGTTTACCTACAAACGAGAGAGTGATTACTGATGTTGGAGCCAAAGGAATTACCATGCAAACAAGAAGCAAAGGATTCACTGCTACAAAAGGTGTAGGTTTAATTAAAGGATGGCCGGAAGTAAAGATACATGCTGTATATGATGAACATGCAATTATTTATAACAAAGAATTTCATGATTCTATCAAGGTCGGAGATAAGGTAGAGATAATTCCTAATCATATATGTCCGGTAGTAAATCTTCATGAAACTGCCTTTATTGTTTCCAATGGGGAGATAATAGATGAAATTCCTGTCGATTGCAGAGGAAAGCTTAAATAATATCTAAAAAAAATGTAGAGAGGGATTATGAGTATTGGTTATGCATGTAAATTAATTGGTGTATTAAACACCGATATGAAAAGCTGCATGCTAAAAAATGCAAGCAGTGAGAATGTTACTGAATTGATTAAATACAACATAAATTCATTGAGTAATATTATTGATTACAACATCATAAACAACATTAAACTATTCAGAATCAGTTCGGATTTGATTCCTTTCGGATCTTCGGAAGTAAACAAGATAAAATGGTGGGAAATTTTTCAGGAAGAGCTATTAATAATAGGTAATAAAATTAAATTAAGTAATATGCGTGTTTCGCTTCATCCCGGTCAGTATACCGTATTAAATTCAAACAATAATGAAGTTGTAAAAAGGGCAATGGATGATTTGGCTTATCATGCAAGGATACTTGATAAACTTGGGTTAAATCAAGAGCATAAGATAGTTATTCATATTGGTGGGGCTTATGGTAACAAAGTTCTTTCAGCCAAGAGATTTGCAGACAATTATCAACTTCTTCCTGAGAATGTAAAAAGAAGACTTGTAATAGAAAATGATGATAAAATATATAATATTGAAGAAGTTCTTGAAATTGGTATTAAACATTATATTCCTGTAATATTTGATAATCTTCATAATCAGATAAATCAATCTGAACAAAAAATGAGTGAAAAATACTGGATTGATAAATGCAAATCTACATGGAATATGCAAGACGGCATTCAAAAGATTCACTATTCCCAACAGGCAGAAAAAAAGAAGGCAGGTTCACATTCTGATCTTATCAGCATCAATGAGTTTATGAGCTTCTACAACATGCTTGATAGGCAAGATATAGATATAATGCTAGAAGTGAAAGATAAAAATCTATCTTGTGTTAAATGCATTAATTGTACAACACCTAACTTGAATATCAATGTTATAGAAAAGGAATGGAGCAGGTATAAATACACCATATTAGAAAGGTCTCACAACAAATACCTAAAAATCAGAGAGCTTATAAAAAATAAAAATAACTTTTCAACTGTTGATTTTTATAATTTAATTGAAGATGGACTTAAAAGTGAAGGTGATATTGGCAGCTATGAAAATTCATTGTTGCATGTATGGGGATATTTTAAAAACACAGCAACACAAAAGGAAAAAGATAATTTCTTTATACACATGGAAAATTTTAAGGTTAGGAAAACAGGAATAAATACAGTTAAAAGTTATCTTAAAAAGCTTGCCGTAAAATATGAACAGAAATATTTGTTAAACTCATATTATTTTACGATTTAAACATAAATAAGGAGTCCTATGGAAACAAATGAAAAAGAAGGTAAAGTTAATTTGACATGCCCGGTTATCAAAAAGTGTGGTGGCTGTCAATTGCAGCATTACAGTTATGAGAAGCAATTGGAAGAAAAACAAAAGCAGGTTAATAATTTGTTGGATAAATTCTGCAAGGTAGATAATGTTATAGGCATGGAAAATCCGTATTATTACAGAAATAAAGTTCATGCAGTTTTTGATACAGATAAAAGAGGCAATGTCATATCAGGAGTTTATGAATTTGGTTCTCATAGAGTTGTTCCTGTTGACAGCTGTTTAATAGAAGATCAACGAGCAGACAAAATAATTGTAACTATCCGAGGCATGTTAAAATCTTTTAAAATCAGAACATACGATGAGGATTCAGGAGTAGGGTTGCTTCGTCATGTCTTAATAAGAACAGGTCATAAAAGCGGAGAAATTATGGTGGTATTAGTGCTCGGATCTCACATTTTTCCTTCGAAAAACAACTTTGTCAAAGCGTTATTGAAGCTTCATCCTGAAATAACAACAATTGTTATGAATGTTAACAATAAAAAAACCAGCATGGTCTTAGGAGACAGAGAACAAGTAATATATGGCAAGGGATTTATAGAAGATATATTGTGCGATAAAATATTTAGAATTTCTCCTAAGTCATTTTATCAAATAAACGCTGTTCAGACAGAAACTTTGTACGGCAAGGCAATTGAACTTGCGTCATTAAAAGGAAATGAAACTGTTATAGATGCATATTGCGGAATAGGTACAATCGGAATAATCGCAAGCAATCATGTCAAGAAGGTTATCGGTGTTGAGCTCAACCGTGATGCAGTCAAGGATGCAATAACTAATGCTAAAAGAAATAACATTAAGAATATATATTTCTACAATCAGGATGCCGGTGAATTTATGAATCAAATGGCTAAAGAAAAGCAATTTGCTGATGTAGTTTTTATGGATCCGCCGCGTTCAGGCAGCACAGAGCAATTTTTAGATTCACTTAATACCATGAAACCAAATAAGATTGTTTATATTTCATGCAACCCTGTGACGTTGGAAAGAGATTTAGCTCATCTTGTCAAATATGGCTATAAAACAATAAAAGCAATCCCTGTTGACATGTTTCCAGGAACAGAGCACGTTGAGATGGTTGTGAAGATTGAAAAGCAATAAGACTTACTAATACCAATGGATTGGGCGGATTTAACCCATTGAATGTATAGATGACATTCAATGGGTTTTCTGTTCATGGGAACATGTCCATTAATAATATGAGCATTTGATGTAGTAAATTTGGTTATGTTTGGATATATGTGTAAATTTGGAAGTATTAGTTTGTTTGGCAAAACCTTGTGGATATCCGAGCAAAGCATGTGCAGGCAGATAAGAACGGTGTAAGAATTGCCGAGCTTGATGGAATGAGCTACCGTCACTTTTTGTGGGAACATAGACCGCTAACTGATTTTTGGCGCATTGAGAAAGGATATGCCAAAAAGCTTGAGGGTCAAGGACTTTTCACTTTGGGAGATATAGCAAGATTGACGGATATGAAATATATGGTATTAATTTTTCACGAAGGATGATAGAAATAGAAAAAGATAACATGCCTTTAGCTAGTTTGATTCAATATGATTTTTCAAAAGGGCTACCAGAAGAAATAAAAGATAATTCCTTTGATTATACTATTAGCACATATGCAATGCACCATTTAAAGGATAAAGAAAAAAATGAGTTTATTAGAAAACTTGAAAATTACCTTAGTAAAGATGCATTTTTCTAATAATTCTCTTGTTTTAAAGGCGATAGCAAGATGCCCTCTTGGAAAGCCCATAGATTACTATAACGAGGACTTATTGTACAAGATGTTTGGAATTAATGCTGAGCTATTGATAGACCATGCGTGGGGATGGGAGCCATGTGCAACTGCGGATGTTAAAGCATACAAACCAAGTACTAACAGTATTGGTTCAGGGCAGGTTCTCCAATCTGCTTATCCATATGATAAAGCAAAACTGATTCTTAAGGAAATGACTGATTTGCTGGTTCTTGATTTGGTTGATAAATACCTTGTAACAGACCAGCTTGTTTTGACTGTGGGTTACGATATTGATAATTTAACGAAACCGGAAATAAAAAAATTATACAGAGGATCGGTTACAACAGAACATTACGGGCGTTCCGTTCCGAAATCCTCTTAGGGTACAATAAATCTTGGGAGGCAGACATCTTCAACAAAGTTGATTACGAATGCTGCTATTGAGTTATTTGAACGTATTGTTGATAAAAATCTTCTGGTCATGAGAGTTAATATTGCAGCAAATCATGTAGTTGATGAATCAGCTGTTAAAAAGGAAGATAATATTGAACAGCTCGATCTCTTTACGGATTACGCCGCTGCGCAAGCGAGAAAAGAGTTAGAGGATGCGGAACTTGAGCGAGAAAAAAAGGTTCAACATGCAATGCTTGAGATAACAAAGAAATATGGGAAGAATGCAATTCTTAAAGGTATGAATCTGGAAGAAGGAGCTACAACATTGGAAAGAAACAAGCAGATTGGAGGTCATAAAGAATGACAACAAAATATGATGATATCATTCAGCTTCCACATCATGTATCTCCCACACGTCCACACATGCCGATAAGTGACAGAGCAGCTCAGTTTTCACTTTTCGCAGCTCTGAACGGTCATGGTGCTGCTATTAAAGAAACAGCAAGATTGACAGACGGAAGAATCGAATTAGATGAAGGCATAAAAAATGATTTGAGTTACAAGCTGCAAGTTATATCAGACAGTATTAAAGAACAGCCGGGAATTTCAATAACATACTTTAAACCGGATGCTAAAAAGAACGGCGGGGAATATGTTACTGCTATAAGCTCAGTTAAAAAGATAGATGAATATGAAGGCGCTATTGTTATGAATGACGGCACATTGATATCTATTGATGAGATAATCAACATAGATGGAGAAATATTTGAGAAATAGGCACATGTTCCTTGGGAGGATGGAGCCATTTTTTATAGTTTTGATAATTCTAAGCTGTATTTACACAAATAATTAGGAGGTAAATTATAGGGTGGGGTAATTGAGCTAAGCACCTGACTTATCCTTAATGCTTGTCAACCTCTTAACAACTACATATATTAAATTGTATTTTGTTTATATAATCAAAAGACTGAAAATACGAACCTTAATATAAATAAGCAGTAATATTAGTGCTGGAACGGGCTAATAGAAAGGAAAATTAATAGCAAAGTTCATATGTTGACTATTAAATGGTGGAAATAATGACGAGCAACTTGTATGAGATATTAAAAAAGCACAAAATGGAAGTGAAGAGCATGTAATGGAATTATATTATAAATTTTTACCTTTAATAAAGGGATATGGAAGAAAACTTAATTATGAAGAAGCAGAAAGTGATTTGATCATTTTCTTATTAGAATATATTAGTAAAGCCAACTTTGATAAATTTAGAAATAGAAGTGATGGCGAGATAGTTAACTATATTAAACTACTATTTAAAAATAAGTCTATTGATATATTAAGAAAATTAATGAATAAGAAAATTGAAATAAAGATAATAGATACAGAAATCATATATAACGATTACTATAAAAATCTCGAAGAAGAATATATTTTTAGCTTAATGAAGAATTTAAATGATACACAAAAAAAGATCATAATAGGAAGATATATTTATGGTTATTCTGATGATGAGTTATCAAAAATTTTTAAAATATCGAGACAAGCTGTATATAAGCAAAGAAAAAAGGCAATAGAATTAATTAAGATTGAAATTGCCAAGTTAAAACATGATTAAATACATTAGTTGAAAGCTATTATCGATATGTCGGGTAAAAAATTCTCTAAATAGGTTTACAAAGAAATAATATATTTCGCTTTTAATATATGTAACAGATAATTTCAGAAAAAGTAAAAAAATATACAGTTCAAATTGATTAATACTATAAAATCTTAAAGAGATTAACAATTTGATAAATGACAATAAAATTGAAATTATACGGGAGCTTTGGTGGTAAAATATAAATTGAACAAGTTAAAAGTGAATAAATCCCAAAAATGAAGTATAATAAAAAATATATTTTATAAATAAAGGGCGCGTAGTGCCGCATTTTTCCGAGAATTTGTCAAGTGTTTTTTTGAAAAAAGCGGGGATTTTAATAAAGGAATCTTCAAGACGTTGAAATTCATGGGCTGGAGATTCCGAGAGAATATTATTATTTAATGGAGGAAAATATTATGAGTTTTAATACAACAAAACCTTATCATATCGTTAGTTGCAACAATACAAATCAATACTTGAACGTAAGCGGAAATGAAACTATATCTGATGGTACAAATGTAAATATATATGAATTATATCCAGAAGCGTCAGCACAAAGATGGTTCGTTAAAAATAGTACGGGAAATACAAAAATATTATCGGGATTAAAATTTAAAGAGCTTTCTTTAGATTATAATACAGGAAGTCCGGTAGGCAATTGTGATGTTTGGAAAGATGAACCCGCAAATAACACAGATCAAATTGTAGAAATTTCAGGCGATGATACTAATGGATACAGAATTAGAGTGGTAGGTCGTGATAAATATCTTACAGCTATCGGTACAACTAACGGAAGTAATGTTAGATGGGACAGTTTAGTCAGTTCAGGAAATACTCAGTTGTGGAAATTTAATTTGGTTCTCAATACAGCAACGGCAGGACTTATAGATGCTACAAGTACTGTTGCAACAAGTAACTATACCACTACTAAATTCCAACAAAATCTTGATATTGTGAATGTTACCAGTACACGAACAATTTCAAGCGTGACTCCATCTGGGGGAGTATGTAAGATTCCAAATATTAGCGTACCGTTTAATCAATACTCTACAAATATTAAAAACTTGAACTCAAAGTTTGGAACAGCATGTAAAGCATTCGCCTGTGCGGCTATTTACTCTTATTATACTCAAAAGTTAATAAGTCCTTATTGGTTTCCAATTCAATCTGATGGATCATATAATATACAATATGGGAACCCAATAGGAGAAATAACTAAAAATGCATATAAATGTTTTGAATTTTTAAATGTATCGACAACTTTATCCAATATAAAATCAACATTAGAAGCAGGTAAACCTATATTAATATGCTGTTCATTAAGCGGTTCAACACATTGGGTAGCAGCCTATGGCTACAAAAATAACTGTGCAAGTAAATCAGATATTTTGGTCGTAGATTCAGTAAATCTTAACGCTGATGTAGAATATGGTACTGCTAAGTATCAAAATGGGACAACAGATTTGGATTTATCCGAATCAATGAGGATAAATTTGAAAAACGATTCCACTTATGTAATACAAAGTGCATGGACAATCAATATCAGGAACAACTAAGTAAAATAAATATCTATTTTATACATCACATCAAGGATTAAATAGCGGTTGAAAATAATAAAATTACAAAAAGCTATGACTATAATTTTAAAGGTATAGTTTTTTGTAATTTTTTTTAGGAATTATGTGTTTTTTATAGATAATAATTTATAAATTAATATTTCATATTTCTAAATATAGTGCTAAAATTATCTTATAATTTGTAAGGAGGATGCTATGAAACGATCTAAAATTATTTATGTATTGATTATATTACTTATATCGGCTTTGACAGCTTGCAGTATTAACAATAAGATTAAAGATACTGACAATAACGTTGCTGATAATAATGTTGCAGAAGATGACAATACAAACAAAGAGGTTATTACAGACAATGATGATTCTGACGAAAATTCGGAAGAGCCATTTGAGCCTATTGTAATTAACACGGATATTCCCCCAACCTACAGTGTAGTTGAGGATTCAGTGAGAAAACTGGCAGGCAATTCTTATACTTTTTATAATTTGAATTGGTCCACTTTGAAATTGTCGCCTTTTGACGAAATATACCATGCAGGTGCCTATTCTATTTCTATTCCCGAATATTTAGAGTTTAATATAGACACTTCATTTTCAATTATTCCTTGGGATAATTATAAGTTCTCCGGGCTACCTCCATCTTCCTTTGTAGAATTAGCATTGAAAGCAGAGGCGCTCGGTACTTATGATGCGGAAAATATTATACGAAGTAATGGGAATGTGGTATACAAAATATCTGATACGGAATATATGTTTTTACAAGGGGAAATTTATCCTGATGGTGATTTGGGTAATTGTTGCGTCCTGGTACTGAGTTTTACTACCATTCCTACTTCTGAAGATTTGGATGTTATGTGTAACAGTTATTCAGCTTCCTATGCCCATGACAGTGATTTATGGAGAGTGGATTTAGATCGTAATTCTTTATATTATGCTATATATAGTGATTTAACAGGTTATTATCCAAAAAACCATATTGCAATCTATTGTCCCAGATATCCTTTAGATTCCTGGGAGGAATTTAAAATGACTATTACAGATTCTACTGACAATATTTTTGATGATCTGATTACATTAGCTGATTTTCCGAAGGTGGATTTTGAGAAATATATTTCAGAAAATGAATATGTACCATATACCTTAAACTATCGCCGTGTTAATGAAGAAGATGAGTATCCACAAATATATAATTACAGGATATATCAGATTGCTGAAAACAGATACCTCCACTTTTACTTTTCTCATTCAAGAGGTGTTGGGGATATGAATAGTCAAGGATATTTAAATAATAAATAAAGACAAGGATTCCAATAATAGGCAAAGGTAAGTAAGGCAGGGTAAGGCAGGGAGACGTTTTGTTTGCCATTATTTACTGATGCTTATGATAATAATTGGGATACACCATATATTCTCAAAAAGAACCGAGAGATTGTAAAATCAGTGGGTAAAATAACAAACCCTATTGCAAGTAATGGAAGAAAGCGTGAACTAAGATTTTGGTCTATGACAATTGAAGATGTGTATAAAGGCGGGGAGCAAAATGCAATTCTAAATATTAAGAAATGGAAAGAGACAATAAGAAACGAACTAAGAAATTATTTATCTACTTAATGGAGTTGCTGAAAAGATAGTAGAGATATAAATAAAGTTCCACCAAGGGTGTATCATCCCTCTGCGACATCTTTATTGTCACCTCAAGGCATGTTGAGACGGTTGTGTTGATAGAAAAGAAATAGGTTGAAATCTAATTGTTTCACATTATTTTTGAGGAGGGATTAAATTGAAATTGAAACTATGGCAGAAAAATGTTTTATCCATGCTTTTTATCACAGTAGGTGGATTTATTCTTTTCAACATAGCGTTTTTATTGGCTGCATTAGTTATAAATGTTACAATGAGCATTCTGGGGATACCACAGAATGAAGCTCCTCATATTGTAGGCAGAGTGTTATACTTACTCCTGACTTTTTTAATCTCATGGTTAGTTTTCCATTCATGGCTTAACACTACAATAAAGGCTACCTTTTTAACTATGCCGCTTATGGTAATTTTTGTGATGATCGGTATAAACTTATATCAGCAATCAAAGTGGATGATTGCCGGAATCGGATTTTTGATTATTTGTGCTGTGCTCTATTATCTCAATAAAAAGAAACTTTCCTGGTTATATTATTTCTCAACCTTCTATGTTGCTGCATTGGCTCTTTATATTTTACTTTCGGGTATGGAAATATGATATGATTATATAATGAAACGCTATAAGTAGAGGGAAATAGATTAATAAGGAAATTTTAAATGAAGAGTTTAATGTAAAGTACGCGAAGAGTTTGTGATTTTGAAGGAGTTTGCACATGAATGAAAAATATTTAGTAACCGGTGCTACAGGCCATCTTGGAAGTACAATAATAAGGCAATTATTAGAAAGAGGAAAATCTGTTCGTGTATTGGTGATGCCTGAAGAACAAAATCTTCCGGAGGGAAACCTCGAAATTTATTACGGTGATGTTCGAGACAAAAGATCGCTCAATGATTTTTTCAGGAATACGGAAAACGATAACTTTATACTCATTCACTGTGCAGGAATAGTGTCTATTTCTTCTCGTTTTATAAAAAATGTTTATGATGTGAATGTTGGAGGAACAAAAAATATTGTTGATTTATGTGAACAAACTAAAATTCATAAATTAGTCTACGTAAGTTCTGTTCACGCAATACCGGAGAAGCCAAAGGGCGAACTTGTTTACGAGGTTAAAGATTTCAATCCGGATGCTGTTGTTGGATTATATGCAAAAACAAAATCCGAAGCCACTGCGTACGTTTTAGCAGCGGCAGAAAACGGACTGAATGTAAATGTTGTGCACCCATCTGGCATATGTGGCCCATATGACAGTGGTAGAGGGCATCTCACAACCTTGGTAATTGACTACTATCAAGGAAAACTTGTTGCCGGTATGGAGGGTGGATATGATTTTGTTGACGTTCGTGATGTAGCCAACGGAATTATATCATGTTGCGAAAAGGGACTTCCGGGCGAATGCTATATCTTGTCCAACAGATACTATACAATAAGGGAAGTCTTGGATATGCTTTATAAGGTTACCGGTAAAAGAAAAATAAAAACAATTCTTCCGTATTGGTTTGTGAAAACCACTGCTAATTTGGCAGAAATTTATTATAGAATACTTAGACAACCTCCGTTATATACCCCTTATTCAATTTACACACTTTCAACCAAAACCTTTTTCTCGCATGCAAAGGCATCTAAATATTTAGGATATACTACAAGAGATATGAATATAACTTTAGCTGATACGGTTAGTTGGTTAAAAGCACAAGGAAGGTTATTATAGATTACTAAACTGTTAAATTATAGTAAAAATCAGTAATAGGAGTTATACAATTGAAGAAATTTAAAAAAATTTACATAGAAATAACAAATATATGCAATCTTAATTGTGATTTTTGTCCAGAGACAAAGAGAGAGCCTGAAATTATAAGCATTGAAACATTTCGCAAGATACTGGATCAAATAAATCCATATACCGATTATATATATTTTCATGTTAAGGGAGAACCGCTTATTCATCCTGAAATAGATAAATTATTAGATATTAGTTATGAAAAAGGATTCAAAGTTAATTTAACCACAAATGGAACACTGATTAATGATGTGAAGAATAAACTTTTAATGAAACCGGCATTAAGGCAGATTAATTTTTCTTTGCATAGCATAAAAGAAGAAGTCGAAGGACAAATCAAAGGAGAATATATAAACAATATCCTGTCTTTTTCAAAAGAGTCCATTAACAAGTCGGATATTATTATATCTTTAAGGTTATGGAATTTAGATAAGGATAATGCAATTAATTTGGAGAGGCAAAAAAACAGTGAAATGTTGGCTGCCATCGAAAAAGAGTTTAATTTAAACTATGGAATTGAGGAGAAAGTTTTACCGGGAAGGGGAATAAAAGTTTATGACAGAATATATTTAAATCAAGATCATTTGTTTCAATGGCCGGATTTAAAAGAAAATGAAGATGATGGGAGTGGATTTTGTTATGGGCTTCGAAATCAGGCAGCCATATTGGTGGATGGAACGGTAGTACCTTGTTGTCTTGATGGTAATGGAATAATAAACTTAGGAAATATAAATACTGCTCCGTTTTCTGAAATCATAGAAAGTGAAAGAGTGAATAATATTATCGATGGTTTTTCAAGAAGAGAAGCAGTAGAGGAACTTTGTAGAAAGTGTGGATATAGACAAAAATTTGGTAGCTAAGAGATATATGATAAAGGGTTGAAAAAATTATAAGGAAATTATAGGGGGTTATTATGAAAGTTGGAATAATAGTTCATTCCAAAACAGGAAACACATTATTTGTAGCACAAAAGATTATGGAGAAGCTTAAGGCAGATGGTCATTTAACAACAATTGAACAAATAATAGCAACAAATGACGAAGAAACAGATATTCAGAAGGTAGAATTGCAAAATATACCTAATGTAAGCGATTATGATGTATTGATTTTTGGTGCGCCTGTTCGTGGATTTTCACTTTCACCTGTTATGAAAGCATATTTATTAAAATGCGTAACCTTTAATGGGAAAAAGGTTAGTTGCTTTGTTACGCAATATTTCCCTTATCCGTGGATGGGTGGAAATCGTGCAATAGGACAGATGAAAAGCTTATGCGAATCCAAAGATGCAAAAGTGCTTAATTCTTCGATAGTAAATTGGAAGAACAAAAATCGTGACCAAATGATTATTGAATCTGTAAAAAAATTAAGCAGCATTAATACTCTTAAGGCGGGTAAATAAAATGAAATCATTAATTATATATTATTCAAATTATAATAGTAATACTGAAAAAATAGCTAAGATATTTGCGGATAGTATTGATGCGGAATTAGTTAATTTAAAAGAATCAATAAATATTAATATTGATAATTATGATTTGATAGGATTCGGTTCCGGGGTATACAACGAAAATTTATCACCTATATTATTTAGGGAAGTTGAAGGATTAAAGTTAGAAGGAAAAAAAGTTTTTGTATTTTCAACAAGCTGTGTTGGATTTAAACTATATAACAAAAAATTGATAAAAATATTAACCTCTAAAGGAGCTATCTGTAAAGGGAGCTTTGCATGTAAAGGAAGTTTTGTATACAGTGATAATAAAATATTTGAACTTCTCAGTAAACGTTCAGTGGGACATCCAAATGAAGATGATATTATAAATGCTAAAAAATTTATTGAGAAAATTGTAAACTGAAAAAGGTGACAGCAGAGGTACTCATCTGCTGTCACCTTTTTTATATTAAACCAATGAAATATTCTACAGCTATAGCAACAACAACTACCAGTGCGGATATTATAAATCCGTGGATCATCGGATTTATTCCTGAATTTTTCATTTCTTGAAAATCTGTATTTAAACCTATTGCAGCCAAAGCTGAAACCATTAGAAATTTACTGATGCTTTTCATCCCCAGAGATATACTTGCAGGTATCCATCCAATGCTGTTTATAATGGACATTCCTACAAAAGCCAATATGAACCATGGGAAGAGTGAAATTAATTTAACCTTGTTTTGTTCGGTAATTATATCGGTTTCAGATTCTGCTTTTATATTAACCTTAACATTTATTAGAGAAAAAATTAATACAGTAGGTATAATAGAAAGTGTACGAGTAAGTTTTACCATAGTAGCGAAATCGCCCGCGGCTTCACTGAATGCATATCCTGCTGCTACAACACTTGATGTATCATTTACTGCAGTTCCTGCCCAAAGACCGTAAGCCATATCGCTTAATCCCATTGCCTTGCCCATTATTGGAAATAATATTATCATTACCATATCAAAAAGAAATGTTGCTGACATTGCATATGCTATGTCCTTATCCTCAGCATTTATTACTGGTGCCATTGCGGCAATGGCTGAACCACCGCAGATTCCTGTTCCTGCTGAAATCATATTAGAAAGTTTCCAATCTAAATTCAACCAATTTCCGATAAAGTATCCGCCGCCAAAACAGGTAAGTAATGTAAATATCATTACAGTTAATGATAAACGACCGACATTCAAGATTGTCCCTATGCTTAAGCTTGCGCCCAACAAGATTATAGAAAATTTGAGTATTTTTTTAGATGTAAATTTTAAACCTGTTTGAATTAATTTGTTAGGTTTTTTTATTTGATTAATAATCATTCCTATAAATAGTGCAATTACCGATTCACCAATAAGTGGAATTGGTAACAGTGATTCAATCCATCTGGCACTGAACGCTATTAATAAAGCTAAACCAAAGCCGGGTATAAGTTCCTGAATTTTTTTCATTTTTGTCCTCCGTGAATAACTAAATTGAATGACGGGCAGAGCCCTTATTAAATAGAATTTTATTATAAAAGAATGATAAAATCAAATTATGATATTTTATGATTGATAAATTTATGTTATAATAAATAAAAATGGGAGGTGAAATTTTGCTCGATATAAAAATATTTACTTTTTTAAAGGTAGCTGAACTTAAAAATTATACTAAAGCAGCATCTTTTTTGAATCTTACTCAACCTGCAGTTACACAACATATAAGAAAATTAGAAGAATATTATGGATGCAAGTTAATAGAAATTGAAGGTAAATCCGTTAATTTAACAGAAGAGGGCAAAGCACTGTATAACTATGCTAATTTTCAGGTAGCAAATGAGAAGCAATTAATTAATAGATTAAAAAATATAGAAACACCGCTTAAAATTGGAGCAACTCTTTCTATAGCCGATTATTATTTACCATCGTATTTAAATTCATATATATCTAATTCTAATGAACTGTTTTCCTTAACTGTTAAAAATACGAAATCTATAATTGAAATGCTATTAAATAATGAATTATATTGTGCTTTCATAGAAGGCATTTTTGATAAATCCTTATTTAATTATCACGAGTTTTGTACCACAAAATTTATTCCTGTGGCGCGTAATAATCATCCTTTAGATGGCGGGGATTCAGATTTAGCCGAATTTCACAATTATCCTCTGATTTTACGTGAGGAAGGTTCCGGAACGAGAGAAATTTTCGAAAATTATTTATATCAAAACAACGATTCAATTCTTTCATTTAATAAAATTTTTGAAATAAGCAGTTTTGGAATTATTAAAAAGGTTTTAAAAAATTCGGATGCTATTTCGTTTATGTATGAAGAAGTAGCTAAGCAGGAAGTTGAACGTGGTGAATTATGCTATCTTTCATTAAAAGGTTATTCAATAGAAAGGCCACTGTATTTTATTTATCCATGTAACAGCTTGATGAAAGAAAGAAACGAATCATTTTATAGTAATCTTACATCACTGTTAACTTGAATATCAAGTATAGGGAACCACCCTTAGACTTTAATATTTGATTTCGTGTCGGGTGGCTTTTTATTGCCAAAAACTACATATTATTTTTCCGGTAACAATATTGATATATCGTAATATTATGATATAATGTCAAAAGTAATGAAGGAGGTAATTTATGAAGGTAAGAAAGAAAGCGCATGTAAATAAAAAAGAATGTGTTGCTTGCGGATCATGTTTTTCAACATGCCCGTTAGGTGCAATTGACATAGTGGCAGGTGTATTTGCAGAAGTAGATAAAAATAAATGTGTAGGATGCTCAAAATGTGCAAAAACATGTCCAACTTCTACTATAGAAATAATTTTAAGTGAGGAGGTTGCATAGTTGGGAAAAAGGAAAAAAGTATGGTATGAATATTTATATATATTTTCAGTTATTTATCTAATGTTAGGATTATTTAATATAATTTTCGCTTGGATAGGGTTAATTTGTTTTGCAATACCGCTGATTATTTCATTAAAAGGAGGAGGTAAGACATATTGCAATAAATACTGTGGCAGGGGGCAGTTGTTAAACTTACTCGGGAACAAATATAAATTATCAAGAAATAAACCCATGCCAAAATTTATGAAAACTAATTTTTTCAGATATGGCTTTTTAACATTTTTCATGACTATGTTTATGATTATGCTCTTTAACACATATATGGTTTTTGCAGGAACATCAAATTTAAGGGAAGTTATAACATTGCTTTGGTCATTTAAACTGCCTTGGAATTGGGTATACACTGATTTTGTTTCACCCTGGGTAGCACAATTTGCATTTGGATTTTACAGTATGATGCTGACTTCTACTATATTGGGTTTAATAACGATGATTTTATATAAACCACGTTCTTGGTGTGTTTATTGTCCAATGGGAACTATGACTCATGGAATTTCAACAATTAAATATAAATTAAACAATGAAAATGATTAAAAATGTAACTCCAAATTGAAAAATCCTAGTAAATTATACTGGGATTTTCTTTTTGTAAGTTATTTATTTTCTATGAAAAGTGTTTCAACCAAAGCTTTTACTTTAGGGTTGCTCACTTTATAAATAATTTCCAGTCCATTTCTTTCTCCTGTTATGATACCATAACTTCTAAGCTTCGCTAAGTGTTGAGAAATTGTAGATTGAGGCATATTTAAACAATTTTGAATATTCGACACATTACTGCCGTTGCAATGAATCAATCCATGTACTATACATAATCTTACGGGATGCGCCAAAGCTTTTAACATTTCTGCATATTCAATAATAATTTTATCATCATCTATAAAAGTATCCATTTTAACCTCCATGTATCAGATACATAGTTATTATACATAAAATTAATCAAATTAGCAATAAAAGTATAAATTAAATTTGTCTGCTCAATTAAAAAGAACCTACATGCTGACAGTAGGTTCCATAACGGTTAATGTATTATTGTAAGTATCAAGGTTTGCAACTGCCCCTATCGGAATTGCCATCTTATAAATTCCATGACCTGATGCCAAATTGGTCATTAGTGGCTTTCCTAATGGAACTATTATATCGTTTATTATATCTTCATAACTTTTTCCGTAATTCGCATAACATCCTGAACATTCACCCATTATAATTCCGGCACAATCTTGGAATTTTCCTGCATGAATCAAATGAGCAATCATTCTGTAAACGCGGCTTGCCGCCTCATGGGTTTCTTCTATAAATAGAATTTTACCTGTTGTATCCACTTCAAACGGCGTTCCTAATGTATCAACAAAAGAAGCAAGGTTGCCTCCGACTATAGTGCCTGTTACGTTTCCGGGAATCTTGCTTATTAAAGCCATACCCGGAGGATTTTCAAGCTGTCTTGGTGAAATCATTGTAGATGTAGCTGTAAAAAATTGATTGAAGTTATAAGCGGGTGTGGTAGGTCTAAAATCTATTAACAACAAACTATGAAAAGTTATTAAATCCGCTAAAGAGTATAATACGTTTAATAAAATTGTTATATCGCTGTATCCGGTAATAATTTTTGGGTTTCGATTTATTATATCATAATCAAGATAAGGAATAATGTCCGATACTCCCGTACCACCCCTTGTAGGTATTATAGCCCTAACATCTTTATTTAAAAACATACTCATTAAATCCGATGCTCGCTCCGCAGGCGACGCAGCAACAATACCTGCATTCGAATACACATGTTCTCCGACTATAACATTAAATCCCATTGTTTGGAGGGTTTGTATTCTTGAATCAATTGTTTCGGTATCGCGAGGGCTGCCAAGGGTTACTATCCCCACAGTATCACCGGCTCGTAAAATAGGTGGTCTGATAGCCATTTATATCCTCCTATAATTATAAAATATCCGCATTGCTTATCTATTTAAACATTATATGAAGCAATATAATGTTTGGTTAACAATTCAAAATAATTAAAAATAGCTTGCCGGACAGGTAAGCTATTTTTAAATCTTATTTTAAATACAATTTTTTAAACTTCATGTTCTGAACTTTCTTTGGTTTCCTGTACTGCTCCGTGTGGATGATTAGGAGGTGAATATATAGAGTATAATTTTATTGGTTTATTACCCATGTTAATAAAATTATGCCATGTTCCTGCAGGTACAATGAATATATAATCAGGATATACCATCTCCTGAAAATCCAAATTGTTTTGGCTGTCTCCCATTGTTACAAGACCTTGACCGTCTTCAACACGAATGAATTGATCAACATTAGGATGCATTTCTAAACCTATTTCTCCTCCTACAGGAATACTCATCAATGTAAGCTGTAAATGATCTCCGGTCCATAATGCAGTACGAAAAGTATCGTTTTGTGTAGTTGCTTCTTCAATATTAATTGCAAATGGCTCTGGTCCATAATCTCTTAATTCAAGCATTCCGTTATCCCGGGCATAGTTGATGTAATCATTCATTTCATTAATCATCGGCATATAAGGATTAACATATTCGTTCGTAAAGTATGGATTATAAACTTGTGGGTTGTAATTAGGACATGGATATCTATTATAGCCATTGTCCATCAAATCATTGTTATACCAAGGATAATTTCCATAGTAAGGGTCTTGAAAATTTCTGTTATACAAATTTGCTCATTCCTTTCTTTTCTTATATCATAATATATTATGCTTTATAAATTCAAAGGTGAAATTTAGCTTTTCCTTTTTTAATAATTTTATATAAAAAGGATAGGATTTATCTTAAAATTATCAACAGGATGGATACCATCCTATTGTTTTATATGGGATTGTGAATACAACTATACCTGTGGAATATGGAGCAATATCATAATGTTGATAGTAGATTGCCATACCGTCCGGTGTAAGATAATAATTGTCTTCATTAAAAAACTTCATAATCAAGCCCTCATATTCATCAAAATAAATACCGGGATTTTCTTTCAATCTTTCATCTGCTTGTTTTATAATTTCAAATGTAAGTTTGCGCCTATAATCAAATCCTTCTTTAAAATAACAATAAAGCGGAATTTTTGTTCCCCTTCCTAACTCGAATGTATTTGAGTTTCTTATGGTCATACCGTGAGCCCCCCCGGTAAACTCATATTTATCATAATAATAACTTAAGAAGCAATTATCATTATAAGTGATTACATATTCCATATAAGCTTCATAATTATGGAATGGAAAGCTGTTTTCCTGTGTTTCTTTGTAATATTTTATTGCCTGAATGTATAAAAAATCAGAAACATATCTGTAATATTCATTTACTTCAATGGCTATTTGGTTGTTTATCATTGCCTGCGCATCAGGGTTATTATAAAGTTTTATCACCGGATATTTGATAGTAAGTTTCATAACTTCTACATTGTCATATCTATACGATTTCTCAAATTTTTGCATTTTAATTTCAGCTTTTCTTGATTTACTCATTTAAATCCCTCCTGCATTATACTATGCTGATAAAAGGTAAAGGTACGAATTAAAAAAATTACATATTATGGTAGAATATTTGCAGAAAGTACGGTATAATGTTGATATGAGTTTTAACAAAAATGGGGGTTATTATGGGTAAAAGAATATTAGCTTTAATTATATGTATTTGTTTAATATTGACATCTTGTTCTAAGAAACAAACAAACGAGGTTAATCGACCGGTTGAGGTTGAAAAGGAATATGATGAAAATAAGTTTGAACTAACTGCGATTAAATCAGATAAGCAGGGTATCGACAATTCTTCAGTTTTTCAGCTAAAGAGTAAAGATAATATAAGTAAAAGTTATGTCAAGGATAACCTTCAAATAATTCCTGAAAAAGAATTTAAAATTGAAGAAGTATCAAATACTGTTTATAACATCATTCCATTAACAAACTTAGAGAATGATAAGATTTATCAGATAAGATTAAATGACGAACAATACGAATATTCATGGGCATTTCAAACAAAGAAAGAATTTAAAATAGAAAGTACCGTTCCTGCTAATGACAGCAATTATGTTCCTGCCATTTCAGGCATAGAAATGAATTTTTCCCTAACAGATTTTGAAGATATTGATAATTATTTTGAAATTTATCCGGAAACAAAGGGCAGATTTATCAATAATAAGAATTATATTGTCTTTGCACCCGAAAAATTAGAAAACAATACAAGATATACAGTAAAAATTAAAAAAGGTTTTGGATTAAAGGATGGTTCCGAAAAGCTTAAAGAAGATTATATTTTTAGTTTTACTACGGAATCAGACCCAAATGCTTGGATGTACTTCGATAGTCCGTTAGCTAACATAAGTGAAAGCAATATAAAAGCAATTGGAGCATATTTAAACAGCCAATACAACGAGAAGGAATTCACAATTAATATATATGAATATAAAGGGGCTGATGAATTTGCTAATGATGTTAAGCTATATGGTGAAACAGGCAAATATCCTGCGAATGTTAAAGATAGCAGTAATTTTAAGATAATAGATACAATAAATCAAAAACCGTATATAAATGAAAAAAATAATTATCGAAATAAGGCAATTTTTGAGTTGCCTGACGATTTAAAAAAGGGCTATTATTTATTGCAGTTTAGCACCGAACAAATTAATAATACATATTTGTTCCTGCAGATTAATGATATGTTAATTTACAATTCCATTTTTGAAGAACAGATTTTAGTATTTGCCGGTGACTGCTTAACAAGTAGTGGAATTGAAAATGCTGAAATATTTTTAAATGGTGAAAAAATTGGCTTAACTGATGAAAAGGGAACATTAATAAGCAGCAAAAAAGCAGACAGTTATAAAACTGTTTTCATGAGAATTAAAGCTAAGGGCTACAATGATTTTATTTATGCCGACAGCCAACTTTTTCAATATTATTATTATAAAAATATTAGTGAAACAGATAAATATTTAAGGTATTTGGATACAGATAGACCTGTATATCTGCCAGATGATACTGTAAATGTGTGGGGATTTGCAAGATTTAGAGATAAAAATAAAGTTAATAAGGTGAAAATTAATCTTGTTGAGTATGGGACTGATTTAATATTAGAAAGCAAGGACGTAGATTTAACGGAAGTCGGTACTTATACAACTAAATTTGAATTAAAAAATGTTACCTCCAACAGTTTGAGAATTGAGGTATATGATAATGACATACAAATATCCACGAAGTATATAGAAGTAAGAAAATACATTAAACCGCTTTACACCATGAGTGGTGAGCTAAGTAAAAAAGTCATGTACAGCGGTGATGATTTATACTATAAAATTAATGCCAACTTTTTTGATAGAAATCCAGTACCTAATTTAAACGTCAGATTAAATACATATGGTTACCATAATTATGGTTATATACAATATGATAATATGAATGAAGAAGTAAAATTAGATAAAAATGGTGAAAAAACCGTTAAAATTAACACTGTGGTTAATAGCTCAAGCTGGCGACCTATATATGTTGATATTAACAGTTTTAACAACAAAGCAGAAGATAAAGCGGTAAATTTACATGACAGCTTTAGAGTTTTCCCTAAAAATAAGATGCTTGAGGTGAATCAAAATAAAGATAACCCGACAACCGTGGACATATCGCTGCATGAATTGGTAATTAAGAGTTACAGTGAACAATTATATGATTACAGCGAGTTAAGAGGAAAGCCATTAGATGGTGTTGTTAATGTTCATATTATAGAAAGTTATTATGAAAAGGATAAAATCGGAGAGCAATACGATTTTATAAATAAAGTTAACCATACATTGTATAATTACAGATTAGTTGAAAATACGGTTTATTCAGATAATGTAAATACTGTTAACGGTATTGCAAATGTTGAAATTCCTGATTTCAATAAAGAAAGAAGCTATAGAATAATTGCATCTTACTATGATGATGCAAATAAAAATATCGTAGAAGAAGGTCACATTAGTGGCAGATACATTCCATATGAAACATTTTTTTACAAATTGGAGAAAACTGACGACAAAGAAAACTATAGAATTAATGATAATGTGGATATGGAATTAATTTATAATAACAGTGCCGTAAATGAAAGTGATAATGACAATTTAATATTGTTATTTGCAAGAAATGGTTTAATTGAAAGCAAGGTTTTTAGTAGCACAAAAGTAGATTTTTCTTTTAAAGAAGATTACATCCCTAATGTATATATTGTAGGGGCTTATATTAAAGACGGATATATTTATCCTGTAGATAGCTATATGTCATATGACAGAACAGAAAGACAAATGTATTTTGATATTACCACCAATAAGGAAGAGTACAAACCCGGCGAAGAGGTAACATTAAGTATTTTTGCCTATGATGAAAATAAAAAACCATGTGTGGCGGATATTAATATAAGTGTGGTTGATGAAGCGTATTTTGCAGTATTTGAAAAAAATGTAAGAACCTTGGATGATTTATATAAAGGTTCATGGTACACCGGCTTGATTAAATCATATTTATCTAACTTGGATTTAAACACTGAAGGGCCCGGCATGGCTGAAAAGGGTGGCGGAGGAGGAAATGATAATTCTTTCAGGGATGATTTTGAGGATACAACCGCTTTTAAAACTATAACCACCGATAAAGATGGAAAGGGAACTTTGAAATTTAAATTGGCTGACAATTTAACTTCCTGGCGAATTACATACCAAGGGATATCTGATAAGCTTTATGCAGGAAGCGGCAAGAAAAATATAACAGTCAGCTTACCTTTCTTTGTGGATTTAATAATGGCTAAGGAATATTTAAAGGATGACAATATAAATGTATCGCTTAGAACATTTGGTACCGAAGCCATTAAGAATGATGAGGTTGATTACAAGATAACTGTTGTAAATAAAGAAACAGGTAAAAAAACAGATATTAATAAAAAAGGCACAATTGGCAATTACACCAATTTATTAATAGGGAAATTAAATGAAGGTAATTACGAAATTTATGTTACTGCAATCAGTAAAAATAAAAAGGATGCTATAAAAGAAGAATTTACGGTAGTTGATTCCTATGTGTTTTTCAATAATACAGATTATTATAAAATTACTGAAAGTACTCTGTTAGACAAGGTTTATTCTAATCCTGTAATAACATTGTTTAATGAGAGTAGGTCAGATTTTTATAACAGCTTAGATGCAATTTCTTCAAGCAGTGGGCGAAGAATAGATCAGACAGTGTGCTCAATGATAGCTAAAAAATATATAAATGAATATTTTAAGGCAAATTTAGAATTTAATGAACAGGAGCTATTTAATAAATTAAGTGAATATGAGTCTGTTAATAGAACAGGGTATAAGCTTTTTACATATTCCGAAGAAGATTTGGAAGTAACAGCAAAATTAGCAAATTTAATAGATGATGAATACTTGAATTCTAAATTTACAATAATCTTCAAAAATATTTTAAATAATAAAGATTATAGTACAGATATAGCTGCATCTTTGTGGGGACTTAGCAATTATAAGGAACCTGTTTTACTTAAAATCTACGATTTATTGGAGAATCATAACTCAGAATTAGAAATACGAGATAAGTTGTATCTATCGCTTGCATTGGCAGAGTTGGGAGATAAGAAAACAGCAAATAAGTATTATAAGGAATTTGTAGATGCTTCTACAAAATCAGGCGAATTTTTATATTTTGACAATAGACAAAATGACACAGATAACTATGAGTTGACAGCTCTAATGTCAGTTTTGGGAGTAAAGCTTAAAAATTATGAAACAAGTGATAAATTTTTTAAATATATTTACAACAAACCATCTAAATATAATCTCAGTAACTTTGAGCAATTAATTTATATTATGCAAAGAGATATTATGAAATTAGATGAAATTAAGGATTTATTCGGAGAAGTGGCAGTAACAGTGGATGGTACAAAGAAAACATATAAATTAAAACTGTTTGACAGGGAAAGCTTTGCCGTTACAAAAGAAAAAATAGGTGATATAAAATTTAGCAATATTAACGGAAGTATTGCCTGCAAGGTTAATGCATTAGGCAATAAGGATGATTTAGATAAGAATAAATCTGATGATATGTCAATAAAAATAAGCTATAAGCTTAAAGGAGCAGAACAGGAAAAAACAAATTATAATCATTCGGATATTGTAACCGTGTCCATAATGCCAAGCTTTGCTTCTACAATAGAACGGGGTAATTATGAAATAACATATATAGTTCCTTCAGGATTCAGGTATATAGAAGCAGGTCCGGATATTTATTGGAATGACATTGACGGCCAAAAGTTAAAGTTTAATTATCATTATGACAGGGATCTTCCTATTAAGCCCATAGTATTTTATATGCAGGCGGCTCAAACAGGAGAATATACGGTTGATTATGCCGTAATTAAAGAAATTATGGAAACTAAGTTAAATTATGTGGATAAAGTAGCATTGACCATCAAATAATCTTGGATTAGGTGAAAATATTGAATAAAATATTTAAAATAATTATTTTTGTTATTGCAATAACATTTGTACTAATAGGAGGTTCAAATCAGAAGGCAGATTATTTTATCAATAAAAATAATTTAGAGTGTATATATTACAATCCTGTTGATTTTGTTAATATTAAACAATTTGAATTATATAAAGATAGAGTCGGTATACGCGGCTCTATCATTCCTCATCATTTACTTGCAAGTGATTTAATACATGAGGTTTTTCAAAATGTATGTATCAATGATTATGAAACTATTGTATTAATGGGCCCTGACCATGAAAGCATTTTAATGGGTAAGGTTTTTACCACTTTAAATGATTGGCAGACACCCATGGGAGTGTTAAAAACGGATTATGACATCACAAACAAACTATTGCAAAATAATTTTATAATAAGTGACGACGAAAAACTAACCATAGAGCATTCTGTATCAAGCATCGTACCTTTTGTAAAATATTATTTAAATGATGTTAAAATAGTAACTTTGGTTATGTCTAAACAAACAAAGTTAGCAGATATAGAAAAAATTGTTGAAGATTTGAGTGGTTTAATTAATAAGGACAAAACATTATTTATTTCATCGGTGGATTTTTCTCATTATCTTAATTTAGAAAAAGCAAGTCAAATGGATTCAATAACCATGGAGGCAATAAAGAATAAAGACATCAATAATATAATGTCTTTTACAAATGATAATTTGGATTCACCTGTAAGTATTGTTACAATGCTTAAAATGATGGATAAACTAAATACAACGAATTTATATATGCTAAATCACAGCAACTCAGAGCTCATCCTACAACAAAAAATGGTAGAAACAACAAGTTATATTACATACTTATTTTATGACAGTTAGTTTATCAACTGTCTTTTTTTAAATTTGTAGAAAAATGTAAAATAATGTAGTATAATTCAATAAGATGAGAAAAAATTATAAGGATAATTTAATGGAAGTCATGATATCGCAAGTAATTAATGATAAGCTTAAAGAAGCAAGAAGAATAGCTGCAACATATCCGGACAGGTCATATGAATTAAGTATTGAAGCTTTACAAATTGCAAAAGAAAGCAATTTAAAAACAGAAGAAGGATACAGCTTAATCAGTATGGCTTTTGCATGCAGAGCTAAAACAGATATAAACTTAATGCTGGATTATTCATTTAAAGCATATGAAATATTTGAGCAGTTAGATGATACCTCGGGACAAATTAAATCGTTAAATTTGGTAGGTATTGCATATTTTTATGGGTCTATGTATGAAGAAGCACTTAAATATTTGCTGAAGGTAACAGAACTTTTAAATTTATGCGAGGATAAATTTTTGTTAAGCTGCGTATTGAATAATATTGGGGAAGTGTATCGTGAGACAGGTGTTTACGATAAGGCATTAAGTTATTTTAATAGTGCACTTAAAATCAGTACAGACAATAACTATAATTTAAATACTGCTGTCATACTAATTAATATTGGAGAAATAAATTTTAAAGAAGGCAATTATGATGAAGCATCTGCTAATTTAGAAAAAAGTTATAACATATTTATAAATGAAAATGATATGATTAATCTTGGTGATGCAGAGAATAAAATCGGTAGAATTTATTACACATTTGAAAATTACGATAAAGCTGAGAAGTATTATTTTCAAGCATTAAAAAGGTTGGATAATGTCAATAACAAATATTACGCAATAGATGTATTAATAAATTTAGCAAAATTATATTTTAATAAGGATTTAAATCAAACAATTTATTATTATGAAAAAGCTTTACAATATGCTGAACACATAAATGCCAAGAAAAAATTGGTCGAAATTTATAAACATATTTCTGAATATTATGAAATAACAGATGACTATAAAAAAGCTCTTGAATTTTATAAAAATTACAGCCGTTTAAATGAAGAAATAATGGCCTCAAATACAGGAAAAAAGCTTGAAATACTTAAAATAGAACTTAAACATACAAAAGATAGCGAAAAATTCGATAAGGCAAAAAGATTATTAGAAAAGGAAATAAAAAATCAAGAAAAAGAACTTGATAAAATAAGAAAATCCAATGATTTATTAATAAAGAAAGCTTATGAAGATGAACTTACTTCGATTCCAAACAGAAGATTTATTAGTAATTCGCTTAGTAAAGCTTGGCATCAAATGAATATTGATAAAGAAACAATAACTTTATTTATGATCGATATAGATAATTTTAAAAAGTATAATGATTATTGGGGACATTCAAAAGGTGATGAATGTCTAAAAAGTATAGCAAATTGCATTAAAACTATTCAGGAGGAAAGACAAGATATTTTTGGTAGATATGGCGGAGAAGAATTTGTTTATTATGCAAAAGCTTTAAATTATAATCAATCATTAGACCTTGCAAATTATATAAGAAGTGAAGTAGAAAAAATAGGTTTAAATTATGAATTTGAAAATAAAATAATAAATGTTACAATCAGTATTGGAGGAGCAATAGGAAAAATAAAAGATTTTGGTCAAATATCTAACTTAATTGATATTGCTGACAAAGAGTTATATAGAGCTAAAGATTTGGGGAAAAATATTGCCTGTTTGATTAATATATCAGAATAATTAAAGAATATATAGACTATTAATGGCCAGTGTACATGTCCATTTCAAGATATCGCAACAACAAAGCTACTATCCAATGTATATTATAGGATAGTAGCTTATTTTGTTTTTATTTACTAATGATCTGATTTAAGTCCTGCTCCGCACATTGGAACTAAAGAATCGGGTGTCTTACCAAACATTCGGCAATATTTCAAATATGCAGCATAGGTTGCTGCTGTTGTATGTTCGCAGTAAATTCCTTTGGCAGCAAGAGTAGCTCTAGCACTTAAAATTTCGTCTTCGGGGGATGTAATCACTTTGATTTTATGCTTATAGGTATATTCTAAAATTTCTTCTCCTCTCATTGGAACACCTATTGCAATTCCTTCTGCCATGGTTGGCTGAGGAGATACCTTTACAGGGTGTTTTTCTTTGTTTTCTACGGCCAATACAAAAGGGTCGCAGTATTCGCTTTGAACAGCGATAATGTTTGGCATTTTATCGATTATACCACTTTCAATCAGCTCTTCTAAGCCCTTTACAATTCCTAAAAACAACGTTCCGTTTCCTAAAGGAACAAATATGTTTTCCGGAATTCTGTTAAGTTGTTCATATACTTCATAAATGTATGTCTTTGTTCCTTCGTAGAAGAACGGGTTATAAACGTGGTTGGCATAATATTTGCCTTCTGTTTCAACCTTTGATCGGCACACATCTGCACAATTATCCCTTGAACCGGGCACAACATTTACACGGGCGTTGTGGGATTTAATCATATCAATTTTTTTAGGTGAAGTACCTTCAGGAACGAAAATTTCACAGTCAATGTTTGCTTTGGCACAGTATGCAGCTATGCTGTTTCCTGCATTGCCGCTTGAATCTTGCACAACTGATTTTACATCGATTGATTTGCAATGGGCAATTAAAACGGCTGCCCCCCTGTCCTTAAAAGATAGAGTGGGCATGAAATAATCCATCTTCAAAAGTACATCTTCATCAAACTGAATAATTGGGGTCATACCTTCTCCAAGTGAAATATTTTTCCATTGTTCATCTAATAAAGCCATAAAGTTTCGATAACGGAAGATACTCCATGTGCCTTTATCAATTAAGGATAAATCAAATTTAGGAGGTTTAAATTTAAGTTTCCAAAGACCTCCGCAATCACATTTTGCTTTTAATGTTGTTGCTTCTTCTATTACATTGCATTTTGAACAAATAAATTTCATTGTTCTCCTCCTTCATAGTATTACATCATTCTGCACGTAGTGAAGAATCTTCTTTCAGTATTTTAACAAGTGCTAATTTAAACCAAATATATAGTATAATTCCTTTAAAAACAGATGAAACACTGATGCTCCACCAAACGCCTGACAATCCTATTAATGAACCAAGCAATATGGCTGCGGGAATTCTTAGTACATTGAGAAATATTCCGTTTAAAGTTGGAGGCAAGGTTCTGCCTAAACCATTGAATGCTCCTGTAGTGCCTATTTCTATACTCATAAAGAACTGAGAAAGTCCTAAAATTCTTAAATAATTAATACCTTCCTTAATGGCTTCAAGATCATTAGGTACAAATATGGTAAATAACATTTCAGCCCCTATTATTAAAAGTAAAGTAGAAAAGATGCCGAATCCACCTAAAATTTGTATGCCTTGATGGTATCCGTCTTTAATTCTTTGGAATTTACCGGCACCATAATTTTGTCCTGTAAATGCTGATATAGCGGAAGAAAATCCTTCAGCAGTCATCCATGTGATTGATTCGATTTGTGATCCTATACTTTGAACTGCAACAGCAACCGGACCAAAACCTGCAATTATTTTAGTGAGAATCATACTTATTACAGAATGCAAGCCCATTTGAAGAGCGGGTGGAGAACCTATTTTTATTATATTTTTAATAATTTGCGGTTCTGGTTTCACAATTAAATTTACATGCGAATAAACTGTATTATTTTTCTTGCCTATAATAAAAAATAGTGACGATACCAAAAATTGCGATAATATGGTAGCTAAAGCAGCTCCGTTAATACCTAATGGGGGTATGGGACCGAGTCCGAAAATTAAAAGGGGGTCAATTGCTATATTAGCTAACATCCCTATTGTATTTACCTTAAAAGGTGTAATGCTGTTTCCTGAACTATTTAATATTGTAGAAAAAATAGGGTTTAGGAAATGAAATGTTATTCCTATAGATATTATGGTTAAATATTCAACCGCCATTCCAATTACTTCGTCATCCTGCAAGTTGAAAAAACCTATAATACTGTGCCTAAATAAAAATAATAGCAAAGAATACATAAGTGCTATAAATATATCTAATTGGAAACTATTTGTTATATATTTTTTTGCAGTTTCTAAATCATTTTTGCCATAGCTTTGGGCTACATTGACACCTACTCCTATTTGAGTTATCATAACCAATGACGCTCCAAACCATAAAAAAAAGCCCGCCGTTCCAGCTGCTGCAACAGCATTTGTACTGAGGCGTCCCAGCCATATGATATCAGTTAAGTTATAAGCCATCTGTATAAATGAAGTCCCCATTATAGGGAGTGCCAATTTTACTAAGGTGCTTCTGATTTTACCTTCTGTTAAATTTATAATTTTGCTCATTTAATATCCTTTTATTTTGTATTTAATATTTGTTTAACTTAAAAAATTGTCTGTTAATCAGCACTTTTGTCAAGCTTAATATTTAGTTTATCCATTTTATAATAAAGTGTCTGTCTTGGAACCCCTAATTTTTTAGCAGTTTTTGTTATGTTGCAATCATATTTTTCTAATGTTTTAATTATTACTTTTCTTTCAAATTGGCTAATTTGCTCGCTTAATGGAACAGAAAACATATTGTTGTCCAACTGATTATCATTAGTCACTTCTTTTAATGCTGTGTTGTGTTTATTTTTAAGATATTCAGGGAGATCTTCTTCCGTGATCATGTTTCCTTCTGTTATATTTATAGCATGTTCAATTAAATGCCTCAGTTCCCTCACGTTTCCCGGCCAATGGTAGCTTTTCATAAATTTCATTACTTCGTTTGAATAACCTTCAACATTTTTATTTAATTGACCATTAAAATAATTTAAAAAATACACACTTAATTCTAAAATGTCACTTTTACTTTCTCTTAAAGGCGGTAGCTTGAAGCTTATGGCATTTAATCTATAAAATAAATCATTTCTTAAGCTTCCTTCTGATATAGCATCATAAGGATTTTTGTTTATAGCAGCTACAACTCTTACATCCACTTCATGTGTTTTATTTTCACCCAATCTCCTGATTTGTCCTTCCTGTAAAAATCTTAATAGCTTTGCTTGAAGGGTAATATCCATGGAGTTAATTTCATCTAAAAACAAAGTGCCACCATTTGCAGCTTCTATTAAACCCTTTGAATCCTTAGCACCTGTAAAGCTGCCTAATGCAGTACCGAACAATATGCTTTCAAATAAAGTCCCCGGAATAGCAGCACAGTTTTGTGCAATAAAGGGTTTATTACGCCTATGGCTTTCATTGTGCAGACATTGTACAACTAATTCCTTACCTGTTCCTGTTTCTCCATATATAAGTACAGGGGAATTACTGTTTGCGGTTTTAATTATTTTATTTTTTAATTCTGTTTTTTCCTTGCTGTTCCCTATTATGTCACTAAGAGTATAGACTGCTTTACCAATAACTTCTTTCTTTTTATTATGTGTTAAATCATTATATTTTTTAACATCAGAAAATATTTCAACTACTCCTTCAAGCTTACCATTTTCATAATAAGGTATAGTGCTTGAAAAAATTGTCACTAACTTGTCCTGATAATTATAATAATTTTGCACATAATTCTTTATACCTTCACCTGTTTTTAATGTTTTCACTATTGTACTTGATTCTTCTGTTAGGCGAGGAAATATTTCGAGTAAGTGTTTACCTATGGCATTCTCAACATTAACACCTGCTAAATCATTGATTGATTTGTTATAGAATATTACTTTTCCATCTTTATCGACAATAAATATGCCGCAATACAAATTTTCCGAAATTAACTTCAATATATTTTCATAATCCATAATAACACCAACCTTTAATAATATAATTATTTTATTATAGCATAAAAAGTTTGAGAAAAATATATATTTTTACAATTGTAATGATTTTTTGACAATAGTGTAATATTATTGCAATCATTTTTTTTACAGTTAAATGAAAGAAATATTATTTTTAATATAAAAAGTGATTTTTATAGCATTTATTGCAAAGGTTAAACTTTTTTTGTTTTGGCAAGGAAATTGCATATATACAATTGATTAAATTATTATGGAGAAAAAATGAATACGCCCAATGTTTTTAACATTCAAAAATTTTCAATACATGATGGTCCGGGAATAAGAACGACGGTATTTATTAAAGGATGTCCTTTAAAGTGTTTATGGTGTCATAATCCGGAAAGTCAAGAAAGTAAAAAGCAAATTTTATACGATAAAGAAAAATGTACCCTTTGTGGTACATGTGTTAAAGTATGCCCAAGAGTAGCCATTAAAATAGAAAACAATATACTTACAACAGACATGGATAAATGTGATTTATGCGGTCTATGCGAAATATATTGTATCCAAGAGGCAAGGCAGATTGCAGGAAAGGACTATACTGTAGAAGAAGTATTGAAGGAAGTATTAAAGGACAGAGTTTTTTATGAGAAATCTAATGGGGGAGTCACTGTTTCCGGAGGAGAACCTTTAATATACATAGATTTTATAGAGGAATTGTTTAAAAAATTAAAAGAAGAAAACATTCATACTGCCGTTGATACAAGCGGAGCAGTAAGTTTTGAAAGCTTAGAAAGAATTGCTAAATACACTGATTTGTTTTTATATGACATTAAGCTTATGGATGATGTAAAGCACAAGTATTTTATTGGTGCTTCAAATAAAATGATTTTAGAAAACTTACAAAGATTATCAAAAATTCACAACAACATAAATATCAGAATGCCTATTATTGAAGGTATAAATGCTGAAATAGACCACATTGAAAAAACAATTGATTTTATTAAGGATTTAAATATAAAAAAAGTTAATTTGCTTCCATATCACGATATAGCAAAGCATAAATATAAAAAATTAGGCATTATTTACGAAGAGCAAAAGATGTCTAAACCATCAGATGAAAAAATGCAGTATTTTAAAGCTTTGTTTGAAAGTAAAGGGTATGAAGTTAAAATAGGAGGTTAGTATGCGAGGTTATACTGAAAGAACAAAAAAATTAAGAAATATAAGCGTATCTACACAGCCAAGTGTTTCACTTGAAAGGGCATTGTTGGAAACTGAATTTTATCAAGAAAATTATGGAACTATGGAAACGCCTGTGCTTCGTGCCATGAATTTTAAATATTACATGGAAAACAGAAAACTCTATGTAGGAGATGGAGAATTAATAGTTGGTGAAAAAAGTGAAGGACCACAGGTTGTTCCTACTTTTCCGGAACTATGTGCACATACTGTAGAAGATATGACAGTAATGAATGATAGAAAGCACATAAATTTCAAGGTAAAGGAAGAAGATAAAGAAATTCAGGCAGAAAAAATTTTTCCATATTGGCAGGGAAAATCTACAAGAGATAAAATATTAAGCTCTATGTCACAGGAGTGGAAGGATGCATATGCTGCAGGAATGTTTACTGAATTTATGGAGCAAAGAGCCCCCGGTCACACTGTTGCAGATGATAAGTTTTATAAAAAGGGTTTCTTAGATTTTAAAAAAGAAATAGAAGAAGAAATACAGAAATTAGATTTTTTAAATGATCTTGATGCATATGATAAAAAAGCTCAACTACAGGCAATGGCTATTTCTTGTGATGCAATTATAGTATATGGACAAAGATATGCTGCTTATGCAAGAGAATTAGCCCAAAATGAAACAGATACTAAGAGAAAAGAAGAGCTCATGTGGATTGCATCAAACTGTGATGTGGTTCCTGCACATAAACCGAAAACTTATGCTCAGGCGCTTCAAATGTATTGGTTTGTACACATTGGCGTAACAACAGAAGTAAATACATGGGATGCTTTTTCCCCCGGTAAGTTAGATCAATATTTATATCCTTTTTATAAAAAGGAAGTTGAAGAAGGAACTATTGATTACACCATGGCAAGAGAGTTAATGGAATGCCTGTGGATTAAATTCAATAATCAACCGGCACCTCCGAAGGTTGGAATCACCTTAAAAGAAAGCGGAACCTATACAGACTTTGCCAACCTTAACACAGGCGGTATAAATCCATACACTGGTGAGGATGGAGTAAACGATGTTTCCTATATCATTCTTGATACCATGGATGAAATGAGATTGTTGCAGCCGAGTTCAAACGTTCAAATAAGTGAAAAAACTCCTGAAGAATTTTTAAGAAGGTCTGTTGAAATATCAAGAATGGGTTGGGGCCAGCCGGCATTTTATAACACAGAGGAACTTATACAGGAGCTGTTAAATGCGGGAAAAACATTAGAGGATGCAAGATTTGGCGGATCAAGCGGCTGTGTTGAAACCGGCTGTCACGGCAGAGAAGCTTACGTACTTACGGGGTATTTAAATGTTCCAAAAATATTTGAACTTACATTAAACAACGGTTTTGACAAATATACTAATAAACAAATAAGCATTAAAACAGGAGAACCGGAAGAATTCACCTCTTATGAACAATTAAGGGATGCATTTTATAAACAACTCCAACATATTATCAACATTAAAATAGAAGGAAACAATATTATAGAAAAAATATTTGCTAAATATATGCCGTCACCATTCATGTCTGTCCTTACTACAGGATGCAAGGAAAGTGGCAGAGACTATAATGCAGGAGGTTCAAAATACAACACAAGATACATTCAGGTAGTAGGAATAGGAACTATTACAGATTGTTTGTCATCTGTTAAGTATAATGTATTTGACCAAAAACGCTTCACTATGAAGGAGCTTTTATCAGCAATAGATTCTAACTTTGCAGGATATGAAATGTTACACAACTTAGTATTAAACCATACACCTAAATATGGAAATGATGATGATTATGCTGACGATATAATGCTTGACATATTTGTTAATGTGAGAGACAAAATCAAGGGAAGAAAATCAGTTTGCGGTGCAACTTATCAAATAGATATGCTTCCAACTACATGCCATGTATACTTTGGTTCAGTTATGACTGCTTCAGCAAACGGAAGGTTAAAGGAAAAACCGGTTACAGATGGTATATCTCCGGAAAAAGGTGCTGATAGAAAAGGACCAACAGCAGTTATTAAATCATGTGCAAAAATGGACCACACTTCAACCGGAGGAACTTTATTAAATCAGAAATTCACACCTTCATCAATTGCAGGAGAAGAAGGAATAAGCAACGTTTCGGCTTTAATTAGAGCTTACTTTCAAATGATGGGCCACCATATTCAATTCAATGTAATTGATAGAAGTACACTTATTAACGCACAGAACAATCCGGATGAATACAAAGATTTAATAGTAAGAGTTGCAGGATATTCTGATCACTTTAACAATCTTGAAAAAGCATTGCAGGATGAAATAATTGATAGGACCGAACAAAGCTTTAATTAAGCGAGGGATAATAAATTTAAAATACGCAGGATTAAATCCTGCGTATTTTTTATAACTAAAATAAATGATGGACAAAGCCTTTATTGAAAATTTTTTATGTAATCACTTTAGGGTGATTTTGGTTGATAAAATAAAAATATTAATATAGAATAAGTTAAAAGATGGTAAACTAAGTAAAGTTAACAATGGAGGTATAAATGTACAAAGTTCTTATTATAGAAGATGATTTAACGATAGCAAACACATTAAAGCTTCACTTGTTAAAATGGGATTATAATGTGGAGTATGTTACAGATTTTAAAAATATTATAGGGGAGTTTAATAAATTTGACCCTCATATAGTTTTGTTGGATATTATGCTGCCTTTTTTCAATGGTTTTCATTGGTGCAGCGAAATAAGAAAAGTTTCAAAGGTACCCGTTATGTTTATATCTTCTGCATCAGACAACATGAATATAGTGATGGCCATGAATATGGGTGGCGATGATTTCATAGTAAAACCTTTTGACTTAAATGTCTTGACTGCAAAATTAGGTGCATTATTAAGAAGAGCTTACTCACTTAAAGAACAGATACAGAAAAGAGAACATAAAGGAGTTGTGCTAAATTTAAATGATACAACACTTACATACAACGATATTAAAATTGAATTGACTAAAAATGACTACAGGATATTGCAGCTGCTAATGGAGAACATAGGGACAATTGTTTCAAGAGAAGAAATTATGCAGCATCTTTGGGAAAGTGATCAGTTCGTAGATGATAATACATTGACTGTCAATATAACCCGTTTAAGAAAAAAACTTTCGGAATTAGGGCTTGATGATTTTATCAAGACAAAAAAAGGTATGGGGTACATGGTGGACTAAATGAGAGATTTTTTAAGGATTATATATTCATATTTAAAGGGAAAAATTACGATAATCTCATCATTAATTATATCTATCATTGTTTTTGTTGTTGTTTTTTCACTTTATTCGTTACCTTTAGAATCTGTATTATATGCATTTTTACTTTCAAGCTTTTTTATATTAATTATTGTAATTTTTGATTTTTTAAGTTTTTACAAAAAGCATAACGATCTTTTAAGATTAAAAAATAATATTACTGAAGCAAATTTTAAATTTAGGGAATCATTAAAATTAATTGAAAAAGATTATCAAGAGTTAATAATAGAAATCGATAAAAACAGGTTAAAAATTATTAATGAGAAAAATAAAGCTTACACTGATATGATGGATTATTATACTGTGTGGTCACATCAAATAAAAACACCTATTTCTGCTATGAGGTTAATACTTCAATCGGAAAGGTCTGAAATAAACAATGAGCTTTTAGAACAACTTTTCAAGGTAGAACAATATGTTGAAATGGCACTGCAATATATTCGTCTTGACAGCTTAAATTCTGATTTGCTGTTTAAAAGATATTCTCTTGATGATATAGTAAAACAAGCAGTGAGGAAATATTCTAAATTGTTTATACGAAAGAAAATCAAATTAAACTATGAAGATTTAAACCGCACTGTTTTAACGGATGAAAAGTGGTTATTGTTTGTAATAGAACAAATATTGTCAAATGCTTTGAAATACACCAATCATGGTGAAATTAAAATTTATATGGATGCAAAATCATCAGACACATTGGTTATAGAGGATACAGGAATTGGGATTGAACAAGAGGATTTACCAAGAGTATTTGAAAAAGGGTTCACCGGATATAACGGCAGGGGAGATAAAAAATCTACAGGCATTGGTCTTTATTTATGCAAGCAAATATTAAACAAACTTTTCTTTACAATCAGTATAGAATCAAAAGTGAACAATGGAACGAAGATTAAAATAGGACTTGATGTTGCAAAAGTGGAAATAGAATAACCTTACTAAAATGTAAGATTAAAATTAAAAATGTAAGCCAAAGTTATGGTAAGGTATTTAGAAATTTTGATAATATGAACAGGAAGAATATTATCGGAGGTAAATATGTCACTTCTACAAGTAAATAACTTAAAGAAAATATATACAACCCGCTTTGGCGGAAATCCTGTTCAGGCACTTTCTAATGTTACTTTTTCAGTAGAAAATGGTGAGTATGTTGCAATAATGGGTGAATCGGGTTCCGGAAAAACAACATTGTTAAATATCCTTGCTTCACTGGATAAACCGACGCATGGAGAAATATTATTAAATGACAGAAATATTACAACAATTAATGAAAAGGATATTTCTGCTTTCAGAAGAGATAACCTTGGCTTTGTATTTCAAGATTTTAATTTGCTTGATACGTTTTCAGTTAAGGACAATATATTTTTGCCGCTTGTTTTAGCCGGAAAATCCTATGAAGAAATGAGTGGAAAATTAAAGCCAATATCAAAAAGATTAGAAATTTCTGATATATTAAGCAAATTTCCTTACGAAATATCAGGTGGTCAAAAGCAAAGAACGGCTATAGCAAGAGCCCTTATTACAGCACCTAAAATAATACTTGCCGATGAACCAACCGGCTCCCTCGATTCAAGAGCTTCGGACGGAGTATTAAGGTTATTCAATGAAATTAATAGTGATGGTCAAACAATACTTATGGTTACGCATAGCGTTAAAGCTGCAAGTCATGCAAAGAGAGTATTGTTTATAAAGGATGGAAGCATCTATCATCAGCTCTATAAAGCCACAATGTCAAATGAATTATTTTATCAGAAAATTTCAGACACTCTTACAATGATAGCTACAGGCGGTGAAAGAAATGAATAAATTCTTTTATCAAAACCTTGCTTTAAATAATATTAAAAAGAATTATAAAACATATATACCATATATGTTAACCTGTATCGGTACTATAATGATGTTTTACAATATGGTTTATTTGGTAGTTGCTAAAAGCATAGAAATCGTAAGCGATAGCGGCTCCTTAAGACAAATATTGTTTTTGGGAGCCATAGTAATCGGAATTTTTTCGTTAATATTTTTGTTCTATACTAACAGCTTTCTTATTAAAAAGCGTAAAAAAGAATTTGGTCTTTTTAATATACTTGGTATGGAAAAAAAACATATTTCTAAAATAATGTTTTATGAAACGGTGATTACTTCATCAATTACACTTACTGTCGGAATATTATCGGGTATTTTGCTAAGCAAGCTTATAATATTATTACTTTTTAAAATTATATCTATTGATGCAACATTTGGATTTGAGATACCGATAACAGCCATTCTCGCAACACTTTGTCTATTCTTATCTATTTATGTGATTAATCTTTTTTACAATATTGGTCAAGTTCATTTATCAAAACCGGTAGAATTGTTAAAGGGTGGCAATGTTGGTGAAAGAGAGCCAAAGACAAAGTGGCTTTTAACAATAGTTGGGACATTGTGTCTAAGTGCCGGTTATTGTATAGCTATATTTACCGAATCCCCATTAGCTGCTTTAAATTTATTTTTCGTAGCTGTAATATTGGTTATAGTAGGAACGTATTGTTTGTTTACAGCAGGAAGCATTGTTGTTTTAAAAAGCTTAAGGAAAAATAAAAAATATTACTACAAAATTAATCATTTTATTTCTGTTTCAGGCATGATATATCGTATGAAACAAAATGCTGCAGGGCTTGCTAATATTTGTATTTTGTCTACTATGGTTATAGTTATGATTTCATCGACAATATCATTATACGCAGGTATGGAGGATATTCTTAATACACAATATCCTAAAGATATATTTGTTAGCGGATGGAAAGTATCAGATAAACAAGCAGAAATGTTAGATGAAATTATAAATAAGCAAACATCAACGGCAAATATTGAGCAAAGAAATGTGACTCACTATCGCTCTATGGATTTTCTTGCTATTCAGGATGGATCATATTTTATATCAGTGGTAGACAAATTTAATGCAATGGAGAATGTTTCAACATTAGAAATAATTACTCTCCAAGAATTCAATAAGATGGAAAGTAAATCCATAACATTAAAGAATGATGAATGTTTATTGTATTCACAAAGAGGAAACATAACAGAAGATGAATTAAACTTGAACGGTTACAAGCTGATAGTAAAAGAAAACTTAAAATCTTTAAATTCACTTGGTAGAAGTGCTGTGGCAAGTTTATCAAATTCTTATTTTGTTGTAGTTAATGATTTAGAAACAATAAATAAAATATATACTGCAATGAATGGACTTGAAAAAATGGAGAACCGTTCCTATTTTTATGGATTTAATACAGATGAAAGCAGTGAGGTTCAAATTGAGCTTATAAATAATTTAAATAATTTTATTAGAGAAAATGATATCGCCGGCAGAACTGATGGTCCTGAGGCATCAAGAGCAAGTTTTTATACAATGTATGGTGGGTTATTCTTTATTGGGGTTTTCTTAGGCTTATTATTTATAATGGCAACTGTTTTAATAATTTACTATAAGCAGATTGCAGAAGGTTACGATGACAAGGAACGATTTGATATTATGCAAAAGGTTGGAATGAGCCACAGCGAAGTAAAAAAGGCAATCAAGAGCCAAGTGCTGACGGTATTTTTCTTACCGTTAATAACTACAGTAATCCACATTGCCTTTGCATTTAAAGTAATAACAAAACTGCTTTTAGTTTTTAATATGACTAATGTATCGCTATTTGCATTGTGCACAATTGTAACTATAATAATATTTACTGTATTTTATTTAATAGTGTATGCATTAACGGCAAGGACTTACTATAATATTGTAAGTTAATCATATTTTATTTACTCCTGGTCATAAAGTTTATTGCAAAGGGTATAATAATATTATAAATGCAGTATTAAATAAACTATGGAGGAAATATGATAAAAATCGGAGAACAAGCGCCGGCATTCAGCGCGCAAGCATTTTATATAGGACAATTTACTAATGTAAGCTTAAAAGATTTTAACGGAAAGTGGGTTTATTTATTCTTTTATGGCGGTGATTTTACCTTTGTATGAGCTTCGGAAGTAGCAGCAGTTGCTGCTAAGATTAATGAGTTTCAAGAATTGGGAGTACAAGTTTTATCCTGTAGCGTAGATTCGGTTTATACACATAAAATTTGGAACGATCAAGAGCTGTCTAAGATGGTTGGAAACACACCATTTCCAATGATGTCTGATCAAAATGGTGAAATCGGGAAAATGTATGGTGTTTATGATGAACAAAGCGGTGTTGATTTAAGAGGTACATTCATAATAGATCCTGACGGCAATGTACAATGTATGGAAGTTTTATCATTGCCGGTAGGAAGAAATGTTTTAGAAGGATTAAGACAGTTAAGAGCAAACCAATTAGTGAACAAAACTAAGGGAAAAGAAGTTACTCCGGCAATGTGGGAACCTGGTAAAAAAACTCTAAAGCCGGACATAAATTTAATAGGAAACGTGTGGCAAGAGTGGCATGTAGGGGACTGATAAGTCCCCGTTTTATATTATTTATATGATTTAATAATAAATATAGCATTTTATTTTTTCATGATGTATAATTCTTTATAGAATAAACGGGGGGTTACTATGACTAAGCAATTAAAAGCGGATATGATGTTATTGTTTGTTACATTGAGTTGGGGAGTGTCATATATATTAGTAGATATCAGTTTAAATGATATGGGCGCTTTCACTTTAAATGCTAACAGATTTCTGATTGCCTTTTTTGTAGCTGTTATTTTTTCGTTTCCAAAATTGAAAAATATAACTAAGGAAACCATTAAGTACAGCATCATTTTAGGTATTTTATTAGTATTTGTTTATATTGGTTCAACATTCGGCATTCAATATACAACATTATCAAATACGGGTTTTTTATGTGCGCTTTCAGTTGTTTTTACACCGATTTTATCGTGTATCATATATAAAAAAGCTCCCGAAAGAAAGCTTATATTTGTTGTTATAATGAGTATGACAGGTATAGCTTTGTTGACATTGAAGGAGAATTTTTCGATTAATTATGAAAATTTACTTGGTGATTCCCTTTCAATTATGTGTGCCTTTGTTTATGCATTTGATTTATTGATAACGGAAAAGGCGGTAACAAATGAGAAAGTCAATCCGTTTCAGTTAGGGGTTTTTCAATTAGGAGTTACAGGTATACTTAATTTACTTCTTGCATTCATATTTGAGAAACCACATTTACCAACCATGCCAACTTTTTGGGCACCGGTTTTGTTTTTAGCAATAATGTGCACAGGGATTGCATTTATAGTTCAAGCAATAGCACAACAATATACAAGCGCTTCACACGTTGGTGTTATATTTTCCCTGGAAACTGTATTTGCCGGTGTAGCAGCTTATTTTTTCGCGAATGAGGTACTGACTTTTAAATCATATATAGGTGCGATATTAATGATTTTAGGTTTTTTCATAATGGAAATAGATTTTGAAAGCTTGAAGGAAAAAACAAAACCCAGCAGCAATCTTTAATTGCGTTAATGCTGGGTTGTTTATATTATTTCATAATATCTCTTGGATGGGGCGGGATATAATTATAAATTTCTTGTTCTGGTAGACCGGGTGTAGAATGATTTAAATTATAATCAAAAGTAGCAGTTATACCAGGAAACATCCTTATGTTTAAAACATTAACAGTGAAATAATCTTTAGCTTCTATTTTCATGTTATAAGTTGTAAAGTAATATTCAGGTCCTTCTATTAAAATCCCTTGAGGGTGAGCAACGGGTAATTCAAAAGTTATCGGATTAACTGTTGTTATTAATCTTTTTACAGGTACAGAGCTTCTGTTACCTATTCTTGCATAAATAGTTACTATTGCATCCGGTATAGGTTCTTTACCTCTTTCTGTAAAAACGAAAAGTTCAATCTTACCTGTTCCATTACTTGCTTTTTTTTCTAAAACTTCTGATTTATTTAGTTTTATATGAAAATCCGGATAAAGATTTTTATTATATAATTTATTCAATATATTCACTCCTGTCTTACAAACTATCAAAAAATGTCATTTTTATCATAATATGATAATACCAATAAAGTGTACACAAACAAAAGTGAACATATTGTTTACTTTCCTACATTCTCCCAGTGCTCATAAGCTTCAGACAGCTCCATCATTGCACCTGCCTCATCTTTAACTAATATAGCTCCGCGAAGGCGTGCAACATTTTTATCAAAATTATTTATTTCATCTCTTTCAGCACTAAACTGAACTCTTTTAACTACCTTTTTCCATGCATTATCTAAAATCTCGATCTTGTTGTATGCATCCTCCCACTTTTTATTATCTACATCATTCATAATCAACTGAATAGATTCCGGAACATTATCATCTCCACTGAAAGGATGTTTTAAAAAAATATCGCTTGACATTACCAAAATGAAAAGTAAAATAGTTGTTATAGGTATAACCCTTACTATAAATTTTCTCATAACATTCTCCTCAATATGGCCCTTTATAGTCACCGATATCTAATATTTTCTTTATATGATCCTTGTATTTATCAACATAAAATGAACCTCCGGGGTTTAAGGTTGCAAGAAAAACCTCGGAAACATCTTTGATACCTTGCGACTTTAACTGGTTCATCAGCCATTTTTTATCCTTATTTAGTTGTTTTAAATTTTCCTCTATTAAAATACCATCGTAAATTAGCTCTGTACTTATACCAGATTTCTTTTTATCAATTTTCAAATCCTTGCATGTTACATTTTCATATTCGGGTTTTTTAAGAACAGATAATTGCCCGTTTGATTCAATAATCGCAAAGTTAACCTCTGTTAAGTCAAAGACATCTTTGTTTCTTAATTGTTCCATAACGTCTGAAACTGTATACCTCATTTTTCGTAAAGCATTTTCCATAATTTTTCCTTCCATAATGATAATAGTAGGTTCGCCTTCTATACACTTAGCTGCATATCTCCATTTCATTGTAATGTATTCCATTAAATAACCCAGTATTGCCCACGTTAATAAACCAACCCAATGAGGCCAAGCTCTACTTGATAAATCTACAGTTAATTCTGCAGCTATCGAACCGATGGTGATACCAAGTGTATAATCAAAAAAAGTCAACTGACTAATTTGTTGCTTTCCTAATATCCTTGCAAAAATAAGCAATGAAAAAAACGCTATTACAGAGCGTACTACAACAACTAAACCTTCACTCAATTTGTTGCCTCCCGTTTACTGAATTAATCTTATTATTTGGCAAAGTATAAAAATTATTCCGTAAAATAAAGCAGAGTCAAATAAATTGACTCTGCTAATACCTATCTCTCATAAAACTGTTTTGCTGATTGCAGCTTGCTGTTAAAAATGCAGTAATTATGCCAATAAAATATTCTGATTCTCTTCTTATATGGTTAAGAACTACACCTGCGGCAGGATTATTTTTAACTGCTTCGTTGTCTCTCAAAAGTAAGCTTAAAAATTCTACGAAAACTTGGCTTTGTTTTACTGATAAATTTATTATGTTTATTATATCTTGATAAACTTCAGGGGACAGAATATTATGGCAATTAACTGCTGTTTCTATTAATTGAACTATCCTCCCATGAGTAGAGTTAAATATTTCTTTATATTCTTCTAATCTGTTTAGATATTCTTCTTCTATATCAGGAACAATTTCTTGTATGACATCTGTATGCTCGCTTTCTTGATGTTTCCAAAATTCCGCCTCTTCCAAAGCTCTTAATATATTTTTTTCACCATAAAAAAATCTCATTGCCTATTCCTCCAAATTATTATTTGATATATTATACGCAAGAGATTTTTTATTGTTATACGGTATAATATTGTTAATAAATGTAAGCAATTATTTTGTTTTTACTATATGTAACACTAAAAATATTTAGTTGAATCAAATAGATGATTTGAATTTTAATTAAAAACTTAAAGTAATAAGTAACTTATGTTTTGGTGAAACATATTCACTGTTTCTAAAATAATACTTGAATAAAAATAGTACAAGTTATATAATTAACATATGTGATTAATTTTGCATAAAAATATACTTAGGAGATTGAAAATGTCAGAAAACAAACAAATTTCAAGAAAGGATTTTCTTAAGGGAATGGGTTATACTGCAGCAAGCGTAGCTGTAGTTGGTTCGATAGGCGGTTTGTTAACAGGTTGTGCTGCACCGGCACCAGCAGCTAATGCAGATACATCACAGGCACCTGAACATCCATTTAAATATAAGAAAATCGATCCTGCTAAGGCAGAAGCAGCAGCATACAAAGGATATAAAGAAAAAGGTGGCTGAGGCGCCGGTGTAGCCGAAGGGTTCTTCGGTATATTAGCAGAAGAAGTTGGTTATCCATTTAACCAATATCCATCAGCTGCATTTGTAAGTGCAGGTGCAGGATATCAACAGGCCGCATTATGCGGTTCATTAGGAGTCGCTGCGGTATGTATAGGAACAGTATGTGACCCTGATACATCTAAAAAATTATTGGGTGAATTAGAAAACTGGTATAAAACAGCTGAACTTCCAATATATCAGCCGGATACGAAATTGGACACTACAGTTGCTGATTCAATTTTATGCGCAGATTCAGTTGGTACATTTATGGAAAAAACCGGTTATGAATATGGCAGTCCTGAAAGAAAATCACGTTGTGCAGGCGTAGCTGCTGACGTAACTAAAAAAATGGTTGAACTTTTAAATGCTACATTAGCATAAGAATAAACGGGGAGTAATCCTCGTTTATTTACTAATAGATTCATTTTAAATAAATGTAAACGGAGGAAAAACATGTTTGGAAGAATTGGTCCTATGGAACTAATTTTAATTTTAGCAATTGCACTTATTATTTTTGGCCCTGCTAAGCTTCCTGAAATAGGCAAGTCCTTAGGAGATGCCTTTGGTAATTTTAAGAAGCATGCTAATAAAGTTACAGAAGATTTGAAAGTAGATTTGAATGATACTGACGAAGAAAAGAAAGATTAATTACCTGTAAAAATACTTAAATTTAGAATTTAGGTATTTTTTTATTACAAAAAAACTAAACATAAGTAAAAAAGTGGCAATTGCCACTTTTTTACTTATGTTTCTACTGAACTTGATACATACCGTTGCTTTCCATATATTTAAATATAGCTTCGCCGTGTTGTTGTTCTTCTTTTTGAATATGATTTAATATATTTCGAACCTGAGGGTCTCTAAATTCAAAAATGGCAGTATTATATGCTCCTGATACATATTTTTCTGTCATAAGCATATCAGTACACAGATCTTTGTCTGTTGTATTATATCCTGAGGATTGACCTTTTGGCATAAAGCTTGATTGAGATTGTGAACCGCTTATTTGACTGCTTCCGCTCATACTGCTCATTTGACCTTTGTTGCTTTGCTGCGGGCCACTTTGGTTGCCTTGCATTTGAGAAACCATTTGAGAACCACCCATTTGAGAACCGCTGCTTTGCCCTCCGCTTGACTGTTGCATTTGAGGCATTTGACCCTTTAGAAGCTGGTCAATGGTGTTATAGTGTTGTTGTTCGATTTGGCCATTTTGTGTAAAAATATTTTTTAATTGTGGGTCTGTTGCTAAACTTGCATAATTAGAATACTTTTGGATACAGATTTTTTCGTGATTTTTTTGATCCTCTAATAAAGTTCTTTCTTTATTTGTAAAATTCATACAAAACACCTCCTTTATTATTATTTTCAATTTAATTAAATATATCCTTATTAAAAAAAATAATTGTACCCCCATAATTTTCATAAAGCTCCCGAAATATATTATGTATCACAAGAAATGGATACAATAGAAAATAATATATGTGGAGGGAATGTTTTATGAAAAATAAGCGAATAATGAAAATTTTTGCTTTAGTTGTTGCATTAAGCATGATTTTTACAACAGTAATATTTGCGGCACCAAAGCATGACAAATTTGATAAAAAATTTGTTAAAGATTATGAAGGTGCACTTAAATCCTTAATACAAAAGGAAATAGTTAAAGGATACGGTAACGGTGATTATGGCTTAAGCGGTAATGTAAAACGTGGTGATGTTATTGTTATGATCGTTAGAATGTTAGATCAATACGGAATAATTGATCAAGATGATTATGATGTAGATAAACTAAGTAAGAATTATTTGAAGATTTTTGATGATGTTGACTTTAGGGACTATTTTTATGGTCACATAAAAATAGCTAACGAGCTTGGTATAGCTAAAGGTGATGGAAAATACTTTAAACCTAATAAACCGGTAACTATTCAAGAAACAATTTGGCTGATTGAGCGTACAGGAGAATTGCTTGATATTAAATTCAATTCTGACAATATAGATGAGTTAGAAAAAATATATGCCGGTGATTTGAAAGATTTTGCAAAAAGACGCGATGTTTTTTGGATGCTATATTTAGTTCTTGCTGATTTAGAGATCGATGATGATGATTATGATATTGCTGACATAAAATATAATATGGATTATGATGAAACATTTAAATTTACAGATAAAATATTTTTAAAAGCTTTTGGTGATGAAGATTTAGAATATATTAAATTTACGTTACCTAAGGACGGTACTTTATATTATAATTACGATGCTAATTCAACAAAAAATACATTAGTATCAGAAAGTGAAAAATACTATATTTCTAATGATGATTCAGATGATGAATTAAGAATATCTAAAATAACGTTTAAACCAAAAGCTAATTTTAATGGAAAAGTAAGCATTGAATACAAGGCATATGATGATGACAATAAAGCTTATAATGGATTGATTATTATAACAGTTAATAATGATAATGAATTAAAAGATATATCGCATACTATGGATTATGATGAGGTATTTAAATTTAATGATGATTTGTTTTTAAAGGCATTTGATTATGATAATGAAGATTTAGAATACATTAAATTTACAACATTACCAACAAAAGGTGAGTTGCTCTATAATTACGGCAAAAGCAGTGAGAAGCCGGTAGAATTAAATGAAGGTTATTATATTTATAACAGTGACTTAGGCAGTAAACTAAGAATTTCAAATATAACATATGTTCCTAAAGATAATTTTGAAGGAAAAGTAGAAATTAAATACAATGCTTTTGATACGGATGATAATTCTTATGATGGATTGATCGGCATAACTGTTGAGAGAAATGAGGAGCTTGCTGACATTAAATATACTGTTAAAGAAAATAATAATTTAAAATTTGATTATAGAAGCTTTGATAGCTATTTAGATGAAGTAGTTTTTAACTTATTAGATGCAAAGATTGGTACATTATATTTTGATGATAATAATGATGGAAAACTAACAGATGCAGAGAAAATTGTAAAAGGCGAAAAAATTACACGTTCAAATCTAAGATACGTTTATTTAGTACCTTATCAAGATTATAAAGGGGAAATATCAATCAGCTATATTGCCTATGATGGAAATGAAGTTTTTGATGGTAAAGTTATAGTAACAGTTGAATCGGTTCAAGAAATACCGACATTATCATTTGTTAGAAAAATTGGTGATATAGAAGTTGTAATAGATTTTGAGGATAATTTATATAAATCTATAGGGAAAGAATTATATGAAAAGCTTGATTATGCAAAATTTACTTTACCAAGTAAAGGACAACTAATGATACAATACAATGGAAGTAATTATAAATCCGTTGATAAGAATACAGAATATAGAATTGATAAAATAGAATCCATAAAATATGTATTCGATGGAAGAGGAAAATTGGATATAAATTATACTGTATTTGATGAAGATACACCTATTAGTGATAAAGCATATGATGGTTTAATAACGGTAGAAGTAACAAGATAAACTGTAACAAAAAAGGTTGGAGCTAAAAGCTTCAACCTTTTTTTGTTACAGTATATTATGAGATTGTATTTTATCTTTCTTTTGCGAAAAAGTCCTTTGTAAGTTTAAATACTGTTCCGCTTAATGCAAAAACACCTATTAAGTTAGGAATTGCCATTAAACCGTTTAGTGTATCTGCTAATGACCAAACAAATTCAAGTCCACCGATAGCACCGATTAAAACAAATGGTATCCATAAAATTCTGTAAATCATGTTTGCTTTTGGTCCAAACAGGTATTCAGCACATCTTTCACCGTAATATTCCCAGCCAACTATAGTTGAGAAAGCGAACAATACGATACCTATTGATACAATATATCCTCCGCCAGGAAGTGAAGCTTCAAATGCAGCTGTAGTAAGGTTAGCACCTGTTAAACCGGATTCCCAAACGCCTGAAGCAACTATAGCAAGAGCTGTTATAGAGCAAATAACTATTGTATCTGCAAAAACTTCGAATACTCCCCATAAACCTTGACGTACAGGGTGGTCTGTAGTAGCTGCAGCGTGAGCTATAGGAGCACTACCTAAACCGGCTTCGTTAGTGAATACACCACGAGCAACCCCAAATCTTATAGCTTTAGCTATTGTAGCACCTGCAAAACCACCTACTGCTGCTTTCCCTGTAAATGCACTTGAGAAAATTAATCCAAAAGCAGCTGGTATTTTAGATGCGTTCATTAATATTATTATTAGTCCACCGACAATATATATTGCCGCCATAAAAGGAACTAATTTTTCAGTGAATGCACCGATTCTTTTAATTCCACCTATTATAACCATAGCAGTTATTGCTGCCAATATAACACCTGTAATCCAAGGATTAATTTTGAATGAAGTTTCTAAAGCTGCAGCAACAGAGTTTGATTGAACCATGTTACCTATACCAAATGCAGCTAATGCTCCAAAGCCGGCAAATAATACAGCAAGCCATTTCCATTTTAATCCGTTAGTAATATAGTACATTGGACCGCCTACAAAACGACCGTCTTCTGTTTTTTCTCTAAAATTAACTGCAAGGACAACTTCAGCATATTTAGTTGTCATACCAAGTACTGCTGCTAACCACATCCAGAAAACTGCTCCAGGTCCACCTGACGCAATTGCTGTAGCAACCCCTGCGATATTACCTGTTCCAACTGTAGCTGCAAGAGCTGTAGCCACTGCCTGGAAAGCTGTTACTTCACCTTCGCCTTTATTTTCTTTGGCGAACATTTTAAGAAGTGTGTTTTTTAGAATATAACCCATTTTTGTAATTGAGAAAAATCCTGTTTTTAAAGATAAAAATAGACCAGTTCCAACGATTAATATCAATATTGGGGGTCCCCATACGATACCATTGATAAAATCATTTAAAGCCATAATTTGTTCCATTATGTTTCCTCCTTGTAGTAAAATAATTTTAATAATTAATATAAATGCGTTATAACGTATATAAGACACTATGACGAAATATAACGTTTTCTCATTATAGCATGATGAAAACACAAGCACAATATGCTTAAAATGAAGAAAAGTTCATAAGTAGGAAATAAAACGTACATTAATGAAACTTTTATTCTGTAATAACGCTGCTTATTTACGCTACCAAGTATTTTGATTTTCAAATATTACAAAATCTTAAAGGGCAGTTATTTTAATCACAATAATATAATTTTTCAAATATAATATTAAATTTAGTTATATAATTTTAATGAGTTTATAAAAACTTAAAATTTCATTGTATTAACTGAATTAACATAATAGTTATAGGCGCAAATTAACAATTTGTGTTTCTTGTTTAAGTACAATTTATTTTGCACAAAAACATATATTAAATTCTTGAGTTGATAAAATATTATTTTGTTAAACTTAAAACTATGTCGAAAAAACTCGAACTAAGGAATAAAATTTCAAATTACATCATTATATTTAAAAAGTAGGAGAAATTTGTTTCTAAAAATGAAGAAATACTTTTCAGTATAAAAAAAGAGTGTATTAAACACTCTTAAAAACTATTTCACCGCCAATCATGGTTAGCTCAACTTTAATATCTTTAATTTCATTTTTATCGATTGTAAAAATATCCTTGTCTATTACTATTAAATCTGCAACATACCCTGATTTTAATCTTCCCTTAAAGCTTTCTTTCAATTCATTGTATGCACTCTTAATAGTATAGGCATCAATTGCATCTTCAACGCTTATCCTTTCTTCCGGTATATATCCTTCTTTAGGAGTGCCGTCTAATCTTTGTCTTGTTACTGCTGAGTAAATATTCGGAAACGGATTACAATCTTCAACCGGGGAATCTGTACCAAAGCTAATTGGAGCGCCTAATTGATTTAACGTATTAAAAGCATATGATGTAGAAGCTAATTCTTTTCCTACTCTTTGTTCTACTATTTTAGTATCATAATCTAAAAATATTGGTTGATACATAACAGCTATGTTCAAATCTGCAATCCTACTAAGTTGTTGGCTGTTTGTTATTTGACAATGAACGATTCCGTGGCGGAGTGAATTATTTTTGTTATTTTCTTTACTCATAGTTTTTTCATAGGCGTTAATTACACTTTCAATTGCACCATCACCTATTGCGTGTGTTACAACTCTTATACCGTAAGACGTTGCCAAGTCACATAATTCCTCAAGTTGCTCATCACTTAGCGCAGCAACTCCTTTAGTTCCCGGTTCGTCATTGTAGTCATTTAACATTAAAGCGGTCCTTCCACCTAAGGAGCCATCCTTAAACAACTTTAACGCGCCCTTTGATAAAAATTTTTCGTCAAAAAATCCTGTTTTAAATTCAGTGCTAATATATTTCTTAAAATCTTCAATTTTTTGAAAATTAAATTGTGTATCATATCTTAATTTTGTTTTACTGTTATCATAAATATTATGAAGTGTCCTGAACATATTTTTGAAGTCATCACCTGCGGCGTCATTTGATTGAACAGATGTAAGTCCGACACTTATGGCATATTGGGCTGCTTTTAAAAATTCATTTTCTCTTTCACAATCTGTTTTTACAGGAAAAAGTGTATTAGTAAGCGAAATTGCATTTTCTGTTAATATTCCATTTGGTTTACCGTCATTTCCAATTATAATTTCACCTCCGTCAATAAGTGTGTTTTCATCAATACACAAGCTTTCAATTGCTTTAGTATTTAAACATGCTACGTGTTCACAAACTCTTTTCAATATTATAGGAATATCTTTTGATATCTTGTCTAAGTCAATACGATTTAATATTCTTTTTTCGCCTGTAATGAAGTTATCCTGATTCCATCCTCTTCCGCATAAAATACTTAGATCATTATTTTCTTTTAAAAATATTTTTGAAGTTTTAACTATATCATCAATAGATTTGCATAGTGTTAGATCGCATAACGACATTGCTTCACCTATTCCTGTAAGGTGCATGTGGCTGTCATTAAGTCCCGGTAAGACAGTTTTTCCGTTAAGATCAATTATGGTGTTTGCATTAAAAGTTAATATGTAGTCATTTGTTCCAACTTCTTTTATTATGTCATCAACTATAAGCATTGCTTCTTGAAAATTTCCTTTGTCTATGTAAATTTTGGCATTTTTAATAATCGTCCTCATAAATTACCTCAATAAATATTTTTTTAATAAATTATACCATAGAAATATTAAATCAGTAACTTAAAAAAATAAATGCTTTAAATAATAAAACACGGGTATATAATTAATAGATTTTAAATTATAGGAGGAATTTATGTTATACGATTTTATTGTAAAAGATGCGGAATATAAAGATATATCTTTATCAAACTATAAAGGAAAAGTATTATTAATAGTTAACGGAGCTACAGGATGCGGTTTCACTCCACAATATGATGGGTTACAAACTCTCTATGATAAATTTCAACCTGAAGGATTTGAAATTTTAGATTTTCCAAGCAATCAATTTTTAGGTCAGGCACCAGGAACAAATGAAGAAATAGTGGGATTTTGCAAATTAAATTTTGGTGTTGGATTTAAGCAGTTTTCAAAAATTGATGTAAATGGAGAAAATCAAGAACCATTGTATAAATATCTGAAAACTCAAGTTGAAGAATATAGAAACAAGGAAACTGCAGATTTTTATGAAAAGGTAAAAAAATATACACCTAACTTAGAAATTAATGATATAAGATGGAATTTCACTAAGTTTTTAATTGACAAAAATGGTAATGTTGTAGCGAGATTTGCACCAAATATTACTCCTGAAGAAATCGAAAAGAATATAATTAAATTGCTGAGAAATGAAGATGTTGAAGTAGTGTGTCATTCAGATTTCTCTGATGGATGCATTTAAAGAACAATAAAAAATAAATAATGAACGTTAAGGAAAAAGATTTGTGTGAGCACAAATCTTTTTTCAGCTTATTGTTATTTTTCCATCTGAAAGAGTTATAATATTATCGGCAACTTCATCTGCAAAAACACTATCGTGAGTTACAATTATTATTGCAAGACCCATTTTTGATAAACTTTTTATAATTTTAGTTATTTGATTTTTTGTGCTTTCATCTAAACTTGATGTGGGTTCGTCAAAACAGAGGATTGAAGGACTCAGCATACATGCCCTGGCAATAGCAACTCTTTGCTTCTGACCTCCTGACAACTGATAAGGATAAAAATTTTCCTTATCTTTCAACTCCAATTGTATTAACAATTCATTTGCTTGTTGAATTATAGTATCTTTGTTATACTTTTTTAAAAAATTAGGTGATACAAGAAGATTTTCCATTACAGTCATGTGAGGAAAAAGGTTAAAATTTTGAAAAACTAAACCTATTTCCTGTCTTATTATCTTGAGTTCATTTTTAGATGCATATCGCATGGTATTTTCTTCTTTGCATAAATACATACCGTTTATTTTTATTGAGCCTTTATCGGGAAATTCTAAGTTATTGATACATCGCAACAATGTGGTTTTTCCTTCTCCGGACTTACCTCTAATGCATGTTACGTCTCCTTTATTGACAGAAAAGGAGATATTTTCGAATATTATTTTATCATTAAATTTTTTGCTTAAATTTTCTACCTTTAATACCATGATACCTCCTATCTGTAATAATCAAACTTGTTTTCGATTTTGTTTAAACACTTAGTCAACACTGCGGTCAATAATAAATAAACTATTCCAACGTATATATATGGACTAAATGAAGAATATGCATTAGATACTGACTTGGCTGCCTTCAATATATCAGAGGCGCCTAATATATATACCAAGGATGTATCCTTAACCAGTGTAATAACTTCATTGCCTATGGAGGGCATAACATTTTTTATAACCTGAGGCAATATTATTTTTATAAAAGTATGTGCTTTGCTTAAACCTAAAACATCCGCTGCTTCAAATTGTCCCACATCGATAGAATTAATTCCGCCTCTAAATATTTCAGCAAAATATGCTGTATAGTTCAGTATAAAAGCAATAAAAATTGCTTGGTTTCTACTGAATGCAAATCCGATGTAAGGAACATAAAAGAAACCAAAGAATATAAACATTAGCTGTAATAAAAGCGGTGTTCCTCTCATTATATAAATGTAAGCACCTGTTAAGTTTGATAATAATTTATTGTTAGAGATTCTTAGCTTTGCAACAATTACTGCCAAGGGAAGAGAAGCAATAAGTGTTATAATAAACACTCCTGATGTCGTTTTTAATCCAATCAGCGTCATTGGCACAAGCATTTCTAAAACTTTAGATTCCATATTTTCCTCACATCTGTATTTTTAATTAATTTTCAGAAAACCATTTAGCATAAATAGCTTCATAAGTTCCATCGTTAACCATATCTTCAAGAGCTTTGTTCAAATTTTTTAATAATTCGGTTTCGGATTTTCTTAATCCGACAGCATATTCTTCATCACCGAAATCTTCTTCAAGAACCTTATATTTGTCTTGTCCGTTTTGTTTCATATAAAATCTCGCTAATACTTCGTCAACAACAAGTGCTTCAGATCTTCCTGCTTCTAAATCCATAAAAGCCTCATTATTTGTTGAGAATTCAACTAACTCCTTAACTGATGACACAAAGTCCGGCTCTGCATTAATTGCATCCAAAGCGCTCGATTCTGCTTGAACCGCAACATTTTTTCCTGCCAAGTCAGATTTTGTGTTTACTTTTGAACTTGATAGAGTAACAATAATTTGACTGTTTTCTAAATAAGGTGTTGAAAAAGCAACCTTTTCTTTTCTTTCATTTGTAACGGTGTAACCATTCCAAATAAAATCAATGTTGCCTGCATTTAATTCCGTTTCCTTCATTGACCAATCAATTGGCTGAAATTCAATTGTTACATCCATTCTTTTTGCAACTTCGTTAGCCAAGTCAATGTCAAAGCCGATAAGTTCACCTTTTTCGTTTCTAAATCCCATGGGAGCAAAAGTATCATCTAATCCCATAACTAATTTTGTTTTTTCTTCAGCTTGTTTTTCGTTCCCTGATGAAGTAACGGGTTGATTGTTTGAGCATCCTGTTATTAAAGCTGTGATTAGTGTTAATAATGTTATTAGTTTGATTGTTTTAAATAATTTTGTTTTCATTTTTTGGTCTCCTTTAAATTTAATTTTATAAATTAAAAAACTCCCATCCTCTAAGTTTCCTTAGAGGACGGGAGTATTAATCACGTGGTTCCACCTCTTTTTATTGATGCCTCACGACATCAAACTCATAAAGTACTATCATACTTTCGCACTGTAACGGGTGCTAAGAATCCGAATTAAACTACTTCCCTGTTGGGGTTCATCAATCAGCTCAAAGATGTGTTCAATATAGATTTTTATGCATTCTCACCAACCATGCACTCTCTGAAAAGAAATCATATATTTACTATTTCCTGTCAACGCCTGTCTTTAATTTTAACTTTTACATAAGATAACATAAAAAAACAATCTTGTAAAGAGTTATTTAAAATTTTTTATTTATTTTTATTTATTTATACTTACAGTATAAAAGCAACCGACACCAAATCAGAAGATTTGGGTTGTCTACTTATATACATCTTCATAATCAGGGTGTTTTTCGAACCAATCAACTGCATATGAACAGGTTGCTGTTGCTTTTATATTATTTTTTCTTAAATCCTTAGCCAAAGCAGTCATTAGTTTATCGGCAACCCCTTGACCTCTCAAGGAGCGGTCTACATATGTATGATTTACGTTAACCTTTTTATTTGAAACTTCAGGAAATGTTACCTCAGCTATGCATTCACCATTTTCGTTTTCTAAATAAATTCTGTCCTTCTCATATTTAAAATCCATATTTTCTCCTTTTATATTCTTCATTAAAATTATTGAACTTAAGTAAACAATACATGAAATAGTATATGATGTCAACACTACGTTATTCAGATAAATACTAATCATACTTCTTAAAGGATATTTTTAAAAATAAAATTATTTGTAACAAATGTTACAGATTGATTTTAACAGATGCTTTATTATTTAGCTATAAACAGCAAGATAAATAAAAAATTAAAATAATAAAATTAAGATTAAATTGTTGGAGGAAGATTAATGAAAAATGCAATGTTTTGTTATCAATGTCAAGAAACAGCAGGATGCTCCGGCTGTACAAAGGTAGGGGTGTGCGGTAAATCACCTGAAACTTCTAACTTACAGGATTTACTTATTTATACATCTAAAGGATTATCAGATGTAACTAACAGATTAAGAAAAGAGGGCAAAGAAGTTTCATCTGATGTAGATCATTTAGTTACTCTTAACTTATTTACAACCATTACAAATGCAAACTTTGATAACAGTGTTTTTAACGACAGAATAAAAATGACATTAAAAGTAAAAAATGACTTATTAAATAAATTAGACAACAAAGAAAATTTATTAGGAGCAGCTTTGTGGACTGCTGATACAGAAGCAGAATTTGAAAATAAGGCTAATTCATATGAAGTTGGCATATTAGCAACTGAAAACGAAGATGTAAGAAGCTTAAGAGAGCTAATAACATACGGATTAAAAGGTATGTCAGCATATATGAAGCATGCAAATGTATTAGGTTATGACGATGTAGAAGTTAATGCATTTATGCAAGAAACATTGGCTAAACTGTTAGACAACAGTTTAGACGTAAATGATTTAGTTGCTTTAACACTAAAAACAGGTGAAGTTGGAGTTACTGCAATGGCACTGTTAGATAAGGCTAACACAAGCACATTCGGAAATCCTGAAATAACAAAAGTTAATATAGGCGTTGGCAAAAATCCGGGTATATTAATATCAGGTCACGACTTAGGAGACTTAGAACAATTATTGAAACAAACAGAAGGAACGGGAGTTGATGTTTACACTCACTCTGAAATGCTTCCTGCTCACTACTACCCGCATTTGAAAAAATACAAACATTTAGTAGGTAACTATGGAAATGCTTGGTGGAAACAAAAGGAAGAATTTGAATCATTCAACGGACCAATTTTAATGACAACAAACTGTATTGTGCCTCCAAGAGACAGCTACAAGGACAGATTATTTACAACCGGCTCTGCAGGTTATCCGGGATGCAAGCATATAGAAGGAACTACCGGCTCAGAAAAAGATTTTTCAGAAATAATTGAACTTGCTAAAAAATGTTCTGCGCCTACAGAAATTGAAACAGGAGAAATAGTTGGCGGTTTCGCACATAATCAAGTATTTGCTTTAGCAGAAAGCATCGTGGATGCAGTTAAATCAGGTGCAATTAAAAAATTCTTTGTAATGGCAGGATGTGACGGAAGAGCAAAATCAAGAAACTACTACACAGATTTTGCTAAAGCACTTCCAAAAGATACGGTTATTTTGACAGCAGGATGTGCAAAATATAAATATAACAAATTAGAATTAGGAGATATCGGAGGAATTCCAAGAGTATTGGATGCCGGTCAATGTAACGACTCATATTCACTTGCTTTAATTGCATTAAAATTAAAAGAAGTGTTTGAATTACAAGATATTAATGAATTGCCATTAGCGTTTAACATTGCTTGGTATGAACAAAAAGCAGTAATAGTTTTACTTTCACTGTTGTATTTAGGAGTTAAAAATATTCACTTAGGACCAACATTACCTGCATTCTTATCACCTAATGTGGCAGATGTATTGGTTAAAAACTTTGGAATAGCAGGAATAGGAACAGTAGAAGACGATTTGAAAATATTCCTGCAATAAGAGAGGCAATTGATTAGCGGTAGATTATCAATGGACATGCAATTGATATTAATAAATATAATTAGAAATTAAAAACAATTATTAAATTATATATAATTGGTAAGAATAAAAGAAAATTATTTTTCAAGTCAATTGATAATCGATAGCATATCTATTATCAATTGACCATCAATCGTAAAGGTAGGTATTTTTATGGCAAAAGAAATCACTAAAGACATGTATATAGGAGAAATATTGACAATAAATCCGGGGTTGGCACAAATCTTGATGAGTGCAGGAATGCATTGTTTAGGATGCCCATCTTCTCAAATGGAGTCACTCGAAGATGCTGCTATGGTACATGGATTTGATGTAGACGTATTGCTTGAAAAGTTGAATAATTACTTGAAATCTGCAGAGTAAATGACAAAATAACGATGAGCATGAATTAATTCATGTTCATTATTTTACACTTACAGTATAAGCGAACGATACCAAATTTAGCTTAAAGATTTGGGTCTTATGCTTAAAGGGAGGAAATATGAGTGCATTTTTAGGACCAATACATTTTTGGTTATATAATAAAATTAAAATTCAAAACAACATTGTAGAGGATATTTTAGATTTATCTGAAAATACAAATTTAAGAAATGATTTGTATGAAAAATATGGCGATGGAGATTTAAAACCATTGGACGAAGTTATAGATGTAGGTAACATACACGGTTGGCTTCAAAATCAAATCTCTAAGGTTGAAAGTAAGCTTGCAATTGTTATAACTGAGTTAGTAAATAAAGAACCCTATTCAATTGGAAGAATTAAGGAAGTTTTTTATAAAAACGGAGAAAAGTATTCAACGTTAAGTAATAATTCAAAAGTTGGGGAAGCTTTTAAAGCAGTGAATGATACATTGCTTGACGGAATGCCTTGTGACCATGTAAATGCTGTTGTTAATCAAGATGAAAATGAAGCAGTATGGAAAAGATACGAATGTGTTCACTGTAAATTCTGGGATGAAGCACAAGGAGACATAAAAAATTACTATATGCTAAGAGATGAATTTATTAACGGATTATTAAAACCATCAAATTTAAGCTATGAAAAAATAAGCGATGATACCTATAAAATTTCAAGGAGTTAATATATGAACAGTGTAAAAGTAATGGTAATGGAACATGAATACATTCTGAGAATGTTAAATGTTGTGCGAAAAGCGTGCTTTAAAGTGATGAATGGAGAAGAAATAAATTATGATGATTTTAATAAAATGATTGATTTCATCAGAAATTATGCAGATAGCCATCACCATGGCAAGGAAGAAAAGTTTCTATTTAAGGAAATGCAAACCAATTTAGGCAAATTAGGCGAAAACTTAATTACTCACGGAATGCTTGTTGAACATGATTTAGGAAGATTGTATATGAGTGATTTAAAAGATGCTTTGGCAAGGGTTAAAAATGGTGATGAAGAAAGTAAGCTTGATGTTATAAGCAATGCAGTTGGCTATACACATCTTTTGAAAAGACATATTGCTAAAGAGAACGACGCGGTTTATAAATTCGGAGAAACTAAGCTTTCAAAAGAAGTAATAGATGCCATAAATATGAAGACAGAAAAATTTGAACTTGAAGCAGAGCAAAAGGGTATACAAAAATACTATATAAATATTTTAGAAAATTTAGAAAGTAAGTACCTATAATAACTAAACTTGTTGATAATTGTAAATAATTATTATATAATTGATGTAGATTTAACTAATGAAATAAGGAGGTAAATATGTTTAAAATTACTGATACGGTAAGTTGGGTGGGGAAAATAGACTGGGAACTTAATAAGTTTCATGGTGATGAATATTCAACACATAAAGGATCGTCATATAACTCTTATTTAATAAGAGACGAAAAAACAGTTTTAATTGATACTGTTTGGCAACCATTTTCAAAAGAGTTTGTGGCCAATCTGAAAAAAGAAATTGACCTGAATAAAATAGACTATATAATTATGAATCACAATGAAGTGGATCATTCGGGCTCATTGGTTGAATTAATGAAGGAAATACCAAACACCCCTATTTACTGTACTAAAAACGGAGCTAAAATAATCAAAGGACATTATCATCAGGATTGGAATTTTGTTGAGGTAAAAACAGGAGATACACTTGATATAGGTAAAAACAAATTGGTTTTCGTAGAAGCAAGAATGTTGCATTGGCCTGATTCAATGATGACATATATGGCAGGAGAAAACATACTGTTTAGCAATGATGCTTTTGGTCAACATTATGCTTCGGAATTGATGTACAATGATAAGGTAGACCAGGAAGAGTTATTCAATGAAGCAATAAAGTATTATGCAAACATACTAACTCCTTTCAGCAAATTTGTTGTAAGCAAAATCGAGGAAGTTGTTGCATTAAATATACCAATCAGCATGATATGCCCAAGTCATGGTATTATTTGGAGAGACAATCCATTGCAAATAATTAATAAATATGTTGAATGGGCAAAGAGCTACAAGGAAAATCAAATAACTATAATTTATGATTCTATGTGGAACGGTACAAGAAGAATGGCTGAGGCGATAGCTGAAGGTATAAAGAGCAAAGATAATGATTTAACCATAAAATTATTTAATTGTGCTAAAAAAGATAAAAATGACATTGTCACAGAAGTATTTAAATCTAAGATGATACTTGTTGGCTCATCCACAATCAACAACGGAATTTTAACTTCTGTTGCCGGATTGTTAGAAATGATTAAAGGATTAAAATTTACCGATAAAAAAGCTGCTGCATTCGGAAGCTATGGATGGAGCGGTGAATCTGTAAAAATCATTACAGAAGAATTAAAGGAATGTAAGTTTGAAGTTGTTTCTGAAGGAATAAGAGAGCTTTGGAATCCTGATGAAGATGCATTAAACAGGTGCAGAGAATTCGGAGATGCCCTAACACAATTTTTTTAAATGACCAACCTCAGCTGCTTAGCATAAATGCTAAGCAGTTTTTTTGTAACCATTTTCTATTGAAATCTTATAATAAAAGAGTTAACATATATATATGGTTAAAATAAAGGAGAAAAAAATGACTAATTTAATAGAGCGTGTTTACTCCAACAAATATATGGTTAGAGAGAATCAGATTGTTGGGGACATACCTTCTGACAGAGAAGTATATAAAACTGCCATAGAAGTTGCATGGCCATCAGCTATTGAGGCAGTCTTGGTTCAGCTTATTTCATCGGCTGACTTAATAATGGTTGGTTCATTAGGTGCAGCTGCTATTTCAGCAGTTGGTATAACCACACAACCAAGAATGATACTTCTTGCGGTTATATTTTCTTTAAATATAGGAGTTACTGCTGTTGTCGCAAGGAGGAAAGGCGAAAACAACAGAGAAGATGCAAACAGGGCTCTAAGACAATCATTGGTTATATGTGCTTTTTTATCATTAATTTTATCAGCATTAGGAATTGTCTATGCAAGACCATTGATTTTATTTGCCGGAGCCCAGAAAGATGTCGTAGAAATTGCAGTTATATATTTTAGAATAATTTGTGTTGGTAATTACTTTACATCATTAAGCTTAACAATAAACGCTGCCCAAAGAGGTGCAGGCAATACAAAAATATCAATGAAAACAAATATAGCGGCAAATTTAGTGAACTTATTCTTTAACTTTTTGCTTATAAAAGGACATTTTGGATTTCCTGCACTTGGTGTTACGGGTGCAGCTTTAGCTACAGCTATAGGTAACATCGTGGGTTTTTTACTATCGTTAAAGTCAATCACATTTGCTCATGAATTTTTGGAACTTAGAAAAAAGCAGTCATGGAAATTAGAAAAAGAAATAATATCGGGTATTTTAAGCATAAGTTCAAGTGCGTTTGTTGAACAAGTATTTATGCGTGTAGGTTTCTTTACTACAAATAAATTAGTTGCGGGCTTAGGAACCGTAAATTATGCAACTCATCAAATCTGTATGAACATCATGAGTATTTCATTTGCTTTTGGAGATGGTTTGGGAATAGCGGCATCAGCATTGGTAGGGCAAAGTTTAGGCGCTAAGAGGTCTGATATGGCAACCATTTACGGCAAATCTCTTCAAAGAATTGCTCTTACGGTTGGATTTATATTTGTATTCATATTTATATTAGGAGGGTCTTTCCTTGTATCATTATTTACTGATGATGCAGCAGTAATACAAGCAGGAACAACAATAATGCTTACAATTGCAGCGACAGCTCCCATACAAACATCAAACGTGGTTGTAGGCGGAACGCTTAGGGGTGCCGGAGATACAAAATTTGTTGCTGTAACATCTTTTTTAAGCATTGGATTAGTAAGGCCGGGCTCAACTTGGTTGTTTTGTTATCCGCTGGGATTTGGCTTGATTGGTGCCTGGTTCGCATTTGGTACGGACCAGGTTCTAAGATTATTTATAAATTATCTGAGATTTTTAAAAGGTGGATGGACAAAAATAGAAGTTTAGAGGATACTACCTTATATCCTCTAAACTTTCCATATCTATTACTTCAATAATTCTTTGACCCTTAAGATTAATCCAGCCATTATCCTGAAACAGTGAAAGCTTTCTGCTCAGTGTTTCTTGTGTAGTTCCAATGAGTGCTGCCAAATCCCCCTTGCTTACAGGCAAAGTAATTTCATATTTACCTTTATTATTAGTTATTTGATTATTCTCTATTTCAAGTAATAAATAATTGGCAATTCTTTGTTCCACATCTCTAAGCCCTATTTGTTCAATCAGTTCTTCAGTTTCTTCAATTTTTTCGGTATATTTCTGAAGAAACTTAATTGCCATTTCAGGTTTTTGCATTAAAAGCTCTCGAATTCTTGTACCTTGGATGATACAAATTTCTGTTTGCTCTAATGCCTCTGCTGTGTTGTTTAATATGGACTTGCTAAAGAGAGATAATTCACCCATAAAATCTCCCGGCTTAAGAATTCTTAAAATTTGTTCCTTACCTAAGCTTGAAATTTTGGATATCTTAACCATACCTTTGTTAACAACGAACAAATCATCAAAAGAATCACCGGGAGTAAATATTATTTCTCCTTTTTTGAATTTTTTATGATTTGATGAATCCATTATACTTTCTTTTTCATCTTTCAATAAGTCGTGAAAAATAGGGACATTATCGATACAATAATGATCTTCATGGTTACAATGGTTACAGGACTTCATATTTCCCCCTATGCAGTATTTTCTTATAATAATACCAATTATCTACTCATTTATCAACTTAAAAAATAATACCTTGATATAAAAGTATGTTTCGATTATAATAGGTAAAAATATTATGAAGAAGAAAGGTAGTGATGTTAGGGTTGGAAAAAAAGCTGGCATTGTATGGGTTTAATAATCTTACAAAATCGCTTAGTTTTAATATTTATGATGTTTGTTATGCAAAAAGTGAAAGAGAACAAAAGGAATATATAGAGTATATCGATGAACAATATAATTCCGAACGACTTACACAAATTTTATGTGATGTAACTGATATTATAGGAGCACATATCCTTAATATTTCTAAACAGGACTACGACCCCCAGGGTGCATCAGTAAATATTTTAATTGCAGAGGGAGCTTTAACTCCCGAAGAAATCGATGAATCATGCAATCTTGGCAAGAATATTTGTAAAAAATCACTTGAATCCGAAACGATACATGCACATTTAGACAAAAGTCATGTAACGGTACATTCATATCCGGAACATCATCCGGAAAATGCCATATCAACATTTCGTGTTGATATAGATGTTTCAACATGCGGTCAAATATCTCCTCTTAATGCATTGGATTATTTAATAAGCAGTTTTGATTCTGACATTATAACTATAGATTACCGCGTTAGAGGATTTACAAGAGATATAAATGGTAAAAAATGCTTTATTGATCATGATATAAAATCAATACAAGATTATATAGAAAAAGAAACACTGAAAAAATATGATGCTATCGATATAAATGTTTTTCAAGCTAACATGTTTCATACAAAAATGCTTATTAAGGATATCGATTTACAAAATTATTTATTTAATAAAGATGTATTCGAGTTGCAACCTAAGAAAAGATTAGAAATTACGGACAGCTTGAGAAAAGAAATGATAGAAATATTTAGCGGTATGAATATTTTTCAGGAGGATAATTAAATGGAACTGTGGTTTACTGAGGAACATACAGAGAACGTTAGATTTTCAATTAGGGTAGACAAACATGTCGTAAGTGAGCAAAGTAATTTTCAAAAAATAGACGTTTTTGAAACATTAGAGTTTGGGAAGGTCTTGGTAATAGACGGTTTTATTATGCTTACAGAAAAAGATGAATTCATATATCATGAAATGATAACACATGTACCTATGGCTGTAAATCCTAATATAAAAAATATATTGGTTATCGGTGCGGGAGATGGCGGAACGGTTAGAGAGCTTACCCGCTATAACTCGGTTAAAAGCATTGAAATGGTTGAAATAGATAAAATGGTTGTAGATGTTTCTAAAGAACATTTACCTATTACAGCTTCAAGGTTAAATGATGATAAGGTTAAATTGTATTTCGAGGATGGACTTAAATTCGTTAAGACTAAGAAAAATGAATATGATTTAATTATTGTTGATTCTACTGACCCTATCGGACCCGGGATAGAACTTTTCACGAGGGAATTTTATGAAAATTGCTTTAATGCTTTAAAGAAAGACGGAATATTGGTTAATCAGCATGAAAGTCCTTATTATAAACGAGAAGCAGAAGCAATGCAAAGAGTACATAAAAAAATTAAAGAGGTATTTCCGATAGCTCGTGTTTATCAGGTGCACATACCAACCTACGGTTCGGGGCATTGGTTATTTGGATTTGCTTCTAAAAAATATGATCCTATAAAAAATTTAAATGAAGAAGCATGGAATTCAATAGGTCTTAAAACTAAGTATTACAATACAGAACTTCACAAAGGAGCTTTTGCATTACCCAACTATGTAAAAAGTTTACTTGATAACGCACAATAAAAACAGGGTAACCCTGTTTTTATTGTGCGTTATTTTGCGCTTAACACTTCATATCCTAAGTCAGATACAACTTTAGAAATTTTGTCAGAGTCAATTTTTTCTTCATCATATTCAACCTTTGCCTTGCTTGAGTTGAATAATATACTTACTTCATTTACACCGTCCTGTTTCTTTAGGGCACTTTCAATTTTCTTTACGCAGCTTGGACATGCAAGCTCTTCTAATTGCAATGTAACTTTCTTCATAAACATTACCTCCGTTTTCATATTATACCTTATTATACAATGTTTATAATTTTATTTCTTTGATTTAAATCAAAAAGGGAAATTTATTTACATTGCAATATACTATTATTTCTTATATAATATACTAAGTTTAGAATTTAACACAGAGGTAAGAAATGAAAATTAAGTCAGTTGCATTAATAGGTATGGGTGCCGTAGGCACAGTTTACGGAAATTTATTATTTAACACATATGGACCGGATTTTGCGGTCATTGCTGATAGAGATAGAAAAGAAAAACTGAAAAAGAGTGGCTTCACATTAAATGGAAAAACATTTTATCCAAATGTCATTTCTAATGGTGATACTAATAAGAATTACGATTTGATAATTTTTTCCGTTAAAAATTATCAATTATCACAAGCTATAGAGGATGTTAAAGATTTTGTAGGCAAGAACACGATTTTAATTACATTTTTAAACGGAGTAACAGCAAGGTCAAGAATTCATGCTGCATACCCGGATAACAAGGTTCTTTATGGATTGTCCATGAAAATTGACGCTCAAAGAACTTTAGAGGGAGTATTCAATACAGTTAATGGCGTTATACATTTTGGCGAAGCAGATAATACTATAATTTCTAAAGAAGTACAAGCCGTTTCTGATTGCTTTAATAAAGCCGGAATAGAAAACATGGTATTCCCTGATATGATTCGTACAATTTGGAAAAAATTCATGCTCAATGTAGGAGTTAATCAGGTTTCTGCAGTTACAAGAGCACCTTATGGAAAGATAACAAGCATAGAAACAAACTTGACATTGTTTAAAGAAGCAATGATGGAGGTTTTAGCAATAGCAAGATTTTCTAATATAGATTTAAGAGAAGAAGACGTAGAAGAATTTGTCAGCTTAATGAGCAGTTTTTCACCAAAAGGAAAAACGTCCATGCTTCAGGATGTTGAAGCAAAAAGAAGGACAGAGGTTGATTATTTTGCCGGAACCGTGATTGAGATGGGTAAGAAGCTTAACATCCCAACACCTGTAAATCACGTATTGTACTGCATAATTAAATCTATGGAAGAATTATATTAATGGCTAAAGGTGATTATGATGCGCAAAAAAAACGAAAAAAACAATAAAAATAGTTTAACCTTAGTGGAACATTTAACCGAGCTAAGAAAACGACTTATATATTCAAGCTTGGTTTTGATAGTATCAATTTTAGTAAGTTATAACTTTTCAGAGATGATAGTTAAATATATTATTGATATAGCTCCAAGTATTAATTTTGTATTTATAGCTCCGGCAGAGCTTTTAATGTCTTATATTAAGATTGCTGTTATAAGTGGTTTCGTAGTCTCTGCACCGTTTCTGATATTGCAGATTTGGCTTTTTGTAAGCCCGGGGCTTACAAAAAGTGAAAAAAGAACAATTGCCGTATCATTGTTTGCCGGAGGAATTTTCTTTATAGCAGGTGTAGTATTTGCTTTTCTAATAATACTTCCGATAATGCTCCAATTTTTCATGGGTTTCCAAATCGAAGAAATCGAAGAAATGATAAGCTTCAGCTACTACTTAACCTTTGTAATAAATACTCTTTTATCATTCGGAATAATATTCGAACTTCCTATAATAATGGTTATATTGACTAAATTCCATATTATAAGCGTAAGTTTTATAAAGAAGAACAGAAAATATACAATATTGATTATATTTATAGTTGCGGCTATACTTACACCTCCGGAGGTTTTGACACAAATATTGCTTGCAGGACCTATGATTTTGTTGTTTGAAGTGGGAGTCTTCTTCGCATCAATTGTTGAAAAAAGTGATAAAAAGAAAAAAGCTGATTTAAATAAAAATGATGAAAACTAAACTATTTGACAATAAAAATCATTAGATATATAATAATTTAAAAATAAAGATTCTACAGGACAGAAATGTCCTGTTTTTCATAAAGGAGATAATATGAATAAAAAAGTTATGGTAGCTATGAGTGGCGGGGTAGACAGCTCTGTTGCAGCAGTTTTACTTAGAGACCAGGGCTATGATATATGCGGAGCAACACTTAAATTATTTGACAACGAGGACATTTTAACATCCTGCAGAACAAGAACATGCTGTTCCTTAGAGGATGTGGAGGATGCAAGAAGTGTGTGTCATAAATTAGGTATTGAACATTTTGTATTTAATTTTAAGGAAACTTTCAAGGATGAAGTAATAAAAAAATTTGCTAACAGTTATGAATTAGGAAGTACTCCTAATCCATGTATTGATTGCAATAGATATATAAAATTCAGCAAACTTATTCAAAGAGCAATTTTGATGGAAAAAGATTATATTGCAACCGGACATTATGCTCAAATAGAATATGACAAATCAAGCAACAGATATCTGCTAAAAAAGGCAGTTGATGAATCTAAGGATCAAAGTTATGTTTTATATGTATTATCACAGCATGACTTATCACGAACATTGCTGCCACTGGGGGGAATGCATAAATCAGAGGTTCGAAAAATAGCCGAGGAAAACAACTTAATAAATGCAAGAAAACCGGACAGTCAGGATATATGCTTTGTTCAGGATGGAGATTATGCCGGGTTTCTTGAAAATAAAATGGGCGTTGAATCTAAGCCGGGTAATTATATTGACACAAATGGCAATATTGTCGGTGAACACAAGGGTATTATACACTATACGGTAGGTCAACGAAAAGGCCTTGGAATTGCACTTGGAAGACCTATCTTTGTAATCGATAAAAACAAAGATACTAATACAGTGATATTAGGAAGCGAAGAAGAGCTTTTCAAAGATAGGTTGACAGCCGGTGATATAAATATGATTGCTGTTGAAAAATTAACTCATACAATGAAAGCAACTGTCAAAACAAGATACAGTCAAAAAGAAACATTAGCTTACTTGCATCCTATCGACGACAAAAATATTTTAGTTGAACTAATTGTCAAGCAGCGTGCCATTACACCTGGTCAACATGTTGTGTTTTATGATGGAGATATTGTTATCGGCGGTGGTACAATTAAATGATTAAGTTATATTTTTACCCGTTTCATTAATCATTTCAACATAAAGTAAAAGTTCATCTTTAGATTTAATATAAAGTTTTGAATAAATATGTTTAGTATGCGTTTTTATTGTATTAATGCTTAAACATAGTTTTTCAGCAATTTCTTTTGCTGAGTATTGTTCGGCATATAAATTGAAAACTGCACGTTCTGAAGGGGAAAGTGTCTTGAGATTATTCAAAAATTCATTTAGAATTATTGAATCTGGGTCAGTTTCCTTTATTTTTATTAAATTTACCTCTCTTGAAGAAATACATTCAATAAGCTCGTCAAATTCAGGTATGTTGGTTTTTACATCATTGCTTGGATTTTGTTTGATTATATCGATTGCATTATGAATCGGTTTTATGTAATATTTGCTTATCATGAATGAAATTAATACACCTAATGACATTAATATAAAGCAAATAGTTAATAATTTTAAATTAGTTCTTAATGCATAAGCCATAATGTTATTTTTAGGAACCATTACTGATATAATCCACTTATTATTTGACAACTCAGAATCTTCGGGATATAGTTTTACAAAGTCATGGAAGCCCAAAAAACTGCTATTTTCATTTTCATATAAATACAATAGTCCCTTATATTTTGAAATTTTCAGATCCTGCCCATTCAAAATATTTCTTGAAGTATATCCTGCTGATACAAGAGCTTGCTCCGTTTTGATCACATCATCAGTTACCGGAGAAAGCATGCAAAATGTTCCCCTGAACATATCGTTGCGTGGCATAAATGACAGTTTAAAAAGCATTGAGCTTATATCTAAACCACAAACTCCAAAAACATTTCCCTTTGAGTCCTTTAAAGGTGCTGAACACATCATTATTTCCTCATATGTTTCAGGGAGTGTAAAAGCAGAACTCCAATAATAAACTTTAGATGAAGTTTTTGATATATTAGATGAAATTTTCATAGGTATACTGTAATAAGGTGAATCATTAACGTTAAATTCCATCTTCCAATTAGGATGAAGCGGCATTTTGTTATTATAAGCAATGTTAGGAAAGCCCCTTAACATATAAATAGTGGGACTGGTTGAGTTTACAATATTAGGTTCCATGTTTTTTAAATAAATACCGGCTTTGGAATTTTCAGAATCAGGCAATTTGTCATTTATCGTTGCGTTTAATATAATAAAGCCACCGCTACTTTTTGATTTATTAAGGTATAATAAAACCTGTTTAAGCTCATTATTTATTATGTTTTCCAATAAGCCCGGATTTGCTTTTAAATCAATTACATTAAGTTTTTTTTCTGCTAAACTGCTTTCAATATCCAACGAAACAATTTTAGAAAAACTTATAACCTCTGCAGCTGTGTTCTCATAATATTTTTCTATCTTTTCTGAAATATAAGCATGATTATTAACTATAAACTCTTCACTTTCTTTTAAGCCGACGTTTATATTTCCCGTAATTAAAAATATAATAAATAAACCTATAAGCATAGTAATAATAAGAATCAATAATAACATAAACAATCTGATTCTCATGGTATATTTTATATTTTTTTTAATAATCATGATTAAGTAATCCTCATTACAATTATTTTATAAACTCGTCATAAACATTTTCTGATACTATTTTGAATGCTTCTTCTTCTTTCATTGTATCTAATAAAGTTATATATTCTTCTCTTGATAAGGAGGCTGATTGTTTTAATTTTTCATCATATTTACTTTGTAATTCATCGTATTTTTCAAATACGGGTGGTATATAAAATGAATATTCATCATACATTAGCTTGGTTGTACGAATTAATTTTTTTATATTGTCATCTTTTATAGTATTCTCTTTGGACATAATGGTGTCAAAAGCTTCTGTAGTAACTGGAAGATAACCTGTTGATGCAACAAAACGAAGGTTTTGTTTTGGGTCTGTAAACCATTTTAAAAATATTCCGGCGGCATATTCTTTTGCTTCATCAGATTTTATAATGCTCATTCCACCGCCTCTTTGGAGAGCAATTTTTTTCCCTTCCTTAAACGTAGGGTATGGAAGTATTAAATATTCTACTTTTTCTGTTATATTATCCTTGTAAGTAATTTCAGGAGAATAAAACAAAACACCTGCTGTTGAACCAATACTTGCGCAAACATCACCTGTTTTAATTAGATCTGAACCATATCCGTTGTAATTAGCTACATATCCTCTTACTGCCGGCTCATAAAATAAATTCCAAATATTCTCATACAAAGGTGAAGAAAGGTTTAATTCTTCATCTGTTAAAAAAAAGCCATCAAATTGCTGAAAACCAATCTGCGCCATGTTAAAAAGAGAATCATATGTTATGAAGCTTTTACCATCGTTTTTAATTTGTGGTGTTTGATTATCAGTCCAATGATAATATTTTTCTGCTGTTTTTAAAATTTCTTCGAATGTATTTAAATTTTCGTAAGTTACATCACTTTCTTTCATAAATCTGTTAAACAATGTCATGTTTAAAAATAAAACTTCTGTTGATTTAGCAGTAGGGAAGACATAAAGTTTACCGTCTTGAAGTATGCCTTCAAATACAAATTGTTTAACATATTTATTAAGTTCTTCCTCAGTAAATTGTTTTCCCAAATCTGATAGTATTCCTTTGTTTGCTAAGAGCTGAGCAGTTTTAGGGTATAAGGTTGTTATGTCCGGCAGTTCAGGTGCATTTGGTTCGTCATTTGCTGCCATTATAAGCTTATCATGTAGCGTGGCTGAGCCGGATATAGATGTAACATTTATTATAATACCTTTTTCTTTTCCGACTGTATCATTGAATTCATCCACCATCTCATCCATCGTGATTTTCATTTGACCACCATAATTATGCCATAAAGATATGGTAATCGGCTTATTTGCATTCAATTTTTCTTTATTTTTGCATCCACCTAAAAGCAACATACATATTAATATAATTAATAAAAACCTCTTTAACATACTACCCCCTATAAGAAAACATTTGAAAATATTATACCATATTTTGACTTATGTTCAACAAGGTTATAAAAATAATATTAAAAAACATAAATAACCCTTTTTTCATCCTGATTATTTTTATAATATCACCCTTAGGGTGATTACATATAAAAAGTTTATTAGTATAATAACGTAAATTATATTAATAGGAGGGTAATATGTCACAGGAATTTTTAGAAAATGAAAACAAACAGGATGAATTTGATTTACAGGATATCGAAAAAAATAAAACTATGGCCGGTTTGGCATATATAATTTTCTTTCTTCCATTAATCGCATGCCCTGATTCAAAGTATGGAAAATTCCATGCTAATCAAGCACTGCTGCTTTTGTTGTTAGGTATAATAGGTAATGTCATATTGGGCTTTATTCCAATAATAGGATGGGTATTGATGCCTATTTTTGCAATTGCCTTATTAGTATTTGGAATTATGGGTTTGGTAAATGGATTTGGCGGAAAAGCAAAAAAGTTGCCGATTATAGGTAAATATACAATAATTAAATAGAGGAGGATTGTTATGAAAAAAATCATATTTATTACTTCATTTATAATTATAATATCGATGTTGGTAGGTTGTGGAGCTAAACAAAAGATGGAAGACAAAATTGCCGAAAAATTAGTAGAATCTGCTTTAGGAGCAAATGTAGATATTGACGGCGATGAAGTTACGATAAAAGGAGAAGATGGGAATGTAACATTCGGCTCTAATGATTGGCCGGAATCTGAAATTACAAAAAAAATACCTGAATTCAAAGGTGGAAAAATATCAAGTAATGTAAACAGTGAAAAATACGTGTTAATAGTAGTAGAAGAAGTAGATGAAAAGGATTTTAAAGACTATTATGATAAAGTTAAATCTAACTTTAGTAAAGATTCATATGATGCTAAATTTGATGGTGCAATATCTTATACCGGAAGTAACGATGACGGAGTAACCATGATTATATCTTATTCGACAAGTGACAAAAGCCTAAGCATTCAAGCATCTGAAGCTGAAAAAACCGAATAAATCTTTTACTGTATCCTGTGAGCTTTTAAGGGGGAAGCTCACAGGATTTTTTGTTGGATCGTCTGCTTATTCCGGTGAAAATTCGTCCTTACCAACTCCACACAATGGGCATACCCAATCTTCCGGAAGATCATCAAATGATGTTCCCGGAGCTATACCGTTATCAGGATCTCCTTCTGCCGGATCATATACATAGCCACATGCATCACAAACGTATTTTTGCATATTGTTACCTCCTCACCTATATTATACTTACCAATATTGTAAATATAATGTCTTGAAATGTCAACTAAAAGGTAATAAAGAATATAGAATTTCAAATAATTATGGACACGTTTATAATTTATATATATAATAATGTAAATTAATAATTTTGAGGTTGTTATGGCTATAAATAAGGTAGTAAGAGCAGCTTTAAAAGCTATATCTTACAGAGATATAGATATAAAGAATAATTATTTGAAGCACAGAAGCTTTGTTAATATGGCACACAGTGCATATTTAAAACCTATCTACAATACATGGGACTGTGCTGTCGATTCAGGAAATCATGCAATACCTGTAAGAATTTTTTCTTCTGAAGAAGAAGGAGATTCTGATGTTTTGTTGTTTTTTCATGGTGGTGGCTGGGTTACAGGTAATATTGACAGTTACAGTATGGTGTGTGCTAATATGGCTAAAATAACTAATCATAAGGTTGTATCGGTTGATTATCGTTTGGCTCCGGAAAACCCCTTTCCTGCCGGCTTGGAGGATTGTTATCAGGTTGCCAGAGCATTTATTACGAATAAAGAAATTAATAAAAGAAAAGTTACATTGATAGGAGACAGTGCAGGAGGGAATTTAGCTGCTTGCCTTTCTCTTTTAGCAAAGGAACGTAAGGAATTTAAGATTGACAGCCAAATATTAATTTATCCTGCCACTTACAACGATCACAGCGAAACATCACCTTTTCAGTCTGTTCATGACAATGGTAAAGATTATTTATTAACTTCTAAGAGGGTTAATGATTATATGGATTTATATAAAAGTAAGCATGAGGATTTAAACAGTCCATACTTTGCACCTTTATTGGCAAAGGATTTATCTGAGCAACCGGATACATTGATTATAACAGCAGAATATTGCCCTCTACGAGATGAGGGTGAACAATACGGCATGAAACTTCGGGAAGCAGGAAATAATGTTTCTATATACAGAGTGAAGGATGCACTTCATGGTTTCTTTGCATTGCCTTCAAGATTCCCACAGGTTAAATTAAGCTATGAAATTATAAACAGCTTTCTTAACAGATAGCGAGGTGAAACAATTGAAAAATAAAAAAATTACTGATTGGAACAGATTGGATAATGCAGCTAAAATATTTCCTCCAAACAGCAAGAAAAGTGACACAAAGGTGTTTAGGTTTGCTTGTGAGTTGTATGATAATGTTGATAAAAATGCATTGCAGAATGCATTGAATATAACATTAGATGCATTTCCATTATATAAATCAATAATCAAAAGCGGTTTGTTTTGGTATTATTTTGAGATGAGCCATTTTAAACCGATGGTTGAAGAGGAAAATCTTCCTCCATGCTCATCTCTTTACGATAAAAACAACAAAACACTGCTTTTTAGGGTTATGTATTATAAAAAAAGAATTAGCTTTGAGGTTTACCATGCTTTGTCTGACGGAGCCGGTGCTCTTCAGTTTTTCAAAACACTTGTTTTTCATTACATAACATTAAAGTATGAATACAAATTCAGAGACAAGGTTCCTGTTTTAGATATAGAGGGTTCCAAGTATCAGAAAATGGATGATAGCTTTCAAAAATATTATTCAGGTTCTGATATAAATGTTAAGAAGAAAAGTGTAAAGGCATACAAATTACGAGGTTTGAAAATACCGGAATATAGAATAAGCGTTATCGAAGGAATAGCACCAGTTGATGTTATAATACAAAAGGTAAAAGAACACAACACATCATTAACGATATTTTTAGCTGCAATTTTGATGTGTGCAATAAATGATGAAATACCTGTTCGTCATAAAAAAAGGTCTGTTGTTTTAAGTATACCTGTTAATTTGAGGAACTACTATTATTCAGAGACTGCAAGGAATTTTTTTGGTGTTATTAATGTTAGCTACAATTTCGCTTCAGGTAGAAATGATTTGAAAGATATAATAGAACATTTAAAAAATGAATTTAAAGAAAATCTTACTGAGGAAAGGTTAGCAAAAAGGATTAACACTCTTTCATCATTAGAACATAATTTTTTGCTTAGGGCAATACCGCTTGGTGTAAAGGATATTGCTTTAAAGATAGCCAACATCATTGTTGACAGAAGCTATACTTCCACATTGTCAAATGTGGGAAAAGTTGTTATACCGGATGAAATGAAGCAGTTCATATCATCTTTTGATATATTTGTCAGCACTAATAAGTTGCAGGCATGTGTGTGTTCATATGAAAATAAATTAAGAATAAGCTTTACATCGGCATTTGTAAGTACAGAGATACAAAGACGTTTTTTTAAAACCCTTACAAGTTTAGATATACCGGTTATAATCGAATCAAATATAGTAAATGAAGAATAGGATGAGCTAAAGTGAAATACTGTAATAATTGCAAAGTTGAAGTTGTAGGTATCAGAAAGAATTGTCCTCTTTGCCAAGAAGCACTTAAGGGGGATAAACCTCAAGATGAAGTTTTTCCGCAAGTTATGTTTATATATAAAGAACACAGTTTGTTTTTTAAAATATTATTATTGGTATCGATAATTGTAGGAAGCACAACTGTTGCCTTAAATATCCTTCTTAACGAATGGGGAGCTTGGTCATTGTTTGTTTTGGGAGGGCTTGGTTCTGTCTGGGCAAGCTTGATTACGGCAATTAACAAGCGAAACAATATTCCAAAAAATATAGTGTACCAGGTTATGATAATATCTGTAATAGCAATTATTTGGGATTTATTAACCGGATGGAGAAGTTGGTCTATAAGCTATGTAATACCATTCGTGTGTTTTTTCGCCATGATATCAATGGCTGTAATTTCAAAGGTATTAAAACTTTACATAGAGGATTATATATTGTATATAATCATTGACGGATTATTCGGCATAATACCAATAATATTTATATTTACAGGCGGATTGAGTGTAATATATCCGTCCCTCATTTGCATCGTAACAAGTATTATATCATTGTCAACGATATTGATATTCGAAGATAAAAAACTCTTAGCTGAAATCAAGCGAAGGTTACATATGTAACAATAGATAAGCAATGGATAAAAAAAGACTTTATTACAAAGTCTTTTTAAATGTTCATCAACTGCTCATTCAATCACTCAAGCCATTGCTCATCAAAACGGTTACAGCAGATGGATTTCGTTTTTCTTGCACAATTCTATCATGTCTTCTGACCAAACTGCTGATTGCACTTCACCGATATGTGCCTTTTGTAAAAAGTACATGCACATCCTTGATTGACCGATACCTCCGCCGATAGTGAAAGGAAGCTTTTCGTTTATTACATCCTGATGGAACGGGAAATTTGCCTTATACATTTGGTCTCTTTCCTTTAATTGACTTAATATTGATTCCTTGTCAACTCTAATGCCCATAGATGAAAGTTCCAACGCAATATCTAATGTTGAAAAATAAAATAATATATCTCCGTTCAGTGACCAGTCATCATAGTCTGCCGCACGACCGTCGTGAATTGTTCCGTCAGATAATTTTTTACCGACCTCCATCAAAAATACCGCTTTTTTATCTTTCGTTATCAAATACTCTCTTTCCTTAGGAGTTTTATCAGGATAAAGTTGTAAAAGCTCCTCGGTTGTAATAAAGAATATATCTTCAGGCAGTTCATTTCTTAAAAACGGATACAAATTTTCAAGATGTTTTTCTGTTGATTTAAAAGCATTGTAAATTTGCTTTACAATTTCCATTAAAGTATCTTTATTTCTGTCTTCCTTCTTAATTATTTTCTCCCAGTCCCATTGGTCGACATAAATAGAATGTATGTTATCCAAATCCTCATCTCTACGGATAGCATTCATATCTGTATAAAGACCTGTATATGTGTCAAATCTGTAGCTTCCAAGAGCCATCCTTTTCCACTTAGCTAATGATTGCACTATTTCAACATCGTATTTAGTTTCCAACATATCAAATCGAACTGCTCTTTCAAAACCGTTCAGATCATCGTTAAGTCCTGATTCAGGCCTTACCATTAGAGGTGCGGACACCCTTATGAGTGATAGGTTTTTTGAAAGCTCTGATTCAAAGAAATCCTTTATTTTTTTGATTGCAATTTGTGTTTCTAAAAGTGAAAGCTTGCTTAAATATCCCTCAGGAATTATTAATTTTTCTATTGACATTTGTTCCTCCGATTTTCAATTTAATTAATAGAATTACTTTGTTTTTCTTTTTTTGTAATTAATATGAGCATTATTACACAGCATACCAATGCCATTGGGGCGGTGTAAAATGTTAAATACGTTCCAATTACATCATTTAATATACCTGTTATGTTAAACAGAATAACATTTAGAATATTGCTTATTGTTACTATGAATCCGATAGCAAAAGACGAATTATTTTTGAAAACAGAACTTATTATAACCATCATAGTTGGAAACATGACGGATATAAAAAGACCGGAGCCGGCAATCAGTATAAGTCCTTCACTATTAAGTTTTAGACCTGCAGCAATGAAAGAAGCCGCCAAACTTAAAAATACAATCAAGCCGTTTAGATTACCTGTTTTATTGAGTATAAAGCCACCTAATAACCTTCCTAATGCATACAATAAAAAGAAAATTGATGCATACTTGGCAGCGCCGGCTGGATCCAGCAAATATGTTTCTCTCATGTAGCTGATAAACCAAGTATTTACTATGGTCTCTGATATTAACCCAAATGTTAATGCAATAATAAACATATATATTAAGGGGTTTTTATAAAATTCTTTCTTTTTATATGATGCTTCATTTTTAATGTGAAGGTTAGGTGTTTTTATAAATAGAGACATTATAACAGCAATTATAAAAAATACAAAAAGACTAAGATATATATTTCTCCACGTAAGCCCTTTTGATAGAAATACTCCCACAGCACTTTGTCCGACGAAGCTTCCCATTCCATACATAAAATGAGTAATGTTCATAAGTATTGATTCAAAGCCAACAGAAAGTACCGGCACCATTGAATCAACTCCTATGGCTATGAATGACCTGCCAAAACCAAATATTAAATTAAAAAGTCCCAACATAAATACATTTTTTGTAAATGGAGCCATCAACACTGCAATTGTTGATATAACTGATCCAACTATGTATACGAATTTGTGTCCTTTTGTTTCACAAAATTGTCCTGCCAAGAAGCTTCCGACTATAGACCCAATAGTATTTATACTGAGTATTAAGCTTATTGTTGAGTTGTTTATTTTGAATTCTTCTATGAAAAAGGGTATGAAATTACCCTTGGTGCTTTCAAAAAGTGCAATTGTTATATATAAATAAAATAAAGTAAATATTAAGAAAATTTTATTGCTTTTAACCAAACAGCTCATCCTTTCAATAGTACGCATCAATATTTTTATATACTATCACAAAAAAAATATATAGTAAAGCGAAATAAGTTGACTAATATTTATAAGGAATATAAAATTAAACAGATGAAACTAAGGAGTAAGTTATGTTCAGACAAACAAGATACGATTCGCAAAGATTAAATTTAAGAATTTTAAAACCAAACAGTGCATATGAAGTTTTGGATTACTATAAAAGAAACCATAATTTTTTAAATGAATGGGAACCAAAACGCACAAAAGATTTTTATACATTATCTTACCAAAAAAGAAAGCTGTATATGGAATATAATATGTTTAAAGAAAAAAGCTTGGTAAGATTTTGGATTTTTAAAAAGGATGATAACAAGTTAATAGGCAATGTGTGTTACAGCAATATAATTATGGGCAATTTTAAGTCATGTTTTTTGGGCTACAAATTAGATAAGGATGAAATAAATAAGGGATATATGACTGAAGCAATAGCAAGAACAGTTCAAATAATGTTTGAAGATTTTGATCTTCATAGAATAGAAGCAAATGTGGTTCCCCGTAATGATAGATCTCTTAAAGTAATGGAAAAGCTTAATTTTGAGAGAGAAGGTTTTTCCAAACGTTACTTAGAAATTAACGGTAAGTGGGAAGACCACATTCACTTTGCTGTTTACAATGATTGATTGTTCCACGTTTTAAATGTTGATTTCAAATAAAATGTTATTGTTGGTACCGCAATAAGAAATGCCATTAATTCTGCAATTATAAATGCATACCAAAACATATTCAAACCGCCTATGATAGATAAAAGGTAGGCAACAGGAAGAAGTACTACCAATTGTCTTACAAATGAAATAGTCAAACTTAGCATACCCTTTCCAAATGCTTGAAATGAGGCGCTTATGGCTATACCAACTGCTGCAGGGGCAAAAGTCCAGCTTATGGTCCTTAGAGCTCTAACACCTATTTTCATCATTTCTTCGTTGCTGTCAAACAAATTAAGCATTGGTATGGTGAAAAATTGAAAAATAATCGTTCCTAAAACCATTATGAGTAAAGAGAATATAAGTGATGTTTTTAAAGAGCTTATAACTCTTTCTTTATTTTTTGCACCATAATTATATCCAATAATCGCCCTGTGTGCTTGCATCATTCCAAATACTGGCATGAACACGAAGGATTGTAGTTTATAATATATTCCTAAAACTGATACAGCTGCATCACTGAGGGATATCAATATTAAATTTAATCCGCTTATCATAATTGAGGCCAAGGATTGCATTACTATTGCAGGCAATGAAACAGAAAATATATCCTTTAAAATTTTTTTATGGAATTGAAACCCTCTGATTTTTACTTCAAGAGTTTTATCTTTTTGAAATACATAGTAAATTATTATTAATGAAATAAATTGTCCAATTACCGTTGCGTATGCAGCACCTTTTACACCCATGGCAGGTAATCCGAAATATCCAAATATCATTATTGGGTCTAATATGATATTGACTAATGCTCCAACTAATTGTGCAAGCATGGGAGCAAGTGTATTTCCTGTAGATTGCAATATTGACATTCCGGCATGATATATAAAATTACTGAATGAATAAATTAATATTATTCTTAAATACTGTGCAGTTAAGTCCTGTAAAACAGGGTCGTCGGTAAAAAATCTTACAAAAGTATCTGTAAAGAAAACTCCTATGAATATCATTATAATAGAATAGATGAAACTTATAACTATACTATGACTTGCTGCTTTATTTGCTGTTTCTATATCGCCTGCCCCAAGACGTCTCGAAATAATAGAAGATGTTCCTGCACCGGTACCAACAAATAGTGCAACTAAAATTTGTTGCATTGGAAAGGCAAGGGAAACAGCAGTAAGTGCCTCCATTCCTATTTTAGAAACAAATATACTGTCAACAACATTGTACATTGCTTGTATAAACATTGAAAATATTGGGGGCAGCGACATTCCTAACATAAGTTTCGTCATTGACTCGGTCCCCATTTTATTTTGTCTTAAGTCACTCATTTTTTTGCTCCTTCGTAACAATAAAAAACATATTTATATGTTAAACAATTTGATATAAATTGTCAATTAAACATATTGTAATATTGTGGGCATTTGATATATACTATAAGGGAAAAACTTACTAATTTAAAAATTTAATTCAGGAGATAAAAATGGGCGATTTAATTAAAGGCAAGGTAGTTGCAGACGTTATCACCGGGGAAGTTAAAGAAGAAGCAGAAAAGATCAAGCTAAAGGGTATAAATCCGAAACTTATGATTGTTAGAGTCGGTGAAAGAGAAGATGATTTGGCTTATGAAAGAGCTGCCATGAAAAGAATGAAATCATGCAATATATTATGTGAAGTTTTAAATTTACCATTAGACATTAGCCAAGAAAATTTTATTTTACAATTGCAAAAAGTTAATGATGATGAATCGGTTCATGGAATTTTGTTATTTAGACCTCTTCCAAAGCAAATAAAAGAGGATGATGTTAAATTTATCATCAGCCCGGAAAAAGATATAGATTGTTTCAATCCTATTAATGCAGCAAAGGTTTATGAAGGGGATGAAACAGGTTTTCCTCCGTGCACTCCGCTAGCAGCTATGGAAATATTAAAATATAACAATATAAATTTAAAAGGAGTAGAAGCGGCTGTCATTGGAAGATCAATGGTTGTGGGTAAGCCAATGGCAATGCTTTTATTGAAGGAGGATGCAACCGTAACTATATGCCATTCTAAAACTAAAAGTTTAAGTGAAGTAACTAAAAAAGCAGATATTTTAATAGCTGCAGCAGGAAAATCACAAATGGTAACTGCTGATTTTGTAAAGGATGGGGCAGTCGTAATAGATGTAGGCATAAATGTGGATGAAGAAGGAAATATGACAGGTGATGTTAAAACCGATGAATGCATAGAAAAAGCAAGTTTAATTACACCTGTTCCCGGAGGCGTCGGCTCTGTTACCACTGCTATATTGGCTAAGCATGTTATAAAAGCTTGTAAACTATTAAATAATAAGGAAGGTGTATTATGAAATTTATTGATTTAAGAAGTGATACTGTTACAATGCCTACAGATGAAATGAGACAGGCAATTGCAAATGCAGAGGTTGGTGATGATGTTTACGGAGACGACCCAACTATTAATAAACTTGAAGAATTGGCTGCAAAAAAGGTAGGCAAGGAAGCGGCAATATTTGTTCCAAGCGGCACATTTGGCAATCAATTGGCTCTCTTGACGCATACAAGAAGAGGACAAGAAGTAATTATAGGAAAAAACAATCACATAGTAGTTCATGAAGTTGGAGCTTCTGCAGTAATAGCTGGAGTTCAACTTAGGACATTAGAAACCGTAAACGGTGTAATGAATCCAAATGATGTTGAAAATGCAATTCGTGTGGATGATATACATGAACCTGAAACGGGTCTTATCTGTGTTGAGGAAGCTCATGGTTGCGGAGCGGTAGTGCCTCTTGATATATTGAAAGAAATAAAAGACATAGCAGAAAAACATTCCATTCCTGTGCACATGGACGGTGCAAGATTGTTTAATGCAGCTGCATCCTTAGGTGTTGAGCCCACGAAGATCGCGGAGTGCTGTGATACGGTTATGTTTTGCTTATCTAAAGGACTTGCTGCACCTGCTGGTTCAATGGTTGCGGGAAGTAAAAGCTTCATTGACAGAGCAAGAAAAAACAGAAAACTTATGGGTGGCGGTATGAGACAGGTTGGAATACTTGCTGCAGCAGGAATTATTGCATTAGAAAAAATGGATGATAGGTTACATGAAGACCATGAAAATGCTAAATATATGGCGCAAAAACTTTCAGAGATACATGGAGTTGAAGTTATAAAAGACAGATTAGACATAGATATGGTATTCTTTAAAATGGGCGAAGAAATTATATCTGAAAAAACACTGATTGAAAAATTATATGAAAAGAATATTAAAATAAACGGTGTAGAAGCGGGTGAATACAGATTTGTATGCCATATAGGCGTTACAAAAGAAGATATTGACTATGTGATCGATACAATGAAATCGTTGATATAATAAAAATGAGACAGTGGGGATGATACTCCACTGTCTTATTCAAAATATTCGTACAATTGCTCCATTTGTTCATATGTTAACATTCCTACATACCCCCCGATTGCTTCACCTTTTTTATTTATTGCAATGGAAGTAGGAAAGGAACGGACCCCGTAATTGTTAGCTACCTTCATTTCTTCATCAAGAGCTACGGTAAGGTTTAAATTGTTTTCTTCAACAAATTTCTGTACTTTTTCCTGAGTTTCGCCTACATTTATAGTTAAAATCAGCAAATCATCCGCGTGGGCTTCTTGTAATTTTTGAAGGTCCGGCATTTCAACTACACAAAAACTGCACCATGTCGCCCAGAAATTCAAAATAACATTTTTATTTCTTAAATCACTTAATTTAATCATGCTTCCATCAAGTGATATAAGCTCAAAATCAGGAGCTATTATTGCCTCTTTTTCTGTCTGTTTAGATTCATCTGCAACATTATCATTTTCGTTATCATTTTCATTGCCGGGAATTACAATTGTATTAGAACAGCCGGTTAACACTAAACTTAATATTAATAATAATATGAATTTTTTCATAAAGTCCCTCTTCTTTTTTATAAATTAGTTGATACCCAATTATTTTTAATTTTAATCAACTATTTCAACACCAAAACTATTTGCCTTTGTTTTGTATACTTGATGATAAATTTCTTTAAAAGTATGATATGTAAAATTCAAGCTTTTCATATCAGGAAATAACCCATAAACAGCCGAGCCGCTTCCTGTCATTAAGGAGCTTACGGCACCCTCATGAAGCATAAGTTTTTTAATATCATTTATCTCAGGATGAAATTTTTCAACAACTTTTTCTAAGGTATTAGCCGTTGACATAGCAGTATTAAAAAAATCATTATTTGATATGTAATATAAAATATTATTTTTTTTATAAGAATCATATTTATCTTTAGTCAAATTATTATATACAAATGCGGTAGACATTGAAAATTCGGGTTTAACTAACAGTATGTGTTCCCACTTAAAATCATTTAATTTTGTAAGCTTTTCACCTATGCCTTCTGCTAAATGTGTTCCTCCTTTTATGCAAAAAGGAACATCCGCTCCTATATTAGCACCTATGATAAAAAGTTCTTCTTCTGGCAGTTTTAATTGCCAAAGTTCGTTTAAACCCTTAATTACTGCTGCGGAATTGCTGCTCCCTCCTGCAAGACCTGCTTCGGGTGGTATTGTCTTATATATTTTTATGATAACACCGGTTTTTATATGATATTTTTCTTTAATAAAAAAAGCAGCTTTATAACATGTGTTTTTTTCGTTTAAAGGTATGGATGGATAATTGCATTTAATGATTATTTTATTTTCTTCAATTGCTTCAAGATGAATCTCATCATGCAAATCAATAGATTGCATAACAGTATTTATTGAGTGATAACCGTTTAAAAGTTTTTCTTTAACATCTAAAAACAAATTTATTTTCCCGTAAGAATATAATTTAAGCATAATTGACCTCTTTGTATTAAATCTTGGAAGCAATTTAATTATATAATAATAAGCAATTATTAACAACAAAATAAAATATTTTATAATATAATGATTAGAATATTTTTTATTGGGTATATAATTAATACAACATAAGTTTTACTAAATTGATCCGATGAAATAAAGATATAAAATTTTATTATAACAGGAGGTTAACTAAATTTAGTAAAATGAGTGTTTTGAATATATGGAAGAGGTGATTCCCCCAAAAGCAGAATGTGAAATACAGAATGAATAGCACCCGGTTTTCAGGTGTGTATTTGATGAAAACCGGGTGCTATTATTTTTTGATTATCCTATCACTTTATTAAAATAAACTCTTTTTAGCTAAAATGAATCCAACAATGGCGGAAGTACATACAGATATCCCCAATATTATCCAGAAACCAAATGGTGATCCTGAAAACGGAAGATTTGCTACATTCATACCAAAAAAACTTGAAAACATCGTTGGGATAGCCATTAAAATAGTAATAGAAGTCAAAAGCTTCATAACTATATTTAAGTTATTGGAGATTATAGAAGCAAATGCATCCATTGTTCCACTAAGAATTCCGCTGTAAATATTAGCCATCTCCATGGCTTGCTTGTTTTCAATTATTACATCTTCCAATAAATCCTCGTCTTCAGAATATTTCTTGATAATATTAATTCGAAGTATTTTTTCTAAAACAACTTGATTAGCTTTTAATGCAGTTGTAATATAAACCAACGATTTTTCTAAATCCATAAGCTGTATAAGTTCTTTGTTTTTCATAGATTCGTGAAGCTGTTTTTCAACATAATTGCTCATTCTGTCTATTTGTCTAAGGTATAAAAGATATCTTTGTGCGTTTTTGTAAAGTATTTGATATAAAAATCTGTATTTTTTAAAAGTGTAAAAAGTTCTGATGCTGTTTTTTTCAAATTGGTCTAATACTATTGAATTTTTCAAGCATACAGTTATTATGTTTTTATCTGTTATAATAATTCCTAAAGGCAATGTTTCATAAATAATGTGATTATCGGTTTTCTCAACATAAGGAGTATCAACCAATATTAATACCTGGTCATTTTCTGTGTCTAAACGAGCAGATTCCTCTTCATCAAGAGCTGCTCTTAAAAAATCTCTGTCAACTGAAAGTTCATCTTCGATAAATTCTAATTCATCGGGGGTAGGATCAACTAAATTAATCCAAGCGCCATCTTCTATTTCTTCCAGTGTAAAAAGAGTATCATCAATTGTTTTGAATATATCAAGCATTTTTCACCTCAATTTAATAATAGATTTTCTCCATTACTAAATTGAAGACAGTAGTAACAGAGAAGTATTCAGTTTTGTTAAGTATTTCTGTTTGACCGTAGGGACCTCGTCCATTACTTTCACTCCTTTTTTTTCATCGACTTATTTATAATATTCTATTTATTTACTATTTGCAAGATAAAAAAACTGTAAATTAAAGAAAAAACACATATTTTTTATGATTTTGGCAAACATATTATCAAATGAATAATATTTCCTCACTTTTTCATTTAATATATATTAGAAGGTGATTTTTTGACAATTAGTTCAGTTACAAGAGTCAAGGGATTAGTCGAAAGCTGTGTCGGACAAAAGGTTAAATTTAAGGTAAGAAAAGGGAAAAGCAGATCTCAAATTAAAGAAGGTGTTATAGCTGATACCTATCCATCAATTTTTACTGTTCACGTTAATAATAATGGTTCAAGGAGAGTAGTTTCATTTAATTATATTGACATTTTGACCAATTATGTTGAACTTTACATATGTGAAGATGAAGAAAGACAAATAGTGTAATAATTGAACTGAAAAATAAAGTTAACTGTTACAATTTTAGCTTTATTTTTTTTTCTTATTTTGTTATACTCAAGATGAATCTTGTTAGGGAGCAGTATAAGTGAAAAAAATAGTAAGCTTTTTATCCATAATTTTTATAATAATATTTTTCCTGATAATATATGCACGGTTCGTGGAGCCAAATTTATTATCAATTAGATATGAGAATATAAACAGCAATTTGTTGAATGAAAATGTAAACAAGTTAAAAATACTCCAATTTTCGGATACACATATTTCAAATCATTTTAATGAAAACGACTTATTAAAAACAGTTGAAAAAATAAATGAAGAAAGGCCGGACATTGTTGTTTTTACGGGAGATTTAATAGACGAATACAACAATTACAAGAACAAAGAAAATGTATACAAAATATGGGAGATATTAGATGAAATAAAGGCAACCTACGGTAAGTATGCAATTTACGGCAATCATGATTATGGAGGAGGGGCAGAAAGAGTTTATGAGCAAATAATGAAAAACAGTGACTTTATATTGCTTAAAAATGAAAATATATATTTGAAAGATTATAATATCAATATAATCGGTATGGACGATTCTATATTTGGTGACTATGACAGGGATGCTATAATTAATATGATAGAGGAAGATAGCTACAATATAGTTTTAAGCCATGAGCCGGATGTAATAAATTTTTTGTTAGAATATAACATAGATTTATTCTTATCCGGACACAGCCATGGGGGACAGATAAACTTACCGTTTGTAGATTCGTTGCCTTTGCTGGCTAAGAAATATACAAGAGGTATTTATAGTTTTGATAATTATAGGCAAACTATACTTTATGTGAATATAGGTCTTGGAACATCCCAAATACCCATGAGATTTATGGCACCACCGGAGATATCCGTATTCATAATGAACGGTGAAAAATGAACAATGAACAGTTAAGAAAGGATTTGTGCTTGCACAAATCCTTTTCTCTTATTTTCTCTTATTTATTTGGAACTTTTATAGCTTGACTTGGGAATATTAAATGCGGATTGGTTAAATTGTTGTACTTCGCTAATTCTTCCCATGTAGTATTGTATTTTGCAGCTATTTTCCACAAAACATCTCCCGGAACAACTATGTAAATTGTTTCTTTCATTTCTGGAGTCGGTTCAATAGGAGCAGGTTCAACAGGAACAGGTTCAATAGGAGTCGGTTCTTCAACAATTGATTCTTTTACAGTAATTCTTCCTGAAACTTCACTTCCCTTTGTTCCGTTAGTATTTAAATATTCTGCAAATACTTCTTCATATGTACCAACTTCGCCATATATCGGATAATCTTTAAATACTGCATAACCGTCACCGCCAATACCTAAGAAATCATTAATAGCAACAGTATACTCTGCTTCTTTATCTAACGGTTTATCACCAACAGTAACTTCAACAACTCTTGATCCAACCGGTTGTGCAGGGTCAAATACAAATGTCATACCGCTTACATGCAAGAATCCTCCTTGAGCAGCAGGATATCCGCTAACTGACTGTTCTAAAACTTTTATTAAATCTTCACCGGTAATTTTCTTAACCTGAACAGTATTTCCGAATGGGAACAGTTCAGCTAATCTACCAAACGTTATATTTCCAACTTCAAGAGAAACTCTTATATTTCCACCGTTTACAAAACCTATGTCCGAGCCCGCAGCAGCTCTTACTGCATCTGCGGAAAGGTTTCCAAGATTTGTTTCCTTGGTTCTTACATTTTCTCTTGCTCCGTCTAAGAATATATCGGTTGCAGCTACAACTTTACTGAAGGTTTCTTTATTTGCTTCATTGATATCTTCTATTATTTTAGCTAAGTCCGGATCTGCCTGAGTTTCTTTAACTGCTTCTGCTGTCACTAACTCAGCTGTTTTATTTACTATTTGACCATTTTGTAAATCAATATTTACAAAACCTAAATTTTGATCATAATTTCCTGTTTGAGCAATAAGTGTATTATTTACCACTAAGCCGTTTTCTAAAGTATTATGGCTGTGTCCGTCAATGATTAAATCAATTCCACCAACACTTTCAGCAATCTGTTTTGATGTTACAACTGAACTTTCATCTAATCCGATATGTGCAAGTGCAATAATTATATCGGTTTGGTCTTTTAACTTTTCAACCATTTTTTTAGATATTTCTATTGGGTCTGCAAATGTTAAGCCGATTACGTTACTTGGGCTGGTTTTATATGCAGTTTCGGGAGTGGTAAGTCCAAATATTCCTATCTTTAATCCGCATATTTCTTTAATTACATAAGGAGTAAATAAATTTTCTCCTTTTTCATTTAAAATGTTGGCGCTTAGCATTCCAACCTTGGATAAGTCTTTTAATTCCAATAATCTTTCTTGTCCGTAGTTAAAGTCATGATTTCCCAATGTCATGTAATCATATCCGGCAGCTTCTAATACCTTTAATGCATTTTCGCCTTTACTGATGTTAACAATAGGCATACCATGGAGGGTATCACCGGCATCAAGTACTAATGTGTTAGGATTTAACTCCTTAGTATCCTTGATGATCGTTGCAATTTTTGCAAACCCTAATTCCTTATCTGTGCCCAACAATCTTGCATGGGTGTCATTAGTGTGGATAATTGTAATTCTTGTAGTTTCTATGTTGTCAGTTGCTGATGCGAAGCTGAAACTGCTTAGAATTAATAATGTTACTAATACTAAACTTAAAACTCTTTTCTTCATACCTTTTTCCTCCTAATTTTTTTGAAAAACACATTGCCTTTATATAATTTTATATGAAGCACATTTTACTATATACCCCTGTCCTAAGCTTTTTAACATACAAAAATTATTAAATATTATTAACCGGCAACAATCGTTACATTCATATATTTATAGTCATTGAATAAATCTATCTCTTCTCCCGGGGTGTTATTAGGGTTTAACAACCTTACTACCGGTCTTAAGTTGTTTTCTTTGTGATTTTGTATAACGACTCCCGATTTATTGTTGCTCAATTTTACGAAAGTTCCAACCGGAAAAGCAACTATATTTTTTAAGAATACTGTCAAAATATCGTAATCGAAATGTGTATCAGCATTACCCATCAAATATTCCATAACTTCCGGAGGGAAGCAGGATTTTCTGTAGGAACGATTTGATGTAAGTGCATGATATACATCACATACGGATAATATCCTTCCATACAACGGAATACTGTAATTCTTTCTACCTTGAGGATATCCGGTACCGTCAAACTTTTCATGATGGTATGCAATTCCCTCAAGTATTTCATTTGATACAAGACCTTTTATCATTTCAGCTGCTGCCTGTGGATGAGTTTTAATGATAGTAAATTCCTCATTTGTAAGTTTACTTGTTTTGTTAATAATTTCTGTGGGTATGATTGTTTTCCCTATATCATGCAAGAAGCCGGCCATACCTAAGTCGTGAAGCATTTTGTTTTTAAGTCCCAAGGCAATGCCTGTAGAAATACTTAAATTAGCTACACTTAAACAATGCTGGTAAGTATATTCATCATGATTTCTAAAAATCATAATATTGTTTGTAAGTTCTTTTTTAATCAATAATTCGCTTACTAATTCATCTACGACTTCTGAAAATTTATAAATGGATTCACTTGTAACTTTCCCGTTATTGTTACCTAACTTTAGATAAAAATCTTTAATTTCCGTTAGTGCCTTAGATTCCAATTTTTTATCTAATTCCGGTTCAAAGTGCAAGTTATCGAAGGCTTTACCTTCAATAAAAGCCCCTTCAAAGTTATAAAATAAAATTTTATTTAAATAAAATTGATTTAACACTTGTCCCTTTACAAGAAGAACATCATTATTTTCACCATCATTTACAATTAAATCTGATGCTAATATCATGCCTGGTTTAAGATGATTTTTATCTATGAACATATGGCTTCTCCTTTTATATAATTATATGATAGCACTTTTTATGTAAAATTCAAGATAAATTAACATATATTACATATGGATTATTTTTTAAAATTGAAAGTTGACAAAAATATAAATAATAATATAATATAAAGTAAATTAATATAAAGTAAATTAATATAAACTGTGATAAGAAATATTATTTGTGCATGGTCTAAAGAGAGAAAATCATTGGTGTGAGATTTTTGTCCCTCTGCATAAAGAACCCGTCTTTGAGTTATTATGTAAATGAGATGCTGCATTGCAGTAAATAGAGTGGTACCGCGGAAATCCGCCTCTAATGTATAGGGGCGGTTTTATTTATGTATATGAAAGAGAGGAGAGAAGCTATGGCTAAAAAAGAAAAAGATTTTGTAAAAGAAATTACGCCTATGGAAGAGGACTTCAGCAGATGGTATACAGATGTAATATTGAAAAATGAATTGGTGGATTATTCTCCTGTTAAAGGATTTATGGTAATAAGACCTTATGGATACGCATTGTGGGAGAAAATTCAGGAATTTGCTGATGAAAAATTCAAAGCAACAGGACATAAAAACATGTATTTCCCATTACTGATTCCTGAAAGCTTATTAACTAAAGAAAAGGAACACGTTGAGGGATTTGCTCCTGAGGTTGCATGGGTTACTCACGGCGGTAATCAGGAATTAGGAGAAAGATTGGTAGTAAGACCTACTTCAGAAACGATTATTTGTCATATGTACGCAAAATGGTTAAACTCATACAGAGATTTGCCATACCTTTATAATCAATGGTGCAGCGTAGTAAGATGGGAAAAAGCAACAAGACCTTTCTTAAGAACGTCCGAATTCTTATGGCAGGAGGGACATACACTCCATGAAACAGAAGAAGAAGCTCAGGCAGAAACACTTCAAATGCTTGATATTTATAGACAGGTAGCAGAAGATTTAATGGCTATGCCGGTTGTCATAGGACAAAAAAGTGAAAAGGAAAAATTTGCAGGGGCCCATGCAACTTATACAATGGAAGCATTGATGCATGATGGTCAAGCGTTGCAGGCAGGTACTTCCCATAATTTAGGTCAACATTTTACTAAGGCGTTTGAAATTAAATTCCAAGGCAGAAACGGACAGGAACAACATCCATTCCACACATCTTGGGGAATTTCTACAAGATTAATAGGTGGGCTGATTATGGTTCATTCTGATAACAGAGGGCTGGTTCTTCCGCCAAAAATGGCACCAACACAGGTTGTAATTATTCCTATTGCCCAAAACAAAGCAGGAGTTTTAGAAAAAGCAAATGAATTGTTCAATACATTAAAAGCTAAGGGCATTAGGGTTGAACTTGATGACACCACAGAAAATTCACCCGGGTGGAAATTTAACCAGTATGAAATGAAGGGCTATCCGATACGTATTGAAATTGGACCAAGAGATATAGAAAATAATCAAGCAGTGGCTGTAAGAAGAGATAAATTAGAAAAAGAAACTGTATCACTTGATAATATTGAAAATACAATTGCACAAATGCTTGATACAATGCAAAATGACATGTTTGAGAAAGCAAAAGCTCACAGGGAAGCACATACGTATGTTGTTGAAAATTATGAACAATATAAAAAAGATCTTCCTAATCGTCCCGGTTTTGCAAAGATGATGTGGTGCGGAGAAAGAGAATGCGAAGATAAATTAAAAGACGAAACAGGCGCCACAATCAGATGCATTCCTTTTGAACAAGAAAATTTAGGGGATAAATGCCATATTTGCGGCAAACTGGCAAAGCATATGATTTACGCAGCAAGAGCGTACTAATCATAGATTTGCGATTGATAAGCGGTAGAATAGCTATTGATGAGAATTTAAAAAAAGATCTTTCACTGTCGCTCGGGATGACTTGGTAGATGTCATCCCAAGCGCAGCTTAGGGATCTCATTTTTTATCCTTTAAATTTAATTAACCTCATAGCATTTAGTATAACTACAAGTATACTAGCTTCATGGATGAACATTCCGGATGCAAGATGAACATTGCCGTTTAATACTCCTGCTAAAAGTACAAACACAACTGCAACTGCTATAAAAATATTTTGTTTCATGTTTGTAATAGTTGCTTTTGAAAGTGAATAAGCATGTGAAAATTGTAGAAGCTTATCTGCCATTAAAACCACATCTGCTGTTTCCATTGATATATCTGTTCCGCCTTCACCCATTGCAAGACCTATATCAGCTGTTGCTATCGCAGGCGCATCGTTTATTCCGTCTCCTGCCATTGCCACCATTTTGCCCTCTTCCTTTAATTTTTTAACGTATTCAACCTTGTTTTGAGGAAGAAGTTCTGCATAAAATTCATCAAGCTCTAATTCATTAGCTACAAGTTCAGCCGTATGTTTATTGTCGCCTGTAAGCATTATTATTTTTTTGATTCCGTTTCTTCTCATTTGAGCAAGAGCTGTTTTAGCATCATCTCGTATTTGATCAGCTACGGAGAATATACCTGCTATTTGACCATTAACAGCTGCAAATATTGCAGTGTTGCCTTTTTTTTCGCGTCCTATTGCATATTCAGATATTTCATCTGATATAGTTATATTTTCTGATTCTATTAATTTTCTGTTACCTACAACCATTGTTTTGCCTTCAACAGTAGCAATTATTCCGTTACCTTTAATAACCTGGCTGTTTTCAGGTTCGTTACTTAAATCAATTTTTCTTAAATTTGCTTCTTTAACTATTGTTTGACCTAAGTGATGTTCTGAAATTGTTTCAGCTTCAGCAACCAACTTAAGTAATTCATTTTCATTAAGATTATTAAAAACTTTTATGTCTGTTACTTCCGGTTTCCCCTTTGTTAAAGTGCCCGTCTTATCAAATACCAAGGTATCAACCTTAGAAAATCTGTCCATTACATCGCCACCTTTAATCAAGACACCGTTCTTTGCACCGTTCCCTATACCTGCAACATTAGAAACAGGAGCACCGATAACTAATGCACCAGGGCATGCTATTACAAGGAATGTAATCGCCAAATGAAGATCTCTTGTAATTAAATAAACTGCAATAGACATAATAACTATAGCGGGAGTATAAATATTTGCAAACCTGTCTAAAAACCTTTGTGCCTTTGATTTTGATTCTTGGGCTTCTTCAACTAATTCAATAATCTTAGCAAAAGTAGTGTCATCGCCGACTTTTTCAGCTATCATTTCTATATAACCGCTATCAACTATTGTTCCGCTGAAAACCTTGTCGTTTTCTTTTTTAGAAGCAGGTACAGATTCTCCTGTTATTGCCGCTTCATTAATTGTAGCTTTGCCTGAAACTATGGTCCCGTCAACTGCTATTTTACCACCTGAACGAACTATAATTCTATCGCCAACCGCTACATCATCTACAGGTACATTAATTTCCATATCATTTCTTATAACTGTTGCTTCTTGTGGAGCCATTTCAATTAAGCTTTTTAATGAAGAACGGGTTTTTTCTAAGGTGCGTGCTTCTAAGTAAGCCCCAAAAAGGAATAAAAATGTTACAACCGATGATTCAGTGTATTCTCTGAGATACAATGCGCCTATTACAGCTATTGTTACTAACAGTTCAATGCTGAAAGCTCTCATACGTAGCGCTTGCCATGCTTTTATGGCTATGGGTATGCCTGCTGATATTGAAGCAATTATTAGTAATATATCCCTTACGCTATCCATACCTGATAATTTCAGAATATATCCTAATATGATTAATATACCTGAAACAGCGGTAATGTGATTCTTATGACTGTTAATTCTTTTTATCATATCAATTTCTCCTTTATAATATTATGCCATGATTATATTATAAAAAATATACTAAATCATTGATTGAAATCAAAATTTTAAAAATTTATAAAAAGGAAAATATTTAAAATAAATTGATTTATATCAAAGAAAAGATCGGTTTATTTATATATAATAAGGGTATGAAAAAATAAAAAAAGGAGTTGTTATTATGGTAAAATTATCAATATTAATGGTTGCAACATTTGTATTTGTGTTACTTACACAGAGAAAAGCTTATGCACATTGCGACACCATGGATGGACCAACTGCTAAGGACGGTATGAAAGCCCTGGAAACAAATAATATCAACTATGCGCTAAAATGGATTATGGCTGAGCATGAAGAAGAACTGAAGAAAATATTTGGACTGTGTATGAAGGTCAGAAAGCTTAGCTCTGAAGCTGAGCAATTAGCTGACAGATATTTTCTCGAAAATTTAGTGCGCATACACAGGGCTGGAGAAGGGGCAGGCTTCGAAGGATTAAAACCACATGGAGTGCCAATAGACGAAAAGGTAGCAGCAGCTGATAAAAGCATTGAAATCGGTAATCTGTCACCTTTGGAAGGATTAGTAACCCATGAAGAAATGCATGGACTTGAAGAAAGATTCGAGAAAGCAATTTCATTGAAAAATTTTGATGTTAATGATGTGGAAGCCGGAAGAGAATATATTGAAGCATACGTAAGCTTCTTTAAATTTGCCGAAGGCGAAGAACATGAAAACGGTCATCTTCATTAATATAAAGGGATTGATTCCCTTTATGATGCAAAGAGCTTGCACATTATAAAAATAATAAGATATAATTAAGGAGACTAACTATGTTAGAGCAAATTTTTAAGATGTCAACGGGAAACGAAAAAGCAGTTGAAAGAGTAATTCAAGATGAAAATATCCATTATATTCACATGGTATTTAATAAAAACGAAGGAATGCCTGAACACTTTTCTAATTCTACAGTGTATATGACAGTTGTGAGAGGAATGTTATCATTACAACTAAATGAACAGGAAAATCATGAATATAACAATGGCACTATTTTAAAAATACCGTTTAATACAAAGATGAACGTAAGAAATTTACATGATGAAACATTAGAATTAATTATAGTAAAAGCACCTACACCAAAAAATTAATAGGGGAAGAATACCCCTATTAAATCTTTTTTTTCATTTCATTGTAGCCAATAAGAACTGTCCAGACATAAGCGCATGTTTTGGGAATCATCAGTATCCCAACAATGGGAATTGTATCAGCATATAGCACAACCGGAATATAGAACGCAAAACTTAGGACAATAGTCAACCACATGAAGCGGAATGCATTATCATGTGATTTTTTAGCGCTTTGATAAAATAGAATAATCACAAGTATTCCTAAGGAAGCGAAGGGAAGATTACGGTAAATTCCCCATGACAGCGGTGCTTCAGCACTGGTCCATGCGTTTTGCGGCATCAAACATAGTATGATTCTTAGAATTGAAAGTGCATAAACTGCGAAAGTAACATGATGTTTACCTTCTACTTTATAACGCAGGCGCCATACATAATACAGCAGTATATAAAAGCCGGTCATGGTAATTGATGTTATGAATTTTCCAATTCCAAGTGCAACTGTATAACTTTCGAGCCCGGTGGTGTTTAGTGCCAATGCCCTGGGCACAAGATGGAAGGAATCACCAAATCCAAGTACAACAGCCATAATGCCGAACAAGAAAAACTGTTTGTTCCCTTTGCTTTTTATTATCATAAGTATTCCAATAGTTATAACAGTAGTTAAATAGATTACATCGAATAAAGTTTCCATTATTGCTTGCATAGTATCTCCTTTTTGTAATTGAACTTTGTTCAGTTTGGAATTCATAAAAACCCACATTTAAGTGGGCAATAAATTTACTAATAAATTGTTCTCTTAATAATTTCAATCAGCTGTGAGCATGAGTTTTCATGATTTATTAGAAGCATCAGCAAATTTGAAAAAACAAAATCAACAAAACATGATTTCGAAAATTCATTTGAAAAAGCCGAACTTGCAACATTACTATCTTTATCTAAGACATCAAGAATTTTAGTCTTTATATGTCCAAAGTATTGCCCCATCTCTTTACGAGCATTATCTCTATCCAAAGTTGCAAAGCTCATTGAATGTGTAGTGAAAAAATGCGGGTATTCCGCAACACCTGCTTGAAAATTTTCAAAGATTAATGCTACATAAACAGGAAAAGCTTCAGTCTGCTTGCCTATTTGCTCCGCTTTAAAAATGCTTTTCCACACTTCTTTTATTGTAGCAGAAATTAAATCCGTTTTGGATGGAAAGTAATTATAGACCGAACCAACCGAAACATTACATTCATTCGCTACAGTTCGCATATTTAAGGATTGCAAACCGTTTTCTGACACTAATTTTTTGCACGCTTCAAGAATTGCTTCTTTTGATGTAATAATTGTATTTATTATTTCCACCTCCCATACTGAACAATGTTCATTATAATATATTAAATATTTATTGTCAAGATTTTTTTAAAAAGTTTATAAATAAAGCTTAAACTAATAATAGTCCATCTATATTAATGATTTCTATTTTTTTGTGTTGTTTTTGTTTAATTAAACCGGCATCTTCTAACTCATATAATTTACGGCTGATAGTTTCAGGTGTGGTGCCTAAATATGAAGCTAAATCCTTTTTTGACATAGGGAGTTCTATTTCTTTTACTTCATTGTCTCCATTAGCTAACTCAGCCAAATATAGAGCTATTCTTGTTTCCACTTTTTCAGTTGTAAACCGAGTGGTTTGTTTTTCTGACTGTTCAAGTCGTTTTGAAAATTCAGATAATATTTTTAATGAAATTGCAGGATATTTTTTAAGAAGCTCCTGCAAATCTGCTCGATTTACTGTACAAACAACAGTATCCTCCATTGCTTCAGCATATGATTCATGAATTGATTCACTAAATAATGCAAGTTCCCCCGTAAAATCTCCCGGAAATAATATATGAAGAAGCCGCTCTTTACCTGATTCTGACAGTCGATAGATTTTTATTTTACCTTTGCTGACAATATATAAAGAATCTGATTTATAACCTGCACGGTAAATAATCTCTCCCTTTCTGTATTTAATAGATTTGGTTAAATTCATTACTTCATCAAGTTGCTCTTTCTCTAAATGGTTGAAAATCGGAACCAGAGAAACACATATATCATTTGTTGATTTATGATCATGATTATGAATGTGTTTTAGAAAATGTTTTTTTATATCCATAATTACACCTCATTTTAGTTTTTATGCTGTAATTATAATTTAACCAAAAATAATTTTCTATGATTCAAATCAAATTTAATAAAAAAGGCATGAAATTCAAAATTTCATACCCTTATGTCACCCTGAGGCGAAGACCATTTAATTTAGTTATTTTGCTTCTTTTTTCAATTTAAATAGTTTTACATGTGCTATTATGTTTGTTGTAAAGAATATTCCTGCCAATACCCACGGCAACGTTGTTGAAGATGTTTTTTGCTCTGTCTCTGACGTTGCAACACTTATAGATTCTTCATGTGTCTCTTCAATATGTGCATCTTTTTCTGCATGAGCATCTATTGTTCCGTGTTCACCATGTTCCTCTTCACCTTCGGCAAATTTAAAGAATTTGACATAAGCTTCAATATATTCTCTTCCTGCTTCCACATCATTTACATCATAATCCTTTAAGGACATAACCTTTTCAAATCTTTCTGTAAGTTCAGGTATTTTCTCTTCATCAATCATACCATCTAACGGTGATAAATTTCCGATTTCTATACTTTTATCTGCAGCAGCCACCTTTTCATCAATAGGTGTACCTGAAGGTTTTACGCCATCGTAAGGGGCACCTTCTCCGACCCTATGAATTCTCACCAAATTTTCAAAGAAATATCTTTCTGCAATTTCTCTTGCCTCAGGGCTTAAATCTTTAACCTTCATACTAAGGTTAAACGCATTGGTTAATTCATCTTCATATTCCGGTTGAACCCATTTTAAAACATAATTAATATTGTTATTTTCCATTGCGCTTACACCATCAATCACTGTGGGACCATCCATAGTGTCACAATGCGCACTTGCGGTTAACGGCATCATAATTATAATTGTCGCTGCCAAAGTTAATGTTCCTATTGTTTTTATCATCATTGAATTTCTTGATTTCAATTTCATTTTTTTACCTCCTGATTTTTTTTCATTATAATTTGTTTTTTTTATTCATTCCTTGATTAAAATCAAGTTTTGAAAAAATTGCGAATAATAGTTTTATAAATATAATATGAAATTATTGAATATTACATTTATATTACAAAACGAATGAAAAACCACTTTACATTTACATTGATTTGTAAGGATACCTTACAAACACCTATTCATTGACTATTGAATTGGTTATGCAAAAAAGCTAAATTTAATACACGGTGAACGGTAAGACATTTGGTTACAATCACTGAACTTAAATAATTATATAGGAGGATAAGATGAAAAAAGTTTTATCATTAATTTTAGCAATGGCAATGATACTTTCAAGCTTTAGTTTTGCTTTTGCTTTACCGTCTGATGTAGAAGGTACTGATTTTGAAAATGCAGTATCACGACTTGCAGCATTAGACATAATTGTAGGTTATGAAGATGGAACATTCAAACCTGACAATTCAATTACAAGAGCTGAATTTGCAGCTATCGCAATACGTATGTTAGGTATGGAGGATATTGCTAACGGTTCTGTTGCAAACACAAAATTCCCTGACGTAAGAGCAACTCACTGGGCAAGCGGATATGTTAACTTGGCAACTGCAAAAGGTATAATCGTTGGATATCCTGACGGAACATTTAAACCTGAAGCACAAGTAACTTATTCAGAAGCTGTAGCAATGTTAGTACGTTTGCTTGGTTATGAACCTTCCATAAAAAGCAATGAATGGCCTTCAAATTATTTAACAAAAGCTTCTGAAATCGGCTTAACATTGGGCATTAAGTTTAACTACAACGATCCTGCTAAAAGAGGTGTTGTATCAACATTGGCTAACAAAGCTTTAGACATTGATTTAATGGATTTATCTGAAGTAACATCCGGCGATCAAACTTGGAAAGTCACAGATGATACACTTCTGACAAAATACTTAAATGTATTTGAATTAGAAGATGCATATGTGGTTGAAACTGCATCACATTCATTAACTAAATTGGATGCTGACGAAGTTAAAATAAGAACAGAAGCAGGCAAGACATATTCATTCAAAATGATTGAATCAATTGATGCCGATAAAGTTCTTGGACATGAAGTTACTGTATTTGTTAGAGATACAGATACTGATGGAAAAGTTGAAGATGATGAATTGGTAATATCAATTCAAGATACAACTGATGCAAGAGATATTATAGCATATGATTACATTACTGATATTAAAGAAGGTAAAAAAGGATATGATATAAGAGAAGAAAATGTCAAAATATCCTTGGATGAAACCGATGATACATTTAAAGTAGCTGAAGATGCAGTAGTATTCTACAATTATCAAAGAGTTACAGACCTTACAAAAATGGCTTCAGCAAAAGTAGGCGAGGGCTATGTGGAATTAGGTGAAGTAGCAGGTAAAGTTATATTAAATGATGACGATGAAATTATATTCATGGACATGGTTAACTACGATAGACCGGTAGTTATTACAGATGTTAACTTAAAAGACGAGAAAGTAAAATACTTCTTATACAGCGACAGTGAAAGCACATTAAAGCTTGATGGCGAAGATTACATTGTAATGAAAAATGGTGAAATCGTAGAGCTTAAAGATTTAGCTAAAGATGATGTTCTTTACTTCTGGGAAGCAACGAGCGGAGAATATGTACTTGAAGCTTACAACTATAAGATTGAAGGTATATTGGATTCAGTTGACTCAGACAATAACAAGTACTGGGATTACACACTTGTAGTCGAAGGTAAGAGCATACCGGTAGGACCTGCATTTACAATAAGTACTGATGAAAATGATACTATTAATTCATTGGCAACTAACCCCAACGCTTACGAATGGGATGCAGATGATGACAGATTATCTGATTTAGAAGATATGGTAGGAGAACATGTAGTAGTATACATCGGTAAATATTTTGAAGAAACAGAAGGATGGAACTATGGACGCCATATTACAACTGATGTAAACACAAGTAAGGATGATTATTTTGTAGTAACTGAAGAACCATGGGCATCAAGGACAGCCGGCTACAAATACTATGTAGAATTATTAAACCAGTTTGATGATGAAGTAACTTATGAATTTACAGAAGATGATACAGAATTCAATGGCAAATTATTAGATTTATCTATAAGCAGATCAACTGGTGGTAATGTAAATGGAAAACCTGAAACCGGCAGTAATGTTGATGTAACAGCTTTATTGACTGTTGGAACATTAGTTGAAGTTGATTTCAACAGCGACGGAACAATATCATCAATTGATGTTGTTGGACCGGGTGAAAAAGATGTTATATCTCAAAACAATACTAATGGTGGCATTGTTGATGATGACTATGACAGAATCAAAATTAATAACAAAGTATACTATGTGAGCGATGAAACAGTTTACTTCGGTGTAAACACAGTTACAGGTGAAGCAGAAGCTTATACTTGGGGTGCAGTATCTGATCTTGATTCAGGCGATAATTTCAGTAAAGTAGTTGCCAAAGTAGATGACAGTGAAATAGAAGTAATTGCATTCTACCATGACGGTTCAGTTCAAATTGGAGAAGATGACTACGGTTATATATTAAAACGTGAAATCAGAAAAGACGGATTGTGGGTATTTATGGCTGTGGAAAATGAAATAGTTGAATACTATGCGGGAGATTTGTCAAGAAATATTCAGAATACATTACAAGAAAAAGTTTTGATTGATTTTACAGTATCAGGAACAACTCTTGACACTGCAACAATAGTACAAAGAGCTAAGTTCTATGCAGATGCTGGCGAAATGACAAATAATATGTTCAAGGTTGTTGCAGGAGTTGAAGTTACCTCAGGCACAAGCATTAAAGTTGCAACAGTTTCTAAGAATGATATTAAGTTAGATGATGTTGTAATTGCAAAATGGAATACAACTGACGGAAAACTTGATAGTTTTGCAGTCGGATACTCAGCTTCAGACTTTAACTTTGCATTTGATAAGTTTGAAATTGTAAGCGGCGGTATAGATACTAAGAACGGTATTATTGAGGTTATGGCAGCAGGAACTGATGAAGATGAAGATATGACTTGGTTTGTTCATGTTGACAAATATGGCAATGATTCATTCTTCTATGATGTAGATATTTCACACAGAAATCTTGAAAACAAGATTCTTTCTCTTGGAGATTTAGCTGACGGAGATATGATCCACATCTATGATGTGACTGATAGTGCTGTAGCTGAATACATCTCAGTATACGACAGATAAAATTAATTAAAAAAAACCTGCCGATCAAAAATCGGCAGATTTTTTTAAAATACATGTAAGTAAGCGCTTACAAGCAAAGAGGTAAATTATGAAAAAATTAATATTAATATTAGCTGCCATAATGGTTTTGACATTTGGTATTGCTTACGGAAGCGAAACTCAAAATTATTACAATCTTTCTATAAATGAAGCAGTGCAATTAGGTTTGAAAAATAATGAAAATATAAAATTAGCTCAATTAGAAATAGAGAAAAACAGCGTAATCAACAAAAGAGCATCATCACAATGGTCCAATGCACCTGACAGCTCCATGGTGGAAACTAAATTGTTATCTGACGGTTATTATAAAAGACAGACGGAAATGGCTGTCAATTTAGCAAGGAACAGTAAAAAGCTTATTGAGAAAAAAGTGGAGCTTGGAATTAAAAATAGTTACTATGACTTAAGCCGAACAATTAAGGATGCAGATATAAAGAAGAATAATGTTGACAGAGTTATAGAACAATTAAGAATAGCAGAATTAAAATTAAAATTAGGAACAGGAATTAAGCAGGAAGTTCTTACTGCACAGGCAGCAGTTGAAGAGGCAGAATTAGCATTAACAAATGTAAAGGATGACATAATATATAAAAAAATGGAATTTAACAAACTAATAGGTCTACCCTTTAATGCAAATGTTAAATTAAAAGATGATGTTATAAGCAATATGGCAATACAAAAAACAGAAGAAATTAATTTGGCCGAAAAAATTAATTTAGCTCAAAAAAACAGATTTGAAATAATCAATGCAATAGAAACCTATGAGGTTAAACAGTTGTATTTTGACATTATTTCAAAATACAGTGCACAAAACACTTATGATTTTAGAGAGGCAAATTTCGAAAAAGAAAAAGCTATAAATCAATTGAGTGACACAAAGCAAGCTATAGAATTAAGTGTAACGGATTCTTTTCTTAAAATGCAAAAGGCAAATAGAGCTGTAAAAGTTTATGAAAAAAATATAGTAAGCTTAAATGAAGCGTACAGATTGTCAAAATTATCTTATGAAGCCGGTGTTGGTGTTCAAATGGAAGTATTAAATGCTCAAAATATGCTATATAACGCCGAATTGGCATATATTCAAGCCGTGCATAATTTTAATATTGCTAAAACTGCTTTCGAAGCTTCCTATGAAATAGGATATTAGAGGTTATTATGAAAGAAGAGGATACCAGAGAAAGGATATTAAGCGCAGCAAGAGAAGTGTTTTCTAAAAAGGGATATTCCGGCTCAACTACAAAAGAAATATCTCTTGTTGCTAATGTTGCTGAAATAACCTTATTCAGACACTTTGAAACAAAGAATAACCTTTTTAACGAAGTTATTTTAAAGTTTCTTGTTAATCCGATATTAAAGTTAAATATATCAAGATATAAAGCTACAGAACAGGTTGTGCAGAAAATTATTGATGAGAGAACAGAGACATTAAGAAAAAACAAAGATTTATTTATTTGTACAATTTATGAAGCCCAATTTAACGATGATATAAAAGATATGGTTAAAAGTATTTTTTTAAAGGTTCACAAAGAATTAATTCATTATATTAAAAAAGAAGAAGAGAAAAAAGATGATGAAACCTCAGAATATAGAGCGCAAATTATATTATCAACTATCGTTGGTTTGATTATTTTTGAATATTTAACTGGCAGCGATGTTTTTAAAGACACAATCAAATTAAATGAAACCCTTAAAATATTATCTCAGCAATAGATTGGAGAGTTGTATGAAAAAGAAAACATATATTATAATTTTTTTAATTATCTTAATACTTTTTGCAGTGATCATAAAAAATGCAAAATCGTCAGGCGGTAAAGCGACCAGTACAGAGGATAACAGTTCAAATCTTGGGATACCGGTAGAACTTAAGCAAGTTACTAAGAGTAACATGATGGATACAATAAAATATGTAGGTACCATTGAACCTAAGAAAACTGCTACCCTATCACCAACCATAGCAGGTCAAATAGTTCATGTTTATGTTGAAGAAGGCAGCTTGGTAAAATACGGAGATACATTAATGAAAATTGATGATAGCCAGCTTAAGGCAAGTATTGATACGGCACAGAGTAAACTTGACACATTATCAACTAATTACAAGTATTTAACAGATGAAGTTAATGAGTTTTATGAAACAAATCCTCTTATAAAGCAACTTGAAACTGCTAAATCAAATTATGATTATTTGAATAGCGAATATCCAAATTACAAAGGATTATATGATGAAGGAGCCATTCCAAAAACAACCTATGATAAAATTGAACAGGAACTGAACAATGCATATTTAAAAACGGAGGAATTAAAAGCCAATATACAGAAATCTTATGATAAGTTGGTACATGAAAAAAATATTTCGGCTAAACAAATTGAAGAGTTGAACTCATCAATCAATGAACTTAGAGTTAAGGTGGAGGATACTACAATTAAAGCACCTATAAGCGGAATTGTTAAAATGGTTCAAGGTGATGTGGGTGACTTAGCGGTTATAGGAAAACCAGTAATATCAATAGATGATATTGAAGAATTGATTGTTAAAGTAAATGTTTCTGAAAGTGATTTAAAAAAAATTTCAGCTAACAGTGATGCTATAATCAAAATAGCCGGTTTGGATGATGAAATTTTAACAAGGGTGAATAAAATTGTGCCAAATTTCAATCCAAATACAAGAATTGGGCTAATAGAATTGGGGCCGCTAAAAAATCAAAGTGCAACATTATTTTCCGGCAACAGCGCCGAGGTAGAAATAATAGTCAATGAATTAAAAGACAGAATAATTGTACCTAAAAATTCCATTAAAAATTTAAATGTGAAAAATGTTGTATATTTGTATGATGATGGAGTGGTGAAAGAGGTTGAAATAAATACAGGCGCTACTGTAGGAGATAATACAGAAATAATCAGTGGTTTAAAAGAAGGAGACAGAATTGCAGCCACAAATTTATCTAAATTGTATGACAATGCAACAGTATATGTTTTTAAAGGAGACGAATAATGAATATAGGCGGATTTTCAATTAAAAACAAATATTTTATTCTTTCTGTTGCAATTGCAATAGTTATATTTGGTATATATTCAAGGGTAACTCTAAAAACACAATTGTCTCCCGATACAAATGCTCCTATGGTTACGGTTATAACGCAATATCCGGGAGCTTCTTCTCAAGATGTGGTTAAAGATGTTGTTGAGCCCATGGAAGATGAATTTGGTAAGTTAGAAGGAATTAGCAGCGTCAAATCCACAAGTCAGGATAATATAGCAATAATAACTTTGGAATTTGGCTATTCAACAAGTACAAATGAGGCAGCTATTGATGTACAAAATTCAATCAGCAGAATTAGAAATAATTTGCCTCCTAATATAAAGGAGCCGAAAATTTTAAAGTTTAACACTTCCGATAAACCGGTTCTTACTATTAGTTTAAGAAGCGACAATGTTGATTTAAGAACAGTCAGACAAATGGCCGAGGATGAAATAGGTTTTAATTTGCAGCTTTTGGATGGGGTCGCGGCCATAGACATATTTGGAGGACACAACTCATTAGTCAAAGTAAATGTGGATAAAAACAAATTAACATCATATGGACTTACATTGGAACAGATTTCCTCTATTCTAACACAGAACAATATAAAGGCACCCGGCGGTAAACTTACTGATTCCAGCAAAGAAATCCTAATAAGAATTGAAGAAAAACTTGGATCTGTTGGTGATATAGAAAATATAAGGATACCACTAAAAGATGGTAATCTTATTTATTTAAAAGATATTGCCAATATTGAATTTTCTACGGAAGATTTAGAGAGTAGCTATAGATATATAGGAAATGAAGGTATCGCTTTATCAGTATTAAAAAGAAGTGATGCCAATACTGTTGAAGTAGTTGCAAATGTTAAAGAAGAAATAGAAAATTTAAAAGAAAAATATCCGTTTATTCAATTTGAAATAGCGCAGGACGATTCGATTTTTACTTTGCAGATGGTTGACAATATGTCATCAAGCGTTTTGACTTCAATGATTTTTACAATAATATTGATTATGCTTTTTATTTCAAATGTGAGTCAATCCTTAGTTGTATCTATGTCTATGCCATTAGTATTTCTGACAACCTTATCACTTATGAAATTTTCAAATATGAAGCTGGATATGGTTACATTATCTGCCTTAATATTAAGCATTGGATTTGTAGTCGATGCTTCCATAGTTGTTGTAGAAAATATTGTAACTCACAGAAGCGATAAAGGTAAAGACATAATAACTGCCGCCATTGACGGAACTAACGAAATAGCAATGGCTAATATTGCCGGAGCAACCACTACATTGGTTGTTTTAGTACCTTTATTATTTTTGGAAGGTTTTGTGGGTGAAATGTTCAGACCGTTATCCATGACAGTTATTTATGCAATTGGCTCATCCATCTTAATAGCTTTATTGATTATACCTTTATTCACTGTTTTGTTAAGTAGATTTAAATTTAATAAAGCAGAAAAGTTAATAAGCAAAATATCAATACCATGGAATGTATTAATGGATAAATTAAGTGAATTTTATTTAAAAATTTTAAAAATATCCTTAAAACATAAAAAGAAGGTTATAGCTGCAGCATTAATTTTAGTTGCATTAAGCGGGAGGTTTTTGATAAGTAACGGTATGGAGATGCTTCCGCAATTTGATAGCGGAAAAACCTATATATCTATTGAAATGGAACCGGGAACTACCATAGAGAAAACTAATAATGCAGTTAAATACATTGAAAACTTTTTAGCTCAAGAGGAAAATGTGATAAATTACGATGCGCAAATTGGATATGAAAAAAACAGCAATATATTGAGTGACTTTGGTATAATGGGGACAAATCAGGCGATTTTAACACTTAATTTAAAAACTCGACTTGAAAGAAAAGAAACCATATGGGAATTCCAGCAACGACTTAGAGATGAAATACAAAAAATACCCGGGATCAAGAGATATTCTGTAAAAGAGCAAGGCGGAACCGCTACTGCCAGCGCTAAGGCCCCTATAGACATAAAAATAAGCGGCGCGGATCAAGAGATTCTTTACAGTATAGCTGAAAACTTACAAAATGAAATAGCACAGGTTAAAGGTACAACAAATTTATACAAAAGCTTTAACATGGATAATCTTCAAATGAACCTTAAAATGAAGGATTCACGTGTGCAAGAGCTTGGACTAACTAATGCAATGGTTGCAAATCAGATATATAATTCCATGGAAGGAATGGTTGTAACCAATTTGGACATTGATGAAACGGATAATGTTGGTATATCAGTTCAATATATGGACGAATATAAAGACTCCTCAGACAGTTTATTAGATACATATATCAGCACTCCTTTAGGTGTTAAGGTTCCGTTGAGAGAAATAGCTGATATAAAAATTGGCGAAAGATCTAATATAATCACGCGGGAGGACTTGGAATATACAATTGACATATTGGGATATACGCATTCAAGGGCTTTCAGTCATATTACCAAGGATATCAACAAAATAATTGATAACTACCCATTACCAAGCGGATATTCCATAGAATTGACCGGAGAACAAAAAAGCATGTCAGATTCAGCTAAGGATATGATGTTTCTTTTATCATTGTCGGTTATACTGGTTTATTTAATACTTGTTCCTCAATTTAAATCATTTCTTCATCCTATAACTGTTATGGCGGCTATTCCGCTAATAGTTATAGGAATAGCACCGGCACTTGGACTTACAGGAAAATATATTTCAATGCCTGTACTTTTAGGATTCATATTGTTGGTAGGAACTGTTGTTAACAATTCAATATTGTTGGTTGAATTTATTAATGAAAGGAAAATAGAAAATGTTGAATTAAATGAAGCTATTTTGATGGCTGTTAAGCTTAGATTCAGGCCTATTATGATGACTGCTTTGTCAGACGTAACAGGTATGCTTCCTTTGGCTATGCAGCTTGCTCTCGGTTCAGAAAGATTTTCTCCGTTAGCTATTGCAGTAACGGGAGGTATGGTAGCAGCAACGTTTTTAACAATGGTTATAATTCCGGTAATTTATGCTTCTTTTGAAAGTATAAAACAAAAACTTAGTAGTAAATCATTACAAACGGAAATAAATTAAAATTAAACCCCTTTAAGATAAATCTTAAGGGGTTTTAATAATTAGAGGATTCATATTCTTGAAGAACATTCGACATGGCTGAATTTAAAGTCATGTCCAACATTTTGACAATTTCGTCAGGATTTTCTTTCATACCGTTATTTGCCCATTGTATCATAACTGATAGTAATGTTATGGTTTGTAAGTTCGCTAAAAAGTTAATTTTATCTGTAGGAATTTCAAATTCAGATGATGCTTCTTTGATTTTGTTATTGCTGAATTTGTATAAATCAGGATATAAAGCTTGTTCAAAATGTTCACGTCCAACAGATTTTAAAGTATAATTAAACATTGATTTATTCTCTTTAATAAAGTTTAATATACCCTTAATAACTTTCTCCCAAGTATTATTATGTGAATCATCTAATATGTGACCTATTTCATTTTTATAGGTCCAATCAAGCAATTCATATATATCTTGAAAGTGATAGTAAAATGTTTGCCTTGTTAATTTGCAGTCACTGACAATATTCGTTACAGTTATTTTATTTAATGGTTTCTTGCTTAATAATTTTTTTAAAGAATTAGAAAGTAGTATTTTAGTCATTTCTGTCATAATAGAATGAGCCATGTTATCCTCCTCATAACTGTTGGGTTATCAAATATCCAAAAGCATATATCCTTTTCCTCTTATAGTTTTAAGATATTTATTATCCGGATCAACTTTGTTGCGCAACCTTTTAATAGCTACTCTAAGCATTCCGGCATTAGCGTATGCAATACCCCATACACAGTTAATAATCTGTTCATTAGTTAAAATCTTTCCTTTATTATCTATAAAAAGTCGAAACATTTTATATTCTCTTGGGGACAAGTCAATCTTTATTCCATCTTTAAATATATCGGAATTGTCAGTATTTATTGTTAAAGAAGCAAAATTAATTATATTATTCTGTTTTTGTAACTTTAATTCAACATTCTTTAATTTTCCTAAAAATTCTTCAACAGATATTTGTTTATATGAATTGTTATCACTGTTAACTTCCAATATTACATAATTATCAAGTTTTTCATTTAAAACCTGTACATTTTCAGAAATTGCACTTTCCACATAAATCTCCTCACAATCGAATGTAAGTCCTTAAAAATTACAATAGCGAGCATATGTTACAAGCTAAGCTTTTCACATAGCATCGCTATTATGTCCCCTTAAACAATTTCATAGGAGTTAGGGGGAATATAGAATTCAAATACTTAAAAAGTATTTATAGTATCATTATATATTTATAATAATTTAGCACAATAGACAATACGATGGATTTGACAATAAAGCTTACAAACATGACAATTTGTAAAACAACTAACTTTCCACATGTAATTCATTCAATAACTCTACATTCTTTATGATTATATGTTTTGAATCAAAATCAATGAGGTTTTCTTTTCGCATTTTATTTAATTCTCGGGAAAGAGATGTTCTTTGAACACCAATTTTATCGGCTAATTCTTTCTTTGTCATGTTTAGTTTTATTATAGTTGATTCCTGTGCATAGTACTCATACAGTAAAAATTCGATAATGCATTGCCTTAATGTTTTCATTGTTAATGATGTTATTTTATTAGACAATAATAGTGCTTTGCCAGACAAGGACCGTAAAAAATTGATTAAAAAACATTCATTGAGTTGACATAGCTTCAATATTAGGATTTTATCAATATGAAGTATTTTAACATCACTTTTTGCCAATACAGTCATTGGGTATTTATTATCGATTGAAAAAAGTAAGTTTTCACCAATAACATCTCCATTAATGAAATCATTAATAGACAATACATTACCTTCAGAATCTATTTTTTGTATTGTTATTGTCCCTTCTAAAATTATGTCTAAGCTCTTGCACTTTTCATTTTGCATATATAATATGGAATTTTTTGAATATTCTTTTATACTGTAATTACTTTTGAAAATATTTTCTAATTCCAAAGAAGTAAAACATTTAAACATATCAATATTTTTTAGTAAAATTATAAAGTTTTCTTTGCTTTTCATTATAGGGTTCCCCGTTCTTCTTAATATAACTTCTATATTATATTTAAATATTATTTTAAAATTAGTTACCATGGTAACTGTTTTAATTATTATTTTATATTATATTTTTTTAGTGACGCTTTATCAATACTAAATGGAGGATTTTATGAAAAAAGTTTTAGACATAATAAAAGGAAAAGGAAAAATGGTTATTATACCTATTGTTATACTTTTTGTTCTAATAGCGATATACATTTTTAACGGCGTGCAAAAAAATGATTCAGCTATTGTTTATGCTGATAACGGAACATTTATTGAAGTATCAGGCACAGTTGAAGACAATTTAATATCAGTTAGCAGTGAGGTTACGGGAACAGTTTTAGAAACCATGGTGAATGAAGGTGACTTAATAAAAAAAGGTGTACCTTTAATCAGGATAGAAAATACTGCTTTGCAGAATCAATATAATCAAGCTTTAATTAATATGCAGTTAGCAGAAAAGAATATAACAATGCTTGAAAGCAGCATCATTAATTTAACTATTCAAAATGCAGATGCGATACAACAGGCACAAAAAGCTTTTTTATCAGCTGAAGCAGAATATAAAAAGGTTATGGATGGGGCAAGTGCTGATGAAATAAAACAAGCGGAAGAAGTAGTAAGCCAAGCAAAAATAAATTTTGACTATTCAAAAACTAATTATGAAAGAAGCAAGGAGCTTTATGAACAACAAGCAATATCTTTGAGCAAGTTCGATGAAGCATTTAAAGCTTACAGCGTAAGTGAAGCTCAGTATAATGCTTCTGTTTCACAACTAAACTTAATAAAATCATATCCTACAGAAGCAGCAAAATCTGCTGCAGAAAATAAAATGCTTCAACTTAAAGCCGGCCATGAACTTTCAATTTCTAATGGTAATACACAGCTCAGCCAATTGGAAAGTCAGCTTGAAATAGCTAAGGTACAATTAGAACAAACAAAAACCATAGTTCTGCAATCTGAAAGAGAATTAGAAAAATTAATTATAAAATCACCTTATGACGGAATTGTGAATTCATTATTAGTTAATAAGGGAGAGCTTGTTTCGATGGGTAAGGTGACAGCCGAAATATATAATCCTGATAATACAGAAATAAAGGCATATGTATCTGAAGCTAACATCGGACGTATCATAGTAGGGCAAGATGCTCATATATCAATAGATTCATTTAATGATAAATCATTTGTGGGAAAAGTAACCAAGATTAATAACCGTGCTGAATTCACTCCTAAAAACATACAAACCAAAGAAGAAAGAGTAAATACGGTATTTGCTGTAACAGTTAAAGCATTGGATTCGGACGGCATATTAAAACCGGGCATGCCTGCTGATGTTAATATAAAAATAGATTAACATGGGAGTAAATGATGGAAAATGAAATTCAAATCTTTTCACTTACAAAAAAATTCGATAATATTTCTGCAGTAGATAGCTTAGACATTCAGGTTAAGAAAAATACTATTTTTGGGTTAGTTGGACCTGATGGTGCAGGAAAAACAACAACTATGAGGATGCTATGTTCACTTCTGACACCTGACAGCGGTACAGCTAAAATAGGAAACTATGATATTTTGACGGAAAGTGAAAAAATAAAAAAATATATTGGGTATATGCCTCAAAAATTTAGTTTATACGGTGACTTGACTGTGTTGGAAAATCTGGAATTTTATTCAGAAGTTTATCAGATACCTAAAAAGGTAAGAAAAGAAAAAATCGAATATTTGCTAAAATTCAGCAACCTTACTAAGCACTCCTATAAATTAGCCGATCAACTTTCAGGTGGGATGAAGCAAAAATTAGCTTTGTCCTGCAATTTAATCCACACTCCTAAGTATCTTCTTTTAGATGAACCGACTATTGGAGTTGATCCTGTGGCAAGAAGAGAATTTTGGAAGATATTATTTGAATTAAGAGATATAGGCACAACTATTTTTGTAAGTACCCCATATATGGATGAAGCCGAAAGATGTGATGAAGTAGGTTTAATGAACAAGGGTAGAATAATCAAAAAGGATACTCCTTTTAACATTATCAATAATTTTGATAAACATATATTATGTGTCTATTCTGAAAATAATCATGTTGCTAAAAATATGGCACAAGATGAAGAATATGTATTAGATGCTTATCTCCTTGGCGAAGAGCTTCATATAGTGGTAGAAAATCAGGATTATTCTATTGAGAAACTGACGGAAAGGTTTAAACTCAGCAATATTACAATAAATTCCATTAAAGAAATAAGTCCATCTCTTGAGGATGTGTTTGTTAATATTATAAAAAGTGAGAAGAGTCGATAGTATGGAAAATGCAATTGAAATTATAAACTTAACCAAGAAGTTTGATAAGTTTATTGCCGTAAATAATGTTAGCTTTAATGTAAAAAAGGGAGATGTTTTTGGTTTTTTAGGTCCGAACGGATCGGGAAAAACGACTGTAATAAGAATGATTATGGGTTTAATAAGTCCCACTTCCGGCACGGGAAAAGTACTTGGTTATGATATATCTAAAGAAAATGAAAAAATAAGGTCACATATCGGATATATGTCTCAAAAATTCAGCTTGTATGAAGATTTAACCGTAGATGAAAATTTGGATTTCTATGCAGGTGTATATTGTGTGGCTAAAGATAAAATTAAAAAAAAGAAGAATGAAATTTTGGAAATGGCTGATTTGGTTGGTAAAGAAAACATGATAACATCAAAACTTTCAGGGGGATGGAAACAAAGATTAGCACTTGGATGCTCTATAATCCATGAACCTGATATTTTACTTTTGGACGAACCAACCGGCGGTGTTGATCCAATAGCCAGAAGACAGTTTTGGGATATTATATACGATTTGTCTAAAAAGGGAGTAACCATATTGGTAACAACCCATTATATGGATGAGGCAGAACATTGCAATTCCATTGGTTTTTTATATTATGGAAATATTTTGTCCTTAGATACTCCAAATGCAATGAAGGAAAAAATAATTGAGGGCGACATTGTGGAGGTCAAAACAAACGATACATTAAAATCAATAGAATTGTTGAAGACAAAAAGTGGTGTAAAAGATGCCTCCGTTTACGGAGCCGGAATCCATGTTATGACAGAGCCAAATATAAAATTGGATGAATTAAAAGAATATTTAATTCAAAACTGTGTTGAGGTATACAGCTTGAAAAAGGTAAGACCTACATTGGAAGATGTCTTTGTTTTTCTGGTAGAAAAAGAAAACAAAAAATAAAGAGTCGGAGTTGAAATAATGAATTATAAAAGAGTATTATCTATTATTCGTAAAGAATTTTTTCAAATTAAAAGAGATAAAAGAACCATAGCCATTATAATAATGATGCCTATCATGGAATTATTGCTGTTTGGTTATGCAGCTTCAACAAATGTGGATCATATCCCAACAATTGTATACAACAATGATATAGGAATTGAAAGCAGGGAATTGCTTGACAGCTTTGTTAATTCACAGTATTTTGATTTAGATTATAATGCTGAAAGTATTAAAGACGTTCAGAATTATATTGATAATGGACATGCAAAGGCGGGAATAGTTATTCCTTCAGGATATTCTGATGATTTAAAAAACGGCAGGACAGCGCATATACAGCTTATAGTTGACGGCTCAGATCCAACAACAGCTCAAACCATACTGTCAAGTGCAGGCGGGGTTGTTCAGTCCATGTCTGTAGAAATTATAAAAGAAACAAGAGGTACATTTATGCCTCAGGTTTTGGATTTGAGGAGCAGAGTTTGGTATAATCCGGATATGAGCAGCATTAACTTTAATATTCCGGGTCTCATAGGCGTAATACTGCAGACGGTAACCCTAATGCTTACTTCATTTTCAATTGTGAGGGAAAGAGAAAGGGGAACAATGGAGCAGCTTATTGTGACGCCTATAACGAAAATGGAATTAATGGTAGGGAAAATAGTCCCTTATGTAATCATTGGTTTTGTGGATATAATTTTAGCGCTGGCACTGAGCGTATTTTGGTTTAGAGTTCCGATAGCAGGTAGTATAACTTTATTGCTGTTGTTTTCGGTTATATTTCTTTTTGGTTCTCTTGGTGTTGGTCTTGTTATTTCAACAGTATCAAAAAGTCAGCTTCAAGCGATGCAGCTATCAATGTTTATGATTATGCCCAATATATTGCTTTCCGGATATATGTTTCCCATTGAAGCAATGCCCGATGTTATCAGAAAGATTAGTACAGTGTTGCCATTGACATACTTTATTGAAGTATTAAGAGGAATAATTTTAAAAGGAAACGGTTTTGCACAGTTGTACAGGAAATTTATTATACTGACCGCATTCGGACTGTTTTTCTTAATAATAGCAACATTGAAATTTAAAAAGAAAATAGAATAAAAGGAGAATATTATGGCATCAACAATAGCATTTTATGTAATTGCAGCTATAGCTTTAACCGTGTCTTTTTTTAAGGATAAAAAGAACACAAAACTTGCGCTTAAAAAGGCATGGAAATCATTTGAAAATATTTTACCGCAATTTCTTTCAATATTGATTTTGATTGGATTAATATTGGCAATAATGACACCGGAACAAATATCTCATATCATAGGGGAAGAATCAGGATGGCTCGGTGTAATTATCGCTTCTCTAATAGGAGCAATTACTCTTATACCGGGTTTTATAGCATTTCCGTTGGCTGCGGCTTTGATAAAAAGCGGTGCCGGATATATGCAAATTGCAGCATTTATCTCTACCTTAATGATGGTTGGAGTTGTTACAATACCTTTAGAAATTAAATTTTTTGGTAAGAAAGCGGCCATATTGAGAAATACAGAAGCTTTTATTTTCTCATTATTTGTTGCATTTGTTATGGGGGTGTTTTTATAATGGAGAAATTTAAAAATATAATTAAAAGATATAAATTATTCTTATTACTTCTTGCAGCAAATGCTTTAGTTGTTGCTGTTATCCCTGAAATAGGAAAGAAATCGGTTGGTATAACAATAAACAGCACATTGGAAATGTTTTCTGTGCTTCCACCAATATTTATTTTATTGGGACTATTGGATGTATGGGTAAAAAAAGAAACAATGGTAAAGTACATGGGAGAAAAATCCGGATTAACAGGTGCTCTTATTGCATTTCTTTTAGGTTCTGCGGCGGCCGGTCCTTTGTATGCAGCATTTCCTGTAGCGCTGGTTCTTATTAAAAAAGGCAGTAAGTTTTCCAATGTTTTGATAATGATTGGTGCATGGTCAACAACAAAAATTCCTCTTTTGCTGTTTGAAGCTTCGTCCATGGGAATAAAATTTACAGGTTTAAGATTTGCTCTCAATATAGTAGGAATAGGTGTAATTGCTTATACGACGGAGAAATTGTTGTCTAAAGAAGAAAAACAGAAAATTTATGAAAGAGCTTCCTCAATGGAGTAAATTAAATAATTAATAAACGGTTAATAAATAATTAATAAAAAATTAATAATAATGTCTTATATTGATTAATATCAAGCTTTAAAATTGAACAAAATTTATATGTTTTTTATTGACGGTGGTAATTTTTAGTGATAGAATTAATCTGAAACTGACCGGTCGGTCGAAAAATAAGGAGGAAACATTGAAGAAATTTTTGACATTATTATTAATTATTGCAATTGCATTAACCGGCTGCAGCGGACAAAAAGCAGCTGTGACTGAAGAAGAAACTTTTACTGCTGTAGAGGTTGAAACTTTAAAACCAATGGAATTATTTATTGAAAACATTATGACTGCTAAGGTGTTCGCAGATAAAGATGTGTTTGTAATTCCTTTAATGGCTGGAAAAGTTGAAAAAATAAATATAAAAGTTGGCGATAGGGTACAAAAAGATGACGTGTTGTTTGTTATGGATAAAGACGATATAACAAAACAGGTAAATCAAGCTTCTGCTGCATATGAAGCGGCAAAGGCAGGTTTTGATGTAAGCAAGCAGCAAATACAAAGTGCTAAGGATAACTTCGAAAAAGTTAAGAAGTTATATGAAGAAGGAGCAATTCCGGAAACTCAATATGAACAGGCAAAACTTGCTGCATCTGATGAATCCTTAGAAGCTGCGAAAATGGGAGTTGAACAGGCAAAAGTTGCTTACAATAATGCGGCCTCCATGCTAAACAATGCGCAGGTTAAAGCTCCAATATCAGGTGTAATATCAAGCGTTAATATAGTAGAGGGCGAATATGCAACATCAAGTAATCCGCCTATAACTATTGTTGATTCGGACAGTATAACTATAGAATTTGGTGTACCCGGCAATTTGATTAACAAAATCAAGAAAGGTGATACAGTAACCGTTGAAATAAGCGCGGCTGAATACAAAAATGAAGCTGTTATAAACAGTGTTGCTTCATCAGCAGATTTGATGACTAATTTATATAATGTGAGCATAGTTCTTGAAAATGATGGTTTAATAAAACCCGGTATGTTTGCCAAAGTTTATTTGAACACAGATAGAATAGAAAAAACACTTGCTGTTAAAACAGAAGCAGTTAAGGAAAAAGACGATATAAAATATGTGTTTGTTACAAACGGTGATGTGGCAACAGAAAAAGAGGTAACGACAGGGCTTGATACGGGAACATATATAGAAATTAAAACCGGTTTAACCGAAGGTGATAAAGTAATTGTGAAAGGTCAAGATTACATAACAGATGGCAGCAAAATAAAGGTTGTAAGGGGTGAATAAATGTTATCAAAATTCTCGGTAAAAAAACCCGTTACAATTACAATGATGATTTTAATCGTTATTGTATTAGGGGTAGTGTCATTAAGTAAATTGCAAATTGATTTACTTCCTCAAATGGAGTTGCCATATGTAATGGTTCAGACATCTTATTCAGGAGCAGGACCTGAAGAAGTTGAAAACCTGATTACAAAACCCATAGAGCAAACGGTGGCAACGGTTGAAAATATAGAAGGAATAATATCGTATTCAAATGAAGGAAGTTCCATAGTGCTTATGCAATTTGCATTTGGTACTGATATGGATGATGTAATGCTTCAATTACGAGAAAACATAGATATAATTGAGGGATTTTTGCCTGATGGTACATCATCTCCGATAGTTGCTAAACTTGATCCAAATGCAATGCCAATCATTCAAATGGCTGTTTCAAGTAAAGGAGATATACATACAACACAAAAAATTGCAGAAGACGTTATATCACCCCGTATTGAACGTATAGAAGGAACAGCTTCAGCTAATGTATCTGGCGGTTTGACTCAAGAAGTTGAAATAATGTTAAAAGAAGAAGCTCTAAAGGGTTACAATTTGAGCCCTACATACATAACACAAATGATTCAGGCAGCAAACATTAATCTTCCAGGAGGTACTGTAACTAAAGGAAACAACGAACTTACGGTAAGAACTGTAGGAGAATTTAAATCATTAGAAGAAATAAAAAACTTAAATCTACCTTTAACAAAGGGTGGAACCGTAAGATTAATTGATGTAGCAGATGTAAAGATAGTTAATAAGGAGCAATCTTCCATAACTAAATTGGACGGCAAAGAGGTTGTTCAAGTATCTGTTATGAAGCAATCGGACGGTAATACAGTAAATGTCGCTAAGCTTGTACATAAGGAAGTAGAAAAAATTAAAAAAGAATATCCTGATCTAAATATTGTTAATGTATTTGACCAATCAGAATATATAAATTTTGCTATAAACAATCTGACAAAGACAGCATTGCAGGGCGGTTTATTAGCAATAATTATACTTTTGATTTTCTTGAGAAGCTTTAAAACAACCTTAGTTATAGCACTTTCGATTCCAATATCAATAATTACTACATTCGTTATTTTGTATTTTGCTAAAATAACATTAAATATGATGACTATAGGCGGCTTGGCACTTGGCATAGGTATGCTGGTTGATAATTCAATAGTAGTCCTTGAAAATATATACAGAAACAGAAGCTTAGGCGTAGATAGAATTAATGCATCTGTGGACGGCACTAACGAAGTGTCCATGGCGGTTACAGCTTCTACGTTAACAACTGTTGCTGTTTTTATACCCATAGTATTTACAGGCGGATTAGCTGCAACTATCTTCAAGGATTTTGCTCTATCAATAGTTATTGCGCTTTTCAGTTCCCTGCTTATTGCCTTGACATTGGTTCCCATGTTATCCTCAAAGCTCATCTCTGTGAAAAATTTAGAATCAGAAGAACTTCAGGAGCAAAAGCACGGGTTTTTGGTTGTATTTTATAAGAAGGTACTAAAATTCAGTTTGAATCACAGATTAATTACTATAGGCATTAGTATTGCATTATTTGTGGTAAGCATATTAATGGTTGCAGCTGTTGGCGCGGAATTTTTCCCGGCAACTGATGAAGGTATGATAAATGTAAATGTCAGTTTACCTGCAGGAACCGAAACAGAAGAAATTGATAATGTTTTAATAGAAGTTCAAGAAGCAATGCAGGACATACCTGAAATTACTTCTATATTTAGTTCAGCCGGAAGTGGAGGAATTATGAGCATAGGTGTTGGTAACAGTGCCGGCACCATAAATGTAATTTTAAGTGATTTAAATGAGAGAGACAGAAGTGCTAAGGAGATAAGTGATGAAATAAGAAAAATCGTAAAGGATATACCGGGTGCAGAAATAAGCGTATCAGAATCATCCATGATGATGATGGGAATGAGTGCCGGTGCCATAAGCATAAGCATTAAAGGTGACGATATAGAAACACTTAAAGGTATCGGAAATGATTTTAAAGCCATAATAGAAAAGGTTGAAGGTACAAGAGAAGTTTCTACAAGCTATGAAGACGGCATACCTCAAGTACAGGTTGTTTTAGACAGAGGCATTTCATCACAATATGGTCTTACAACAGCTCAGGTAGGCAGTGCGGTAAAAAATACATTATCCGGTTCCAATGTAACTAAATTTAAAATTGACGGCAATGAATTAGATGTTGTACTAAAGGGAGACAATATATACGGACAAAGCATGTCATTGCTGGAAATGCTGCCTATACCGACACCAATGGGAAGTAATATTCCATTATCGGAAATTGCTGAAATTAAAGTTGAAAAAGGACCTGTAAGCATAATGAGAGAAAACCAAACAAGAGTACTTACTGTTACAGGTAGCGTAGTAGGAAAAGATGTTCAGACAGTTTCTACAGAAATAGAAAATCTTCTTAAGGAATATACAATGCCTTATGGTTATAGTTATACATTTGGCGGGGAGACAGAACAAATACAGGAAACCTTCACTGATTTAGCAATGGTTATGTTGGTTGCCATAGTGTTGGTTTATATGATAATAGCTGCACAGTTTGAATCGCTTTTACAACCATTGTCAATAATGTTTTCTGTACCCCTTGCATTGTCAGGCGGATTTATAGGTTTGTTTATAACGGGACTTCCTTTAAATGTAATAGGCATTATCGGCTTAATAATATTGGTAGGTATAGTTGTTAATAATGCAATTGTTTTGGTGGATTATATTAACAATAGACGAAATAAAGGCGAAGATAGAACTTCTGCAATTATGAAGGCGGGACCTATTAGAATAAGACCTATTATGATGACTGCCTTGACAACCATATTGGGCTTAGTGCCGATGGCATTAGGTATAGGGGAAGGTGCAGAATTAACTCAATCAATGGGAGTTGTTGTAATAGGTGGTTTAGCACTTTCAACAGTTTTAACATTGGTTGTAGTTCCTGTTATGTATACTATATTCGATGATATTGCAAATTTCTTTAAAAGAAAATTTACAAAAAACAATGTAACTCCGGAGCATGTATAATGACTGAAAAAGATGTTAAGCGAAACGAAATTTTGGATTCGGCAAGAATGCTGTTTAAAGAAAACGGATTTCACAAAACTAAGATGGAAGACATAGCTTTAAGAGCCGGTGTAGGAAAAGGAACACTATACGAATATTTTAAAAGCAAACAAGAAATCTTTGATGAAACTTGTGTTGATTATGTTAAATCAATTTATGAGTTTGTAGAAGGTATTAGAGTAATGGATGTATCTTTTATGGATAAGATATTATTTTTGTTCAGAGGCAGAGAGAATTCAGTAGATCAAGAAATTGAAAAAAATCCGATTGATTATATATTGTCTTATAAGAATATAATATCAGAGAAATTTGTTATAGCCATGTTCGAATATATTTCAGATATGAATAAAATCATAATTAATATAATTGATCAGGGTAAGGCGGAAGGCATTGTGAGAAAGGATATTCCATCTGAAATAATCGCCTGCTCCATAGTGGGAACTATGGGAGAATATTTTAAACTCAATAATCATAGAAAAAATTTAACCGAGCAAGACATAATATTTAGCTTGTTATTCCATGGCTTTAGCGTAAAATAGACATATAAACTTAAAAAAGGAGAACTTATGAAAAGAAAAATATCATTATTAATGGCAATGATTTTGTTGCTTAGCGCTCTAATTAATGTTGTTACAGCAGAGGTTACTGCTCAGAATGAAACTGAACAAATATCTACTGATAATAATGCTTTAGATGAAAATAAAATATTAAAATTGTCAATAGATGAGGCAGTAAAAATAGCTATTGAGAATGACAGAGAAATGTGGAAGTTAGATGATAAAATTAGAGAAATGAGAGATTTGCGCAGTAAAGGCAGCAATGCCAAAGAATTAGCAGAACAATTAATGGACGCACCATTATCTATTACAAGTGAAATGGGCATAACAAATAATTATTTGGAACTTTTATTAAATAAAAATAATTATTATGTAAAAATGGCAGAATTAAGAACAAATGAATTAAATAAGGGCAGAGAAAAATTACTTATAGGAATAGAAATAGGAACAAAATCATTGTATTACAATGTGCTTGTTGCCGAAAAGTCCGTTGAAATCAACCAAGCTAAGCTAAATAAAGCTAGTGAACAGTTAAGAGTTGTAAACTTGAAATTCAAAAATGGTTCAGCCACAAAAGCTGAAGTATTAAGTGCAGAAATGGCAATACAACAGGCAAAAACAGATTTGGATTCAGCATTGGATGATTTAAATATTACCAAATTAGATTTTTTGAATAAACTGGAGTTACCTTTCGATACTGACTTAGTACTAACTGATACAGAATTATCATATGTTCCTACAAACAAAGTAAACTTAGATGAGAAAATTGAAAAAGCAAAACAGGATAGGTTGGAAATCCTTACAGCAGAAAATGATTTAGAGATTCAAAAAATTGAAACGCATGCTTATACAGCATATTACACTTCTAATTTAAGACAGAACAAGTGGGCTAAGGAAAAATTAAAGGATGCAGAGCTTAATGTTCCGCAAGTCTACAAGGATGTTGAACTTGATGTGAGAAAGTCATATTTAAACCTTGTAAAAGCAGAAAGAGCATTGGTTAATATGGATAAAACCGTAGAACTTTCAAAAGAAGCTGCAAGAATTAATAAGCTCTTGTTTGATAATGGAATGGCTACTTCATTAGACGTATTAAATGCAGATACAAATTTAGCACAAGCAGAAATCGGCAGATATCAATTACTTACTGCATATAACATCAATAAGCTTATGTTTGATAATTCAAGCTTAATCGGAGCAAAAAATCAGCAATAGGTTGCTGAATAAGTTTACATAAATATTGTTTATGTAAAAGATTAATCTGAGAAGCCGAAACGGCTTCTTTTTTGTATATATGAAGTTTTAAAAATTGCTTTTAGTTATAGAATACAGATTATATATTAATTTTTGCAATATTATTCTAAAATGCAGTATACTGCACGCAATAATTTGCACCATAAAAAACGTTTTATTTACAATTATGTATTTTTAAATATTTATATGGAACAATAAAAGTTGGAACAAATTTTGCTAATATATAAGTGTATGTCAGTTTATCTGCATTTTTTTATTGTTAATAAAAAAACGTTTTACGCAACTGACAATGACGGGCAGAGCCCTTATTGAATTCAAAACATTAGTTAATTTATGGAGGTTAAAATGTCAGAAAATAATAATGAAAGAGGGTCCTGGGGTTCAAGAATAGGGTTTTTATTGGCAGCAGCAGGATCAGCAATTGGATTAGGTAACGTCTGGAAGTTTCCATACTTAACCGGTGCGTATGGTGGAGCGGTATTTATTGTTACCTATATTGTTTTACTTGTATTAGTGGGATTTACAATTATGCTTGCAGAACTTGTATTAGGTAGGCATTCTCAACAAGGTCCGGTAGGAGCTTATAGAGCTATAAGAAAAAATTGGGCATTTGCAGGATTTTTTGGAATCTTAGCATCTTATTTAATACTTACTTATTATAGTGTAATAGGCGGTTGGATTATTAAATACATAGTATCCGGTCTTTTAGGTAATTTTAATACTACTGATATGGATGCGCTTGGCGGAATATTTACAACATTCATAGGTAAACCTTTTGAGCCGCTTATTTATCACGCTATATTTATGATCATGACACTTGGTATCGTTATGGGCGGAATCCAAGGCGGTATAGAAAAAGCAAGCAAAATATTGATGCCTGCATTATTTATCATATTAATAGCTGTAGTTATCAGAGCCGTTACACTTCCGGGTGCTATGGCAGGGCTTGAATACATGTTAAAACCTGATTGGTCTAAATTTGGGATAGAAGTAATTGTTGCTGCTCTTGTTCAAGTATTCTTCTCATTAAGCTTAGGTATGGGAGTAATAATTACATATGGTAGCTATTTAGGAAAAAGTGAAAACTTAACTACATCCGCAGTTCAAATTCCGCTATTGGATTCAGCTGCTGCATTATTATCTGCCTTTGCAGTATTGCCTGCGGTATTTGCTCTTGGATACAACCCATCAGCAGGGCCTGGTTTATTGTTTATAACATTACCCGGTGTTTTTGCTAAAATGCCAATGGGTTCATTCTTCGGGGTATTATTCTTCATATTCGTACTTTTTGCAGCGGTATCATCTTCAATTTCTTTATTGGAAGCTGCCGTAACATATGTTTGTGATGAATTTAAATGGGAGAGAAAAAAAGCAACAATCATATTAGGTATATTGGCTTTCGTAATAGGTGTTCCATCTTCATTAGCAAACGGCGCATTTGGCTCATTTACATTTATCAATGGAATGAACTTCTTCGATTCTATAAGCTTCTTTGCAGAAAACTTATTACTTCCACTAAGTGCTTTCACACTCAGTATATTTATCGGTTGGGTTTGGGGAACAGATAATGCCCTTAAAGAAGCTACTAATAATGGAACTGTGAAATTCGGTATGGCGAAAATTTGGTTAATTTCAATAAAATATATTGCACCAATTGCAATTGGATATATATTGATTCAAAGTATAATGAGTTTATTCAGTTAAGAAAAATTATTGCAAAATCAATCTAAATAAGCAGACGACCCAAATTTTAATTTGGTGTCGGTCTCTTATACTGTAAGTGTAAACAAAAAAAGCTGTTTCTGTGCAGGTAGAAGCAGCTAATTTTCTTTTTGATTTAACTGAGATATAATTTTTAATGTAGTCAATGCTATTCCGATATACATGTTTATTCCAAAAACAAATCCTCCAAAGCCATACATCATTAACCTTCTGAAATATTTTTCACCAAAAGAATTAAACATTTCGTGAATCTTTTTCGGTTCCATTTTTTCAATTTCTTCTTTGGCAATTTTATCGAATTCAACAGATTCTAATATTTCGCTTATATTTTCTTTCAAGCTGTTAATTGAAGCTTCAATTAATATATTAAATAAATAATCTTTTGACTCATCACTTATAAAGTTAAGATTATCAGAAACGGCATCATCAATTGTTTTTATAAATATTTCTTTTATTGTTTTTTCAAATTCATTACTATCAACTAAATTAGAAATATAATTTTTCAAAGAAACAATAAATTCTTCTACATTTATTATAGTTTCAATATTTGTGTCATTATGATACTTAACTAAATTCTTCATTAAATAATCAACAACTTTTTCAATGCTATTATTTTTATTAAGCTGGTCAATTAAATTCTTTATTGAATCTTCACATTTTATATTATTAAATATTTCACTGTAAGAGAATTTATTATATATAGTTATAAGCTTAATAATATCATTTTTATTCTTTTTAGTATTTACAGACAATTCAGTTGTAAAAGAGTTTAATTCATTTCCATAAACGTCAAATATAGTTTTGAAGCTATCTAAATAAAGTAAATTCAATATGCTTTTGATTTTTACATTTTCTAAGTGTTCAACAATAATAAATGTTGAATCTTTTATTTTGTTTTCAATTCGCTCTGAATTATCATTTATATAATTATCAGTCAGTTCCTTAAGTTGAAGCTTGTTTAAACCTGTATACAATACTTCTGCTTTTACTTTATAAAATCTTTCATTTAAGCTTATAGAAATAATATTATTTATTTCACTTTTTTTAAGTTCTAAAAAAGCAGGAATCTTTATATTAACAATTTTATTTATGAGCTCAACAATAATTTCATCCCCGCCCATCAATGTATACATACCTTTTTCAATAAAACCTAATTGATTTTTAATTTCTGCTTGTATCATTAATGTTAGTTTAGCTTTATTGTTTCGTATACTGTTTTTTAACATTTTGCTTAACCCGTTTGTTAAATGAGGGATATGTGAGTCAATATAATTTTTAAGTTTTCCATCAAAAATATCCTCAAAGGTTTTGTTTCTGTCAATTGCTTTGCTAAATAAAGAATAAGCTGTTTGAAAAATATTATCCCTGTTATTTTGCGATAAAAGAAAGGCGCTTGTTTTATTTGCTATAAATTCTTCGCTTTTCTTTATTTGACTCTTACTTAAAATTTCATTTATTTGCTTGTCGCCAAGTTTTTTATATTTGTCTTCATAATTGAAAATATAATTTTTAATACTGTTTGAAGAAAAATTATCTATAAATTTGGTTAAATATTTTTGAATGAAATCGTACTTTATATAATTTTTAGAATTTAAGCCGTTATAAATGCTTTTGCTTATATCTTTTGCATTTATTAACTTAAGCATATAAATATTATATTGCTCTAAAAACTTATCGGGTATAAATGATAATTTTATTTTTTTTATTTTACTGTAAAAAAGGTTGCTTAATTGATTTAAATTGGTCTCTATTTTGTTTTTAGAAAATAAAAATACATTATTTATAATGTTAAGCTTATTTTTAGACAGTAAATTTTTTATAATTTTATAATCATTGTCCGCAGCTGTTTTTATAAAATCATTCTTAATTTTTTGTTCATGTTTTTCAAACAAATCACTAATACTTTTTTTATTTAACAAGCTGTTATCGATAAAATGAGAAGTATTTTCAGCAAATATTTTTTGATTTTTTACAATGTATCCTAAGGAAAAATTCTTAAAAAATGGTATTTTAGATAAAAACTTATTTTCCTTGTATGGTTTAAAAATCATATTGATTGCAATAACATTTGTTAGAAACCCAACTAAAGCATACATAATCATATTAGCAATATTGATTTCTTGGGGGTTAAGGGCTTTGTTTTGAAAAAAAGCCAAAGCAATTCCTGCTATAACACCTAAAACACCACCGAAAAGCATAATAGGTTTTAATTCTTTTCCAATAAATTCATTGGCTAAATCAACAAGCTCTTCATCATTTAATTTATTTAAATTATCGGATACTATAAGTTTAACTGAGCCCTTTAAAATTGTTTCAGTATTGTTTATCGCATAAGAACGCAAATAATCTGAACTGTTTTTTGATAAATTTTCAACTTCATTTAACTTGTCTAACGCATGAGATATCTCAGTATTTATTAGTTTATTTGAATAATCCTCCAACTTTTTATACAGTTCTTCGTTTAAAAATGTTACTGTTTCATTGCTTAACGATATATCGAAATTTTCAGCTGCATAATAAATTTGCTTGCAAATCCATTTTTCTATAACATCTTCATAATCTTTCAGCGTTTGAATAACAAAGCTGTTAATATTTACAGACAGTTCTTTAATCTTTTCTTCGGTTATTAAATTTCCTAATTCCTTAGATAATATGTCATCCACATATATCGATAATTTCTTTATTAAAAAATCCTGTGTTTTATTTGATGAATATAATTCCTTGAATTTATTGATTACCATAATTTTAAATTCATCATTTAATGTTAAAATAGGAAGAAATTCATTAATCTTGATTTCTTTGATATACAAAATGGCTTGATTTAAAATACCGGTGATATTTTTATTTATGTAATGAATTATTAATTTTGTGCACTTATCAGGGGTTAAGCCATTGTTTTCAGCTTCCTCGGTAATTTCTCTGATAGTTATATTATTTAGGATTTCAATTATTTTGGTGCTTATATTAATACTTAATTTTTGTGGCTCTGTGATGCTTTCTACATAAGCAACTATTTTATCGATAATTGAGTACCTTTTACTTAACCCGCTCAAATAAGTATTCTTAATTGTTGTAAGAAGCTTAGCTTTTAAACTGTCTGATTCACTGATAACCTCATCAATTGAATCCTCTATAAGTTTATCTATTAAACTGTTGTTTTCTCTTATCCAATCAACTGTTTTTTTAGTTAAATCAGGTATGCTTTCAACTAAATAATTTTTAAGATTTTCTTCAAAATTACTGTCTAAAAGCTCAAATATAGATTTATTACCTTTTTTGCCGTATGTAAACAATGAAACGCATAAACTATTTATAAAAACATTGGCTTTGTCGGAATTTATATATGATAAAAGGTTAACTGCAATTTTTTCGATAACATCATCATTTAAATTTACAATTTCTTTTATTTTTTTATCAAACAAAATACGTATAGATTCATTAAAAGCTTTTTCAACTCCAGTTAAATCTATCAGTTTTTTAAATTCGGAATTATCGCAATGTATAATTTTTTCTTTTGATTTTTCAGTTATATTTAAAATAATGTGCTGAATTATTTTTTTGTCTATAATATTATTTAAATTTAGATCTAAGCTATCGTTATATATTGATAACGTAATATTTTCTATAATATTTTGACTTTTAAGCATGTCAAGCACAGCACCATGAAAAAAGCTGCTGATTGAAGAAAGTTGTTTATCACTTAAAAAATCTTTTATATTTAAATTCTTTATCAATAAATCATATATTTCGGACGAATATTCAATTATTAGGTTGTAAACAAAATTATCGGCTTCATCGGTTATAATTTTGTCCCATGTATCACTACCTATAGCTTTATAAAGACGGTTATTGTAAAAATCAGATGTTAAGTTTTCGAATTTTATTTTAAAATTTTCATCGCCTAATATTTCTTGAAGTTTCTCTTTGCTTATTATATCATTTTCAACCATAGAGCTTAAATTTTCTATAAATTCACCTCTGGTTTTCTTAATGACTCCGCCAATTTTTAATGGAGTATACTCCTTAAAAAGCATATTGATTGCATAATCATTGGTTATGTAGCCGGAAGCTCCACCTAATATTGCCTGAATTATGTAATTTAACACAATATCATTCATGTTGTTTCCCTTTCTTAATTCTTGAAAAAAATTATACCACTTGGCTATATAAAATGCAAATAATGTAAATTAGCAAGCAACTTTATCAAATATTAAATATTATTGAAGTTATCTCGTATTATTTGCATAAATTAGACAAAAAAGTCACATAATTAAAATTATATTGATTTATAAGGTTATTTAATGTAAAATATATATAATTAGCTGAATCTATTAGGAGGAACAAAGTAAATGAAAACGTATAACAATGACAAAATTAGAAACGTTGCCTTAATTGGCCACAATAATTGTGGCAAAACATCATTAACGGAATCACTCTTATTTTTTACAAATGTTATAAATCGTATGGGCAAAGTAGAAGATGGCAATACAGTTGCCGATTTCGATAAAGAAGAAAAAGACCGACAAGTTTCTATCAGCACATCAATCATACCGGTAGAGTATGATAATACAAAAGTTAATTTTCTTGACACTCCTGGTTATTTTGATTTCGTGGGCGAAGTTTTTGGCGCTCTGAGAGTTGCAAACAGTGCCGTAATAGTAGTGGATGCAAGTTCAGGCATAGAGGTCGGAACAGAAAAGGCGTGGAAATATGCTGAGCAAAAAAAACTGCCAAGAATTATTTTTGTTAACAAAATGGATAAGGAAAACATAAAGTTCGATGAATTATTAGAAAATTTAAGAGAAACATTCGGAAAGAAAGTAGTACCGTTTGCAATTCCTCTTGGTAAAGGAGACAATTACGACGGTTATATGGATATATTGGAAAGACAATGCTACATAGACTCTAAGCCGGTTGAAACTCTGCCTGATACTGCAGAAAAAGCTGAAAACTTCAGAGCCATATTGATGGAATCTGTTGCTGAAACTGATGAAGTACTTTTGGATAAATTCTTTAACGGAGAAGAATTTTCAGATGAAGAAATTCACAACGGATTAAAGAAGGCAGTTATAACAGGAGAATTAGTTCCTGTAGTATTAGGAGCAGTTACAAAAGGATTGGGATCAAATCTTTTATTAAAGGTAATAAAAGAGTATATGCCGACAGAAAAGGATGCTGATAATGTTAAAGAGGAAACAGACCCATCATCTGCTTTTGTATTTAAAACAATCGTAGACCCGTTTGTTGGAAAGATTACATTGTTTAAAGTAATGTCAGGAACAATGAAGAAAGACATGGAAATATACAATGCAAGAAGACAGGAAACTGAAAGACTGGGGAGCGTATTTTTTATAAGAGGAAAGGATCAAATTGAAGCATCTGAAATAAAGGCAGGCGATATAGGAGCTACCTCAAAACTACAATACTTTACAACCGGAGATACGATTTCCACAAAGAGCAATCCTGTGGAATACGATGGTATAGATTTCCCGAAACCATGCTATTTTATGGCTGTAAGTGCTAAGACAAAGGATAATGATGAAAAGGTAGGTTTAGGTCTTCATAAGTTAAATGAAGAAGACCCTACATTTACTATAGAGAGAAATGCAGAAACAAAGGAACAAGTAATAGGCGGACAGGGAAACATTCAATTAGAAGTTATAGCAAGCAAATTGAAAAACAACTTCAAGGTAGAAGTAAACCTTACTCCTCCTAAAGTTGCCTACAGAGAAACAATCAAAGGTAAATCAGATGTACAAGGTAAACATAAAAAACAATCAGGCGGAGCCGGACAGTACGGTGACGTTCATGTGCGATTTGAGCCAAGCCAAGAAGAATTTATATTTACTGAAGAAATATTTGGTGGTTCAGTTCCAAGAAACTTTATACCGGCAGTAGAAAAAGGACTTAGAGATTGCTTAGATAAAGGTGTATTGGCAGGATGCAAGGTTGTTGGTGTCAAGGCAACATTATATGATGGCTCATATCATGATGTTGACTCTAATGAAATGGCATTTAAAATAGCAGCATCATTAGCATTCAAAAAAGGTATGACAGAAGCGAAACCAATACTTCTTGAACCGATTGCTAAAGTTGAAATCAGTATACCTGATGAATACTTAGGCGACATAATGGGTGACATGAACAAGAGAAGAGGTAAAATCCTTGGTATGGAACAACAAGCCGACGGAAGTCAATTAGTTATGGCAGAAGCTCCAATGGCTGAAATGTACACTTACGCAATTGAACTTAAATCCATGACTCAGGCAAGAGGAAGCTTCAACATGGAATTCCTAAGATATGACGAAATGCCTGTAAACATGGCTGAAAAAGTAATTGCTGATTACAAAGCAAAGAGTGAAAATTAACATAATGAAGCTTTAAAATAAAGTTTGGTTAATTAAAATAAAGTTTGGTTAATTAAAACAAAGTATGGCAAACTAAAATAAAGTTTGACTAAATTTTCACCTCGCGGTTATAATACCGAGAGGTGTTTTTTATGGCAAAAAGAAAAAGAAATTTAAACTATGATAAAATGATTAAAGAAGGAAAAGGAATTGGTAAAGGTAAGGAATACAAACCATGGATTTTAATACAAGATATACCTTCGACTGGAAGAGTATCTCGAATTAAAGGAATTACAACACAAAGACAACATGAGTTGTTATCTGACTTAGAACGTAACTATTTTTACTACTTAGATTTTTCAGATAATGTTATTGACATTAGAGAACAGTATCCATTATTACCAGTTGAAGAAACAATCTTAATTGCTAATGAGTTAGGTATAGAACATCCTAAACATCCTAAAACAAAAGAAAATATTATTATGACTACTGATTTTTTAATTACTGTTCAAAATTTGGATGGAAAAATGGAGGAAAAAGCAAGAACACTAAAATATAAGGATGAACTATTAAATAAGAGGGTTCTAGAAAAGTTTGAGATAGAAAGAGTGTACTTTGAACGACAAGATATTGAATGGGGTATTGTGACTGAAAATGAAATAGATAAGAATGTTGCTGGAAGCATTGCAGACTTGTATGCTTATCAAGATTTAAATGAAATAGAAGGTTTCAATGATATTGATAATGAAACGGTAATCGATATGAAATATTATTATATTAGTAAAATCGCAGATTATAGTGGTACATTGAGGAATTTATGTAATAACTTTGATAGAAATTTTCAATTAATTTCAGGAAGTGGCATAGCAATGTTTAAACATTTATTAGTAAAAAAAGAATTGCATATAGATATATTTAAGGGCGTAGATTTAAATACACATATTAATGTGAACATTAAAGATCACTCTCTAATTAAAAGAGGTATCTCATAATGATCTTTGTAAATGAAGTTTATATAAGTAAAAATAATAATGATGAAGTTATTAGAATTATACAAGTTGACTCAGAGTCTGATTTGTGTTATTACTATTTGCTTGATTCAAATTTGCCAAATTGTAAACAGTGTAAACTGAGTGTATTGGAGGATGAAATAAATAGCAAACTATATATAAAAGTTTCAGATCCATATACAATAGTTATTGATGAAACAGCTATTTCACAAAAGGATTTAGAAAAAAGAGATCTTTATTGGGATATGATTAATAAATCATGGATTAAATATAAAAATGAAATATTGGTTAAGACAACCAGACACAATATTTTCAAAATTATTGCTGCAGAAAATAATATACCGGAAACAACAGTTAGAAGAATTTTCAGCAAATATTTTAATTATGGGATGACTAAAAATTCATTGTTAACAAGATACAAAAATTGCGGAGCAAGAGGTAAAGATAGAAATCTAAGAGACATTAAAGTTGGACGACCCCCAAAATATAATGATGGTAATAACAAAGCGGGAATAAATATTACTGAGGATATTAAGATTATTTTCCAACAAGGCATTGATAATTATTACTATACAGAAAAGTTGGTTAATCCAAAACAAGTTTATATAGCAATTCTAAGAGACTATTTTTCATATAATTATAAAGAAAATGGTGAGATAAAATATAGATTATTTGAAAAAGATAGATTACCTACTTATGGTCAATTTTATTATTGGTTTAAAAAGTTTCAGAATCCAACTAAAGATATTATTAGTAGGCAAGGTACTAAAGAATATGAATTAAAATACAGGCCTTTACTTAGTAATTCAACCATGGAAACTATAGGACCTGGAACAAGATTTCAAGTTGATGCTACTATTGCTGATGTATATTTAGTTAGTAAATTTGATAGGGATAGAATAATTGGCAGACCAATAGTTTATGCAATTATTGATGTTTTTTCAAGAATGGTAACAGGTATATATGTAGGACTTGAAGGACCATCATGGATAGGCGCTATGATGGCTTTAGATAATATGGTAACCGACAAGGTTGAATTTTGTAAAGAGTATGGTATTGAAATAGAAGAATATCAATGGCCAGCTTATCATTTACCTCAAATAATAATAGCAGATAGAGGTGAGTTTGAAGGGTATTCAGTTGAAAACTTAATTAATAATTTAGGAATAGTCATTGAAAATACTCCACCTTATCGTGGCGATTTGAAAGGTATCGTAGAAAGAAGTTTTAATACAGTAAATACTAAAATTAAGCATAAAACACCGGGCGCTATAATGAAGGAGTATAGAAAAAGAGGCGATAGAGACTATAGATTAGATGCTACTTTAACATTAGAAGAATTTACAAAAATTTATATTAAATTAGTTATACAGCACAATAATACTATAATTGAAAAATATCCTATGGAAAAAGATATGATTGCTGATGAAATAGCTCCAATACCTACCCAATTATGGCAGTGGGGTATAAAAAATAAAAAAGGCAGCTTAAGGATAATAGATAGAGAGATAATGAGATTAAATGTTATGCCTAAAACAAAAGCTAGTGTATCAAGGAGTGGGATAAGGTTCAAAGGCCTTTTTTATAGTAGTCAAAAAGCTATTAAAGAGCAGTGGTTTATTAAAAACAAGGTTAGAAGTGTAAATATAATTTATGATCCAAGAAATGTTAATTATATATATATTCCTGAAGACGATGGCAAAAGTTATGAAAAGTGTTTTTTATTAGATGCATGTATTCAATATAAAGATGCTATTTTAGAGGAAGTTGTGTTTTTTCATGAGCTTAATCAAGAACTTATTAAATTGAAAGAGCATGAAAATATACAAAAAATGAGTAATGTAGATAAAGAAATTGAAGATATTGTTAAACAAGCTAAAAAAGAAAAAAAAGATAATATTGCGTTATTAGAACAAAGTAATACAAAAAAATTAAGAAGTATTAAGAATAACAGATTAATCGAAAAAGAAGTAAATAAAGAGAATGAAAAGTTTGAACTGGATAAACAGGAAAAAGTAAAACAAATAACAGACTTACGTGATTTAGAAAATACATCTAATAAAAATAGTATTGCAACTCAAAAATTACTTGAAAAAATACGACAAAAAGGAAATGAGAGGCTTGGCAGAAAAAAACAATAAACGAGAATTAAAAGGAAGGTTAGAGATAGCTGATTATAAGGAACAAGAATTAAGTGAATATAAAAATAATCCTTTTATAGAAGCATTACCTAACATATTTACGGATGATGATATTATCGATAAATTTTTAAATGTTCCAATGTTTGAAGATGACTGTGAAAATAAAACTAAGAATATAAGATTTCACTTATTAAAAAGAATTAAAAGCTATAGTCAAGTGTTTCCAATTCATATACTATTTGAAAGCAAGTTGTCGGCAATGATTCGAAGGGGTTACTTAGCGCGTAATCCTTTAGAAATTAGTTATTTTAAAAAGTTGGAGATTTTAAATGATTTAAGAGATAATAAATTAACAACAATAGAAGATATTGACTACAATTTGAAATTTATGAGGTCAACAGCAGATAGTTTAACAGTGTTAGGTATATCTGGTATAGGGAAAACAACTGCTATAGAGAGACTGTTATTAATGTACCCTCAGGTAATCAAGCATCAAACATATAATAATAAGCATTTTACAAGAACACAAATAGTGTGGCTGAAAATTGATTGTCCTTATGATGGAAGTTTATCAACTTTATGTAAAAGTTTTTTTAAAGCTATTGATGATATACTGGGAACAAAGTATTTAGAAAAGTTTGGCTACTCCAGTCGAATTACTTCAACAATGATGATTTCTATGACAAAATTAGCTAGTATGTATGGTATAGGTATTTTAGTTATTGATGAAATTCAACAGCTAATTAATTCAAAAAATAATGTTGATGAAATGTTAAACTTTTTTGTAACATTAAGTAATGCGGTAGGTATACCTACAGTACTAATAGGCACACCTAAGGCACAGGAAATATTTAAGGGTAACTTTAGACAAGCAAGAAGAGCTTCAAGTGATGGTTGTATTATGTGGGATAGAATGGATAAAGAAAGTGATGAATGGAATTTGCTAACTGTTTCATTATGGGAATTGCAGTGTCTACAGGAATATGTACAATTAACAGATTCTTTAAATAATGCATTCTACGAAGAGACACAGGGAATTACTTCAGTAGCTATAAATTTATTTATTTTAGCGCAGGAAAGAGCTCTAATGTTAGGCGAAGAAAAATTAACAGTTGAATTAATAAGAGAAACTGCTAACAAGGATTTGAAGTTATTGCAACCAATGTTGCACGCGATTAAAAGTAATAATGTGAGAGAAATTGCAAAGTTTGATGATATCTCAATAGATTTTGATGCAATATCAAATGATATTTATAATAAGCTCGAGATTTCAGGTAGAATGGAAAAAATTTATGAAGAAAGAAAAAATGATTTAGAACTTAAAAGAAAAAATAGAACGGAAAATTTATTAATTGAACTAAAGTCTCTAAATATATTCCAAATGCTATCAGATAAAGATTTGATTTCAATAGTTAGTAAAGAAGTTGAAAAAAATCCATTAGATATAGGTTTTGATGAATTAAAAGGATTATGTATTAAAAATGCAATGTATAAAAACGATCAAATGAATATAAAAAATACTAAAAAGGGTTTAGTAAATTTAACAAATAAAGATAGTTTGCTTAAGCTATATGATGCAGCGATTAATAATAAAAAACATCCTTATGAATTATTACAACGAAAAGGATATATAAAGAATCCTATGGATGATTTGGTATGTTAGCCTTTTTTACTGATCCTTATCCAAACGAACTGTTAATCTCCACTTTCTCAAGATATAATTATTATGCTGATTATAATACAAGTAAAGATTTATTTGGATGTGAATACTTTAGTGGTAGCTTTACATCTCGGTTAGATTATTTAGCAAAAAATTTAGGTGGGACATATAGTCATATGGAACTAATATTTAATCATACTTTACTTCCATATTATATGATTTTTAAAAAAAGTGAAAATATTGATAAAAATTATTATGAATATTTGTGCATTTTTAAACAATTGTTCTTTTGTCCTGCATGTTTAAGAGAAGATGTGGAAAAGTATGGTGAGCCATATTTTCATAGAGAGCATCAACTTGAGGGTATTCCAATTTGTTCAAAACATAGAATTATTTTAAAAAAATATGAAAATGAAATTACATGGTATTCTGTCGTCAATTATAATAGGTTTGATATTAGGAAGATAGAATTAAATGAAATAGAAATTCTTGACGAGGCTAAATATGATAAATTATGGCAAATTTCAAAATTATCGTATGATTTACTTTCATGTATGCCTACAAAATATATAAATCATGATATTCTTGTTAACTATTATAAGAAAGTTTTAAATGAAAAAGGATTTGTGAACAAAAGTGGAATCATAGATAAAAATAACTTAGAAAAAGAAATAATTAATTTTTATGGTGATGAAATACTATGTATTTTAGATGAAAATTACAGAACTGAAAGAGGTTTACATTGGCTAAATAATATTTTTACTAAACAAACTCATCCAGTAAGACATTTAATTTTAATAAATTTTCTAGGTAAAAGTATTAATGAAATTCTAAATGATATAGATAAAGATTATACTCCATTTGGGGATGGGCCATGGATATGCATTAATACAATTTGTAATCATTATGAAAAAGCAGTAATAAAAAAAGTAAAAGTAATATCTGAAAATAGTTTAAAGGAACCATACGGAATTTTTGAATGTAAATTTTGTGGTTTTAAATATTCAAGACATTTTAATGATGACGGATTTGGCTATACATTCCATCCATATCACAGTAAACGTGTATATAAAATTAAAGCAATTATAGATTATGGTTATCTTTGGTATGATACATTAAAAAATTATGTAATTAATGATAATTATAGTATAGATAAAATTTCAAGAAAGATGAATTGCTCAAGTTATACAATATTAGAACATGCAAAAAAACTTAATATTGAAGTTAATCAAAGCGTACTGGAGAATTATAAGCAACAATGTATTGAACTTATTAAATTGGATCCAGATATTAGTAGAACGGAGTTGTATAGTATTCTAAATTATAAGTATACTCAAATATTAAAACATGATTGGAAATGGTTAGATAATAACGTACCTAAATCAAAGAAGAAAAAAACATAGTAAATTGGGACAAGTTATTTTTTTATATTATTTAAGTAATTATTTTAAGATAATAATATGCAGTGAAATGTTAATAATGATATATAAATACTAAATAATATAAAGGTAATATTATGTTAACATTTTTTACTGATCCATACCCCGATGAACTGTTATATTCAACATTTGCACGATATCATTATTATACAGGTAACATAGATTTGCTTGATACAATAGAAGATTTATTTGGGAAAAGAAGCATCATACCAAGTTTATACTTAGGCAGCAATTTGAAATATTTATGCAAGGAACTTGAAGGACGATATAGTGAAGAAGATTTGATTAATAAACATACTATTTTTCCATTCTATAAACCATTTTTACCGTCTGATAGGCAGATTCAATTGGTAAATGAAATTAAGTTTGGCAATTGTGAAGGGATATATCTTTCTTTGGGGTTAACAACTGGCGGTATCTGTAGAAAAGATGGAATACAATTTTGTTCTGAATGCGTTAAATATGATATTGATAAATTTGGCGAACCTTATATACATAGAGAGCATCAATTGCAGGGTGTGTTGGTTTGCCCACATCATAAAACAATTCTTTCAAATTATAAATACAATAGTAAAAATATTAGTAGAATTCAATATATTAGGTTAGAAGAAAAAGAGTTAAATATTGATGAAAATGAACAAAAAATAGATAGTGCCGTAATAAAACATAATGAAACACTTGTGAAATTATCTCAAATGTCATATAAGCTTCTATCTTATGACTTTCATAATATTAATAGAGAGGACATTTTAAACTGTTACAAAAATCTATTATATGAAAAAGGTTTTATGTCTACTGGTGAAAAAATACATCAAAAAGATTTGTTCTACGAATTTACACGATTTTATGGTAATGATTTGTTACATTTTTTAGAATGTAATATTGACATAGATAATAACTATAATTGGTTAAAGGTTATTACAAGAAAAACTAAAAGAACATCTCATCCATTAAGACACTTGTTGCTGATTAATTTTCTCATTGGAGATATAGATATGTTTTTTAATCAGCTTCATAAAAAATATAATCCATTTGGTCAAGGGCCTTGGCCTTGCCTAAATAAAGCTGCAGATCATTATATGCAAGATGTAATTAATGATGTAATTATAACAGCGGATTATAAAACTTCGATGCCAGTAGGGACATTTAAATGTACCTGTGGATATGTATATGCGAGAAAGGGTCCTGACAAATCTATTGAAGATAGATATAAAATAGGAAAAACGAAAGAATTCGGACATGTTTGGGATAGTAAACTCTTTGAATTACTGAAAGAAGATACATATAGTTCTCGTCAATTAGCAAAAATTATGAACTGTGATTCAAATACAATAAGGAAAAAAGCTACAGATTTTAACATGAATTACTTCAATAAAATTAAATCTTGTAGTGTAGAAGATATCAAGGTTAAACAGGATCACAAAAACGGTCTTAAAATTGAAGAATATAAAAATAAAGTATTAATCACTATTAAATCTAATAAGTCCTTAGGGAAGCTTAAAATAAAGGCTTTAATTCCAAATGAGTATAGGTATATCTGTAATAAAGATAAAAAATGGATGGACAGTGTATTGCCTATTTATGATTCTGATTGCTTAATTAAAAAAGACAGTAAAATAAATTGGAATGAAAAAGATGATATATGTCTAAAATTGGTAGATGAAAAGTATAAAGAAATATATGATAGAATTCCTTATCAAAGAGTAACAAAATCTATAATTGGAACAGAATTGGGTATTAGAAATTTATTATATAAATATGCTGATAAAATACCTAAAACCAATATGTTTATTGAAAATAATAAAGAATCAGTTGAGCAATTTAATATTAGAAAATGTAAAAATATCATAGAATCTTTTATAAATGATGATTTACCAATTCAATTATGGAAAGTTCAAAGACTGGCTGGTATAGACACATCTGATTTTTATGAAATAAAAGATAAATTAGATTTGTCATTATAATTTAAGCTTTGTAGTAACTATATTAAACAAGTATCTTTGTTAAAAAAAATCAGGTACTTGTTTTTTATTATAAAATATAAAAGTAAGATACATTACAATTATAAATTGAAAAAAATTAGGAATTATGGTATAATTTATCAAAATTTAATACAGATAGAATAGTTTCTTAATTTTGGCTACTATTCTAATTATATGAATGAATAATGGGAAGATAGTTTATCAAATAATAATGTAAAGTGGGTTCGTAAAATTATGTTTATATACGAGAATCTTTTAAGAAATGAGTATTTTCCTTCTGAACTACCACCATGCTTTAATACGGAGTCATTAGCGGATAATTTTGAGGAAATCAAAAAAATTTTACTTGATGTACATTTTAATATATCTTCAGTACCATTAACATTTAGTGGATATAAAAACAAAAATGCACGAAGAAAATTTGCCATTCCAAATCCATACCACTATTATAAGGCTGTAGAAGCGATTGTGAATAATTCAGAAGAAATTTTTAATATTTTTGATAAAAGCAAGTCATCACTTACGCGACCGATGAAATCAAATCCTAAAAAAAATGAAAGCTATCACAGATTATCAAATAGTATTGCAGAAAGTAAGCAAATTATAGAACAGCTTTATCAAAATAATTTGTATGAAATAAGATTAGATATTGCATCTTTCTTTGATAGTATTTATACACACAGTGTACCATGGGCAATACACACGAAGGCTACTGCTAAACAAAATAAAAAAGATGAGCTTTATGGAAACGTTTTAGACAGTTGCTTACAAGCAATGAATTATTCACAAACTAATGGAGTTTTGGTAGGAAATGCTGTTTCTAGAATAATTTCAGAGATTATATTATGTACGGTTGATGAATCAATAAATAAACGGTTACCAAATATTATATATAAGCGTTATGTAGATGATTATTATATATATGCGAAGGACAGTTCGGAAATAAGTAATATATTAGCTGTTTTCAGACAAGAGTTAGCAAAATATGAACTTGCACTCAATGAAAATAAAATTCAAATATGCGAGAGTCCTTTCATATATGGAAAACCGTGGGTTGAGCAGATGAAAGAGTACTTACATCTTAAACCTAATATATTTTTGAATAAGGCAATAATTGAATATAATAAATATAAGGACATTTCTATCTTGAAATATGGACTAAAAGTTATTCAATTTCAAAAATTTAGTTCTGCAGAATGGAAGTCTATTCAATCTATTTTAATAAACATATGGGTGAAATTTCCTTCCCTGTCAAATATTTTTACGAGTATATTCAAATGCAATGAAAAACAAATCAGAAGGTCTTTGCTGAAAAATGCGATTTACTCAATTTTAGAAAATAATTTAAATTTGAATAATGATCAAGAAGTTATATGGGCTGTTTGGATAGCTAAGGTTTTTAACATAGAAATGTCACAATTGTACATTCATAAAGTATTAAATTCGGACAACTGGCTCGCAATCATTATTATGTTAGATATTATTAAAAGAAAAAAGATGAAAAATAAACCTACTATCATGCGATATTTGGAAAATTTGTATGATTGCATAGAAGCAGAATTTTTTGACAGTGCTGGTGGTTCACAAAACTTAATGTGGTCAGAACTATGGTTACTTGCATATGAAGCTGATAAGAACAAGTGGTTAAATATTAGTGATAAGAAAAGTTTTATGTTTGCAAGAAAAAATGAGTTTTTTAAAAAACTTAGAGAACTTGACGTAGGATTTTATAATAGTGAATACCAATACGTTTTACCGGAAAATGAAGTTAAAAGAGATATCTATATTACAAGACAAGAGTTTAATGAAATTATTAAAAAATTGCAGAAATCAATCAATAGCAGAGCTAGTGATAGAGAGAAGCTAGTTATTGATTTTACTGATGATGAACGCGGTTTGATTGAAACCATTCATAATGTTGTTAATCCGGGAGATTACTAAATTGGTTAAATCTAACTCAATATAAATTAAGTAGCCGATCTATTATAATTATTTGTTTAATACTAGAATTGATCTTGTAAATGGATTGGATGAAATTCAAATGAGGAATTATAGAAATTTATTATGTATAAGGCAAGTTTGTTAAGTATTAAAATGAGCTATAAATATCTGGTCAGATAATGCACTATTTATTTATGAATTGAAAAAGGTGTTACAATAATAAGTGATTTCTTTTATAGACCTGAGGGGTAAACACATAAGAGCACATACAGTTATTTTAGGTGCCGGTGCAACGGTAGCCACAATTCCGAATGGAGATAGAAATGGAAATACATCTTCCGTCATGAGTTGTTGGACACAACAGAATATATCATTGAGAACTCAAAAAATAAGATTAGAAGTATTAATATAATTTATGATCCAAGAAATGTTAATTGTATTTATATTACTGATAGTGATGGCAAGAGCTATGAAAAATGCTACTTGTTAGAACAATGTATGCAATATAAAGATGCAATTTTAGATGAATTTGTCTTTTTTCAGAAATTTAAGTTTATAAGGGAGAAATATGATGCGAGAAATTAAAAAACTGGCAACTAAATTTCGAATAGCTATAGAGAGTGCTAAGAATGAAAGAAGATTTACTGCCGATCAATGTTTTCGAAATTTTCCAAATGGCTGTTGTGGTATTACAACAGAGCTATTTGCAAGATTTTTGATGGACAATGGCATTAAGGGCAAATTAACTTACATAGTAGGGACATGTCATGATTATTCACTAGAACTACCATCACATGCATGGTTAAAATTAGAAAATAATATTGTAGTAGATATCACTGGTGATCAATTTAAATATTATCCAGTACCTTTCAAATTTAATGAAACTGTATATGTAGGACTATATAATGATTTCTATAATCTATTTGATATAGATGAAGAAGAAATCTGTAATAACTACTATCCACTAGATGATTCGTATATTCGAAATCATTTAAGTCGAAGAAAATTGTATGAAATTATACTTGAATATATTAAATAATTGGAGGATAAATATTTATGAAAATGTTATCTCTCAAACTTACAAATTTTAGAGGATACAAAGATACAATTGAGATTATATTTGATGACCTTACCGTATTTGTAGGTAAAAATGATATAGGTAAGTCCACTATTCTTGAGGCTTTGGATATTTTTTTCAATGATGGAAAAGGTGCCATTAAAATGGACAAAGGAGATATAAATAGGCAAGCTTTTACTGAAGGAAATTCTGAAACAGTTATATCTGTGTGCTTTACAGAATTACCTAGAGATATTATTATTGACACTGCATATTCAACAACTCTTACAGATGAATATATGCTTAATCAGCAAGGCAATTTAGAAATTATAAAGCGATACAGAAATGGTGGCGGAGTAAAAGTGTTTATTAAAGCTAACCATCCCACAAACCCCACTTGTGCAGATTTGCTTTTTAAGAAAAACACAGAATTAAAATCAATAATCCGAACACATAGTATTGAGTGCGAAAACTTAAATACGAACGCCGTTATGCGACGTGCAATTTGGGGACAGTGCTATAATGACTTGAGAAAACAGGAAATAGAGATTGACGCTTCAAAAGAAGATGCAAAGAAAATATGGGACAAGTTATCTACATATCTTCCGATCTACTCTTTGTTTCAATCCGATAGGAAAAACAGCGATGGAGACAATGAAGTTCAGGACCCGTTGAAGGAAGCAGTTCGTCAGATATTAAATGACGAAGAGCTACAAACTACATTGAATCGTGTTTCTTGTGAGGTCCAAGCAAAGCTTCAGGAAGTAGTAAATCGAACATTGGACAAACTGAGTGAAATGGCGCCAGATGTTGCAAACAGTCTAAACCCGATTATCCCATCAACTGATAGTCTCAAATGGACTGAAGTCTTTAAGAATGTGTCAATCTCTGGAGATGAAAATATTCCGATAAATAAACGTGGTAGTGGTGTTAAACGTTTAATTTTGTTGAATTTTTTTAGGGCAGAAGCTGAGCAGCGATTAGAAACAAGCAATAGCACTAATGTAATATATGCAATTGAAGAACCGGAAACATCTCAGCATACTATTAATCAGAAATTATTGGTTGAGGCTTTCAAAGCACTGGGAGCAACTGATAGTACCCAAGTGATTCTTACAACTCATAGCGCCACAATTGTTAAGCAACTGGATTATACTAATTTGCGCATGATAACTTGTAACGCAAATAGTACTAGACAAGTACAAAGGCTAATTCCCGGGATTTTACATTATCCTTCGCTTAATGAAGTTAACTATGTTGCATTTGGTGAAGTCACAGAAGAGTATCATGATGAGTTATATGCTTTTCTCGAATTCCATCAATGGCTCAGAGATTACAAAATCGGAAGAGATCAACTTTCATATATTCGCTTGAATAATAATGGAACCACACAGAATGAACAACATATTTTAGCTGTTTACATTAGACATCAGATTCACCATCCCGAGAATCAATTGAATCTAAGGTATACAACAGCACAACTCCAACAGTCTATTGAGGAAATGAGAAACTATATCCACGAAAGAGCAGAGCAAGAAGGGCTATGGATAACACATACTTAATTGCAAAAATATAAGACATAATGTGTGTCTTCCATTATGTTTAGTTGGTTAAGAATATGATGTACAAATTTATATTTGAAATAATAACAGATCCTTTAGGACTACCCATTTCTTCTTTATGGGAATATAATTTTGTTAATTTTAGATGAAATAACATTTTGTATTGCATGGAAGGCATCTCCTGGTGGAATATGCGGTTCGGAAATCCATTGTCCTTTATTGTTTTATGGGCAATTACATAGAGCTTAATATCCTTTGCGAAATGGATTAAAAAAGAAGTAGGAAAAATGAGGAGTAATTTTATTTTTTGTACTCCTATTATGTTTATAATTTGAAAAGCACATTATAGCAATAATGGGTAGTTGAGTTACTTCTGATTTTGGTCATAATGCATAGCTAATTAAATGTAAATCAAAATAATTAATCAATAACAGGTGAATATAATGCTTTTTTCAGTCCACAAAATAGGTGAAAATATTAAAAGGGTTAAGAATCATTTTTACTTACACGAAGATCGATGGAACGATTGGTTTGAGTTCATTACAATGTTTAGTGCAGTTTATGTAGACAGAAACGGCGATGAACATTTTTTGGGTAGTGTTAAAATAGGTAAGAAAAATATTAAAGATAGCGAAAAAAACTCAATTTCAAATAAATTTGAAACCATAGATTTTCTACCTAAGCAATTTGATAATCTTTCTTCAACTTTCTTTTCCTTGGGACAAAGCGATAATTATTATGAAATAATTAAAAGCTTTGGAGATGACACAAGAAATAATATTCTTATTGCTCTAAATGATATTGCTTATAATAAAGATATTTTTGAAACTGTAAAAGATTTGGAAATAACTCGAACTTCTATTTTGCGTTCTGTTTCTTCTACAACAGTTAAAGGTCAATATCGTAGAATTGCACATGGTGGAGCAAGGTTAACTGAATATGATTTTTCTTATTTTTCTCCTAATAATAAAAAAGTGACCCCTTATGAATTGAATTTTAAGGTAATACCTGAATCAAATCCACCTTCTAACATTCATGTGATTATTGGAAGGAATGGGGTTGGGAAAACACATCTTATTAGAAACATGATTCAATCTCTAATATATAATAATGATGATCAATATGGATATTTTGAAGTTGATGCATGGAACGATACGACATTTGCTAATGTTGTTTGCGTTGCTTTTAGTGCTTTCGATGAATTTCCAACTTCTAGCAAAGAAACCAAAATTCCATATTTGTTTGTTGGCTTAGAACAAGACTATAGTAAAAAAGATGACAATACTAAAAGCCAGATTAAGTCAAGAATTGATATGTTAAGAGATCAGTTTGAAAAGAGTTTAACAAACTGTTTTGCGAGTCAGTCTAAAAGAGACAGATGGCTTAATGCCGTTAATATACTTGAGGCAGATCCAATATTTCATGAATCGGATATTCGTAGCATTGATATAGTTAAGAATCCAAAGTTAGAATCAAGTGCTAATGCTGGACGCATATTCAATAAACTGAGTTCTGGACATAAAATTATACTATTGACTATTACTCAGCTGGTCGAAAAAGTTGAAGAATCAACACTAGTACTGTTGGATGAACCAGAAACACATTTGCATCCTCCGTTACTTTCAGCATTTATTAGAGCTTTATCTGATTTGCTTATTGATCGAAATGGTGTTGCAATAATAACGACACATTCGCCGGTTGTTCTCCAAGAAGTACCGCAGAATTGTGTTTGGAAGTTGTGGCGTTCCGACTCTATTATGAAAGCGCAACGATTAGAGGTGGAAACTTTTGGCGAAAATGTAGGCTCGCTTATTAATGAAGTGTTTGGATTAGAAGTTACATACTCTGGATTTCATAGAATTCTATCCGAATCTGTCTCAAAATATAGTGCGAATTATGATCGAATTATCAAGAAGTTCGATAATAAATTAGGTAATGAAGCAAGGGCTATTCTTAAAATGCTAATTGCTGATTACGAGGAAGAGGAAGATTAATGAAATCACTTAATAAGCCAGATATAAAAGTTGAGGATATTTATTGTTTGTGTGCAAAGAATTTTCAAGATGAGGATTTAGTCGAGCGTCTTCTTTCATGTGAAAAAAGCATTGTTGACGCCTCCAATTCTTTCGACAAATTAGCCATGAAACATGAAACGTATAAAATGGATGAGAAGGTTGCAAATAAAGGCATTGTTTCAGATAAAGAGTTAAAGAAAGTATATACTCAAAAACTTGCAGGTCATAACTCAATTGGGAGAAAGTATTATAGTGAGATTCTTGCAATACCACAAAATAATTTATGCCCATTATGTGGGACACGAATTGTTTCTACCCTTGATCATTATCTTGCAAAATCAAAATATCCTTCATTAGTAGTAACACCTAATAATCTGATAGCAGCTTGTCGAGATTGCAATTTTGATAAATCTGATATTGAGTTTGTGTCAAGCGATTACGAGACATTACATCCGTATTACGACAATATTGAATGCCATAGGTGGATATATTGCGATATAATTGAAGGAGATCCAATTGGATTTAAATATAGTGTTAAAATGATAGATACTTTTGATAAAACACTGTATAATCGAATTCAGAAGCATTTTGAGATATTCAAATTAGGACGATTATATTCAATAAAAGCAAGTGAACTGATTTTTGGTATAGAGACTATGTTAAAGCGACTATATGCTCGGGCTGGAGAAGATGCTGTAAGATTTCAAATAGAAGAAGAAATGCTTAGTCGAGAAACTATATCTCTAAATTCATGGCAATCAGCTTTTTACAGAGGAATTTACAATTCAGAATGGTTTTTTACTGATTGGATAAGGTAAGCAACTAACTTAACATTAGGGTCATTTGAACTTCTTATAATGTTTAAGAAAGTATAATGGAAATAGCGGTAATGAATAGTTCAATTAACAGTTGATTTTGTCTATAATATAGCATAATCCTTTATGAATTGTTCTATATTGCGTGGTGGTGGGATTTTTGTGGAATAGCTTTACTTATTGATGGTTGTAACATACTATTTGAGGTATTTAACATAGTGTATTTACAATATCCCATATCCTATGTTATAGAATTGATTGACAGCATGTTATGTTCTGAACTAAAATTTTGCAATGAATATTTGCTAGGAGGGATTAAATGAAAAGCCAAGCATTCAGCGATGATATAATACGTATATACAAAGACAGAATAAGGATTTTATTAATTATATATTTCTTTTCAGAAGAGTATTATGACCCAGCAAAAACGAATTTAGTTAGAGTGCTATATACCGAAACTAAAATACAAAAAATTGATTTTCTGTTAAGAAATCCAGATTATTTCGCACTTGAGTTACTAAATCTACTATCCTTGAATAATCATGATAGAAACCGAATCAAAGAAGTTGTAATTGATATTTTCAGAAATAGAGAACCTGAGATTAGGCGACTTGAAATGGAGAAATTTTTCTTTGGGGCCTATGAAGATATTGATGATGTAATTGCATTTTTGGAAAGTTATGGTTTCATAGCTTTTAAGAGCAAAAGAAATGTAGAATTAAATGTTATTGATAAACAATATTATATCACTAAATATGCTGAAGAAAAATTGGGTAATATTTTACCAAAAATGGACTCACTAAGCTGGTATGTCAATCGCTGTGATCAAATCAAACGTTATTTCGGGAGTTATACTGGAACACAACTTAAGAAGATGCAATACGAAGATGAAACTTATAGAAATACATCGTATAAAGAATTTATAGCTGATGTGCAAGAAAAAGTAAAAACTATTTTCAAAATAGAATTTGGTGAGGAGCTATGAAAAAACTAATATCTGAATTAAAGAAAGAAATGGAAAAAGTGGATTATCATCCCAATGAAGCAACCTTATATGAAGTTTTAGAGTTTAAGGATGATTATTTTGATTTCCCTATTGCCACAGGAAAAAGGGTCTTGATAGAGGAATTAAGAGTTACTGGTAACAAGCATAATGGTGAAAAAATAGATTACCAGCAAAAGTTTTATTCAGGAATAAATATAATAATTGCGGACAATTTAAAAGGTAAATCCAGTATATTTAAAATTATAAAGTTGGCATTCACAGGTAAAGATAGTCTGAAACCAGATGTATCAAGTTGGGTAAATAAAATTATATTAGGGTTCAGAATTTCTGATAAGAACTATGCAATATATATTGATAAAAGTGCTTCTAGAATGATAGGCTCTCTTTATAGTACTACTATTGATAATATAAATATTGAAAGTACAGAGAATGAGATTTTTAAGACTATGACAAAAACTGATTATGAAACACAGATTGAAGCATTCTTCTTCAATCAGTTCTCTTATTATTCATTAAGTTGGACTCAAAAAGATTCTGCAAAAAATAGTATAGAATTAAGAGAGGCAAAAGCAAGTTGGCGTACATATTTCAAGTCCATATATTTAGAATCAAAAGATAGTATTTCTTTTTATGGAAATCAGGACTCAAAAACTTTTCAAATATTGCTAGGTCTTAAATATACCAAAATCATTAATGAACTAATGATCAAGAAGGACTTTATTAGAAATACAATAGCAAAAAAAGATGGTCAAAAAGATTTATCAATAACGGAACAGGAACATTTATACGCTGAATTAAACGAGCTAGAAAAGCGTCTTGACAGTCTTCAAAAAAATTCGGATTATATGGAATTTCAGACATTAAAAAAGCTACAAGATAATCTCATTTGTGACTTACAAAAATCTTCTATGTTATTTAACTCTAGCAACAGTCAGTATTATCAAATCCTAAAAGATCTAGACGTAGCAAGAACTGTTCACGATAGCCTTGTCAGAGAAAAAGAGGGGTTAGAGAAAGAGGTAGCTAAAATTACAAGAAAAACAAACGATTTGAGAGAGTATTTAGAGTCGGGATATTTTTTCTCAAATTTGACAATCAAAACTTGCCCATCGTGCAATCATGAGGTAAACCTTCCTTCTACAAGTTCAGAACATCATTGTAATTTGTGTCAAAAGCCTGTAGTTTCTGAAAAAGAGAATAAAGAACAGTTTGCTGAAAGAATAAATCAACTTTCAGAAGCTAAAAGCACCTTAGAAGCTAAAATAGTTCAAATTAAAAGCAAAATCAGTATCCTATGGATAAATATTGAAAAATTAGAAAAGGAAAAACTTAACACTGAAAAAATAATTCAAAATAATAACTATGATGAATTATCTGAAAAAAGCGGATTAGTGACCAAAAAACTTGATGAATTGAAAAATAAATTAAAGGAAAATTTAAATGCAGAGGATGAATTAATTGCTCAAAAAGCAGTCCTGAATTATAGACTAAGAGAGAATAGTTCAGATTGTAATAATTCTATAGATAAATTGAGACAGAGCTTGAAAATTCTTGAAATATCTATTGATTATTTAATTGAAAAAAGATTCCAGGAAAGCAGACCTATCCTTAAATCGTTAGAAGAATTAATGCTAAATGAAATTCATGCATTTGGTTTAACATCAATAACTAAAATAGTGATTGATAAATTTTTTAATATTGAATATATACAAAATGATACGAAAATAAAGTTTGATGATATAGCAGAAGGCGAGCAACTACGTGTTAAATTGGCTTTTTATCTCAGCATCATTCAACTAGACATCCAGAAGAATTATGGTAAACATACAAGGGTATTGATGATTGATAGTCCTGCTAAAGAAGAAGGAGATAATAAATATCTAGAAGGATTAAAATCAGTACTTTCTAATATAGAAGAAAGATATTCAGATAAGCTACAAATTTTAATTGGAACTGCTGAACGAACCTTGATAGATACGGTAAGTAGACAAAAAATTTATGGAGAAGGTCAATATGTATTTTAATATTTCGATTTTAGATACATATAAGCAAAAGAGTCAAACAGAAAAATTAGATTTTTGGGATAGACAAATTCCCTTTTGTAACTTTGAAAAACATGACTCAAGACAACTATTGAATTTTATTAAACAAATTATTTCAGATTTACAGGAAAACACTTATTCAAAATGTAAAGCAATTGAGTTTTCTTTTAGGCTATTTTTGGCTGATATATTTAAGGATAGGAATATACTAGATATACTCTTAGATTCTTGGGAGACAACGGACAATATACATATTGAAGTTCTAAGAATTAAAAGACTTGCATTATTATATCCCTATGATAATGATATACAATCAATTCTGGAGGAATTAGCAAAAGATGATTCGTTAGTAACAACAGAGAGTAACTACCAATTGGGCCTGGTTAATCTATTCAATGCTCGAGAAAAAGAGACAATAGAAGAATTAGTTGATGTGCTAAAAGTAGCATATTTTTGTTTTGAGAAAGCTTCTCAAGAAGAAAATCGAATAGATGCAATCTTATTTAAAACTATCACAGCTTTGATAATTCACCTTTTCAATAATAATTGGTTAGAATTTGATCGTTACTATGAAGAATTAGAGCGTTTAATTTTTATTCAACAGGTAAACATCTGGAATCCAGATATAGTTACATTGCATCTTGGAATATATTCAAAATTATACAACGCCAAAAATGTAATCGAAAAAGACACAGAAAAATGGTTGAATTACAAAATTGAATTTGATCAACTAAGTATGGAATTTTATAATATTCAAAATCAGTCAATAAAATCAGAATTATTTTTCTCTCAAATTGAGAGTAATATATCTAATAACATTGTAACTAAAGTAATTGAACCTGTTTTTAAAAGTAATTTTTATAGTGTTATTTGTAAAATAGATTGCTTGCTCAATGATGAAAAGATTGGTGAAAAACAAATCGAGTTTTTAAAATACTTGAAAAATGTAATCCAAAAAAAGTCTATTACGGAGATTAGTGATTTTGATTTTTTTAGTCAAAGCATCATAAATACCTTTCCACATATGTTGGAAGCTGATAGAAAGATTTTTTATGATGCCTTTAGAAATTCTGACTTGCAAGGCATATCTTATTCATTGGATTGTTTAGCACATAATAATGGATATGAAAAACTGATTGATTGTATAATTGACTCATGCATTAAATTGCAAGGAACAAGACATTATTATAATGCAGAAGAAAATGTGAGAAATAAGTTTATTTCACAATTGTTAGAGGCTTCTGGTTTTAGAAATAAAGATCAGACACAATGGGGACTTTCTAATACAGGGATTTCAGACGGTGAGATCGATATTCAGATTGTTGATAAAAAAGGAGTAGCTTTTTCTGTTGTAGAAGGTATTATTTTGGATTCGTTAAATACCAGTTATTTAAATTTACACTTGGATAAAATTTTTAAATATGATACAACAGGATTAGAATATAATTTCATTATAAGCTATGTTGGTGTTTCAGACTTTTTTTCTTTTTGGAATAAGTATTGTGAACACATAAAAGTGCATAAGTTTCAATATCCTTTACAGGAGTTTTATAAAGATAATTATAGAGAAAACTATGCAGAAATAAAAACAGGGCTGTCTTCTCATTTAAGAAGTGGAAACATTGTTTATCTATATCATATTTGTTTGAATATGCCTAAAGTAGTACATAGGTAACATATGAAGTTCGTATTATGGTTATAATGTAAACTTAAGGATTTGGTCAAACTTTGTTTTAATAACTATTTCGAAATTCAAAATATTTTAGTCAAACTTTGTTTTAAAAACATAAAAAATAGCTAACGAAATTTCAACATTTTTGATGTGTGTTTAGTCAAACTTTGTTTTAAAGCTACACATAACCATCATTGAATAAAGTGTGATTCAAAAAACACCTCTTGATATTTCTTAAGAGGTGTTTTTTATATAGTACCGCTAATTTAAGCAAAAAGTATCAATTGGATAATGTTTCCTTTGTAACTCTTGGACTTATCCAACGCATAAGGTTGAATTTTGAACCGGCTTTATCGTTAGTTCCGGACTGTCTTGAACCTCCAAATGGTTGTTGTCCTACAACAGCACCGGTTGGTCGGTCATTGATGTAGAAGTTTCCTGCTGCATTAACTAATTTCTTTTCAGCTTTATTTATTGCATATCTGTCTATTGCAAATATTGCACCTGTCAACGCATAAGTTGATGTGTTGTTAACTAAATCAAGTGTTTCATCAAATTTATCGTCATCATAAACATAGATTGTCAATACAGGACCAAAAATTTCTTCCTCCATGGTTTTGAAATGAGGATTTTTAGTTAAAATGATAGTAGGTTCCACAAAGTAGCCTTTACTATCATCGCAATTTCCACCAAATATGATTTCTGCATCATCTGAATTCTTTGTATAATCAATATAATTTTTTATATTGTTAAATGATTTTTGATCTATTACAGCACCCATAAATGTGTCTACTTCTTCAATATCACCAACCTTAATCTGAGAAGCTTTTTCTATAATTATTTCTTTTGTTCTTGGCCATATGCTTCTTGCAATATATGCTCGAGAGGCAGCAGAACATTTTTGCCCTTGAAATTCAAATGCTCCTTCAATAAGTCCGCGAGATGAAGAGTGTATATTGGCAGAATTATGAACAACTATAAAATCTTTTCCACCTGTTTCTCCTACCAACCTTGGGAAGGTTTTATAATTCGTGATGTTATTACCAACTACAGTCCACATGTCTTGGAACACCTTAGTTGAGCCGGTAAAGTGTATTCCGCTTAAATATTTGTTTTTTAATACTACATTGCTAATTTCTTCTGCGTTGCCCGGTACAAAATTAATTACGCCATCAGGAAGTCCTGCTTCTTTAAGTATTTGATAAATTATATAAGCTGTGTATACAGCAGCTGAAGCAGGTTTCCATAAGACAACATTACCTGTTATGGCAGGTGCACATGGCAAATTACCGGCTATTGAAGTAAAATTAAATGGTGAGACGGCATATATAAATCCTTCAAGTGGTCTATATTCTGTTTTATTCCATACCTTACTTGAAGATATTGGCTGTTCGGCATAAATTTGTGGCAAGCATGCTGCATAATTCCTGAAGAAATCAGCTAATTCACAAGCTGAATCAATTTCGGCTTGTTTATATGTTTTACTTTGTATAAGCATGGTTGCAGCATTAATTTTTGCTCGCCATGGTCCTGATATTAACTCTGCAGCCCTTAAAAATATTGCTACTCTAGACTGCCAGGACATTCTTTCCCACTTTTCTTTTGCTATTAAAGATTCTTCAATTGCCATCTCAACTTCTTTTTTTGAAGCTTTGTGGAACTCTCCAATAACTATGTTTTTATCATGAGGAAGAATGCAGGGTCCTTTATTTCCTGTTCGAAATTCTTTTCCCCCTATTATTATAGGAATGTCAATAAAAGTTTTTTTTATAATTGCTAATTCTTTTTCAAGCTCAATTCTCTCAGGGCTATCCATGTTATACTTTAATACTTTTTCATTAACAAAGCTAATTTTTTCAATAATACAATTATTCACAATCTACTCCTTTAAGTATAAATTTTATTTACTTTCATACCATAAAACCGATGATTATAACATTTAGTTGAAGATATTAACATTATAACTACTATAATAAAACAAAATAATAATAATATCAACTATATAATTGCGCATTAATAATAAATGAACTATAAGTAATTTTATACTAATTTTAAAGTTAAAATTTTTGTTTTTGTTATTGAGAATGTTATTATAGTGAATATTCGTAATATTTATTAGATTTAATAATTAATTTTATATCAAGCGAACTAATATAAGACACTAAACGTTCAGTCAGTGTCTTATATTAATTAATTATTATTTAAGAAAAATGTTCTTTCAGTCAATAGTTGATTATCTTACTCCTACAGTGTTTGTTATATCCGATTGTAAATAATTCGAATAAAATTTAAAACTAAAGTTAGTAGAATTTTTTGTCTTTAATTTTAGTTTTTTTATTTAAGTGATGCGGTAACTACTAATTGTTGCCCCGGGTAAATTATATATGGTGGGGTTAAATAATTAAAATTAATAAGATTATTTACAATAGTACCATATCTTCTTGCAATAGTGTACAGTGTATCGCCTGGCTTTACTGTATATATTATCGCCTCCGGCGGGGATAATGGTATAACAATCCTTTGTCCGGGATAAATTAAATTCATATTAGGAATATTGTTAAATTTCAATATATTTTCTATGGTAGTATTATATTTGGGTGCGATATTAAAAAGCGTATCTCCGGGAGATACAATGTGTGTTAATGTACCAAAAGGTGCTGTCAACATATAAATCCTCCTTTACTTTGAATAGTACCGTTAATAATTGTTTATTTCATTATATGAATATATGAAATTATAGTTACTTATATAAATAATACCGATAAACTTCAAAATTTCTATTAAAACTAAAACACCTCTTGTAATATACAAGAGGTGTTTATATAATGTTAATTGTCAATATATATTGAGGTGATGTTATGAATAAGAAAGATTTTGAAGATAATTATAAAATAATAAAAGCTTTATCTGATGTTAACAGAATGATGATTATAAATAATCTATCAGGCGGTGAGATGTGCGCGTGCAAATTATTAGAAAGATTTAATATTACTCAGCCAACATTGTCTCACCACATGAAAATATTATCAGAATGTGGTCTTGTAAATTTCAGAAAAGAAGGCAAATGGACACATTATTCACTGAATATGGATATTGTACATAATTTTCAAAACTTCATAACAAATTTAACATCTGAATAAAAGGAAAAAACACCTTTCATTCTTTAAACGCCCTGCTATTGAGATTATTTTACCTTTTCAAGAATTTTTACGATTTCCTGAGTTTTTAATACTTTTCCATAGGAAATTACTTTTTCGTCAATTACCAAAGCAGGAGTTTGCATAACTCCATATGATACGATATCTTTCATGCTTTCAACCTTAACAACTTCAGCTTCTACACCGGCTTCCTTTAAAGCAGTTTCAGTATTTTCCTTCAATGCAACACAATTTTTACATCCTGATCCCAAAATTTTAATAACCATAATTAAACTCCCTTATATTTTTTTAATTTATAAAAAATTACATAAATAAATACCCAATAGCGTTAAATACATATCCGATAATCATAATTCCTATAGTACAGTAACCGACAAATATGCCTAATAATTTTGGTTTAACAACTTGTTTTAACATTATTATTGAAGGTAAGGATAATGCAGTTACACCCATCATAAATGAAAGAACAGTTCCAAGTCCGACACCTTTTGTAACAAGAGCCTCTGCAATAGGCAATGTTCCAAATATATCAGCATACATTGGCACACCAACTAAAGTTGCTATTAAAACGGAATACCATTTATCTTTTCCTAATATTGCAGATATAACAGATTCCGGTATCCAATTGTGAATAGCGGCGCCAATACCTACACCAACTAAAACATATAACCATACTTTTTTTATTATTGCCAAAACTTGTTCTTTAGAATATTCAATTCGATCTTTAGTAGTCAAATTTCCTTCCTCCAAATCTATTGACTTAGTGCCATATACAAATGATTCTACATATTTTTCAAGTTTCAATTTACTGATGATGGTACCGCCTATTACTGCAAGAAAAAGTCCGACAACTACGTAAGCTATGGCAGTTCGCCAATTAAAAATACTTGCAAGCAACAGAACTGATGCTAAGTCTACAAGAGGAGAGGATATTAAAAATGAAAATGTAACACCTAAAGGTAAGCCGGCACTTGTAAAGCCGATAAACAGTGGAATTGACGAACAAGAGCAAAATGGTGTAACAGTTCCAAGCAAAGCACCTAATATATTACCTGAAATACCATTAAATCTACCTAATATTTTTTTAGTTCTTTCAGGAGGAAAGTAGCTTTGAATATAAGATATTATAAATATTAGAACTGATAAAAGTATAAATATTTTTATAACATCATAAATGAAAAAATGAATGCTCCCACCTAATCTATCTTGTATACTTAATCCAAAAACATTTTCTACCAATAACTTTATTAAATTGGAAAGCCACTCCATTTTAAGTAATTGGTTGTTTAACCATTGAAAAATATTCATTTTTTTCTCCTTCAAATCAAAAAATTATGAGTCTGTAAGGATATTATATGCAACACATAGATGGTTGTCAATATGAATTTTGATATTATTGTAACAAGTTTATATTTGTAAAAATTTATAGTAAATTTTACAAAACTCATATTGACGTATGAGCATATAATCATATACAATAGAGTAGTAAATTTTTATAAACAATAACTATAAGGAGCAGACCATGTCAAATAAACCTAAAGTTGCATTTATATGTATTCATAATTCTTGCAGAAGTCAAATTGCGGAAGCGTTGGGGAAACACTTTGCAAGTGAAGTATTTGAAAGTTACTCAGCCGGAACAGAAACTAAGCCACAAATTAATCAAGACGCTGTTAGATTAATGAAAGAAATTTATAATATAGATATGGAAAAAACACAATACTCAAAATTGATAACTGAACTTCCGGAAATAGACATAAAAATAACTATGGGCTGCAATGTAATATGTCCGTTTATTGATAGTAAATATGAAGAAGATTGGGGATTAGAAGATCCTACAGGTAAAAGTGATGAAGAATTTGAAATCATTATTGCTGAAATTGAGAAAAAAGTTAAAGAACTTGCTGTAAAAGTGAAATTAGGAAATTGTTGTTAGGAGGAAGTATGATAGATATTTTAAAAGCACTGGCAGATGAAACAAGGTTAAGAATTTTATCTCAAATATTAAAACGTGAAATGTGTGTATGTGAAATAGAAGCGTGTTTGGGACTTACACAGTCAAATGCGTCAAGACATTTGACAGTACTAAAGAAAGCAGGCATATTAGACAGCTATAAAAACGCACAGTGGACTTATTTTAAAATTAGTAATGAATTCGCTAATGAAAATAAAGAATTATATGATTATCTGTTAAGAAAAATCAATATGATTCCTCGCTATAAAGATGATTGTGCTAATTTTGAATGCTGTAAACTGCAAGATTTATGCAATAAATAAATGGAGGATATTATGAGTAATGAGAACAAATCAGGAATAGGATTTTTCCAAAAGTATTTGACATTGTGGGTAGCTCTTTGTATGGTGGCAGGAGTTTTATTAGGCAGATTCGTACCTGCCATTCCTAAATTTTTCGGACAATTTGAATATGCAAATGTTTCTATACCAACAGCAATACTTATTTGGGTAATGATTTATCCAATGATGATGAAGGTAGATTTTAAAAGTATTAAAAATGTAGGCAAGAATCCAAAAGGATTATATGTAACATGGATTACTAATTGGGTTATAAAGCCATTTACAATGTATGCTATAGCATCTTTTTTCTTATTTGTAATATTTAAAAATTTCATTACACCTGATCTTGCAACACAATATTTAGCAGGAGCGGTACTCTTAGGTGCAGCTCCATGTACAGCGATGGTATTTGTTTGGAGTACATTAACTAAGGGTAGCCCTGCATACACGGTTGTACAGGTTGCAACAAATGATTTGATTATATTGGCGGCATTTATTCCAATAGTAAAATTTTTGCTTGGTGTAAGCAATGTTTTAGTTCCTTGGGACACATTGGTTTTATCTGTGGTACTTTTTGTTGTAATTCCATTGACTGGCGGAATATTAACAAGAATGAGCGTTATTAAAAATAAAGGATTAAGGTATTTTGAAAATGAATTTTTATCTAAGTTTGATGGGGTTACTACTGCAGGATTATTATTAATGCTGGTTTTATTATTCTCATTCCAGGGAGAAACTATTTTAAGCAATCCATTGCATATTTTATTAATTGCTATTCCATTAACTATACAAACTTTTTTAATATTCTTTATTGCTTATCTTGCAAGCAAATGGCTTAAACTGCCTTACGACATAGCAGCTCCTGCCGGAATGATCGGAGCTTCAAATTTCTTTGAGCTTGCAGTAGCTGTTGCAATTGCGTTATTTGGTATGGACTCACCGGCTGCATTAGCTACAACAGTTGGTGTGTTAACTGAGGTTCCAACTATGTTGTTCCTAGTGTTTATTGCAAACAAGACAACACATTGGTTCCCTGCTTCAAAGAGCATGGAGTGACTCAAACAAAGTTTGAAATACTTCTTGATATTTTAAATAAAAAAGAATGCTACAAATAGTGAAAGGAGCAAACTATGAGTTTTGATGTAAAAAAGAAAGTTCAAGAGTATTATGGGGGTATTGCGAAAAGTATTAATAAAGGTTTTAAATCAGGATGTTGCTCTACATCTTCTTGCTGTGGTGATATTAGCAGTTCATCATTAATTTATGATGGAGAAAATTTAGAAGATTTGCCTAAAGATGCAATAGAAGCGTCTTTAGGTTGTGCTAATCCCGTAGTATTTGCAAAACTAAAGGAAGGGGAAACAGTTCTTGATTTAGGAAGCGGCGGAGGGATTAATGTATTAATGGCATCAAAATATGTAGGTCAGACAGGAAAAGTATATGGGCTTGATATGACAGATGAAATGTTAAAATTAGCTAATAAGAATAAAGAAAAAATGGGTGCGAAAAATGTTGAGTTTATAAAAGGATATATAGAAGATATTCCGCTTCAAGATGAAGCTGTTGATGTTATTATGTCTAATTGTGTAATTAATTTGTCAGAAGATAAAGAAAAGGCTTTATCAGAAGCATTTAGGGTTTTAAAGTCAGGCGGAAGATTAGCGGTAGCAGATATAATTACGATTAAGGATATTGATCCAAAAATTAAACAGCAGGTTTCAGCATGGGTAGGATGCTTAGGTGGTACTTTAAAATCAGAAGAATACCGAGAAATACTTGAAAAAGTTGGCTTTAAGGAAATTGAAATACAATCTGAACATATTTACACAAAAGAAATAATTGAAGATAATTTTGTAAATAATAAATTTTTAAGGAAGTTTATTAATAGCTTTAACTTAGATGAAGTAGATGGTGTTTTTGCCGGAGCTTACATAAAAGCATTGAAAGAATAGTTCTTTTCTAATATCAACTCTCTAACTTTGTAACCGCTATAAACCTCCAATCATATAATAGGTAAAACATAATTTTAAGGAGGTTTAAATATGGGATGTAATCGTAGAGATAATGTAGGCGGAATATTTGGCGGACAATCAGAATTATTATTTTTCTTCTTGTTGTTAGTTGTATTGTTCTGCTTCTGCGGAAATGATTTTGACTAATTATAATAATAAATAAAGAGCAGATTTAAATTCTGCTCTTTATTTTAATTTCACTTTTAGTATAAGCGACTGACACCAAATCAAAGATTTGGGTCATCTGCTTATTGCCTCTTAGTAGGGCCAAGGTGGAATATATATAAATTAGTTTATAGGGTGTGGCATTAAATTTAATTGAACATAATATATAATAATATAATTAATTCAAGGGGGACACTATGCTTTCTAGTGAAGATTTTGTACGTTTATCATTAGAGTTACATCTTTTCTTTAATAGAATAATGAAAGAACATTCGTTTTTTTTGCAAATAGGATTTACTTCAAAAGATAATGAATATATTAAGCGGGCAGATGAATTTCGTATAGAGTTTGACAGATTACTAAAAGATGTTATTTATCTTTCGTATGGAGTTGTAAGCCCGGATGTACTTCAATCCGGTGAAGTGGTGACACCATACACTGTTGATGCTGAAATGGCTTCATCATATTACACCGGAGTAAGAATTCCAATAGAATTAACACAAGAAGAAATTAGGTTAATAGGGGCAAATCCGGCAGCTATAAATAATCGGCTTGAAGAAATGGTGTTTTCATTAAATGAAAGAGCTATAGAGCTGATTAATGCATTAATACAGTTTAAAGCTAATATATTATCTAATGTTCTATCATGTAAAATGTTTACGGTAAATTATCCATTATTAATTGATCATATTATGCGCGAAGCGAAACTTTATGTAAGAACTCTTCAAAGGTTTCAAAATAGAGAAAGTGTTGATAGTGCAAGAGAGGCAATTGAACAAGAATTATTTTGGAATAGAATAATGGCAGAGCATTCAAAATTTATTAGGGGATTGTTAGATCCAACGGAAGAAGATTTATTTAATAAAGCTAACATGTTTGGAAATTTGTTTGATAAGCTTACCGAAGAATCTAAAAAAGTTCAGACACAAGTTGAACTTTTACCAAGCGTTACACAACAGAGTTTACAGGCAACTCAGGATATACGTGAATTTAAACGACAAGGTACTGAGGGTATTCTTCAATGTAATATTAAATCAATAATAATTCCTTTATTAGGCGATCATACAATAAGAGAAGCAAGTCATTATTTAAGATTATTAAAAATGTTCGATAAAATTTAAATAAGCATGAAGATGTAAGCACTTTAAATATTAAAAAACTTGAAAGGTTACCGGTTGTGATGTAAAATACATGATATATTATTTTATAGAACTAAGGGGTAATCTTTTTATATGCAAAATAAGATTTATGACAAGAAAGTTATTAGAAAAGAAATATTTTTTCTGATTATTCCGGTTATGTTGGAAAATATATTTCAAGTATCAGCGGGTCTAATATCTTCGGCAATGATAGGCAGATTGACTCCTTCACTTATATCGGCGCAAGGCATCTGCTCTCGAATAACGGGAGTGCTTTGGTGCTTGTTTAAGGGAATTGGAGTAGGAGCCACTGTTGTTATTGCAAAGACTAAGGGCGAGAATGATATGGAGAAATGTAAAAGGACATTTGAGCAAACCTGTATCACCGGACTTATATTATCAGCAATTATTATAGTGAGTGTACTTTTAAATTCAAAAAGCATTATATCTTTTTTTACAGATAGCAGTGAAACTTTAAATAATGCATGGGTTTATTTAAAGATAGTAATTTTGACAGCGCCATTTTTACTGATTATGTCAGCTGTTACTGCTGCTTTTCAGGGATGTGGCAACACAAAGACACCAATGTACATAGCAATAGTTGTTAATATAATAAATGTAATTTTAGGATATTTACTTATTTACGGTAAACTTGGATTTCCTTCTCTATCTTTAAGAGGTGCTGCAATTGCACTTTTAATTTCTCAGGCAAGCGGTGCAATTTTAGGAATTTATTTATTGTATAACAATAGACATGGGCTGTTCAGTACAGTTGTTACTGAAATTAATTTAAAATTAGATTCAGATATTGTAAGAAATGTGTATTCAACAGGTATACCGGCTGCATTTGAAAGTATGTTTTGGCAATTTTCCGCTATTATAATGAGTAAAGCAATTCTTTCATACGGTGAGGTTACATTTGCTGCATATCAATTAGGACTGCAAGCAGAAATAATGTCTGAAATGCCGGCAGTGGGCGTTGGGATAGCTGCTACTTCATTAACAGCTAATGCAATAGGCAAAAAAGATGGAGAATTGTTGAAAATTTATACCAAACAATTGATTTCGACGTCAACGGTCATAAGCTTATTTACATCAATGATGATAATTGTATTTCCAAAGCTTTTTATGAGCTTATTTACAAACAACCCTGAAATTCAATCAATAGGTATTGTTTATTTAATTGTAATGGGATTTATTCAAACACCTCAAAATTTATCCAAGGTGTTAAACGGAAGCATACGTTCAGCAGGATATAAAAATATTCCCATGGTTATATCCTTTGTGGGGATTTGGTTAGTAAGAGTTCCGTTATCATTGCTGGTTGCTTATGTATTAAAATTAGATATATTATTTATTTGGTTATGTATGGGATTAGACCAAGTATTTAAATTTATGTTGAGTGTTATAGTGTTTAAGATAAAAAGAGTTGATGAAATTAAGGAATGAAAGTTCCTTTTTTTATTGTATAAATTTGATAAAATTTTTTGAAAATAACTATTGAAATCTATAAAAAGAATGTTATAATAAAACCAAGGTCAAAGAAAGTCAAAGTTAAGGTCAGACAAAGGAAGTGAATTAATGTCAAATTTAAGTGATATAATAGAAGATTTTATAAAAGAATTAATAGAAGCAAATAATTTTAGGGCTGTTGAAATTCAGCGTAATTTTTTAGCTCAGCAATTTGATTGCTCCCCTTCGCAAATTAACTATGTGCTTACTACAAGGTTTAATAATACAAAAGGTTATATTGTTGAAAGCAGAAGAGGTGGCGGTGGCTATATAAGAATTTTAAGAGTTCAGTCGTCAATTGATGAATTACAAGAAATACTAAATGAAAATATTGGAGATAGTATTACACTTAACAAAAGCTTTGATGTTTTAAATGCATTGGCGGAAAGAGAAATAATAACCGGGAGAGAACTTAAAATAATGCAGAGTATCTTAAGTGACAGAGCTTTAAGCAACGCTTCTTATGATGACAGAAACGCAATCAGAGCTTCTATACTTAAGGAAATGATATTGGTGACAGTAGACGAGTAAGATGTCTTAGGAGGTATAACAATGTTATGTAATGAATGTGGAAAAAACGAAGCAAAGGTTCATGTAACCCAAATTATAAACGGTAATAAAACAGAAAGTCATTTGTGTGAGGAATGCGCAAAGAAAAATCAATCCATTCTAAATGCTAATTTCTCAATGGAAAACTTGTTTTCAGCAATGCTTAATAATGCATTTAACACTTCCTCATATATTCCTGCCAAGGGTTGTTCAAAGTGTGGGATGACATATGAAGAATTTAGAAATACAGGCAAATTTGGATGTAATGATTGCATTGACACATTTAAACCAAGAATAATGCCTGTTGTGAAAAACATTCAAGGCTATGATGCACATACCGGCAAAATTCCAAAAAGAGCCGGAGGTAGCTATAAAATTAAAAAGGATATAGAAAAGTTAAAAAATGAGTTAAAATCAGCTATAGAAAAAGAAGAATACGAAAATGCCGCAAGAATAAGAGATAAAATTCGTGAGATGGAGAGTAACATTTAGGGGGTGATATATATGGAAAATAAAGATATTGTTGTTACAAGTCGCATAAGGTTAGCCAGAAATCTAAAAAATTACAAATTTCCCGTTAAAATGACTATGGAAGAATCATATAAGATGATTTCCGAAGTAAATAGTGCAATGAACAGAGTAAATTTAAATTATAAATTAACATATATGAAAGATTTAAATAATCTTGAAAAAAGTGCATTAGTTGAGAATCATTTGATAAGTCCAAGTTTGGCTGAAAAAGAAGGCGCTGCATTTTTATTAAGCGAGGACAATAAAGTTTCTATTATGTTAAATGAAGAAGACCATATAAGAATTCAAACATTAGGTTATGGTTTATCATTAAAGGAATGTTGGAATTTAAGCAATAAAATTGATGATGTAATAGAAGAATCTGTAGATTACGCATTTGATAAAGAATTAGGTTATGTAACATCATGTCCCACAAATATAGGAACAGGAATGCGAGCTTCGGTCATGGTTCATCTGCCGGCATTGTCTATTACAAATCAGATTGAAAAGCTTTTATACGGTGTATCTCAATTAGGTGTAGCCGTAAGAGGAGTATATGGTGAAGGAACTAAATCAATAGGACATCTTTATCAAATTTCTAATCAAGGAACATTAGGAGCGGGGGAAGAAACACTAATTGAGAAAATAACTCAAATAGTTAATCAAATTATCGAAAAGGAAGTTAAATTAAGAGAACATCTCATAAAAAATAATTATGATGAAATAGAAGATGAAGTTTACAGAGCATATGGACTTTTGACAAATGCAAGAAGGATGACCACCGAAGAATCAATGAAGCTTTTATCATTATTAAAGCTTGGAAAGGAAATGGGGATTATAAAGTTAGTTAAAGATATGGATATTTATAGGTTGATGACTAAAATTCAACCAAGTAATGTTGCTTCAGGCAGCAAAAATGAAATAAGCCCTAAGGAAAGAGATAAAAAAAGAGCAGAAATATTAAGACTTGAATTATTACAATAAATATAGCAAATAATACAAATAAAGGAGATGAAAATTTATGATGAATGGATTTAATAATTCAGCAAAAAATGCAATAGAATTAGCTCAAAGAGAAGTTAGAAGTTTCAGACAAAACGTTCTTGGAACTGAACATATACTTATTGGTTTAATGATTGAACAAGAAGGTATTGCAGGAAAAATTCTTAGAAATAAATTAGATGTTAATAGAATCAGAGAAATAATTAAAAATTCTATCGGTGTAGGAGAAGAAGATCCGGAGTATATCCAAATCAGCCCAAGAAGCAAGTATGTGATTGAACTTGCGCGCCAATATTCAACACAAATGGGAATGCCTTATGTCGGAACAGAGCATTTACTTCTTGGACTAATAGATGAGGGAGAAGGAATTGCAGCACAGATAGTTAAATCAGTTGTTGGGCTAAGAGATTTAAAAAATGAGGTTATTGAAGCAATAAAACAAGGAAGCGGAGGAGCTGCAGGAGGAAATGCGAATTTAGGCGGAAATCCACAGCAGCAAGAAAATTCCGGTACGAAGACAATTGATAAATATGGCACAGATTTAAATCAACGTGCCAGAGAAGGAAAGCTTGACCCTGTTATAGGAAGAGAAAATGTAATAGAAAGAGTTATTCAAATATTATCAAGAAGAACTAAAAACAACCCTTGCTTAATAGGAGAACCGGGAGTCGGTAAAACAGCAATTGCAGAAGGTTTAGCTCAAGAAATCGTAAACGGAAATGTACCTGAAACATTAAAGGATAAAAGAGTTGTTACTCTTGATATGGCCGGAATGGTTGCAGGTGCAAAATACAGAGGAGAATTTGAAGAAAGATTAAAAAATGCGGTAGATGAAATAAAAACCGCAGGAAATATAATTTTATTCATAGACGAGCTTCATACGATAATTGGAGCCGGTGCAGCAGAAGGAGCAATTGATGCTTCAAATATATTAAAGCCAACATTGGCAAGAGGAGAATTGCAAATAGTTGGTGCTACAACCTTGGATGAATATAAAAAACACATAGAAAAGGATGCAGCGCTTGAAAGAAGGTTCCAGCCAATAACTGTTGAAGAGCCAACTGTAGAGGATACAATTAAAATATTGAAGGGATTAAGGGATAAATATGAAGCGCACCACAAGGTTGCTATAACTGATGATGCAATTGAAGCAGCAGCTAAATTGTCACACAGATATATATCCGACAGATTCTTACCGGATAAAGCAATAGACTTGATTGATGAAGCGGCTTCAAGAACAAGGTTAAAATCTTCAACTCAACCTAGGGGATTAAAGGATATAGAGAATAAAATAGTTGAATTAAACAATGAGAAAAAAGCAGCGATAAACAATCAGGATTTTGAAAAAGCCGCATCCTTTAGGGACGAAGAAAAAAGATTGTCTGATGAACTTGATAAACAGAAGAAATTGTGGGCAGCCAAAAATTCCAAGGATTCAAGAATCGGATATGAAGAAATAGCAGATGTCCTTTCACAATGGACGGGTGTGCCTGTTAAGAAGCTTCAAGGAGATGAATCAGAAAGATTATTGAATATGGAAGAAATTCTCCATAAAAGAGTTATAGGTCAAGAACAAGCAGTTGAAGCATTATCAAAAGCAATCAGAAGATCAAGGGTAGGGCTTAAAGACCCTAAAAAACCAATTGGTTCATTTATATTCTTAGGTCCAACAGGAGTAGGTAAGACAGAATTATCCAAAGCATTAGCCGAGTCAATGTTTGGTGATGAAAATGCAATGATAAGGGTAGATATGTCTGAATTTATGGAAAAACATTCAGTTTCTAAGCTTATCGGTTCACCTCCGGGATATGTTGGATTTGATGAGGGAGGACAATTAACTGAAAAAATCAGAAGAAAGCCATATTCAGTGATATTGTTTGATGAAATAGAAAAAGCTCATCCTGATGTATTCAATATTTTGCTTCAACTCTTAGATGACGGTAGGTTAACGGATGCAAAGGGAAGAACTGTTGACTTTAAAAATACAGTAATAATTATGACTTCAAACGTTGGAGCAAGTACAATCAAAAAACAAAAAACTCTTGGCTTTACTGCAAGCTCAACAAACGAAGAAAAAGACGAATATGAAAAAATGAAGGAAAATGTATTGGATGAATTAAAGAAAACATTCCGTCCGGAATTTTTAAATCGTATAGATGAAATAATTGTATTCCACTCATTAACTAAAGAACACATTAAAGAAATTGTTACACTAATGATTAATAGTTTGTCAAAACGTCTTGAACAACTGAATGTAAAAATAGAGTTAGATGACAAAGCCAAAGAATTATTGGCGGAACAAGGATTTGACCCTATGTTTGGCGCTCGTCCACTACAAAGAGAAATCAGAAGAAAAATCGAAGACAAATTGTCAGAAGAATTATTAAAGGGTACAATCAAAAAATCTGATACAATAAAAATAAGCGCAGAAGATAAAGAATTAACCTTCAGCAACAACTAACAAAAAAGACGGTTCACCGTCTTTTTTTGTATCTGAAATATGCATGTTTAAATGAAATAATGCTGTTTATATAAGAAAAGATGCTTTATGTAGAATTTAATATAAATTTTTGATATAATTTAGGCAGTAATATTAAGAGTGGAGTTGAGAGTATTGATGTATTTATTTATAAATACATCATACAAGAAAGATATGAAGAATATAAAAGTATGGATATCAATAATAGTTTTTTTAGTAATAATTCTTTTGTTTTCTATTGTTACAAACAGAAATATAGAGGACAATGAAACGCATTATGGATTTTATTTTGATTACAACATTAATATCCCTCCAGTAGGAAAGGAACCGAACATGTTATTAAATAGTATTTCTAGTATAAATACTGTATTTGAAAGTACGGATGGAGATATTATTGTGATGTTTAAAGATGGCACATTATTCTATTTACCTATTAAAGATGAGAATTCATTTAGTAAATTAAGTGGAGTCAATAGAGAAGAAGGATATTGGATGATGGAACCATCTTATATGACCGAGCTGATAATCGATGAAGTTATTTTGTCCGATGGTAAAAAAGAGAAAGTTGACATCAATTCAACAACGCATTTTATAGTTGAAAATCCCGAAGAAACCGGATTTGAAATAACAAATGAAAGTAAAATAAAATTCTTGGAAAAATATATCCACTTAAAAGATTCATTTATTGTAAATGATTCAAATCAAAAAATATTACATTTTTTAAAATAAAGGTTTACATTTCACTTTAAATAACCTCTTTTATATATGTAACCATAAAACAATTATATTATAAGGAAGTTTTTATTTATGGGAGGAGTTCATGTCGTTCAAAGAAAAACAAATAGTTCTATCTACAAAGGAGCAGTTTCAACTATCAAGTTGCCAACAAGTTGCACTTATAGACCAAATGATTCCAGCTATAATAATGGTGCATTCCCAGAATTTATACAGGGATTATAATTTTTCTTATAGAATTATGTCATGATATGGACTTATGTGGTTTTAAAAACTTGCATGAAGGGGTTATTGTAAAATATATTTATAATTCACTTCGACATGAATACATAAGATTATCAAAACAAAATAGCAAATATAAATTCAGTGAGCAGCTATATGGTATAGATCCCTCGGAAGTAATAAATAATCATAAAACAACAGATGATAATCTATATTCTTTAAAGTATATGCATGAACTAATTGATGTTTTAACTAAAAAAGAAAAGAGTATCAATACTTATATATTTTTAAGGGGATATTCTGACGCCGAAATTGCAAAAACGATGAGAGTAAGCAGGCAAGCTGTAGGGAAAGATATTTACCTGTGAGGCTTGCGGGGTTTTATGCAATCTGCTCGGGGGTTCCGCAGGATATTATCTGACCGCTGGCTTCTCCGCTTTCCAGACCCATGTCAACAATGGTTTAATAACGTGAAGATTATGGCCTATAACTACTACGGTGTTACCTGCTTCAACAAACTTGTTAAGTACTTTAGCAGACGGTTAATATCATCGGTATGAAGCTCTGTAGTCGGTTCATTCAAAATATACAGGCTGTTTCCGTTGGAAGCTTTTGAAAGTTCACGTGCAAGCTTAATGCGTTGAGCCTCTCCTCTGGAAAGGGTGGTTGCACTTTGTCCAAATTTGATATAGCCCATTCCTACTTCCCTGAGAGTATCTAACTGAGGATTTAGTTTCGGTACATCCTTAAAGAATGGGGATGCCTCGTCAACGGTCATTTCAAGCACATCAGCAATATTTTTGCCACGATAGCTAATTTCAAGCGTTTCCTGGTTGTAGCGTCTTCCGCTGCAGTCTTCACACGGGATATAAACATCAGATAAAAAATGCATGTTGATTTTAATAGTTCCGTCGCCCTGGAACGCTTCACAGCGACCACCCTTAGTGTTAAAGCTGAATCGGCTTTGCTTGTATCCTCTGGATGCAACTTCCGGCACCCGACTGAAAAGCTTGCGTATATGATTAAACAATCCGGTATAGGTAGTAGGGTTTGAACGTGGAGTTCGACCTATTGGTGATTGATCTATCATAATCACCTTTTCAAGGTGTTCCAATCCTTCTACATTGTCATGGGCGCCGGGAGAAAGACCTGCATGGTTCAACTTACGTGTACTTGCCTTATAAAGAATTTCATTTACCAGTGTGCTTTTCCAGCTTCCAGAAACACCTGTTACGCAGGTGAAAAGTCCGATGGGAAACTTTGCATCTATATTTTTTTAATTATTTGCATTTTTTATTACTATATACCTTCCGTCCGAAGGACATCGGATTTCAGGAATATCAATTGTTTTTGCTACGGAGATATTGTTTAGTAATGGAATAGGAACATGACATAATATCATATCATCTATATTGTTGTCTGATCTGAGCTTGTAACCATCATTTTTAAATATTTTCGTGAGATAAATAAATATAAAAATATTTTCGGTAGGTTTACATTTTGATATTATAATTGTCTTTATATAATATAAGACAAAATTAACCTAGGAAAAATTAAGTCTTTAAAAAAAATATAAAGGAGAATTAAAATATGCCACAATATCTTGTAAAAACAGTAGTAGAGCATTATGATGCGGATGAGTTTGCTGCTTATATAGCAGAGCAACAAAATGAACCTAAAAAAAGCTTAACCGAAGCAATAACAGCATATGGTATACTAACAATTGGCGCAATGTGTACAGAAATGGTTATTGTTAATACAAAAGTAAAAACAGGGAAAATCTTATCCCTTGTTAATGGATTGTATTGGGGTGCAAATGACATTTGGAGTGCGATTACAAATTCTATCACTGAAGCTGAAATGAAATATCAGTTAAACAGAATGGGAGATGGAGACACTCTAAGAGTAACTACAAATTATTATGAATACATTAGTGCAAGTGGTAATTCATATACCCAGTGGGCTGAAACAAATTATCTTATAGGATAATAACTTCTATTGATGGGCAAAATGTTTTGCATTCTCTTACAAAACATGTACATAATTTTTAATATATTATGTAATATCTTAGAAAAGAAGTTATCGTATATTTTCTAAGTTAATGATAGTAGCAGAATGTTGCAGAAAAGGGGTTGTCTCAAAATAGAAAATTAAATTTCTAAGAGAGGCAGCTCTCTTTTTATGCAAAAAATAAAAAATGGCCTCAAAAGAAGCCATAATTTAGTGTATAATTGATGTATGCAAAACACAATAATACAACAAAGGGATTATACTAAAAATTCAGGAAATTATCAACTTGTAATTCCAATGAATTTTGAAATATTAATACCAAAAGATGATTCAGTGAGATTGCTAAGCCAAATAACAGAGGAGTTAGATTATAGAAATTTAGCAATGGCATATTCCATAAAAGGAAGAAATCCAGCAATACCAACAAAAATCATGTTTCAAGTATTAGTTTATGCATATATGAATAAAATTTACTCCACAAGAAAAATAGAAGAAGCCTGCAAAAGAGACATAAATTTCATGTGGTTAATACAAGGTCATAACGCCCCAGATCATAATACAATTGCAAGATTTAGAACAGGTAGACTATCTGAATGCATAGGAGATTTGTTCAACCAATTGGTAGTTAGGTTATCAGAAATAGGTGAAATAAAATATGAGAATATCTTCACTCAAAAACAAAAATAGTCCTCAAAATATTCCTTGATAATCAAGAAAAATTTGAGGCTATTTTTATTTTTTTAAATTGTAGGACTATCGCAAAAAATTATTTTTGAGACAGCCCCTTTTTTGATTTGTAAGTACTGGTAACTTTTATTTGCAAATTTCAAGTTGCTTTAATCTGATAATTAATTGATATATCTTATATTAGTTTTCTTAAATTAAATAATATGTCAATTACATAAATTTTTTTTCATTTTTTAGTTTTTATAAAAGCTGTATACATATTATATTATAGAGTTAATTTCTTTAGATAATTAGGAGAATGTTTAACTTTAATATATTTACATAATGTGGTAAATACTATATAATTAAATTGATTCGTTAATCAGAAAAAAGTTATGTTTAAGGGGTGAATTTATATGAATGTTAAAGAGTTTATTGAATTTTGGAGTAAAGAAAGAAAAAAAGGTATGTTTGCATATGTAGTTATTCGTAATCTCTATTTGGGAGTGTTGTTTTTTGTATTAGTAATAATTATGAAATATCTTAAAAGTCCTGAAATTTATAGAGCAACTTCACTTATTCCATCATTTTCCCCAGCTGTAATAGGTATTATAGGTTTTTCGTTTTTTAATTGGCTATCAAATGAAAAAAAATATAAAAAATTAACAAAGGAGATAAATGATTTCTTATCGCAGGATGGAAAATAACGGACATATATTTTTAAGGTTTAATAAACTCGAAAAGTCGGACTAAAAAAATATTTATTTACTAAAATAATACGGAGTTAAAAGAAAACTGAACAGGACTGAATCTTGCAAATTGCAGATTTCAATCCTGTTTAGCTGTTTGTAGACCTTATAAAATAAACTTATTTGTTTAAAAAATCTTTTATTTGTTCAACATCTTCCTTTATATCCTCAATAATGTTGAGCCTGTCAGTAAGTGCTGAAATGATATTTTGATAATTCTTTTCTCTTTCTTCTTGCCTGAGATCTCTTTTCTCCTGCGTTTTTATTATGTAAAATATCAAAACAACACACAGAAGTGTCCATATTCCTTGAGTTGCGGCTATTTCAATTATTCTTTCTTCCATCATATCCTCCTGTCTTTATATGCAATCTAAAATTCTTCACAAATTGCCTTGATGATGCTTATTCCTCTGTTTTTAGCTCTATTAACAGCTTGTCTCGAAATGCCCATGCTTTTTGCTATCTCTTGATCTGAAAATCCGTATATATACTTTAATAGTATTATCTTTTTTTGAAGATTGGTTAAATATTGTAAGTAATTGTATTCAAGGTCGTTTAATTCATCATCATAATAGGGAATGTCATTTATAAAGGTATTTTCATCATCCAGATAAATGATTTGAGGTGGATCTTTCTTTGCTCTTGATAAATTTATGCATGTATTTGTGAAGAATTTATTAATATAATTTACAATTGCTCCGTCATTCTTAGAGGCCATTCTATCTATGTTAGCATTTATTATGAATTCTAAAAACTTTATTGTAATATCGGTAATTGAGGTTTCATAGTGCAAGCTTCTGCCACGTTTTTTTATTTTTGGCAAAAACATATTGTAAAGAACCAATACTGCTTCTTCATTTCCCATTTGTGCAGCTTTAAAAACTGAGAATAAACTTATATTATCTCCTCCTTGTAAAAATCCGCTTGAATATTAAGGACAAGTAAGAAAGGGAATTTGTAAACCTGTCCTAAAAATTTTCACAAAGGGGAAAATTTTAATTTTGAGTATCAAAAAAGACGCATTGCAAAGCTTCATGTTTATTCAACATTAAGCCGTAAATACGTCTCATTTATTGTAGTATAGTATATTGTCAATTATATTGTGTTATCATGGCTTAATTGAATAAATCTGAAAAGCCAATTTGAATAAAATAATGTAAATTGATTTGTTAAATTTGTTTCTAATCATAATCTGTATACTTTTCCTTATTAATAAAAATTAATTATAACAATACTCTTGAATTGCGACAAATAAAGGTGAATTGCTGAAAAAATAATTTGATATTAAAGTCAGCAATGTCAAAGAGAAAATTCTAAATAGACTAAATTTGATATGGTTAAAACAAGTAGGACATGAAAACAACAGTCCAATATATTCCACAAGATAGCCGATTATTATAAATTTCCCCCCTGCTTACATTAATTTTAGCGAACTTTATGAGACAATTCAATATGGTGGGGGCAAACAGAATAATTTATTATATAAATAACATTTAATTATAATGCATGACAAATAAATTTGAATATATTTTAAAATTATTATAATTTTTATATACTTTTTGTATAAACACTTTGCAGGGAACTTTTCGTATTTGAAAGACGTCTAATAAGGAAAGAAGGGAATTAGTTATGTATACATTGTAGCAGTCACAGAATTAATAAGTTTATTAGCAAGGGTACAGGGGGGAAATAATATGAGATACAGGTTTTTGTTATGTGATGATATGGAAGAGCATCTGCATATTTTGGAAGATCATATTAAAAATGTACTTAAAGATAAGCAAATATTATATACATGCCATAAGACGATATCAGGTACAGAAGCAGTTGAAATGTTTTTGAAACAAAAATTTGATGTGGTTTTTATGGACATAATAATGTCGAAAATCAGCGGAGTTGACATTGCAAAGAAAATACTTGAAATTGACTCGAGTGCCATAATAATTTATGTTACATCATCTACTGATTATGCTGTTAGAGCCTTTGAACAATTTATATTTCAGTATTTAGTAAAGCCCATAAGTGAAGAAGTGCTTGATTTAGTATTTGAAAGATCATTTGAGAAAATCGAGAAGAATATTTTGTATAATAAAGAAAAGAGTTTTTTCGCCATAAAGAAATATAGCAAGGAAATAAAAATTATGGACAATGATGTTCTTTATTTTGAAAAAGAGAATAACTACATCAATATCAATCTGGAAAATAATAAGGTCGAAGGAATACGTATGACCTTGAAGGAGCTCGAGAATATTATTGATATGGAATTGTATTTAAGATGTCATAATGGCTTCATAGTCAATAAATCAAAAATAAAATCTGTGTCAACAAAGGAAATAGAGCTATTTAACATAGATATAAAGATTCCTGTAGGGCGCATATATAAAAATGAGAATTATATTTTGCTTAGTAATATATGTAAAAGATTATATAGAAAATAATCAAGAAAGGAATAATTTGATGGAATTACTGTAGTTCCACTATAATAGAAGGACATTATGATAAACAAATTCAGATTGATATTTATGGTTTTAATAGTTGCCTTGTTTTTTGTATCATGTAATAAAAACTATTCTGAGTATAATATAAAATTGGAGTACTCAAAAATTCCTTTTTTAAATGATGAGTTTCCTGAAATGGAGGATGAGTCAGATATCATTTTGTTAAAGGAATATTCTCATAATGGATTTAATCAAATATTATATAAGAAGAAAGTAGTACAAGATAATGGTTTCTATGCTTTATTTTCTGCCATTATTGTAAACGGGAAAACATATGATTTTGGAGAGGTAGATTATAATTTGCAGCAACTTTCAATAGATAATGACATGTATAAGGCCTATGATGTAGCTATTAACGAAAACTTGACTCTGCATAAAATATTTGTGGGATACGGAGCTGCGTCATTTGCAGATAAATATTTTAAGATAGTTGATAACAAGCCATATATTTTAACAGAAATTTACGGTAGTTTTGATTACGATTTGGATGAAGACGGACAGTTGGAAACTGTTTCACAGATAGGAACATTACCCACGCTTTCTATTTATGAATGGATGGATGATGGATTGATGTGCAGCTATTTACCGGATATAATTGATAACTATTACGCAGGAACTTATGAAAGAACTATAAATGAGATCAGATTTGTAAGGTTAATAGACGGAAAGGTAGGTGAAGAGGAAAGGTATAAATATGCTGACTGGACACTTTATAGGGTAAAATAAGAGGTAATTAAATTAACTAATTACCTCATAACCAATTATTCAAGAAAATTTAGCGTTATTAGCTCTGCGGTGTTTACAACATCTTTTGCCGCAAAATGAATCATGTAATTATTTATAGTTATTTCGCAATTTTTCTCGAAAGGTTCCGTTCCCAAGATTTCATAGAGATTTTCATTTGCAAATCTAATGCCACCTTGATCTCTATAATCATCAACATGTATTGGAAGCTTAATAGTGCTTTCCTCATCAGCTACAAAATATACCATGTTCATTTCATAGCCCTCATCGAAATATAAAGTTAATTTTCCTGTTAGTGTGGTCTCGCCGGTAAATTTACATATTATTCTTACCAATTCATCGGGAGCATCCTGGGTGGTGATATATTCGACGTTTATATCCTCTGCTACCATACCTTTTATACTGTCACCTTCAAAAATTCTCACAGTTTCATCACCATTTTTAAAATAACCGTAATTATAAGTTTTCCATAATGAATCTTTACCGCTTGAACTACTGTTTTTATCAAAATATCTAAAGTGAATACTATGTGAATTATCTGCACTTGAATCAGTTATTAATTCAAATTCATTTGGATCTCCGTCTTTATTTTCTTTTAATCCATAGTAGAATTCATCGGCTGTAAGTAGTTTAATTTTTGATAGTTCGTTATAACCAAAAAAATAATAATTTATTGGTGAGGTTTCATTTTCAAAGTCATCTATATTAAAGATAATTGCATATTTGTCCATGAAACCTGCTTTGTGTTTAATTTCTTCATTTACTAATGGTCGAGTTAGTGAATTATCATCATAAGGGAAAAATCCCTTATAACTTTCGTCTAATGATATTATTTCTGTGAGAGTTTCTTTAATAGGAACTCCTCCACCAAAATTATAAACTATATCATAACCTATAGATTTGAATTTCCCTCTTCCGATTGCAGAATGATCAGCTAATTGTTGGAATAATTCATTTGTTTCTGTAAAATATACTGAAAAATTATTGTGTATACCTGTGCCCTTGTAGGAAGGGAAGTTTTTCACTGATTCTCCATCTGGTACAATTCTACCAATTCTTTTATAACTAAAAAACTCTCCTCCCGGATATACGTTATAAAATCCTTCGCTTTCTATTTCTCCCTCAAAATCAATCATGACACCATCATCATCATCATACTTCCTTACATTACTCACTATTAGTCCGCATACTCTATCCTTTGCAGTGACAGTTTCATCTAATTCATTGGTAGGGTATTCTTTTCCTACATATTCAATAATTCCGATTTCTTCTGTCAACATTATTGACTTTAGTTCTGAAACGATACCATGACTTTCAAAATCAGCTTCCACTTCAACCTTGTAGATACCAAGCTCTTTCGGTAAATCCTTGACTAAATTAACATCATCATAATCTAAAGGTATACTTTCACCCGGTTCTATTACATAAGGGTATTCATCTTTTAAAAGCTCCCTTGTTTCCTTGTCAGGAACAAAATAAATTCTGCCATTATTTCTAAAAAACCCATCAGTTATTATTTCTCCGGTGTACCTTATGGGCCCCGGCTCATCATTTTCTGCTTCCACCGGCTCTGTAATTTGTTCTTCAACATCTGTGTTTGTTTCTGTCTGCTTAGAGCATGAAGTTAATAATAAGATTGCTAAAAACAATAAAAGTTTTTTCATATTTCCCCAATCCCCTTTCATGGCTATATATTAGACGAAATATCTATTTATTTGTTCCTTAAATTTTAATATCATACAATCATTATACTAAGCTATAGGAAATTATAATAGGTTAATTTTCTTTAATTACACTTGAAGAAATTGCAGATTTATGCAATAATTAGTTAAATAAGAAATAGGGAGGAAATTATGTTAATAAAGCCAATAGTTCTACATGCAAATAAACTTATAACTTTATCTCCAAAAGACACGGCTCAAAAAGCAATTCAAATTATTGAGGAAAACGGCTTTTTATCATTGCCGGTGGTAGAGAATAAGAAATTTTTAGGATTTTTGTCAAAACAGTTTATTTATGATGAGTTTTTCAAATCAGGAGAAACAGATTATAATAAGTTTTTTCAAAAGACAGTAGCAGAATTTATAACAATGCCTCTTGAAGCAGTTAAAGACAGTACCCCTGTTGAAAAGGCTGCAGAAATATTTTTTGAATCAAAAATAAGATTTTTACCCGTTATTGATAACAATGGTAACTTCGTGGGAATATTGACGCAAAAAGCTATTTTTGATATTGTAGTCAAGGTTTTCGGACTACATAATGCTAAGCTTGTGATATTGTCCAGTGATTTTGCCGGTGTTATTGCAAAAATTTCTGAAATAATATATAAACATGGAGCTAATATTACTAATATAGTACAGATGGATACCGGATTAGCTGAATTTAAAGAAATTTCAATACGAGTTCAATGCGATAACCTTGATAGTTTAGTAGAAAAACTAAAGAATAACGGAATTAAAGTAAGAGAAGCTATACCTGCACAGTAATTTGCATATATGGACAAAGTTGGGGACGGTTCTTTTTGATTGATAAAAGGTGGCAATCAAAAAGAACCGTCCCTAAAAATTGGAGGCAAAAATGAAGGAAAAGATTGTATTAAAAAACGGAAATGTTATAGATGAAAATGGAATTGTGACAGAAAAAGTGAATGTATATATTTCAAGTGGTAAAATTGAAAAGATTATTAATGAAAATATAGAAGGGTATGAGGTTATTGATTGCACCGACAATTATATTACCCCCGGTTTTGTTAATTTGCATACTCATTCCCCCATGAACATAATGAAGGGTATTGCTGAAGATATATCAATTGATAATTGGTTCAATGAAAAGATATTTCCATATGAAAGCAAACTTACAGAGGAAGATGTGTATTGGGGAGCTATGATTGCTTGTGCCGAAATGATTAATAACGGAGTTACAGCTTTTGCAGACCACTACTTTGCACAGGAATCAGTGTATAAAGCTGTTGAAGATATGGGTATTAGGGCAGATATAGCGCCTACTGTGTTTGGACTTTCAGAGGATTTTGAAAAGCAATTAAATGATGCGATAAATTTCGTAGAAAAATATCAAGGAAAGAATGATAAGATAAATTTACGTATAGGGCCACATGCTCCATATACATGCCCGGGTGATAAACTTACAAAAATTATAAATGAAGCTAAGAGATTAAATGTAGGGATACACATACATGTTTCGGAAACAAAGGAGCAGGTTGATGACAGCATTAAAAATACAGGGAAGACGCCAATAGAGGTTTTATATGAGAACGGCGGTTTTGATGTTGATGTTATAATTGCTCATGGCCTTTGGACAACAAAAGAAGATCTAAAATTTATAAACAATAAAACGTTTTTTGCATTTTGCCCTAAAACTTATATGAAACTGAGCATGGGTGAAGGAAATATATATGATTTAAAGGATTCCATTAATTATTCCTTTGGAACTGATGGTGCTGCAAGCTCTAATACATTAAGCCCCTTAGAACAGGCGAGGTTGTTTTCTCTTAACGGCAAATTTATAAATAATAATGCGGTTGATTTTAAAACTTTAGATGTATGGAAAAGTATAATGAACGGTCACAATGCTTTAAAATTTAATGCAGGAAAAATTAAAGAAGGTTATGATGCGGATTTGTTAATTTGGGACTTAAATAAGCCTAATACTTTTCCTGTATATGATCCTCTGACTTCTATTATTTACAGTTCAGATTCCGATAATATTAAATGTACCATGGTACGAGGAGAATTTTTAAAGTTTAACGGAAAACTGAAGTCGGATATTCCGGATGTATTAAAGCATGTAAAAAGCATTCAAGAAAATATGATACAAAGAGGCAAAGGTAAAAGCAAAGTTGAATATTGAATATCGGTCAAAAACGGGGAAGGTTCAAAAAGAACAATCCCCGTTTTAATTTAACAATTAATTAGGTTACGCATATAATGATACATGACAAGAAAGGAGAGAAAATATGATTATTCACGTAGTAAAACCAGGTGAAAATATATATTCTATTGCCGCGCAGTATAATATTTCGCCACAAAAAATTATTGCAGATAATGAATTAGCACACCCAAATGTTTTAATTCCCGGTCAAACATTAGTTATTCTAATGCCGGAGCAGGTTTATACTGTTAAGCCGGGGGATACCCTTGAAGGTATTGCAAATCAATTTAACACTACCGTAATAAAATTGCTTCAATATAATCCGTCTATTACCCATGCTGACGCTATTTTCCCGGGCGATAAAATTACTATATCACCAAGCTCTGAAAAGAGAGGTCCTATTTCTGTATTAGGTTATGCATATCCAAATATTGACAGAACCGTTTTAATGAAGACATTGCCTTATTTAACTTATTTGACATTGTTCACATACGGCATTACTCCTCAGGGAGATCTGATAGGAATAGATGATGAAGAGTTAATCAAAATGGCAAGAGACTATGGAGTAGCACCTTTAATGCTTATATCAACTTTAACGGAAGAGGGAACCTTCAGCAATGAATTAGCACATCAAATTCTAAATAATCAAGATGTACAAAACAAATTAATCGATAATGTAGTTAAAACCATGAAAGAAAAAAAATATGCAGGACTTGATATAGATTTTGAATATGTTCTACCCGAGGATAAAGAGAAATTTGTGAATTTTGTTAAGAATATGACTGATAGATTAAATAAAGAAGGTTTCAATGTATTAACAGCATTAGCACCTAAAATATCTTCGGATCAACCAGGGCTTTTATATGAAGCGCATGATTACCCTGCACTTGGTGATGTCTCAAACAGAGTGCTGTTAATGACTTATGAATGGGGTTATACCTACGGACCACCAATGGCAGTAGCTCCTGCAGATAAAGTGAGAGAAGTATTAGATTATGCTGTAACTGAAATACCAAGAGAAAAAATATATATGGGCATTCCTAATTATGGTTATGACTTTACTCTTCCTTTTGTTCAGGGAGTGTCAAGAGCAAATTCTTTATCAAATGTTCAGGCAGTTGACCTTGCAGCTAAAGTAGGTTCAAACATTAGATATGATGAAAAAGCTCAATCACCGTATTTTATTTACTATGACGCTCAAGGAAAACAACATCAGGTATGGTTTGAGGATGCAAGAAGCATATTGGCTAAATTAAATTTATTCACAGAATATGGATTTGAAGGAGTCGGGTATTGGAATGTTATGAGATACTTCCCGCAAAATTGGCTCGTTGTCAGTTCATTGTATGATATTGCTAAGGTATTGTAATTTGGTGCTTGCCACAAAATTGTAATTATACGAAAATATTAGCATATATTTAGATAACGGGTATATTTTGTAGGAGGTTATTCATGAATAATAAAAATTATAGAGTGATGAAATTTTTTGAACCGGTAAACAAAAAGGATAAGGGTAGGGGTTACGTTCGACTTGATATAAGGGGCATGAGAGGTAATATAATTGTTTCGATAGAGAGCTTAGGCGATGCTAAATCTGTCAGTGAGGTTTATTTGTATAAGGACAGGACAAATAAATTGAAATTGGGGGATATTAATAATAAGAAGGGCATAATTAAAAAAAGCTTAACATTTGGAGACAACAGCGCCATTGAGGATTATAATACCTGTGCTGTGGTAAAAGATAAAAAAATAGTTCTTTATACTAATTTATTTAACGCCTTAGCCTTAGAGCAAATTAAAAAATTAGAATATTCTGATGAAGAGGAAGTAACTCCTGAAGGTTTTACCAAGTTTGAAGAAATAAAAGAGGAACCAATTGAGAAAGTCGTTGATACTGTAGCTAAAGAAGAAACCGTCGAAGTAACACAGAAAATTAAAGAAGAACATACAGAAGAAGAAAAGATCGAACAACTTGAACAAAATTCAGAGTCAGAAATCGAAAAATTTAATGAAGATACTAAAGAAAAACCTACTGAGCAGAAGGTTGAAATCAATGAAAGAGTTAAAAAAGAATCCGTTTCAGCTGCGGTAAATATGAGTGCTGAATCAGAAGCAGAAGTTCAATCACTTAAATTTAAAAATAAATTTGATGAAAGTTTATATAATGCACTAAAAGAATATGAACAAGTTGATCCATTATCGGTTAAGATAAAAGATTTTCATTGGTGGTACATACCGTACGATGAAACCGGCATAAAAAACGGATTTTTACCATACTACAATCAAATAATCAGTTCATATTATCCATACCCAATTTCTAATCGCGTAACAACATGCAGTGGACTTATGAAAAAATACGGACATTACATTTTTGGAATTTATAAAGAGAATGGAGATATAGTAAAATTTATTTATGGGGTGCCCGGAGAGTTTACTAAGGAAGAACAGCCATACAAGGGTATTACAGGTTTTAAGAATTGGTCATATGGCAAAGGACAGGATGAAGTTGACTATGGTTATTGGTTAGCATTTGTAAATCCTAAAACCGGCGAAACAACTGAACCACCTGAAATAGTATTATCATAGCAATTAAATAGTGCTGTACAAATAATTTTAAATTTGATATAATAAACTGAAACTTTTAAAAAGGAGTTAAAAAAACAAATGCCCCCAATAAGTACCAATATGCACTTTGGTAAGTTATTTATAGAAAATTCAAAAATACAAATTGATGTTCCAAGCTTTGTCATTGGGCTTGCTTCTCCGGATACTATTAATGAAGATGACTTTGAAGACCTGCACTCCCTTGATGAGGATGGCAATATCGATGTAAGAGAATTTTATGAGCAGTTTAATTTTAAGGAGCTCAATCTAAAACAAAGATCATTTATATTAGGATACTATTGTCATGTATGGTTTGACGAATATTATAAATTTAATGCCAGTAAGCTTACAATCCATAACAATGTGGACTTAACAGACGAAGAGCTTGGTAATGCAGTTAAATCCATACTTAGATTTTATGATAACAAGGCAATTAATAACTTCTTTGAAAATTATAGAAATGATATCAATTCATTTGATGTAAAATTAAATTTAATCGAAATAGACGGTATAAGTATAAAAAAATCTAAAGAAAAAATAATGGAATTTTTTAAAGGTTCCATACCGGATGTTGTATATCCAAGGTTAATTGAAGAGCATGAATATATGAATTTTATAAAAAACGGATGCAGCAAAATAATGAAATCTCTATAAAACTCCTTATAAAGGAGTTTTTTTAAATAAAAATTGACTGTAAAAACAAAATATAATATAGTTGAAACATATGAATAAATTATGCTATTATTAATGGATAAATATTTGTAAGGGTGGATTATGGTGAAATATAAGTATGTTTTATTTGATTTTGACGGAACAATTGCCGATACTGAAGAGGCAAATTTCGTTATATATCAAAAATTAGCTGAAAAATACAATTTAAGAAATATAACCATAGATGAACTTGGACATATTAAAAAAATGAGCGCTAAAGAATTAATTGAATACATAGAGTTGAAAAAAAGATATCTGCCGTTTATATTGAGAAGAGGCAAGAAACTTCTGAAACAAGATATAAAGAATATAAGGTTATGCAAGGACGATATTTTAGATACTGTTAAGGTTTTGCGCGATATGGGAATAAAAATAGCCATAATTACAACGAATTCTAAGGATAATGTATTAACATTTCTTAATGAAAATAATGTAGATTATTTTGACTTTATATTGAGTGCTTCTATGTTTGGAAAAGAATCTAAAATGAGAAGAATCATTAAAAAAGAAAAACTAAAATTGAGTGAAGTTCTTTATGTTGGAGATGAAATCAGAGATATTCATGCAGCCAAAAATACCGGGATAGATATTGCATCGGTCGGCTGGGGTTATAATACTGTAGAAAGTTTAAAAAAGCATAAACCTGAATATCTGATTTTTGAACCTAAAGAACTGATAGATATATGTAAATAATACAAAGGAGGAAATATGAAAAACATGATATATACCATAAAGCCAGAACATCATGGTATAAGAGATTTAACACAAATACTTGAAGAACATCCGGAAATCCAATTTGTATCATTCATGGGTGTTGATATAGGCGGAAACGGTACTGATGAAAAAATTCCTATAAAACTTTTCATTAAAGATATGGCCCAAATGCTTAAGTTTGGAATTCAAACAGACGGTTCCAGCGTTGAGCTTCAAGGTATAGCTGATTTAAATAATGCAAGGGTGGATATATTACCAGATATAAACTGCAACTGGTTTATAGATTATAATTACGAATATCATAATTCTATAAATGGTTTACCCGTAGGCACATTGAAAATTCCCTCCTTTATTATACATGATGGCAAGCAGGTTTGCTCAAGATCGATACTTAAAAGGGCTGTAATCAATTTCAAATCTGAAATGATGAATTTAATTGAGAAAAATCCAAGAATTTCTGAGTACTTTGGTTTTAAGTATGAAGATGTTGAAGAAGTGCAGTTAACCAGTGCCACAGAACTTGAAATGTGGGTAAAAACTCCTGAATTAAGCGCGGATTTTGAAGAGTTACATACATCTCAGATACTTAAAGAGCAATATTGGAAACGAACAATGGGTACGGTAAGGACCGTTATTGAAAGAATAATGGATTTCCTTGAACTTTATGATTTAAAACCTGAAATGGCTCATAAAGAGGTAGGGGGTATTGCTAATAAAATAGACGCTAAAGGAAGAATCACTCATGTTATGGAACAGCTTGAAATAGATTGGAGATTTTCAAATGCTATTCAAGCAGCAGACAATGAAATTGTTGTAAGAGAAATTATAGAGGATCAGTTCAGACATCACGGCTTAGAAGTGTTATTTAAAGCAAAACCAATTGAAGGTGTCGCAGGAAATGGTGAGCATACACATCTTGGTGTAGCTGTGAGGTTAAAGGACGGAAAAAAAGTTAACTTATTTACGCCAAATGATGTTCATAAAGATTATTTAAGTGAAGTCGGATACGGAGCACTGATGGGTTTGTTAAAAAATTATGAAGTTATAAACCCGATTGTTACTGCAACAAATGATGCGTTCAACAGATTAAAGCCTGGATTTGAAGCTCCGGTGTGCATAGTTACATCTTTGGGAGGTTCTAAAGAAGCTCCTTCAAGAAACCGTTCTGTATTGGTAGGGGTTATAAGAGACGTGGAAAATCCTAATGTTATAAGATTTGAGCTAAGGTCTCCAAATCCTTATTCTAATACTTATTTAGTTATAGCCGCATCATACCAGGCAATGCTTGATGGTATAATTAAAACCATTGGTTCTAATTTATCATGCGAACAATTAGAAAAGGAAATCTCTAAAAAATATGGCGATGATGCAGTGTATTTAGAAAAATTCAGAGAATACAGAAGTGAAGATGATGTTTTTGAACGATATACAGAAGAAGAAAGAAGTAAATTGTATGGTACAGCTCCTGCGACTGTTTGGGAAAACTTATCAAACTTAAATACTAATACTATAAAACAACAGGTTTTAAAGTCAGGAGATGTTTTTACGGATAAACTTATAAATTCATTTAAGGAGTCAACTCTTCAAAAGTGGAAAAACGAGCTTACAGGCAGAATAATTCATGACAATATAATGTTGTTAAAAACATTCGTAAAGCTTCATAATGAGCAGGATCATGCAACCGATTTGGATGTTGTTAACTGGGAAAGAATAGTTTATTTAAAAACTAAACTTATGAAGGACAGCATGACAAAAAAATGTATTTTCACTAAGATTAAGACAGCAATAAATGAAGGAAATTATGATGCGGCTTCTGATTTGCAAAAACAAATGAATGAAAAAATGTCGGAAATCAGAAGATTATATATCGAATACAAAAATAATATTTTTTAGTAATAAAAATTAAAAAAACAGGAAAATTTTAAAAGATTTTTCTGTTTTTTTATGAAATTATGTAAGCTATAATTGTAATTTTATTAAAAATATGTTTAATTATGAATTTGTAAATAATTAGGTGTTTACAAAATGCTTTGTATATGTTAATATATACGCATAAAAACGTATTCATACAAATGCGTTTAAAAAATCAAGTGTGTTGTTTGTCAATAGTTATAAGGTTTTCATTAATGAGTTTTATTGGGCATTATAGTAGAGTTTATTTTATTCATCCTTATAATTTTTGTACCAATACACAAATCTTAATGGAGGAGAGTTATGAGTAAAGTTCCAAATCAAAAAAAACAAGCAACATTAGGAATTTCAATCATCCCGGTAGCAGTCATAGTAGCGGTACTTGCAGTGGCTATCATAAAATTTGGACAGGATCCGCATATTCCGATATTAATTGGAGCGGCTGTAGGTGCATTGATAGCAGTCTATGTTTTAGGTTATACTTGGGTAGAAATCGAAAAAGGTATTATTGAATCAATCGGCAGCGTAATGCAAGCGATTCTGATACTTGCGATAATCGGTATGTTGATAGGAACGTGGATAGCAGGTGGAATAGTTCCAACATTAATTTATTATGGTTTGCAAATATTATCACCTTCATTTTTCTTAATTACTGCTTTATTATTGTGCAGTATAGTAGCTTTGGCGACAGGCAGCTCATGGACAACTGCAGGAACAGTTGGTGTTGCTTTGATTGGTATAGCAACCGGACTTGGAATATCTGTACCGTTAGCTGCAGGATGTATAGTATCAGGTGCATATTTTGGTGACAAGATGTCTCCTTTATCTGATACAACTAACTTAGCTCCTGCAATGGCAGGTTCAACATTGTTTGACCACATAAAACACATGATGTATACAACCGGTCTCTCATACGGTATTACTGCAGTGTTGTTCATAATATTGGGCTTGCAATACAGAGGACGAGAATTGAACGCAGCAGAAATTCAAGGAATATTAGATGCAATACAAAGCATATATACAATTAACCCATTATTCCTTTTAGTTCCTGTAATTACGATAGCGGCAGTAGCTATGAAGATTCCTGCAATACCAGGTTTACTTTTAGGTGTTGTGCTTGGAGGATTCTGCATGCTATTCCAAGGTGGAGATATAGGTGCTATATTAGAAGCTGTTCAATATGGTGTTGAAGCATCATCAGGTCATGCAATGGTTGACGAACTTTTGACAAATGGTGGTATGCAAAGTATGATGTGGACAATTTCATTGATTATGTGTGCTCTTACATTTGGTGGCGTTCTTGAAGTATCTGGCATGATGGCATGTATAGCTAACAAAATGTTATCATGGGCTAAGAGCACAGGTTCATTAATACTTGTAACAGTATTATCATGCTTGTTTGTTAACATATTGTGCGCGGACCAATATTTAGGTATTGCATTACCAGGAAAAATGTTTAAGGATGCATACGCTTCAAGAGGATTGGCACCAAGAAACTTATCAAGAGCTCTTGAAGATTCAGGAACAGTTACATCAGCGCTTGTTCCGTGGAACACATGCGGAGCTACAATGTCTGCTTTCTTAGGAGTATCAACATTTGCATATGCACCATTTGCATTCTTCAATATATTAAGCCCTATAGTATCAGTTCTGTACGGTTTCGCAGGTTTTTCAATAATGACTTTGGAAGAAGACCCAGCTTCACCACAATATGTAAGACCAATGAAGTTTAAAAAGTCTCCAAAAGAATTGAATGAATATACTATTAATTATCAAAAGAAACATGCAAATGCATAATATATAATTAATTAAAATAAAGCAACCTTATAGCTATCTATAAGGTTGCTTTTTGATACATAATATTTTAAAAAATGCAACCGTTTCCGTTTGACTTTATTTAACTTTCATTATAAAATATAGATGATGTTATTTGAAGATATTTTCCATACTAGGGGTGTGTTTATGGATTTTTATGAAAAATATGCAGATGAATTAAAGAAGCTAAAAGAAAACGAAGATTACATCGAAAATTTTCGCTTAATAGTTTTCAGAAATAACCATTGTAAAGATGCAATTGACGGATTGATAGAATTTTCTAAAGAAAATAATCAAAACAAGGTAAAAGCTTGGGCTTATTACTATTTGGGATGGTATCATTTCGATAATTCACATTATGAAAAAGCTGCTGAAAATTTCTTAATTTCAAATGACATTTTTGAATTGCTTAAATTCAAGCATGGATTAATATATGCCTGTAACGGGCTTACTAATGTATATTGTCAAATAGGTCAGTTTAACTTAGCAAACGAATGGGGGCTAAAGGGCATTTCTTTATGTGAAGAAACTAATAATAAAAAAGCTCTAGTTATTCTATTGATAAACACAGGAATTAACTATATTCAAATGAAAAATTACAAAAAGGGAAAAGAAATCCTTAATAGTATTAAAATAATGGAATGTGAATTAACAAAGAAACAACAAATTTCTTTAAACTTAGCTCTTACAGAAATAGAAATTAATATAGGAAACCCTTACTTGGCTTTTGCATATATAGATGGTGTAACAAAAAAGGAAGGGGAATTAAAAGCAAATGAAATATGTGAAATACATAAGTTAAGAGGCATGGCTAATGTAAAACTGAACTTATATGATATTGCAGAACAGGAATTTAAAGAGTCATATAATTTTGCAAATGAAAATGAGTTGATATATGAAAAATGCGCTGTAATCATAGAATGGGCAAAGTTATGTATTTTAGTAGGAAGAAAACAAACGGCAATAAAAGAACTTCTTGAAGTGATAGAAATATGCAATAATAAAAAAATAAAAGTGTTGCTTAGGGAAGCTTATTATATATTGTATACTATATATAAGAATTTTAACAAACCATATGATGCACTCAAGTATTTAGAAGAATATATGCTTATTAATGATGAAATGTACGATTATGAACAAAACCAGTTAATGGCAAAAATGAATTTTATACATACTAAAAGGGAAGCAGATCAATATAAATCTCTTTATGACAGAACAGAACTTTTATCTACAATAGGTAAAAAAATAATATCCAGTTTGAACATCAATTCAATTGTTCAAATAATAAATGAAGAAATTAATAAATTAATAAATACAGATTACTTCGGAATTGCAGTATATGATCATGGGTTGGATCAGGCAACCTATTACTTTGTAGGAGAAAATACTCAGATACATGACATTGTTTATTTTGATGACATAAATGAAACATCATTTGGATCATATTGTATAAAAAACAAAAAAGATATTATAATCGGCAATGCAAATAAAGAATACAAGAAGTATATGGATAGATTACCGACTGATTTTAACGGGGTTGAAGGAAAATCAAAAATGTTGTCAATGATTTATACTCCGTTGATTATTAATGAAAAGGTAGTTGGTTTAATGTCAGTGCAAAGCAGTGAAGAAAATGCATATGACCAAAATGATTTGCATTTACTGAATATTTTAGCAAACTATTCTGCTATAGCAATAGAAAATGCCATATCCTACAAAAAGGTAGAAGATAAAGCAACGTATGATAATTTAACCAGATTTTTAACTAAATTTGAGATAATAAGATTAGGGGAAATTATCTTTGAAAAGCACAAGGTAAATAAATTAAGATTCTCTGTAGCAATGATAGACCTGGACAATTTTAAAAATGTAAACGACTCATTTGGTCACATTTATGGTGACAGGGCGTTGAGCATGGTGGCTGATGCAATTTCAAAATGCATCAGAAATACTGATTACATAGGTAGATACGGCGGAGATGAATTTCTTCTTATATGCCCCGGTGTAGGAGAGTCAGATGCGAGAGACGTTGCAGAAAGAATCAGAAAAACAATAGAGAATAAAATTTTTGATTTAGGCGATGGAATCTTGGTATCTGTAACACTCAGCATAGGGGTTCATGAGTTTAATGAAATTGACAACTCATTCTTAGATGTATTAAAGAAAGCGGATAAATGTTTGTATTCTGCTAAGGGCAACAACAGAAATTTAGTTATATGCAATTAAATAATATTAAAACAGAGAATATGTAGGGGTAAAAACTTTACATATTTTTTACATTCTTAAGGTTTGTTTTTTACTGATAAAGGATATATTAAGGACAAGATAAAAAACAAATCAAGGAGATAAAAAATATTATGAAAAGAAAAATATTAACTATAATTGCAACAGCATTAATGTTAGCTTTGGTGTTTGTGGGATGCACTAAAGATCAACCTCAAACAGAACAACCGGCTAAAGATTTTAATGCAGATAAAGATATAACTGTAGTAGCAAGAGATGCTGCTTCGGGTACAAGAGGAGCATTCCATGAAATCATGAAAATAATTCAAAAGCAAGGTGATAAAGAAGTTGATAACCTTGTTGTAGGGGCTCTTGAATTTGATGGAACAGATAAGGTAATCACTGCCGTTGAGCAAGACAAATATGGCATAGGTTATATATCATTAGGTTCAGTCAGCGAAAGAATAAAAGCTATTGCAGTAAATGGAGCAGAGCCAACTGTTGAAAACGTAAAAAGCGGTAAATACTCTGTAGCAAGACCATTTCTTATGGTTACTAAAGGGAATGAAAGTGATTTAGTAAAGGATTTTTTAAGTTTTGCAGAATCAACTCAAGGACAACAAATAGTTAATGATAAGAATTTTATCAGTGCAACAGATCAACCAAAAGAATATACCGCATCAGGTATGACGGGTACAATTAAGGTTGCCGGTTCAACATCAGTAGCACCGTTAATGGAAAAAATACAGGAAGCTTATACAGAATTAAATCCTGATGTAAAATTCGAAATGCAAGCGAATGGTTCATCTCAAGGTATTAAGGCAGCTATAGACGGTTCATACGATATAGGAATGAGCTCAAGAGAATTAAAGGAAGAAGAAAGTTCAAAGTTAAACAGACACGTTCTTGCAATTGATGGCATTGCAGTAATTGTGAATAATGATAACCCAACAAACAATTTAGCAGCTGAAGATATTACAGCTATATACACTGGTGAAATTACAGTGTGGTCTGAAATAGAATAATGCAAAATATTAAAACAAATTATAATGAAAAATTAATGCAGACAGTGTTTTATCTGTCTGCAATAATTTCAGTTATAGCCGTAATTGCCATCTGCCTCTTCTTACTGCTTAGAGGTATACCGGCTATAGCTGAAATCGGCTTCATGGATTTTATTTTCAATGAAAGATGGAAGCCAACAGATTCACCGGCTTCTTATGGTATTTTATCCATGATTGTCGGAAGCACATATGTAACAGCGGTCGCAATTTTAATAGGTGTTCCTATTGGCTTAATGTGTGCGGTGTTTTTAGCTAAATTTTGTCCGGATTCATTATATAAAATTGTAAAACCGGCAGTTAACTTGTTAGCCGGCATTCCATCAATTATATATGGATTTTTCGGAATGGAGGTAGTGGTTCCTTTTGTAAGAGAAAATTTCGGTGGTAACGGATTCAGTGTTTTATCATCATCTATAATTTTAGGAATAATGATTTTACCTACAATCATATCAATCAGTGAATCATCCATAAGAGCAGTTCCTTTAAGCTATGAAGAAGGTTCATTAGGTATTGGTGCCACAAAAGAAGAAACAGTTTTTAAAGTTGTTTTACCGGCAGCTAAATCAGGCGTTTTTACATCAATAATTTTAGGTGTTGGAAGGGCTGTAGGAGAAACAATGGCTGTTGTAATGGTAGCGGGTAATGCAGTAATGCCATTACAAAAGATTAAAATTCTTAAGCCCATTAGAACATTGACTACTAACATAGTTACTGAAATGAGCTATGCTTCAGGGCTTCATGAAGAGTCGCTAATTGCAACAGGTGTTGTGCTTTTCGTGTTTATAATTATGCTTAACATTTCTTTAAGTTTAATTAAAACAAGAAATGCAAAGAATTAGGAGGGTTCCTATGGATAACTTAAGAAAAAGAAAAGCAATATCTTTTATTTTAAAAATGACTGTATGGCTTTGTGGATTGTTGACTGTAGGAATTTTAGTATATATACTGTTATTTATACTACTCCGAGGAATTCCTAAAATAAACTTGGAATTCTTGTTTGGAGAATATAATTCAGATACTCTATCAGCATTTTCTTCAATAGTAACAACAATTCAAATGATTGTGATATCCTTATTAGTATCTGTTCCCATAGGTGTTTTCTGCGCAATTTATCTTACAGAATATGCAAAAAGGGGAAATAAAACAGTGAAAGCAATTAGATTAGCTGTTGATACTTTAGCCGGTATACCCTCAATTGTATTTGGATTGTTTGGCATGATATTATTTGTTAAATTGTTAGGATTCAGAGCATCTGTTCTTTCAGGAATCTGCACATTATCAATAATGATACTTCCTGTAATCATCAGTTCTTCAGAGGAAGCAATAAAATCAGTACCTGATATGTACAGAGAAGGAAGTTTAGGTCTTGGTGCAGGAAGATTAAGAACAGTTTTTAAAATAGTACTGCCAACAGCAATGCCCGGAATTTTATCCGGTGTAATATTGGCAATAGGCCGCATAGTAGGTGAAACAGCTGCTTTAATATTTACAAGCGGCACAAATGTATTGAAAAATCCTACACTAAATTTATTCGCTTCTCAAAGAACACTTGCAATTCATATGTATATGCTTGCAAGTGAGGGTCTGCCATATTCAAAGGAAATGGCATTTGCTACGGGTGCAATATTAATAATAATAGTATTTTTAGTTAATTATGCTACGACATTTCTTGCAGGGAAGCTTGGGAGGTTAAGTGATGAGTAAAATTAAAATTGAAAATGTTAATTTATATTATGGTGAGTTTCAAGCACTTAAAAATATTAACATGGATATAAAAGAAAATGAAATAACGGCATTTATCGGTCCATCAGGATGCGGAAAATCAACACTCTTGAAATCCTTAAACAGGATGAATGATTTAGTTGAGGGCGTTAAAATAACAGGAAGAATGCTGTTGGATGGTGTGGATATTTATAAGGATATGGATGCAACTGTTCTTAGAAAAAGAGTTGGAATGGTATTTCAAAAACCAAATCCGTTTCCCATGAGCATATATGAAAATGTAGCGTATGGACCAAAGACTCATGGCATAAAACAAAAATCAAAGCTTGATGACATAGTTGAACAAAGCTTGCGAGCAGCTGCTATGTGGGATGAGGTAAAGGATCGTCTTAAAAAAAGTGCATTAGGATTGTCTGGCGGTCAACAACAAAGATTGTGCATTGCAAGAGCATTTTCGGTAAATCCGGAGGTAATATTGTTAGATGAACCAACATCTGCATTGGATCCTATATCAACCATGAAAATAGAAGATTTGCTAATAGAAATAAAAAAGAATTACACAATTGTTATTGTTACTCACAACATGCAACAGGCAACAAGAATTTCTGATAAAACCGGCTTTTTCCTACATGGGGAAGTAATTGAATTTGATGAAACCGAAAAGTTGTTTTCAATGCCTAAAAACAAAAAAACAGAAGATTATATAACCGGAAGATTCGGCTAAAATACGGAGGGTATAATGAGAAATAGATTTGATAAAGAGTTAGAAAATTTAAATCTTGAATTAATAAAAATGGGAGGACTTATAGAGGAATCCATAGAGACAAGTGCAAAGGCACTGATTGATAAAGATATAGAAATGGTAAAAAGAGTAAATGAATTAGAAATAGAAATAGATGAAATGGAAAAAACCATTGAAAGTCATTGCTTGAAATTACTTTTACAGCAACAGCCGGTTGCTTCTGATTTAAGAATAATCAGCACAGCTTTAAAAATGATTACCGACATGGAAAGAATAGGGGATAATGCAGAGGATATAGCTGAAATAGCAAGATATTTAGTTAATGAAAAATTCATAAAGGATCTTGTTCACATTCCACAAATGGCAGAAGCAACAATAAGCATGGTAAAAAGAAGTGTTGATGCATTCGTGAATAAAGACAAAGAATTGGCACTTCAGGTATGCAGAGATGATGATATAGTAGATAATTTATTCCAAATAATTAAACTTGAGTTAATTGAAAAGATTCAGGAAAACACAGAAAATGGAGAACAGGCAATTGATTTATTAATGGTTGCAAAGTATCTTGAAAGAATAGGTGACCATGCAGAAAATATTGCGGAATGGGTTATATTTTCCATTACAGGAGAACATAAAACAAAATAGGAGAAAAATATGAAACTCATATATTGTGTAGAAGATGATTCAGGCATAAGAGAATTAATAACTTTAGCTTTATCAACAGCTGACTTTGAGGTTGCCGGCTTTGAAGAAGCAGGAAGATTTTATAATGTATTAGAAAAAAGAATTCCGGATCTAATACTCCTTGATTTAATGCTTCCTAAAGTTGATGGAATGTCGATTTTGAAATCATTAAAAAATGATCCATTGTATCAAGATATACCTGTTATAATTCTAACAGCCAAATCAATGGAATTAGATAAAGTAAAAGGATTAGAATCAGGTGCGGATGATTTTATAACTAAGCCATTTGGTATATTAGAATTATTGGCACGAGTTAAAGCTGTCTTAAGGCGCGCAGGCAAAAAGGAAATAGCAGAAGAAACTATAGAATATAATGATCTTACTATGGATTATAATAAACGCACTCTGTTTTATAAGAATACTCCTGTAGTGCTTACGTACAAGGAATTTGAGCTTCTGCATTATTTAATGCTTAATAAGGGTATAGTTTTATCAAGGGATAAAATTCTTCAGGAAATTTGGGGTTACGATTATGAAGGTGAAACAAGGACAGTTGATATGCATGTAAAAACCATAAGGCAAAAATTAGATGCTGCAGGATGTCCTAATTATGTTGTTACAGTAAGAAGTGCCGGTTATAAATTAGAGGAGCAGAAGGAATAATGAGAAAGCGATTATTTATTATTATTTTACTTATTTCTGTTCTTTCATCAGTAGGAGTCAGTGTTATAACATCGATGATTTATTATGATTTATATGCAACTGATGCTAAAAACCAAATCAAAACTATTGTAAAGCTGACAAAAGAACAAAGCAATTGGGCAGATAATCATTCTATTAATTTGTCAGTCAATAAGATATTAAGTACCGTTAATTACAGCATACGCTTTACTATTGTTGACAGGGACGGGGCAGTTGTTTATGATAACCGTGTTAATAAAGAAACATTGGAAAACCATAAAAACAGGCCGGAAATTGTATTAGCTTTTCAAAATGGCAGCGGCGATTATACGCGGTATTCCGATACTATATCCTCTGACATGTATTACTATGCCGTAAAGATAAATGAAAACGAAGTTCTCAGGTTGGCAAGAGAAATAAAAAGCATAAATCAGGTATTTATTAATTTAATACCATTGCTTGCTTTTATTTTTGTCGGCCTTTTTGTTATTGTCTATATTTATGCAAATATATTTATAAAAAAGATATTGAAGCCCATAAATATATTGGCAGGCTCTATTGATGAATTAACTGATAACAATGATAAAGAAACTGAATATATTTATGATGAACTTGAACCAATTGCTCAAACTTTTAGAGAACAAAAATTAAAAATAAACCAATACATTAATGAATTAAAGCATGAAAGAGATACAATAAACATAATAACAGATAATATGAAAGAAGGTTTTATTCTTTTAAATAAAGAGAAGAACATTCTATCTATAAATAAAAGCGGTAAAAAAATGATTGGAAATGATAAATTTGATTTGTATAATGACAGAAATATTCTTGAACTTACAAGAAATAATGATATATTGTCTAAAATAGATTTATCATTAAAGGAAAACAAACATATTACATATGATTTGAAAAATGAAGGCAAGCATTTCAGGTATTATTTAAGCCCCGTAAAAGAATTAAATAGTTCAAATGTAACGGGATTGTTGATCCTTATAGAAGACATTACCATTCAAAAAAAGGCAGAAATTATCCGGAGTGAATTTTCAGCCAACGTATCACACGAATTAAAAACACCTCTAACAACAATAATAGGTTTTGCTGAAATGATTAAGGAAGGGTTCATAGCAGATATTGACAGCATAAAAAAATACAGCGGCATGATAAATAATGAAGGTTTAAGGTTGATTTCATTAATAGAAGATATAATGAGATTATCAAAAATAGAAGAAAATGTTGATATAACCGAAAATAATATAATAAACTTAAAGGATACTTTAGTTAAAGTAATATCACTTTTGCAGTCAAAAGCAGATAATTTAAATATAGTATTAAATTTTGAGGCAACGGATGTTTATATGAAGGCAAATATAAACTATATAAACGAGCTTTTGTATAATCTTATTGATAATGCAATAAAATATAACAAGGAAAATGGAAGCGTAAATGTAAGGGTTTATGAAAAGGATGGATTTAATATAATTTCTGTAAAGGATACCGGGGTTGGAATAGCAACGGAACATCAGGACAGAATATTTGAAAGATTTTACAGGATTGATAAAAGCAGAGCAAAGGTTACGGGCGGAACAGGGCTTGGATTATCCATAGTAAAACATGTAGCGGAGTTGTATGGAGGTCAAATTGAGGTTGAAAGTCAAGAATATAAGGGAACAGAAATAACTGTAAAATTTCCTAAACAACATACTTGATAACAAATTAAATTTTTGATAGCATTAATATATATTTATAACAGGAACATTATTATGTTATACTAACATAGTAATGTTTTTAAAATGAGGTGGAAAATGAATAACATATTAAGAATAAATTTAAGAAATAAAGAAATCGTTTATAAAAAAGCACCGGAAGAATTTTTAAGAACCGGAGGCAGAGGTTTAATTGCAAAAATAATGTTAAATGAAGTTAAACCAACATGTGACCCCCTTGGAAGAGAAAATAAATTAATAATAGCTAACGGGATGTTAACGGGAAGTAATGTATCAAGCGCCAGCAGAATAAGCATCGGAGCAAAAAGTCCATTAACAAACGGCATAAAGGAAAGCAACGCCGGAGGAATTACCGCTATGTGGCTGGCTCAGCTTGGTATAAAAGCAGTTATAATAGAGGATATACCAAGTGAGGATAACTGGTATTACATAAAGATTTCAAAGGATGGATGTTCATTAGAACCTGCAGATGAATATAAGGAAATGGGTACATTTGAATACTGTGAGGAAATGCTTAATTTATATCCTGATTGTTCTGTAACCTGCATTGGTCCCGCAGGTGAACGTCTATACAATATAGCAGGTATTGCAACAATGGATAAGGAAAAGAAACCTAACAGATATTCAGGCAGAGGCGCCTTAGGTGCTGTCATGGGTTCTAAAAAATTAAAGGGTATTGTTGTAATTGAAAAAGGTTCAATCACTGCAGTTGATAAAGATAAATTTTCTGAAAGCCTAAAGAAATATACCACAATTTTAATGGAAGCTCCAAGCTCTTTAAGCTACAAAACCTTAGGCACATCAGCAACCGTAAGAGTAACAAATGATTTAACAGGACTTCCTACAAGGAATTTCAGAGGGGAGAAATTTGAAAAAGCCGAAGATATTTCAGGTGAAAGTTTATATGAATTAATTAAAGAAAGAGGCGGAGATGGTAAGAACACTCATGCTTGCATGCCCGGATGTGTAATCCAATGCTCAAACGTTGTTCCTGATAAAGACGGAAAAACAATAGTGTCACCGTTAGAATACGAAACAATCGGATTGTTGGGTTCAAATTTAGGCATAGGTGATTTGGATGTAATAGCTAAGCTCAATGCATTTTGTAATGATTTTGGAATAGATACAATTGAAACCGGTGCTGCAATAGGTGTAGCTATGGAAGCAGGATTAGCGAAGTTTGGTGATGCAGATGCAACCTTTAAATTTATGAATGAAATTAAAAATGATACAGAATTAGGTAGGTTATTAGCTTTAGGCACAGCTATTTTAGGAGAAAAATTAGGAGTAAAGCATATACCCGTTGTAAACGGCCAGGCGATGCCTGCTTATGATCCAAGGGCAATCAAGGGCATGGGAGTAACGTTTATAACATCACCCATGGGAGCAGACCATACGTATGGCCCTGTTGTTAAAACTGATAAGGGATGGGCTGAAGCATCGAATGATGCACAATTGTTGATGGCGATATTGGACAGTTTAGGAATTTGTATGTTTACAAGAGGAGCCATAGGGAATCACAAACAAGTTTTAGTTGATTTAGTTAATGGATTCCATGGCTTAAGCTTGGATTTAGATTGGCTTGATAAAATGGCTTTTGAAACAATCAGAGATGAATATAAGTTCAATGAGCTGGTCGGCTTTACAAAGGATAATTACCGCATGCCGAATTCTTTTGTTAACACAAAAATAGAAAGTTTAGACACTGCATTTGACGTAAGTGATTATGATATACAAAACTTAAGGAATAACTATGATCAAAGTTATAGCTGCAACAGAAAATGAGATAAAAAAGTTAAATATCGAATATAAAAATATAACCCTGATAGAATTAGCTGAGGAATTAAATATTGACATTCTTAATGTAGGTGCTGTTCTTGTAAATGAAGTACCTAAAAAAATGTCAGATAGATTTGAAGATAATTCAATAATATATTTTTTGCCAATATTACAAGGGGGTTAATAATTACGTAATCTCTGAAGTTATTAAGATAAAATTAGAAATGAGTGAAATATTTGTTTGGATATGTTACAATAAACAAGTCAGAATTAAAGTTTAAAGAATACTACAGCTACAAAGGTTATTATTGTGGCTTATGCAAGATGCTTAAAACTAAATATAGCAATAAATCAAGAATGACATTGAATTATGATATGACATTTCTTATATTGCTTTTAAGTTCGCTTTATGAGCCGCAAAATAAAATTTATAATGAAAGATGTATGGTTCATCCAAGTCAAAAGCAGCTGATTATTCAAAATGAAATAACAGAATATGCCGCTTCTTTAAATATTATTTTATCATATTACAATTTATTGGACAATTGGCAGGATGATAAGGATTATAAATCATTATTAGTATCAAAGTCATTATCAAGTGAGTTTAAAAAAGCTAATGCAAGGCTGTTTGATAAGACAGAAATTATTAAGAAGAAGCTTCGTAATATTTCTAAACTTGAAAAAAGCAACACTGATGATATAGATGCAGTATCTAATGAATTCGGTTATTTGATGGAAGAAATATTTTTATATAAAAATGATAACTGGGAAAAAAATTTAAGAAAAATCGGTTTTTACTTAGGTAAGTTAATTTATTATCTTGATGCTTATGAAGATATGGAAAAGGATGAAAAAAACAAATCATACAATCCGTTTAACAACATCCAAACTCAGAATCATGAGCAATATGCTAAAGATTTATTAGTGCTTAATCTATCATTTTTAAGCGACGAAATTGAAAAACTACCATTAATACAGGATAAAGGAATTATTGATAATATTATATATTCCGGAATATTAAATAAATTAGATAAAAAGGAGCAAAAAGATGAAAGACCCATATGAAGTGCTTGGTTTATCAAGAGGTGCGTCTAAAGACGATGTAAAAAGCGCCTACAGAAAATTAGCTAAAAAATATCACCCCGATATGAACGAAAATAATCCATTAAAAGATCTTGCCGAAGAAAAATTTAAAGAAATCCAATGGGCATACGATGAGATAATGAATGAAAGCGCAAGTTCTGCTTCTAATTCCTACAGCTATAATAACAGTTCAAGCCAGAGTGGTTCAAACAGCTTATTTAGTGTTAGGCAGTTGATTCAAACAGGAAGGTTTCATGAAGCTGTAAGAGCTTTAAACGGCATAAGTACAAGAAATGCCGAATGGAATTATTTGATGGGCGTATGTTACGTTAATATGGGCTCCATAGGACAAGGAATGCAATTCGTTCAAAATGCAGTAAACATGGATCCGAATAATTTTGAATACAGAAATTTTTTAAATCAAATTTTAAACATGCAGCAAACATATCAAAACAGGGCATACAATTATAACAGGGGCTCTTCAAGTGCAGACTGTTGTACTCAGCTTATATGCGCGGATTGTTTGTGTGAATGTTTAGGAGGGGATCTAATTTCATGCTGTTAAAAAGCAAAATAGCATATTTGGGAGTGCTGTTAGGGTTAAACCAGCTTTTCATAATACTTTCATCAGTTATAGAAACAAATACAATCATTTTATTGGCAGCTGCAGCTCTGATTATAGGTGTGGTAATAGTTGAATTTGGCGGAAAAAGCGGACTGATTTTTTATATTGCTTCATGTATATTGGGATTTTTTTTATCCTTCAACAAGTTTGAATTTGTAACATACATAGTATTTTTCGGACTATACAGCTATATAAAACATTTATTGGAGATTAAGGTTAAAGATAAAAGTATGTTATTCTTAATAAAGTTAATATATTTTAATTTTGCATTAATTATAATGTATTTTGTAATTAAGTTGTTTATAGTAATTAAGCTTGCGTGGTGGATGATTCTTGCATCACAAATACTATTTATAATTTACGACCATGCATTTTCGGTTTTTATTAATTACTACATAAATACCATAAAACCAAAATTAAAAAGATAAAAACCTGTCATTCTGAAGTAGCGAAGGATCTCATCATTTCTACATATGTGAGATCCTTTTTTTTGTTATTCTTTAAAAAAATGTCAAGGTAAAACATTAATATTTTGCTAATAATTACTTTGTCGAAAATTGAAAAAACCTGTAATATCCATTGCCTATGAATTTTATATATGATAGAATTAAGCATATATTCAGCACATAATTTAATAACATAATAGTAAGGGTATGGTTAATCCAATATCTATAACTACTTAAGGAGGATTTATGTTCAAAAAATCAAGAAAAGCAATTATATTATTACTACTGACTTCTATGTTGGCCGGCTGCACAGATAAGGTCAGTGCAAATACCCCCATACCCAATGAAGAAAATAAAGAACCGGTTGTAGTGGTTCCTTCCGAACCGGAATTAACAGAGGAAGAGAAACAACAACAGGAAACAGAAAAAAAACTTAAAGAAAGAATTGAGATTGAAACAAAGCGAAAAGAGGAGTTAAAAGAATTTTATGTTCCTTTAATTCCTGTAGGAGAAGAAAGAGAAAAGAAAATTGTAGAAGTTAAAGCATTGTATGCTACAGGTCACACAGCAGGCAATGAGTTGAATAAAGAAAATATAGATGCTTATGGTGCATATGTAAAGGCAGTTGCTGATAAGGATACAGCAAAGGCAAAAGAGCTTTTTGCAAAAGCTGATAAAGCTAACAAATTCGAAAGAATTATCGGTATAGCCGTGGGCACGGAAATCAACGGTTTAGTTATAAATGTAAAAGATGATAACGGATTTATAACATATAACAGTGATATAGAAATAGTTCAAAAGATGAATTCAACAACTCCTATTCCCATAAAAGATGTAAAAAATATGCTTAAAGTTTTAAAAGAGTATGACATTTATACAATAGGAAGAATAGTTACATTTAAGGATAAAAATTTTGCAGTTAAAAGTCCTGAACATTCAATACAGTTAAAATCAGGCGGAACATGGTTAGACCCAAACAGCGGAAATATTCCTTGGATAAATCCATTTGATATATATGTTTGGAATTACAATATAGCAATAGCCAAGGAAGCAGCTCTCTTAGGTTTTGATGAAATACAATTTGACTATGTAAGATTCCCTGACGGAGCGAAAAAGTATAATCCTATAACAGAATTCCCGGGAAGAAACGATAGGGATAAGGATGAAGCAATAGCAGAATTCTTGCAGTATGCTAAAGAAGAACTTAAATCATACAGCGTAAATATTGGTGCTGACGTTTTTGGTATAACTACAAGGACTTGGGATGATTACCCCGAAGATATAGGTCAAACATGGATATTAATAGGTGAACATGTAGATAATATTGCACCAATGGTTTACCCAAGTCATTACTCAACAGGTTGGTACAATTTAGAAAATCCTAATGCAAATCCTTACCTTGTAGTAAAGGGATCTATGGAAGAGGCCATTGAAAAAAATTCTTCAATTGCAAAACCTCCGGTAATTAGACCTTGGTTACAGGATTTTGATTGGGCAGGTATAGAATATGGTCCCGATAAAGTAAGAACACAGATAGTTGCGGCTAAAGAACTTGGAATTTATGAATATATGATTTGGAATCCGTCTAATGTTTATGACCCTAAAGCATTTATAGCAACAGATGCAGAATTGAAAACTACCTACCCCATAGACAAAGGGGAGCTTGATTACAGAGAAAAATCACCTGCTGACGGAGCAAGCAAATATTTATCCGGAATGATGCAAGGAAGATACAGCTATATGTATTTGATGGAGCCGGTTGAAGAAAGAGAAAAAGATTTTGATAAGTATGCAGAAAAAGCAGAAAGCTCAAATATCAAATTATTAAACTATAAGGTTCACGGATACGAAATGAATGCAACAAACAAGAATGCTGCAATTGTTAATTTATATTACAAAATAGAAATAACAAACGGTGAAACAAAAGAAGTGATAGAAAAAGACAATGTGCAGTGGAATGCCGTAAAAGAAAATGGTATTTGGAAGATACAAGCAGACTTAAATAAATAAAATGATATAAAAGAAAGGCGATAATGCCTTTTTTTATGTGCGCGATACAAATAATTGTGTTATTAAATTACGAACAAAAACTTGACATCTCAAAAAATATTGTTATAATAAATTTTATATATTTAAAAGCAGAAGTAAATTTTTATAATGGGCAAAGCCCTTATTGAATTATGATGGGAAGAAGGAATGAAAATGAAAAAGGTAAATGTAGCAATTTTAGGAGCAACAGGAGCAGTTGGACAGGAAATGCTCAAGGTTATGGGAGAGAGGAAATTTCCTTTTAATGATTTGAAATTGTTGGCAAGTAAAAAAAGCGCAGGAGAAGAAGTTGAATTTAAAGGGAAAAAGTATATTATCGAAGAAGCTACCGAAGATTCTTTTAAAAATATAGATATTGTGCTTTGTGCGGCAGAAAACTATATAAGTGAAGCTCTTACACCTGCTGCAGTAAAAGCAGGCGCAGTTGTAATAGATAACAGCTCTGCATTCAGATTAAATGAAGATGTGCCTCTTATAGTTCCGGAAGTAAATGGTGAGGATGTAAAAAATCACAAGGGTATAATTGCAAACCCTAACTGTTCAACAATAATAGCCATGACTGCCATTAATGAATTGAATAAGTATACAAAAATTAACAGAATGATTGTTACAACATTTCAAGCAGTATCCGGTGCCGGTGTAAACGGAATTAAGGAATTAAATCAGCAAATAGAAAACATAAGCAACGGTAGTCTGGCTGAAGTAAAAACATTCCAACATCAGATAGCATATAATCTTATACCTCAAATAGGTGATTTTGATGATGAAGGATATTCTCAAGAAGAAATGAAAATGCAAAATGAAGGCAGAAGGATTTTGCACAATCCAGATTTAAAAGTAAATTGTACATGTGTAAGGGTACCTGTTTATAGAAGCCACTCAGAATCAATAACAATTGAAACAGAAAAAGAAATTACTCCGGAAAAAGCAAAAGAACTGTTATTAAATGCGGATGGTGTAAAATTAGTGGATGATTTAGAAAATAAACAATATCCAATGCCACTTGATACAACAAATCAAGACTTAATATACGTAGGTAGAATCAGAAAAGATATCAGTAATGACAATTCATTGGTATTATGGTGTTGTGGAGACCAAGTAAGAAAAGGTGCAGCAACAAACGCAGTCCAAATAGCCGAGGTATTGCTGAACGAGCTATAACTAAATTAAATGATGTGCAAAGCCCTTATTGAATTGTTATTCTTCGTAGCGTAGAGTATTGTATTTCGGGTATGAACCTTAAATTTAAGAGGTTTGTACCCGAATTTTATTTTAACATATTGACTTTGCTAAGATAAACCAATAGAATAAGTTAGTAGTAACATTAATTCTTCGGAGGTGAAAAGAATGGAGTCGGGTAATAGTAGTATGGACTATAGAGGAAAATATCTGAATTGTAAAGAGAATTTCATATGCTATATCGAACTTTATTCTTTTTTATGCTACTTTGAATTACTTTAAAATAATTCTTTAATAATCAATTCTTTTTTAACAATTCCAATTTCCCTCTATGTCCTTTCGCATTACCAAATAATTTCGTATAAAAATTAAATAATAATATTAGAGCTATTTGAAAATAGTTCTATTAATGGAGGGAAAAATGAAAGAACTAATTTTAAATCTTATTGAACAAGGTAAGTATGCCGATGCAAAAAATGAAATTATTAAAATGAATGTTGTTGATATAGCTCAGTTTTTTGAAGAGTTAGACCAACAAAAACTTTTGGTTATATTCAGAATATTACCAAAAGAGATTGCATCGGGTGTATTCTCGTATATTTCAAATGAACTTCAAAGATATATAATTGAATCAATCACAGATAAGGAAATAAAAAATATTTTAGATGAATTATTTTTTGATGATACGATTGACTTTTTAGAAGAAATGCCATCTAACATTGTCAAAAAGGTACTTAAAAACACAGATGAAAGCACAAGAAAGCTTATTAATCAATTTTTAAATTATCCGGAATATTCTGCCGGCAGCATAATGACAATAGAGTATGTTGACTTAAAAAAAGAAATGACAATAGCGCAGGCAATTAAGCATATAAAACAAACAGGCGTTGATAAAGAGGCAATTCATACTTGTTACGTTACAGATGAATTTAGGAAGCTTGAAGGAGTTGTATCTTTAAGGAAGTTAATATTGAGTGAAGACAATATATTAGTCAAAGACATTATGAAAACTGATATAATCTTTGTAAACACTCATGAAAACCAAGAAGAAATAGCTGCATTATTTAAAAAATATGATTTGCTTTCAATGCCGGTTGTAGATAATGAACAAAGGTTGGTTGGTATTGTTACAATAGATGATATTGTTGATATCATAGATGAGGAAAATACTGAGGACTTTGAGAAGATGGCTGCCTTGCAACCATCTGAAGAGGAGTATCTAAAAACAAATGCTTTACTGTTGGCTAAAAACAGATTGACATGGCTGGTAATATTAATGATTTCGGCAACATTTACAGGCAATATAATACGCAAATTTGACACAGTATTACAATCAGTGGTAATACTTACGGCGTTTATCCCGATGTTAATGGATACCGGTGGAAATGCCGGATCTCAATCATCCACACTTATAATAAGGGGGCTTGCTTTAGGGGAAATACAATTACGAGATATTCTTAAGGTTTTATGGAAAGAGCTTCAAGTAAGCACCATTGTAGGAGTGGTACTTTCTTTAGTAAATTTTATCAGAATTTACTATTTTGAAAAAATTGATTTATTAGTTTCCGTAACAGTGTGTTTTACATTGTTTTTTACAGTAGTTTTAGCAAAAATCGTTGGTGGAATACTTCCGATTATAGCTAAAAAGATTAAAGTAGACCCGGCTCTGATGGCTGGTCCGTTAATAACAACTATTGTTGATGCTGTAACGCTTGTGATATACTTCTCCACTGCTAAATGGCTCTTAGGAATATAAACTGATTAAATGTCTCCGGCCTCTATAGGCGGGTTTCACTTAATAGAAAATAGAATGCATTACATTATATGTATATGTGATATAATATAACATAATATAATATGATTATTAAAACTTGGTGATAAATATGAAGCTAAATAAAGAAATAAAAGGGTATTATAATTATATTTTTCTAAAATATTTTTTTAGGGTTATTTTTATTTGTTTTATTTCTACACTACTTTCTATTGTTATGAATGAGTTAGGAATCAGTAAAGAGAACACACTGATGGTGTTTATAGTTGGTGTATTGACTGTTACAATCGTAACAAGAGGTTATGTTTACAGTGCAGCTGCTGCAATAATTAATGTTCTTATGTTTAATTTCTTGTTTACTGAACCTATTCATAGTTTTGAAATCAGTAATACTCAAGACATAATTTTAATAGTATTTTTCTTAACTGCTTCTTTAATTTCAAGTACAATGACTACAAAACTGCAACATCAAACTGAAATAGCAAAACGAAATGAAAGAACTGCTAAAGTCCTTTATGAAATAACAAAAGGTTTCTTTAATGTAACAGGGAATGAAAATACTATTTTAAAAGGTATAAAATATATTAAGGATTATATCGGCTATGACTGTTATGTAATGTTGAATAATGATGATAAGATTTACAAAACAGAAGATACTCCTGATTATGAAACAATAAACAAGGAAAATATAATTTCTATTCCAATTAAAGGGATTGGGAAACAAAGGGGAACTGTTCAAATTGTTAATGTTTATTCCCCTCTTATAAATGAAAATGACATGATTGTTAAAGCAATTGTGCATCAAATGGCTATTGTTTTAGATAGAGAATTTATGTATGAAGAAAGACAAAAAATTAAAGTAGATATGGAGAGTGAAAGATTAAAGAGTACACTTCTGAGAAGTATATCTCATGACATAAGAACACCTCTTACAGGCATTAAGGGTGCCAGCGAGCTTATCTTAGACAGTTATGATAATTTAGATGCACATTCTATTAAAAAATTAGCATCGGATATTTATGATGAATCTCTGTGGCTGATTAAAACTGTGCAAAATATTCTTGATATGACACGCATCAGTGAAGGAAGATTGACAATTACTAAGAATTTTGAAGCTGTCGATGATATAGTGAATCAATCATTGACACTTGTGCCGCAACTTAATACTACAGGAAGACTCCATGTAACTGTTCCTGATGAAATAGTTCTTGTACCTGTTGATGGAAGGTTGATAGTTCAAGTTATAGTTAATCTTTTGGACAATGCCTATAAGCATGCCGGAGAAGAAGCACAAGTGTTTTTAAATGTATATGTTAAAGATAATTTTGTTATTTTTGAAATATCAGACAGTGGAATGGGTATTAATCCTTTAATAATAAATAACATATTTGATGGATTTGTTTCGTACCATAAAGAAGATATTGTTGATGGAAGCTTGGGAGTTGGTATCGGTCTTACAATTTGCAAAGAAATAGTTAATGCTCACAAAGGTACGATTACAGTTAGTAATTTAGAAAAAGGAGGAGCTTTGTTTACGGTGGTTCTTCCTTTGGAGGTTGATTTTAATGAGTAAAAAAATATTAATAATTGAAGATGACAATAAAATAGTCAATTTTATGAGCATGGCGTTAAAAGCCAAAGGTTATTCCATTATATCAGCAAGGAACGGAAATGATGGGATACTATATTTTTGTACTGAAAGTCCGGATATTATACTTTTGGATTTAGGACTTCCTGATATGGATGGAGTTAATATAATTAAACAGGTACGAAATGTTTCGGATATTCCTATAATAATCGTTTCGGCAAGAGAGCAGGATAACGATAAAATTGCAGCTTTAGATGTAGGTGCAAATGATTATGTTACAAAGCCATTTTCAATGGGAGAATTACTTGCTCGAATCAGGGTTATGGAAAGATTAATAGAAAGAGAAATTGCATATCTGCCTGAAAGTGTATATAAATTTGATTATTTGACTGTGGATAGTGAAAAACACAGAGTTTATGTAGATGACATTGAAGTGCATCTTACACCGATTGAATTTAAGCTTCTTCTGCTATTAATTGCTAAACGGGGAAAAGTTATAACTCACAGCCAAATTTCTAAGGAGGTTTGGGGTTATGGGGAGTCGGGAGATTCTAAAAGCATAAGAGTCTTTATGGCAAGCTTAAGAAGAAAAATAGAAAAAGACAGTTCTAAACCAAGATTTATTCTGACTGAAATAGGAATAGGTTATCGCTTTTCGGATGAATAAAAAAATGCCAAGAGGCATCTTTTATATACTATCAGTTATTTTAAGAATTTCTTCGGATCTTCCTATTGCAATTATTTGATCATCATCTTTAAATACATAGTCCGCTTTCGGCAGAGTCATTATACTGTTACCGTTTTTTATAAGCAGTATATTAATGTGATATTTTTTTCTTACATTTATTTCTTCAATACTGGAGCCTGCCCAATTTTCTTTAATAGGTAATTCAAATATAGAATACTCATTATTAATAGAAAAGAAGTCAAGTACATTGTTTGAACTGCAGCGTATTGCTAATTTTTCAGCCATGTCCTTATCTGGATAAACTACTTCGTCAGCTCCGTTTCTCAGCAGAAATTTAGCTTGTATATCTCTGCTTGCTTTTGAAATAACATATTTAGCTCCCAAATCTTTTAAAAGAGATGTGATTTCCAATGATGATTGAAATGTATCACCAATGGTAACAAAGCATATGTCAAAATTATTTACACCCAAAGCTCTTAATACATCTTCTTTAGTGCAATCTCCTATTTGAGCATCAGTAACTATAGATGACATTTCATCAATTATTGTTGCATCTTTATCCACAATCATTACATCATTTTTAAGATTAGACATTTTAATTGCTAAATGGCGTCCAAAAGCTCCCATTCCTATGATTAAAATTGATTTCATTCTAATATAATCTCCTATCCGATAATTATTTTTTCAAACGGCCTGCTAAGAGGAGCAGGTTCCTTTTTTTCAGCTATTACAGCTGCTATAGATAATACGCCTACTTTACCTCCATACATAAGTAAAGTAATAATAATTTTTGATAAGGTATTAAGTGAAGGTGTTATACCTAAACTTAATCCAACTGTTCCAAGAGCAGAAAAAACTTCAAACATTATTTCCTTCAAAGGAAATTCTTGTATAGCACTTATAAAAAATATTGAAGTAAGCGCTATTGACATATATATCATTGTTATAGCACTTGCTTTCTTTAATGTACCGGTTTCAAGTCTGCGTTTGAATATTGATATATCCGCACTTTGCTTAGCAGATGCCCATGAAGCTATCAGAAGTGTGACAAATGTTGTTGTTTTAATACCGCCGGCTGTGGAACCGGGGCTTCCGCCGATTATCATTAACAAAATTGTCAATAAGCTGCCACCCTCAGACAATTCACTTAAATTGATTGTATTAAATCCTGTAGTTCTTGGTGTTACCGATTGAAATAAGGATGCTAATATTTTTTCTTTTAAACTCATATTAATCATACTGTGATTACCTTCAAGTATAAAAAATATCAGTGCACTGCCTAAAACTAAGACAGCAGTTGTCACCAGTACTATTTTTGTATGAAGTTGAAATTTCCTAAAACATGTATGATTATTAGCAATATCATCCCATACAACAAAACCTATACCTCCGGTAATTATTAGTAACATTATGGTTACATTTACAATAATATCATTTGAGTAGGTTGTCAGTGATGAAAATTGCCCGTATTTACCCATTAAATCGAAGCCGGCATTACAAAAGGCCGATACAGAATGAAATATTCCGTTAAATAATCCCTCCTTAAGTCCCATTTGAGGATAGAAGCTAAATGTAAGTATTAATGCTCCTATGCTTTCAATAATAATTGTTCCTATAATTATTTTCTTTACAAGTAAAACAATACCACCTATTTTTAAGGTATTTGCCGATTCCATCAATAATCTTCTTTCCTTTAACCCGATTTTTCTTCTTAAGAAAATTGAAAATAAGGTTATTATTGTCATAAAACCAAGACCGCCTATCTGAATGAGCAATAGAATTATCGATTGTCCGAATAATGACCAATGGGTAAAAGTATCATAAATTATAAGCCCGGTAACGCAGAAAGCAGAAGCTGATGTAAACAAAGAATCAATAAACGGTGTAGACGTACCGGCCTTAGATGAAACAGGCAAGCTTAAGAGTAATCCTCCTAACAGTATTATTCCTAAAGTTCCAAATACAATTATTTCTGTATAGCTTAATTTAATATTTTTTATTGTTAACATATTGCCTCCTATTTTTTGTGAATATTTAACAATTTACATACAATATCAGAGGCGGTCAAATTGTCTCCAAACAGATATGGAATGTTATTTTCCTCGTAGATTTTTTTATTGTAATGCTGATTACAAATGGAAATTGCCTTATTAATTCCTACCATTTTCATTCCGATAGAGCAAATTGTAAGATTGTTCAAATCTGATTTATTCGCAGCAATTAAATAATCATATGGATACATATAGCGAAGTTGGTCCACATCATTCAATATTAATGAAGATATATTGTTTTGTTTTAGTAATTCTGATATTTCATAACAAATGTCACTATCTCCACTTATAAGAGCTGTACTTGAATTATTACCTGATTTAGTTTGATAATAATCTTCGGTGTTTTCAGCAGGTGTCTCAGCAATCTTAAAAATTTCATCTATAAAATAAAAATTTATAAAAAATATTGCTATAATTGATGCAATTATAATAAAATTCATTCGAACCTCCTGATTTTTGTAGGTTAATTGTAGCATATTATATATAAAAATGATGTTAAGGTTTATTTATGGGCGTTAAGATTGCATTAATATTTTAGAATAAATTATGTGAAAAAGCGGTGGACAAATGTTCGATTTTGGTATAATATTAATTATGAATCGGAGGGTGGACATGGAAATTGTAATAATAGTATTGCTAATAATATTAATTATTTTAAGTATCGTAAATTTAATTAAATCATCGAAAAAGGGTTTTGAAGATCGTGTTTTATCTGAATTAAAAATTAATTTAAGTCAGAATAATTTATATTTAGCAGATCAGATATCTAAAAAGATTTCAGATTCGGAACAGAAGCAACTTAGAGAAATTCTTACAAACAAGCTTGAAACCGTTGAAAGAATGGAAAGAAACACAAATAAAATGACTGAGGCATTCATGAATTTCAGCGGTGAAACCTCTAAGGCATTAAATGAAAATTTTACATCATTAAATGACAGAATAAGTACAAATCTTGATAAAATAAACATGAGAGTTGAAGAAAGATTAAATGAGGGATTTGAAAAAACAAATAAAACATTTGTAAATATATTAGAACGACTTTCGAGGATTGACGAAGCACAGAAAAAAATTGACAGCTTATCAACAAATATAGTATCATTGCAAGATATTTTAACTGATAAAAAAAGCAGAGGGACATTTGGAGAGGTGCAGTTAAATCATATATTGACTTCAATATTTGGAGAAAATAACAATAAAATATATGAAATCCAAAAGAAATTGCCTAATGACACTATAGCAGATGCAGTGTTATACATACCGGAACCGGTGGGGATGATATGTGTGGACTCTAAGTTTCCGCTTGAAAATTATCAGCGAATGATTGATAAAAACATTTCTGATACAGAAAGAAAACAATATGAACGTGATTTTAAAACTAATGTAAAAAAACATATAAACGATATTTCTTCAAAATACATTATATATGGGAAAACATCTGAACAGGCAATAATGTTTTTACCTGCAGAAGCTATTTTTGCAGAAATAAATGCATATCATCAGGATTTAATAGATTATGCAAGCTCCAAAAGAGTATGGATTTCATCACCTACAACATTATTATCGGTTCTTTCAACCGTACAAGTAGTTCTAAGAAACATGGAAAGAGAAAAATACGCAAGTATAATTCACGACGAGCTTAATAAATTAGGCAGAGAATTTAAGCTATACAAAGATAGGTGGGACTCTCTTGCAAAGGATATTAAAAGAGTTTCAGATGATGTGGATAAAATTCATATTACTTCAAATAAAATAGAGAAAAAGTTCAACCAAATTTCCAAGGTTGAAATGAGCGATTATGAAGAAGAGGGAAAATTAGAAACGGCTTTATCTGAACCTTAAGTATTGTTGAAAAAATTACCAATAAAAGTTTAAAAAACATCTTGATTTTTATATTTCAATGTGTTAGTATTTTTAAGTGGTTACGCCGTAGTGATGGAATGGCAGACGTGACGGACTCAAAATCCGTTGGTAGCAATACCGTGGGGGTTCAAGTCCCTTCTACGGCATTAAAAAACTCAAATTGCATTTGCAACTTGAGTTTTTTTATTGTTTAACTAATTACTACAATGTTAAATAACATCAATCAAAAAGAACCGTCCCCAAAATTTTGTTTATCAATCAAAAAGAACCGTCCCCAAAATTTTGTTTATATTTAACATGAAAGTTAAAGTTGTAACTGTTGCTGCTATAAAGTCTGATATCGGCTCAGCTAAGAATACTGCGAACACCTTATTTTCAAAGAAGTGCGGCAAAATGAAAATCAAAGGAATCAATAATATCATTTTTCTGAGTAGTGCCAAAAACATTGATATTTTTGCCTGACCTAAAGCAACAAAAGTTTGCTGGCATGAATTTTGTGCAGCTATAACGAATGCTGTCGCTAAATATATTCTTACTGCCCAAGCTGAAAAATCCTTAAGAACCAGATCAGTTGTAAACATTGATATAAAAGAATCGGGGAAAACCATAATTAAAAGCCATATAACAGTTGAATAAGTAAATGCACTTATAAATAACAGCTTAAATGTACTTTTGACTCTATCGCTATTTTTGGCTCCGTAATTATAACTTATTATAGGTTGCGCTCCCTGTGTAAGTCCTACTATAGGTAAAAATATAATCTGCATTATACTTGCTAATATTGTCATTGAACCGACTGCAATATCTCCACCGTATTTCTGCAGAGAGGAGTTAAAGGCGATATTTAACAAACTCTCCGTACTTTGCATTATAAATGGGGATATACCAAGTAATAAAACCGGTGTTATTATAGATTTATTCAATTTTAAATATTTTTTATGAATTTTCAGTTTGGATTTTTTACCTGTTAAGAATTTGAAAACCCAAATTGTTGATAATGCTTGTGATAATACTGTAGCTATTGCAGCACCCTTTACACCCATCCTTAAACCAAACATAAAAACAGGGTCAAGAATTATATTTGCTGCGGCGCCTATTATTACTGTCATCATGCTGTACTTTGCAAATCCTTGTGTAGATATAAAACTGTTTAAACCAAGTGTTAATTGAACGAAAATTGTTCCGCTTACATAAATTTTCAGATATTCAAGTCCATATTTTATAGTTTTTTCACTTGCACCAAACATCCATAATAGCTTTTCTCCAAAAATTAAAAAAAGAGCAGTTAAAACAACTGAAATTATTATAAGTGATGAAAAACAGTTACCTAATATTTTTTCTGCCTCATCGTAATTATCTTCGCCCATTTTTATAGCAGCCCTTGGGGCGCCTCCCATTCCGATTAAACTGCTGAATGCAGTAATTATCATTATTACAGGCATGGTTACACCAACACCGGTTAGTGCTAAAGATCCAATTTCTGCCATGTGTCCAATATATATTCTGTCCACAATATTGTAAAGCATATTAACAAGCTGAGCTGTAATTGCAGGTATAGCTAAGCTAAAAAGCAGCTTGCTTACTTTTTCTGTTCCTAATTTGTTATTTGTTTCTGTGTTCAATTTTTTGCCTCTATTCAACATGTATTTATTAACATAACAAATAATAAGTATATACTCGATTTTTACATTTGACAATAATTTAATTTTTCTTTTTATTTAATATGAATTATGCTATAATTTACTGAAAATATAACTAATATATTTACTATCCTTTATTGATGTCTAAGGATAATAGAAACAGGAGAAGCAATGAGCAAGTTATACATAGTCCCCACACCCATAGGCAATCTAAAAGACATGACTGAAAGAGCAATAGAAACATTGAAAGATAGCGACTTGATTTTGGCTGAGGATACAAGGCATACTCAAAAGCTTTTAAATTATTTCGATATAAAAACAAATCAAATATCTTACCACAAATTCAATGAAAAGCAAAGAACTGAAGAAATAATAAGTGAAATTTTAACAGATGAAAAAAAAGTTTCTTTAGTAACCGATGCGGGTACGCCCTGTATTTCTGATCCCGGCTTTGAACTTGTCAAAAGAGCAAGGGAAGAGGGTATTGAAGTAATTGGTCTGACAGGAGCTTCTGCTGTTACGGTTGCCCTTTCAATTGCTGGAATAGATACTTATCAATTTGCTTTTTATGGTTTTTTGCCTAGGAAAAAAGGTGAATTAGAAGGTGCAATCAATAAAATTTTAAATAATCCAATAAAAACATTTGTAGTTTATGAATCTCCTAAGAGAATTATTACATTAGTCGAAATGTTAAAAGAGCAAATGCCAAACCTGACTCTGTGTGTATTAAAAGAACTTACAAAGCTTCATGAAAAAACTTTTTACGGTCACGTTGATGTTGTATTGGAACAGCTTAACGGCAATGATGATGTTGAAAAAGGCGAATATGTTGTTGTAGGTTACAACAATGATTATACAGAAAAGGATGAAGCAGGAGTTAAGGTTAATATTCACGGTATTATATTTGATAAACTGATTAATAAAAATTATACATTAAAGGAAGCTGTTAATGAGGTAGTTGAAGAAAAATTAGCTTCAAAAAATGATGCATATAAGGCATCATTGGAAATAAAAAAATTTATAGAAAATTATTGAGAGGAACAAAATGTTAGGGACAATAGTAAATGCATTATCTGTTATAATCGGCGGACTTATAGGTATATTTTTTAAAAACGTTATTCCCGAAAAGCTTAATGAAGCACTTTTGAAAGCATCCGGTTTAGCAGTCATTGCTGTCGGTATAAAACTTAGCTTGGTTGGAGAAAATCTTACTCTTTTAATTATGTCGGTAATTATTGGAGCAGGCATAGGCGAATTTATTAATATTGAAGGTAAATTGGACAAACTTGGCGGATATGTGGAAAGTAAGATGAAGAATAAAGATAGCAATGTTACACTTGGATTTGTAACTTGTACACTTATTTACTGTGTTGGTTCTATGGCAATAGTAGGAGCTATACAAAGCGGCTTGACAGGAAATCATGAAATATTATTTTCTAAAGCGCTGCTTGACGGCATAATGTCTATAACAATGGCTGTATCAATGGGGATAGGTGTTGTATTATCCGGATTCAGTATATTGGTGTATCAAGGTACAATAACACTTTTGGCTCAATTTATGCAATCATTGCTAAGTGATGTGGTTGTTACGGAAATGACTGCAATCGGGGGTGTTTTAATAATGGCAATAGGTCTTAATTTTCTTGAAATCAAACGCATAAAGGTTGGTAACATGCTTCCTGCGATATTTTTACCTATATTATATTACATAATTTTTTAAAAGAGGTGTAGCATGGAAACAAAAAAATTAGCACTTAACAACATTTTAATAATGTTAATATGCTTAAGTTTTATAATAGGTTCTATAGTTATGTCAATTCCTATATATTATGGTTTTCTTGCAGGTATTATATTGACGGTAGCTGTGTTAAATAAAAGTGGATATAGTTTAAGGGATTTATTAAAGACTATTTTTATGTCTATTTATGAAGTTAAAAACTTAATCGTAGTAATATTGTTTATAGGTGCAACAACTTCAATTTGGATGTCTTCGGGTGTTGTACCAACAATAATGTATTATGGTTTTTCATATATGGAAGGTGTTAATTTTTTATTTGCGGCATTTTTAATAATGGCAACAGTTTCGTTATTTATGGGTACTGCCATAGGAACTATGAGTACTGTTGGTATTTCTTTGAGCGGCATAGGCATGGGTCTTGGAATTCCACAGAGTTTAGTTGTTGGAATGCTTGTGTCCGGTGCATTCATAGCTGATAAAATTTCACCCTTGTCAGGATTAATTAATTTATTAATGACAACTACCGGCAAAAGCTACAAAGATATATTTAAAAGAATGATTGTAACATTAATACCAACAATCATAATTACTGCTTTAGTTTATTATATAATCGGCTTAAATTACCAAACCGGTGATTACAGCAAACTTTTGCTGTATAAAGAAGCTATTGCTGGTGGGTTCAACGTATCACCTTATTTATTGATTTTACCTGTAATTATATTGGGATTATCAATTGCCGGCTTAAACTCAATCATTACATTTTCAATAGGAATTGGTGTCGGATCAGTATTAAGTATCATTTTTCAAGGTTCTGATTTAAAAAGTGTCGTTATGTCCATTTTATTCGGATACAGTGGTAACACGCCATCAGCCGAGTTAAATAAACTCCTTGTAAGCGGAGGCATGGTATCCATGATTGAAGCAATATTTATTGTAATCGGCGCAATAGTGCTTGTTCAGCTGTTTGAAAAAGGTAACATTCTTCTTCCGATAATGGAGAAGCTTGTAAACGGAATAAATAACAAAATTACCTTAATAAAAAGAACCGGCTTAATGAGTGTCTTATTAACTGTTGCTTCCTGCGATCAAACAGCAGGAATTATACTGCCAAGTAAAATATTAAAACATAAATATGAAGAATTAAATCTTGATTTGACGGTTTTATCAAGAACTATTTCAGATACAGGAATAATAGTGGCACCCTTAATGCCATGGAACATAAATTCATTTTTAATTAAACCAATTATGGGTATAACAGCAGCTCAGTACGCACCTTTTGCGGTGTTATGCTTTATTTGCCCGGTTGTTAGTATAGCAATGACTTATATTATATATAATAGAAAAGATATAAAATTAAGCAGTAAATAAAAAGAATAAAATAACAATAAAAACCCCTAAAAGGGGTTTTTATTGTGCAGAAATTATTAATTATGACACAATATTTATATTTATTACAGCCGTTAATAAAGTTAAGTTATTTTGTTTAAAAGCTTATTATTTTAGGTAAAAACAATTATTAGATTTGTAAAAACGAAATAAATTTTCTATATTGAAAGCAATAAAAGGACAATATATAATGATTAAGGTTAACTAATATTATAACACATATTATAAAATGTGTGATATAATGTAGCATATATATTAAAATAATTCAGGGGTGACACATGCAAAGTTTAACTTCAAATCAAAATGTTTTAAATTGGATAGACGAGGTAGTCGCATTGACAAAACCTTCAAAGGTAATGTGGATTGATGGCAGTGAAGAACAGTTAGAAATGCTTCGTAAAGAAGCTTTAAGTTCAGGAGAGTTAATTAAATTAAATCAAGAAAAATATCCGGGATGTTATTACCATCGTTCGCGTAAAGATGATGTGGCAAGGATGGAAGACAAAACCTATATTTGTTCAAGAGATAAAGAAGACGCAGGCCCTACAAACAACTGGAAGAGTCCGGAAGAAGCATATAAATTGGGAAGAGAAATTTTTAACGGTTCAATGGAAGGAAGAACCATGTACATTATCCCATATTCAATGGGACCTGTTGGCTCACCATTTTCAAAAATCGGCTTTGAAGTAACTGATTCGATATATGTAGTTTTAAATATGAACATCATGGCAAGAATAGGACAAAGGGTATTGGACGTTCTTGGTGATTCTAATGATTTCGTAAGGGGCTTGCATGGAAAATGTACTTTGGATATAGATAAAAGATACATATTTCACTTCCCTGAAGACAATACAATTTGGTCATGCAACTCAGCATATGGTGGAAATGTATTGTTAGGTAAAAAATGTTTTGCACTTAGAATTGCTTCTTATCAAGGATTTAAAGAGGGCTGGATGGCTGAACATATGCTCATACTTGGTATTGAAAATCCAAAGGGAGAAGTTAAATATGTTGCAGCAGCATTCCCTTCTGCGTGCGGAAAAACAAACCTTGCAATGCTTATACCGCCGGAAATTTACAGGAAAAAGGGCTATAGAGTTTGGACTGTAGGTGATGACATAGCTTGGCTTAAATTAAAAGAAGACGGAAGATTGTGGGCAATAAATCCTGAGGCAGGATTCTTTGGAGTAGCACCAGGAACAAATGAGAAATCGAACTACAATGCAATGATGTCAACTAAGAAAAATACTATTTTTACTAATGTTGTTTATAATTTAGAAGATGATACAATTTGGTGGGAAAAATTTGATAACAATCCGCCTGAAAATGCACTTGATTGGCAAGGAAATCCATGGAACGGAAAAACTTCAAATGAAAAAGGTGCTCATCCTAACTCAAGATTTACCGCACCTGCCAAAAATTGTCCATGCATATCTAAAGAATGGGAATCACCTGAGGGAGTTCCCATATCAGCTATAATTTTTGGCGGAAGAAGAGCAAAGACAGCCCCGCTAGTATATCAATCAAGAAGCTGGCAGCACGGTGTGTTTGTTGGTTCTACACTTGCTTCAGAAACAACTGCTGCAGCAACCGGAAAGGTTGGTGTAGTAAGAAGAGATCCAATGGCAATGCTACCGTTTATCGGATATCATGCAGGTGATTATTTTGGACACTGGCTTGAAATGGGCAAGAAAGCAAGTAATCCTCCAAAGATATTCCATGTAAATTGGTTTAGAACAAATGAAGAAGGCAATTTTATATGGCCCGGATTCGGAGATAATTTCAGAGTATTGGAATGGATAATTAACAGATGTGAAAACAGTGTAGGTGCTGAAGAAGCTGCTATCGGATTTATTCCTAATTCAGAAGATATAAATGCAGAAGGTCTCGATTTAACAGAAGATATTTTAAAAGAGTTATTAACTATTGACGGTTCTTCATGGATGGAAGATATAAAAAGCATAGAAGAATTCTATAATAAAATCGGAGATAGAATACCTGCTGAATTACTAAAAGAATTAAATGTTTTAAGGACAAACATATCCGAAATGACAGAAAAATCATTAGCATAGGCAATACCAAACATAATATTGAGGTTCTTGGGCAAAAGCTTAGGGCCTCAAATTTTTTTAAAATGGGTATTGACAACTTGAGTTTTATAGATTAATATGTGTATTAATATTTAATGCGTTGAAGCAGAGAAAAATATTTCAGAAGTTTACAGAGAATTGGTGGTGCTGAGAGCCAATGACCGAGAAATATAATATACACTGCCGAGCCGGTTTGTTGAAAGTATACATAGTAGGCAAACACGTATACCTACGTTACAGGGTTAGAGGTTGTTAGACCTCGAAGAGTGATGATATTATATTTATATATCATAATTAGGGTGGTACCGCGGAATCTTTCGTCCCTATAAGCATATTTGTACGCAAATGTGTTTATAGGGACTTTTTTATTACCTATTAATGTTATTAACTTGGCCAAGTTAAATATAAATTAACACTTTACAACAAATTTATCTAATTCACAGGAGGATATTATGAATTTAAAAAAATTTACAGCTACTTTATTATTAATACCAATGATTTTAGCGGGTTGCGCGCAAGGCACATCGACAACACAGGAAATACAGGAAACTTCAACAGAAAAGTTTTTAATAGGAATATCCCAATTAGTTGAACATCCTGCTCTGGATGCATCAAGACAGGGATTTATAGATGAACTGAAAAACCAAGGTGTGGATGTTGAATTTATTGACCAAAACGCACAAGGAGACACAAATAATGCACTTATGATTGCACAGAAATTTGTTAAGGATGATGTTGATTTAATTTTTACAATTGCAACTCTTACTTCACAGGCAGCAAAGCAGGCAATTGACGGTACAGATATACCGTTAGTTTTCACAGCAGTAACAGATCCGGTATTTTCTCAGTTAGTAACTGATTTAAATGTAACAGACAAAAATATTACCGGCGTTGTAGATGCAGCACCTATAAAAGAAAATTTGGAACTGTTTAAAGAACTAAAAGAGGATATAAAAACTATCGGAATAATTTATAACATAGGTGAATCAAATTCTGAAGTTCAGGTTAATCAAACAAAAGAAATAGCAAAGGATATGGGGCTTCAAATAGAAACAATAGGTATTGCATCTGTTAATGATATACCTCAGGCGGTGGATACAATTTCTAAGAAAGCTGAAGGATTATATATAATTACAGATAACATGGTTGCTTCATCAATGCCCATTGTGGCTAAGCTCTCTTTAGAAAAGGGTTTATTGACAGTTTCAGCAGATAGTACTCATGTGGCAGAAGGTATATTGATATCAAAGGGTATCAGTTACTATGAAATAGGAAAACAATCAGCTGTCATTGCAAAACAAATATTAATTGATAAAAAGAATATTGCAGAAATTCCTGTCCAAGCTTCCCAAAATTTAGAGAAGAAAGTAAATATAAAAACTTTAGAGCTTTTAGGTCTTACGAAGGACAGCAAAGCATTCGAAGGAGCAGAATTTATAGGGGAGTAAAAAACTGACAACCAATAACTAATCAATGAAACTGGGAGGTTCTCATGAACACTTTAATAATGACTTCAATAGAACAAGGATTAATATTCTCAGTTCTTGCCATAGGAGTTACAATTACATTTAAAATACTTGATTTTGCAGATATGTCCGTAGAAGGAACATTTCCAATGGGTGCTTTCATATTTGCGAGATTCATAACATTTGGCTTAAGTCCTGTAATGAGCACTGCATTAAGCTTTATATTCGGTACATTTGCAGGGCTTTTAACCTATACACTTAATATTAAACTAAAAATAAAGGCACTTTTATCCGGAATACTAACTATGACAATATTATATTCAGTTAATCTAAGATTAAACGGAAAATCCAACATAGGACTATTTAATTATGACTCAATATTTGACGGATTTTCCATAGTCATAGTTCTGATAGTAATAGTTGCAGCCATAAAAATACTGATGGACTTATTCCTAAAAACTGAAATAGGATATTTATTAATAGCAACAGGAGACAATGAAACATTAGTAAAATCATTGGGAGAAAATTCTAATAAATATAAATTGATCGGGTTAATGCTTTCAAACGGATTAGTAAGCTTAAGTGGTGGCTTGATGGCACAGTATCAGGGCTTTGCAGAAATAACAATGGGAACGGGAATAATAGTTGTTGCAATTGCATCGATAATTGTAGGTGATACAATATTAAAAAACAGCAGAAAGATAAAGAATACAACAAGAGCCATAATAGGGGCATTAGTATACAAATTTATTGGTGCCATTGCCATAGATTTAGGACTTACGCCGACAGATTTAAAAGCAATAAATGCAATAATAGTAATTGGCTTTTTAAGTTACAACACATTCAGCCCAGAATTAAAAAGAGTAAAAAAAGCGGAGGGAGCATATGCTGACAATTAACAATTTATCAAAAAGTTTTAATATAGGAACAGAAAATGAAGCTAATATATTCAATAATTTTAATCTTCATATAAACAAGGGAGAATGTACAGGGATATTAGGAGCAAACGGCTGTGGAAAAAGCACACTGTTTAATATTATAAGCGGTGTTATAACGGCTGAAAGTGGAGAAATAATATTAAACGGTAAAAATATAAACAATTTAAAGGAAAATGATAGAGCACTTTTCATAGGAAGAGTACATCAAGACCCGTCTAAAGGAGTTGCGCCATCACTTACGATTTTAGAAAATATATCATTGTCAGATAAGAAATGTCAGAAATTTACTTTAAGAAGGTTGATAAACAAAAACAAAATAAACAACTTTAAAGAAATTTTAAAAACTCTTGATTTAGGACTTGAAAACAAGTTAGATACTGAGGTAAAATTCTTATCAGGTGGGCAGAGACAATCATTATCACTTTTGATGGCTACAATCAATAAACCGAAATTGTTGTTATTGGATGAGCACACTGCAGCACTTGATCCAAAAACCTCAAGATTGATAATGGAAAAGACTAAAGAATTAATAAAAACTCAGAGCATAACAACAATGATGATATCGCACAACGTAAAAGATGCAATGAAATATTCTGACAGAATTATAATGCTTGACAGAGGGAAAATTATATTAGATGTGAGAAACGGTGATATAACAGAGAAAGAATTGATGGGAATTTATAATGCAAGAAATTATAAAACTTCGTATGCTGAAGCAATTTGATGTGATGTTTTGGATAGATCCTTCGTTACGCTTTTGATGACATAATACCTAAAATAATATATAATAAGTTATTATTAAACTTGGAGTAGTATATGAGAAACATAAAAATGATAATTCAATATGATGGTACCAGGTACAAGGGATGGCAGAAGCAAAATGAAAATATTAATACGGTTCAGGGAAGATTAGAAAATATTTTAAACAACATGACAGGTGAGGAAGTTACTCTGATTGGCTGCGGAAGAACAGATGCAGGTGTTCATGCATTAAATTATACAGCCAATTTTCATACAAATATAAATATGCCTGTAGATGATATGTCAAAATATATAAATGATAATCTTCCGGATGACATTGCTTTATTATCAATTAAAAATGCAAGCGAAAGGTTTCATGCAAGATACAATATATTATCAAAGACCTATTTATACAGAATAAATAACAGTCAAGTAAAAAACGTGTTTGATAGAAAATTTGTGCATAATGTAAACGAACAGTTAGATTTAGAGAAAATGAGGGAATGTTCACAGATATTTGTTGGGACACACGATTTTCAAAGCTTTACAACATTAAAATCTAAAACTAAATCGACTGTCAGGACTATAAACTACATTAGTATAGAAGAAAAGGACAATATAATTGACATAGAAGTAAACGGAAACGGATTTTTATGGAACATGGTTAGGATAATTTTAGGGACTTTGATTGAAGCAGGTAAGGGTAATCTTAATGTAACAGACATAGAAAATATTCTTATTGCAAAAAAAAGAGCTGAAGCAGGCCCTATGGCTCCATCAAAAGCACTGTTTTTAAAGGATGTTGAATATTAATATATGAAAAGGAATAAATCATGAAACTCAGTACAAGAATAAATTTTTTTATTATTCTAATTTTGGTATTTTCATTGGGCAGTATGACCCTACTATCTTATTATCAAATGAAAGACATCCTTACAGCCCAACTTGAAGATAAACTTATGAATATTGCAACATATGCTTCTGAGGATTATATGGTAAAAGATGCATTCAGGGATAGTAGTAAAATACCTGAAATAAATGAACATATCGAAAAAATCAGAGCAGAAACAAATGTGGATTTTATAGTCGTATTTGATATGAATAGTATTCGTCTAACTCATCCTGTGAAAGAAAATATAGGCAGAAAATTTGAAGGAGGAGACGAGATAAAAGTTCTTAAAGAACAGATAAAGTATATATCTGAGGCAAAGGGAACTTTGGGCATATCATTAAGAGCATTTTCACCAATTTTTTTTGAAGGTAAACAAATTGGTGCTGTCTGTGTAGGAAGTACGGTAGTTGAAATTAATAAAGAAATATTAATAAAAGCCCAGCAGTTTATACCATTTATACTGATAGGTCTCGTTTTGGGCAGTTTTTGCGCTTTTATACTGGCATCAAGCATAAAAGAAGAAATATTAGGGTTAGAGCCCGTGGAAATCACTTTGTTGTTGAAAGAAAAATTAACAGGATTACAGAAAATGACATGGTCGTTGCGAGCTCAGAATCATGAATTTATGAATAAATTGCATACAATATCCGGGTTAATACAGTTAGAAGAATATGATGAAGCAATAAAATATATTTCTAAAACAGCAAGCAGCGGAAATGACATAACAGGAACAATTACAGGCAAAATTATGAATTTGAACATAGCTGCTCTTCTTTTAGCAAAGTATTACAAGGCAGAAGAATTAAGGGTTAAATTTGAAATAGATAAAAAGTCCAATTTAAATAAACTTCCTGATTTATTAAGAGAGGATGATTTGAGCTCTATTATTGGAAATTTAATTGAGAACTCTTTGGAGGCAGTTAATGTTGATGGTACCGGAATAGTATATTTTAAAATATCCGAGACGAATAGCGTTCTGATTATTGAAGTAAAAGACAATGGCCCGGGTATACCTGATGATATTATAGAAAAAGTATTTGAACGAAATTACAGTACTAAGACAGACCATCTTGGCTATGGTATGTTTATAGTAAAGAATATAATTGAAAATGCCAACGGAAAAATTACCTTGTCTGTAGATAGTGGAACATCATGGCATATAGAAATTCCTATGAAAAGCGGTGATAATTAATGTTACATGTTATGATTTTAGAAGATGATCCCATGGTTAGAGAAATAAATTCAAGATTTTTGGAAAAATTGTCAGATTTTAAGCTGTCTAAGGCGGTTCCAAGCATTAGAGAAGCTCAAGAATTCATATGCCATAACAAGGTGGATTTAATATTATTGGACATATATTTACCAAAGGAAAACGGAATAGATTTTTTAAAATGGCTTAGAAAACAAGAAATGGAAATCGATGTTATTCTTATAACTGCAGATAAAACAAGTAACATGATACAGGAAGCATTTCGCTACGGGGCAGTTGATTATCTAATAAAACCATTTACATTTGATAGATTTAATGAATCGCTTACAAATTATAAAGAAAGATACTATAATATAAAAAATCTTGATATAATCGAACAAAATGAGTTAGATAAGTATATATTTAAAAGTTCTTCAAGTAATGAAAAACAGATTACGGACAATGATTTAGAAAAAGGAATCAACAAGTTTACTTATAAAATAATTTGGAAGGAAGTTATAAAATTAGTTGATGAATATGCAACTGCAGAAGAAATTTCCGAAAAATCTGGAGTAGCAAGAGTAACCGTTCGCAAGTATCTTGAATTTATGCTGAAAGAAGGTAAAGTTGAAAAGATAATTGAATATGGAAAAATAGGAAGACCTCTGCACAAATATAAGATGATTCTGCGCTAATTAAATATATAATGACGGGCAAAGCACCTATTGAACCTAAGTATACATGCTTAGGTTTTTTTAATTGCATACTTTGTTAATTTATGGTCAAAATATTTTTAACTAACAAAACTATTTTAAAGTTACATAATGTTTACTTTAGCAATTCGTAATGTTAAAGTACTTTCAGTATAAAAAAATTTCAAGTAAAGGTAGGAAAACGATTTGAACTATTTTGAAGAAAGTTTAAAATTGCATGAAAAAAGCAAAGGTAAAATTGAAATAATTTCTAAAATTAAAGTAGAAACAAGGGATGATTTAAGCCTGGCGTATACACCGGGGGTAGCAGAACCTTGCAGAAAAATACATGAGAATGAAGATGATGTATATAAATACACATCTAAAGGCAATATTGTTGCTGTAGTAACTGATGGCACTGCAGTTCTTGGTTTAGGAGATATAGGTCCAAAGGCGGCATTGCCGGTTATGGAAGGAAAGTCAATTTTATTTAAGGAATTTGCTAATGTCGATGCGTTTCCTATCTGCTTAGATTCAAAAAATGTTGATGACATAGTTAAAACAGTACAATTAATTGCCCCGGGTCTTGGAGGAATTAACTTGGAAGATATCGGAGCTCCAAGATGCTTTGAGATAGAAGAAAAATTGAAAAAATTGCTTGATATTCCTGTTTTCCATGACGATCAGCATGGAACTGCAATTGTAGTTTTGGCCGGATTAATAAATGCATTGAAAATAGTAAATAAAAAAATAGAAGACATAAAAATAATTATAAACGGAGCCGGAGCAGCAGGAACTGCAATTGCAAACCTGTTAATTGCCGCCGGAGCTAAAAATATAATAGCTTGTGACAGAGAAGGCGCTTTATTTGCAGGTAACAAAAATTTAAATAGTGCCAAAAAAGAATTAGCTAATATTACAAATCCAAACGGTGAAGAAGGTAGTTTAGCAAATGTTATTAAAGGTGCCGACGCCTTTATAGGAGTATCATCCGCAAATGTTGTTAGTGGAGAAATGGTTAAATCCATGAATAGTGATGCAATTATTCTTGCAATGGCAAATCCTACTCCTGAAATTATGCCTGATGTTGCATTAGCAGCCGGAGCAAGAGTTGTAGGAACAGGACGCTCAGATTTTCCAAATCAAATAAATAACGTATTGGTTTTCCCGGGAGTATTCAGAGGAGCGTTAGATGTAAGAGCTAAAGAAATAAACTTAGATATGAAGTTAGCGGCTGCTTATGCCATTGCAAACTACATCGATGCCAATGAATTAAATGAAAACAATATAATCCCGAGTGCTTTGGATAAGGGTGTAGCAAGTGCAGTTGCTAAAGCTATAGAAGAAGCTGCAAGAAAATCCGGTGTTTCAAGATTATAACTAACGTTGAATAATGGGCATAGCCCTTATTTGAATATATGAAATTATACATTACTTGGAGGAAAGAGGAAATATGAAAGAATTAAGAATAATGGGATTAACCTTACCGGTTTATTTCACCTTACTGGCAGTAGTAGTTATAGCAATCTTTTTAAATGTATTGCCTGGAGGCATGATTGGTGCATTTGCTTTTATGATGTTAGTCGGTGCTTTGCTTGATGTAGTAGGCAATAATACACCAATAGTAAAAACATTTTTTGGAGGCGGACCGATAGTTATTATATTTGGTTCTGCAGCACTTGTGTATTTTAAATTGTTGCCGGAACCGGTTGTAAAAACTGTTGAAACATTTATGAAGGGCGGCGGATTCCTTGATTTCTATATTGCGGCGCTTATAACGGGCTCTATACTTGGAATGAACAAGAAGCTTCTTGTTAAGGCAGCTATAAGATATTTTCCATGTATATTAGGCGGAGTTTTATTATCTTTGGGCTTTGTTGCCATAGGCGGTTTAGCTTTTGGTCAAACTCCGGGAGAAACAATTGCTTATATCGGTATTCCTATAATGGGAGGAGGTATGGGTGCAGGTGCTGTTCCGATTGCTGAAGTATTTGCTAAAGGTTTAGGAATTCCTGCAGAGCAAATTTTATCAAGATTAGTTCCTGCTGTTGCCTTAGGGAATGCTATTGCAATTGTTTTCGGAGGTCTATTAGACAGATTAGGGAAAAAATATCCTAAGTTAAGCGGAAACGGCAAGTTGATGGAAATCGGTCAAGATGAACTTAAAGAAAAAGAAGATAATGAACCTTTTACATTGAGTGATTTTGGTATAGGCATTGCAATTGCAACTTCTTTCTTCACTTTCGGTAATATCGTAGCATATGTTATGAAAAATTATGCCGGTCTTGATATTCACTCATATGCTTGGATGATTATATCCGTAGCTGTTGCAAAAGCAATAAATATAATACCAATGAAATTTGAAAAATCATGTGCTAAATGGTATCAATTTGTTGCAGCTAACTGGACTCCCGCACTATTGATGGGTATAGGAATTGCTTATACCGATTTAGGTCAAGTAATTTCAGCATTCACACCTGTATATCTGATACTTTGTTTCTTGGTTGTATTAGGAGCGGTAATTGGTTCCGGATTAATAGGAAAATTAGTTGGATTCTATCCTATAGAGGCAGCTATAACTGCAGGACTTTGCATGGCTAATATGGGAGGTACAGGTGACGTTGCAGTTTTAACAGCGGCTCACAGAATGGAATTAATGCCATTTGCACAAATTTCTTCTAGGCTTGGTGGAGCATTCATTATATTCCTTGCTACAATAATTGTACCAATATTTTTTGGATAACAGCCGGATAATAAAGCCGGATAATAAAAATATAATAAGCTCACCCTAAAAGGTGAGCTTTGTTATATAACCTAAATTATAAGGAGAAATAATATGCATGCTATTGAAAAAATACTTGCTAAAAATAGCGGGAAGACATGTGTAAGAACCGGTGAAATAGTTATGGCAAAGGTTGATTTTGCACAGGTAAATGATCTGTATCTTCAGACAATATATTCATTCAGAGAAATGAACGGTAAAAAGGTTTGGAATAATGACAGGGTTGCATTTGTTTTTGACCATTATGCACCTGCTCCAACCATTAACTCTGCCCAAATACATAAAGAAATGAGAGAGTTTGCGGTCGAAAATGATTTAACATACCACTTTGATGTTAATGCCGGAGTTTGTCATCAGGTTTTAACTGAGACCGGCTTAATTTATCCCGGAGCAATAATTGTTGCTACTGACTCTCATACAACTACACATGGGGCTCTTGGTGCAATGGGAACGGGAGTTGGTGCTACTGATATGGCAACAATATTGATATCAGGAGAATTATGGTTCAGGGTTCCTGAAATTATTGAGATAAGAATAGATGGTACTCCTAAGACCGGCATAATGCCAAAGGATGTAATTTTATATATCATGGGACAAATGAGGGCAGACGGCGCAGTATATAAGGCAATTGACTTTACAGGAAGTTATATTGACAACCTAGGTGTTTCGGAAAGAATGGTATTGTGCAATATGGCAGTTGAAATGGGTGCTAAGACAGCATACATGCAGCCTAATGAAAAAGTTCTCCGGTATGTTAAAGAAAGAGCTGTGAGACCGTTTGAGGTTCAATATACAGATGATGATTTTGAATACAGTGAAAGCTATCATTTCGACATAACAGATCTTGCAGTACAGGTTGCGGTTCCTCACAGTGTTGACAATGTATTTCCTTTAAATGATGTTGAAAGAGTAAAGATAGACCAGGGGTTTATCGGAACCTGTACCGGGGGAAGATTAGATGATTTAAAAGCTGGTGCTGATATTTTAAGAGGGAAGAAAATAAATAAGGACGTAAGGTTAATAATTATACCTGCTTCGTCTGAGGTTATGAAGGAGGCAATTGCAAAAGGATATATACAGGATTTCATAGATGCAGGCGCAACTATTTCCACTCCGGGATGTGGACCATGCTTAAGCGCTCACGAAGGGGTTTTGGCTCCGGGTGAGGTATGTGTAACAGCTTCTAATCGAAACTTCCCTGGACGTATGGGAAGCAACAAATCCAAGATTTATTTAGCATCACCTGCTACCGTGGCTGCTTCGGTACTTACAGGTTATTTAACAAACCCATGTGATTTATAGAGGAGATAGTATGGAAACAATTATTAAAGGAAAAGTTATAGTACTAAAAGATAATATTGATACAGACCAAATTTATCCCGGCAGGTTTTTAGAGATTGTTAACCCACAGGAAATAGGGACTCACTGTTTGTCAGGTGTTGATGAAAATATAGCCAAGAATTTTAAAAAGGGTGATATTGTGGTGGCAGGAACAAATTTTGGATGCGGCTCAAGCAGAGAACACGCCCCCATCGCACTTTTAAATATGGGAGCAAGCTTAGTGCTTGCTGATTCATTTGCTCGTATTTTTTTCCGTAATTCTATTAACTTAGGTCTTCCATTGTTAGTTTGCAAGAGTATAAGTAAGGTTTTAGAAAATGGGGATGAAATAGAAGTTGATATTGCTGAAGGAACTGTTAAGATTATAAAAACAGGTGAAATATTGCAGGCTGATAAAATAGGAGAATATGCAATGAATATTCTTGAAGCGGGCGGTATAAAACCGTTATTTAGAGCAAAAATGATAAAAGAATAAAAATAAGGATGGTGCTAAATGGAAATTAAAAATAAAGCTGTAGCCGGAACATTGGAATCCAGCGATATTTATGTCTTAGTTGAACCAAATGAAAAAGGTATTGAACTAAGTTTAGAATCAATTGTTTTTAATCAATTTGGTGAAGAAATTGAAAAAACTGTCAGAGAAGTATTGGATGATTTCAATGTTACAAATATTAAAATTCAGTTGAAAGACAAAGGCGCTGTTGAATGTGCAATACGTGCAAGAGTTGAAACGGCTTTAAAAAGAGCGGGAGGGGTGAATAATTAATGAGAAGAAGCATGCTTTTTATGCCCGGCAACAATGCGGGAATGCTATTGAATGCTGATGCTTTAGGAGCTGATAGTGTAATTTTGGATTTAGAGGATGCTGTTTCACCTGCAGAAAAGGATTCAGCCCGAATTTTAGTGAGAAATGCATTAAAGTTTCTTAATTACAGCAATTGTGAAGTGATAATAAGAATTAATTCCATTGATACGGATTTCTGGAAAAGCGATTTAGAAGAAATTATTCCTTTAATGCCTCACATGATTATGCCTCCAAAGGTCAGCAGCGCTAAGGATGTTCAGATTGTTGCAGATTACATAAGAGAAGTGGAAGAAAAACATAATATAAAAAATTCCACACACATTATTCCTTTGATTGAAACGGCACTTGGAGTTGAAAATGCATTTGAAATTGCAAAGTCCTCTGACAGAGTAAAGGCAATATTCTTAGGGGCAGAAGATTTAACAGCTGATTTAAGATGCAAGAGAACTAAAAAAGGCGATGAGATTTTCTACAGCAGAGGAAGATTGGTAACAGCTGCACGAGCTGCCAACATTGATGTTTATGATACACCTTTTACAGACGTTGAGGATGAAGATGGCCTGAGAGAAGATGCTATGTTCGCTAAATCTCTTGGCTTCACAGGCAAGGCAGCCATATCACCAAGACATATTATGACTATAAATGAGGTATTCAGCCCTACAATTGAAGAAATAGAATATGCTAAAGAGGTTATGGACATTATCAGAGTTGCTAAGGAGCAAGGCAAGGGCGCAATATCTCTGCGTGGTAAAATGATTGACGCTCCAATTGTTGCAAGAGCAAGACAGACATTAGAAATGGCAGAGCAATTAGGAGGTGTAATTAATGAGTAAGGTAGTAAATTCATTAAAGGAAGCAATTAAACTTTCAGGTTTGAAAGATGGAATGAGAGTATCCTTTCATCACCATTTGCGAAACGGTGACCATGTAATCAATATGGTTATGGATGAAATAGCAAATATGGGGTATAAGGATATCACCGTGAACGCAAGCTCTGTGTTTGACATACACGCACCTATTATAAATCATATTAAAAATAATGTTGTAACAGGTCTTGAAGTAAATTATATGGGTGCAGTTGTTGGTAGAGAAATTTCGAAAGGAATTATGGATAAACCTGTAGATTTCAGAAGTCACGGAGGAAGACCAAGTGACATCGAATCAGGAAAAACTCCAATAGATGTTGCATTTATTGCTGCTCCTACATCAGACAATATGGGGAACTGCACAGGGAAATACGGAACATCAGCATGCGGTTCATTAGGGTATGCATTTGTCGATGCAATGCATGCTAAAAAAGTAATTGTAATAACCGATAACTTAGTTGAGTATCCTTTGTATGATTTTTCAATATCCGAAACATACGTGGACTATGTAGTTTCTGTTGATAAAATAGGCGACCCGACAGGTATTGTTTCAGGTACAACTAAAATTACCAGAGATCCGGTTGGTTTAATGATGGCGTCTTATGCAACAAAGGTTATACAGCATTCAGGCTTGTTAAAAAACGGCTTTTCATTCCAAACAGGTGCCGGTGGAGCATCATTAGCAGTTGCAAAATACTTGAAAGAATTAATGCTGAAAGAAAATATTAAGGGTAGCTTTGGAATGGGGGGCATTACGGCATACTTGGTGGATATGCTTGAAGCGGGTTGCTTTGAAACACTTATGGATGTTCAATGCTTTGACTTAAAAGCTGTAGAATCAATAAGAGAGAATAAAAGACACAGAGAGGTTACTGCATCTCATTATGCAAGCCCCACTGCTAAAAGCGCCATTGTAGATAATTTAGACGTTGTTATTTTGGGTGCTACACAAATAGATACAGATTTCAATGTAAATGTTCATACTGATTCTAATGGATACATTATGGGCGGTTCAGGCGGACACAGCGATACAGCAGCAGGAGCTAAGCTTACAATGGTTGTTGCTCCGCTTACACGAGCAAGATTATCCATAGTTGTAGATAAAGTTCTTTGTGTTTCAACTCCGGGAAAAACTATTGACGTCTTGGTTACACAAAGAGGTATTGCTGTTAATCCGCTCAGGGATGATTTAATGATGAGATTAAAAGAAGCAAAACTTCCTGTAATGGATATTAACGAATTAAAGCTTATTGCCGAAAAAATTACCGGAATACCGAAAAATATAAAATTAGGTGATAAAGTAGTGGGAAATGTTATATACCGTGACGGGACTATAATAGATACAATAAAAAATACAATATAGGTATGGTGATGTACTTTTAAAGATAGTAATGCTCTGAGGTTATGCTTTAAAGGAATGTCTCCTAAAAGGGTGACAATATGGGCTATGAAGACTATTATGAAGAATACGGTTATCCAATGAAGGGCAGCAAGCTGCAAAAATTAAAAGATTTCCTCAATGAGGAACAATTAACCTATGATGAAGGCATTGAATTTACTGTTAATCTTGTTGACACTCAGGGTAAAATTGCTGCAACCGGTTCATTAGAGGGAAATGTATTAAAATGTGTTGCGGTATCAAATTCTTTTCAAGGTGAAGGTTTAGCTGCAAAAATAATAACAAACTTAGTTTCTCAAGCTATATCAAAGGGAAACAGCCATTTGTTTTTGTTTACAAAGCCGGATAATATAAATATTTTCAGTGATTTAGGTTTTTATATCATCGCAAAAACTTTAGATGTTGCCCTTATGGAGAATATTAAAAATGGGATTTCAGAGTATGTTTATTCTCTGAAATCCCAAAATTCTTGCAGCGACACAGGTGCAATAGTTTTAAATTGTAATCCCTTTACGAATGGACATTTATATTTAATTGAAACAGCCGCAAAACAGTGTGAATTATTGCACTTATTTGTCGTTTCTGAGGACAAAAGCATATTTCCTGCTCATGTGAGATATGATTTGGTTAATAAAGGAGTCAAACATATAAATAATGTAGTTGTGCATCCCACAACTGATTATTTAATTTCATCGGCTACATTTCCAACATATTTTATAAAAGATAAATTTAAGGCAGGAAATATAAATTGCTTATTGGATTTAAAAATATTTTGCGAATATTTTGCAAAAATATTAAATATTAAAAAGCGTTTTGTTGGTACAGAGCCGTTTGATAAGGTGACAGCAGAATATAATTTAGAGATGAAAAGAGTTCTGAATCAATATGGGATTGAGGTTGTTGAGATTCAGCGTCTTGAAGCAAATAATGCAGCAATAAGCGCATCATTGGTGAGAAAATTAATATCTGAAGGTACATATGATGAAATTAAGAACATGGTTCCTAAAATAACATATGATTTTTTAATTTCAGATGAGGGAATTAAAATTAAAGAAAAATTAAGGAGTAAATGATTTGTACGGGGAAGTAACATTAAGTGAAGTTCTTGATGCAAGAGAAAACAGAGCAAAAATACAAAAAGAAATTACAGAGAAATATAAATCGACACTCATATCTTTAACGCTCAATATTCCGGGAGGGCTGAAGATATTTCCTCTAAGTATAAAAACATATAGTGAAGCAACCACTTTAATAACAAAGCATTTGAAAAGGAATCGTATCAATATAATTTATCAAACGGATAAAAAAGAAAAAACAGGATACGAAGGATTTTTTGTTGTTGAAGAAAACCCCATAAGAATTAAAAAGTTAATGGTTGATATTGAAAACTTTTGCGAATTGGGAAGGATTTTTGACATTGATGTATTAGATGATGAAGGTCATAAAGTTTCAAGAAGTGAATTGAATATGGCTGAAAGAAATTGTTTAATATGTAATGACAATGGACATGCGTGTTCAAGGAGCAGAAAGCATCCTATGGAGGAAGTACATAGAAAAGTAATAGAAATAATGGAGAATCATTTCAACAATCAATTTGCAAGACAATGTGCCGAATGTGCTTGCAGAGCTCTTTTATACGAGGTATGCATAACGCCAAAGCCGGGACTGGTTGACAGAAACAACAACGGTTCTCACAACGATATGGACATTTATACGTTTATAGACAGTACATCTGTGTTGACGACCTACTTTAGGGATTTAATATTATCGGGAATTAAATATAATTATGAAAAGCCGAAAATAATATTTGAAAAAATCAGATATCTTGGAATGTTGGCAGAGGATGATATGTTTTTTATTACAAACAATGTTAATACTCATAAAGGTTTAATTTTTTCATTAGGAATAATATGTGCTTCATTAGGATATTTATATAAAAACGAAAAAGACATTAATATTGAAAATATTCTAAGAATATCAAGAGAAATGACATCAGAATTAAATGATGATCTTCAGGGAATAACAAAAGAAAATGCTAAAACCTTCGGAGAAAAGCTATATGCTTCATGCCGGATTACCGGTATCAGGGGAGAAGTGGCAGGTGGCTTTTCATCTGTCAAGAATTATGGTTTACCGGTATTGAAGATGTTAATAAAAAAAGGGTACTCCTTGAACGACGCAGGTGCCTTGACTTTACTTAATTTAATTGCAAATGTGAAGGATACAAATATAATAGCAAGGTCAAGTGTTGAAATATTAGAGGAAATTCAATCACAAATTAAAAATTTAATTGGTAATAAAGGGATAGAAAATATAAGCACCGCTGAAATAATTGATTTAGACAATCAATTTATTGAAATGAACATAAGCCCCGGAGGATGTGCAGATTTATTGGCTGTAACATTGATGCTGAATTTTATTGAAAATTTACAAAAATAAAAGGATCCCGTATGTTTGGAGGATCCTTTCTTGCAGTTTTTTACTCTATCAATGTACCATCGGTTGCCACAACTTTGTATCCCCATGGTATTAACTTGCCTGAATTCATAATTGCCTTTTTTACGGAATTTACTATGCCTGAACAGCAAGGTACTTCCATTCTGAGCACAGTAATGCTTTTAACATCATTGTATTTTAATATTTCTGTTAATTTTTCCGAATAATCTGCATCATCTAATTTAGGGCATCCGATTAAAGTTATTTTACCCTTCATGAAATCATTGTGAATATTTGCATAAGCGAAGGCAGTACAGTCTGCAGCAACAAGGATATGCGAGCCGTTAAAGTATGGTGCCATCGGCGAAACTAACTTAAGCTGTACCGGCCATTGTCTTAATTCACTTTCTTGTCTGATTTCTTCTTTTACTTCAACTTTCTTGTGCTTAATTTCTTTTGCATGATGTCCGGGACAACCGCATGGCATTTGCTCTTTTTGTTGTTTTCTTTCTTCCATTCTTCTTTCAACTAATTCCTTGTCAAATTCCTCAGCTTCTCTTTCGATTATTTCTATTGCATCAACAGGGCAATTGGGAAGGCAGTCCCCAAGACCGTCGCAATATACGTCAGAAAGAAGAACCGCTTTGCCATTTATAATTTCTAATGCACCTTCATGGCAGGCATTGACACACAAACCACATCCGTTACATCTTTCTTCATGTATTTTAACGATTTTTCTTTTCATTTTTTCCCCTTTCAAAATATCACTTTACTTTTTAAAAAAATTATAATAAAATTAAGAAATAATGTATGTAACAAATGTTACAACTTGGAGGTATTGTGGACAATATAATAAATTTAATTAAAGATAATAAACTTTTCATCAACATGGATGAAAACGAAATAAAGAAACTTTTACATTGCAGTAAGGCAGTGGTTTTAGAATATACAGATAATCAGATTGTTTTTGAAAAAGATGATAACATTAAAAAGTTAGGAATCGTTATAGAAGGTCAATTTAATTTAGTTTCGCAAAAATACAACGGCACGAGGGTTATCGTAACAACATTGGAAAAAAATGATTTATTTGGCGAGGCATTAGCTTTTTCAACTATGAGAGAATCTCCTTATGATTTGGTAAGCCAGGGAAACAGTAGGGCACTAATTATTCCCTACAGTATATTTTTCACCATGTGCAGAGATGTGTGCGACTTTCATAAAATTCTTATTAGCAACATGCTTTCTATATTATCAGATAAAATTGTGATGCTTAATAATAAAATGAACATTTTAAATGCTGAAACACTAAAAGGGAGAATTTCATTGTATTTGTTGTCTCTTCACAAAAAGACAAATTCCTTAATTTTTGACATGCCTATGAAAAGGCAGGAACTAGCTGAATTTTTAAATGTTAAAAGACCTTCTCTTTCAAGAGAACTTTCAAACATGCATCAGGACAATATAATAGAAGTGTACCGTTCCACAGTTAAGATAAAAGACATAGAAAGGTTGAAGGAATTGGCTGATTAATTATTGAAGATAACATGAACCTATGATACAATAAGGTATTAAAATCAATGTGCTTAGGGGAGCAATATGAGTATAAAATTTTTACACACATCAGATATACATTTGGGCAAGAAATTTGATATTAAAAATTTCAGTTTAAAAGAACGTGAAAAAAGAAGACAAGAAATTTGGGATACATTCGAAGAAGTAATCAAGCTTGTGAAAACTGAAGGAATCAGGTATCTTTTTATTGCAGGTGATTTAGCAGATATTGAATATATTAATTATAATACCTTATTGAAAGTGGCACAAAAGTTTAAGACAATTCAAGATACTAAGGTAATAATTTCCTGCGGAAAAAATGACCCTTACAACATTAATAGTTTGTATGAATATATAGAATGGCCGCAAAATGTATATATAGTAAAAAATACTGAATCTGTAGAAAGAATAAATTTTCCTGATGATAATTTATGCGTACATTCAATGAGTTGGGATAACGGACATAATAATAACAAAACCCAGGCAATTTATGATATCTCTGTAGATGACAATAAAATTAACGTATTGCTTTTATATTGCGATATTAATACCGAATCAGACAAGCTGCCCGTTAACATGGATTTAATTAAAAATAAATTTAATTATTGTGCTTTAGGCGGAAGGCATAATTTTGAGAAAATAAAAAGTAACATTGTATACTCAGGGACTCCTGAACCAATTAATTTTGAAGAAATTAATGAACATGGAATTATTATCGGAACAATTGAAAAGAAAAGTTTAGATTTTTCATTTATACAATTAGCAAAAAGAAAGTTTATTACACGTAATATAGATTTAGAAATAAGCTACAGCTTTAATAAAATTCTTGACCTTATAAAATTTTCGGGAGATACATTCTCTAATATAAAGGATTACATAAGAATTAACCTTAACGGCACAGTTAACACAGATGTATCCATGGAAGAAGTTGAAAACGAAGCAAAGCAATTTTTTTACTACATTGAATTTGAAGAAAACTATTTATATAAAAATTCAGAGGAAAAAATTTACGACCATAATGATTTTAACATAATTGAAAGTTATAAGCTTCAATTTGATACCAATCAAGATAAACTTGAACAACAGGCATTTAAATTAGGTCTTGAAGTTCTTCGAAAAGAAAAGGTGGTAAAATAATATGTATATTAACAAATTACATTTAAGAAGCTTTGGTAAGTTTATATATAAAAAGATATACTTTGAAAATAAATTTAATATAGTTTACGGAGAAAATGAAGCAGGCAAAAGCACTATTCATAACTTTATTGAAGCGGTACTTTATGGATTTGATGACAATGAAGATGGAGTTACAAGATTTAATAAATATAAACCTTGGAACAGTAACATGTACAAGGGCTCTCTTGGTTTAAGAGGAGCTGATGACGAAAGATACCTCGTATCAAAGGATTTTTTGCTTGAAACTACGCAAGTGTTCACCAATGGCCCTAATAACCAAGAAATGAAGGAAGAAGAAATATTAAATCCGGGCGAACATTTTTTTAATATGAATAAAATTTCCTTCAGCAATACAGTAAGTGTTAAACAGCTTGGAAACAAAACTGAGAAGGAGCTTGCAACAGAGCTTAAAAACAAAATAATTAATTTAAGCAAGACTAGAGATGAATCAATTTCCATAGATAGAATTATGCAAAGATTAAACGGCATAAAAGAAGAGGCAGGAAATGAAAATGATGATAAGACTCTTTTAGGTCAATATTCATTGCGTCTGTCAGAACTAAAAGAAGCAAGGGAAAATTCTTTAAATGCAAAAAGACAGATAATGTTTTTAGCTATGGAAAAGAAAAAAATTAAAAACAAAGTATTAGAATTAAATATAAGAATTAATGAATTTAAAAAAGAGCTTTACGATTATGAGATGTCACTTCATAAAGAAAAATTATTAAAAGCAGAGCCGATTAAGAGTGAAATAGAAGAAATTAATAAAAAGCTTTTAAGCTTTAAAGAAGATATCATAAACTATTCCGAAGAGGATTATAAAGAGACAATCGCAATTGAAGAAAATTTAAAATCTATGTATAAGCAAATAAGAGATTTGTCTGAAGAAAAAGAAGAAAAAGAAGAGGCACTTTTTGAAGCAATCCATGATATAAGCAATAAAATCAACAAAGAGTTTGATATTGATAATCTAAATGAAAATTATAATCATTATAAGAAAAATAATATAAAAATAATAGAGCTTAAAGCAAAAATCACAGCCGGACAAGAAAGTGTTAAAACTATTAATATAGATGAGATTAATAATTTTATTGAAAATTATAATGAAGTCGAAGACATAAACAAAAAAATTGAAGTTGTCAAAATATTTTTAGATGATAAAAACTATAATAAAATGAAGGGTTTTAAAAGAACTCAAAATTTATATACTTTTTTATGGCTGTTAATAGGTTCAGGTGCAACATTTGGAGCATGGTGGTATAAGTTTTTGATTACCGATTACATAAACAGCTATTATCAGGGACCATGGACAGAAAATATCGTGGCCGGAGCAATAACTGCTCTAATTTCGATAATTATTTTATTAATATTAAAACCTGTTTTTACAAAAGCAAAAAGTGCAAAAAATGAAATTGAAAGTATGGAATGCGAATATGCCGATCACACCATAAATTTAAGAAATTTAAATAATTCAAAGAATGAAATAATCAAAGAAGCTGATTGTGAAGGCTTTGATGACATGACTGAAAAATACAACAAAATATTAACAGAAAAAAGCTTATATGATGAAAAGTTAAAGCTTATTCAATTTGATGAGGATTCCCTGAATTCGCTGAAAGCGGAAAATGAAGCAATATTAAATATTTTAGTAAAGAACATGTCTGTTTTAAACTTGGACAGAATTAGCGATGAAAACATAAATACAGCAAACGAAGCATATGCAAGAAAAGATATTGTTAAGAAACAAATTGATAATTTGAAGCAAAGTATTGAACATTTAAAGCAAGAAATAACTAAATTAGACAAGGAAATTACTTTTGAAGAAAAAAGATTAAGCATGATTTTAAAAAGTAATGGCTTTGATGATTTGGAAACCTTTAAAACTGCGGTTAATATAAATAAAGAATACTCATCACTCATGAATGATAAAATATATAAAGAAAAAATATTTGTAAACATTATGGGAGAGATAAGCTTTGATGAACTGAAGCAAAAATTAAACGATATAGAAATTGGCGAAGCTAAGCCGGTTGATAGGCAGGAACAAAATTTAAAAATCTATAAACTTAATGAAGAAAAAGTTAGATTATCTGAGAATATTAACAATATATTAAAAGAAATTCAAGAAATAGAAAACAGCACAAGGACATTGGCAGAAATAGAAGAAGAAATTGATTTTTATGAAAATAAAACTCTTTTCTTTAAAAAGAAAATAAAGGTTGCTGAAATTGCTTCAGAGAAAATAAGAAAAATATCCGATTCCATCAAAGGTGATTTTATGCCGCTTCTAAAAAAGTCAATAAGCGATAACTTTTCATATCTCACAAGCGGAAGGTACAAAGAAGTCGTAATAGACGAGGATATGAATATTATGGTTGTTGAAGCGGATAATAAGGAAAGAAAGATTGAACTTGAGTCTTTAAGCGGAGGAACTTTAGATCAGCTTTATTTGTCTTTAAGAATTGGTCTCAGCAATATTTTAAGCGGAAATCAAAATATTCCATTAATATTTGATGACAGCTTTGTTCAGTATGATACGAAGAGATTAAGAAATTCACTTGAAATGTTGGCAAAAGAAAGTAAAAGAAGGCAGATTATATTGTTTACCTGTCAAGAAAGAGAAGCAGAGCTTGCTAAAAGTTTAAATATTGAATTTAATTATATAAAATTATAAAACTTAAGGACGACCTATGAAAATATTTGCTATAGCTGATTTGCATTTTGACAGCCAAAAAGAAAAACCAATGAATGTATTCGGCGACAATTGGTTAAATCATGAGGAAAAAATAATTGAAAATTGGAAATCAACTGTTGGAGAAGAAGACTTAGTATTAGTTCCCGGTGATATTTCGTGGGCTGTTAAACTTGAAGAGGCAATTGAAGATTTAATGAAAATTGATGGGCTTCCCGGAATAAAAATTGTGGGTAAGGGTAATCATGATTATTGGTGGTCAACATCTAATAAATTAGAAAAACTTAATCTTAAAACAATCAAATTCCTGAAAAATAACAGTTTTGAATATAACGGGGCTATAGTGTGCGGTACAAGGGGCTGGGACACCATGGAGGAGCATTCGGACGACAAATCAAATGAAAAAATTTATTTAAGGGAAATGAATAGGTTAAGAATTTCTCTTGAATCGGCAAACAAAAATAGCAAAAAAATAATAGCGATGCTTCATTATCCTCCTTTTAACAGTATAGGACTTCCCAATGAATTTTTTCAAATACTGAAGGAATTTGAAACAGACATCTGTGTTTACGGACATCTGCATGGCGAAGATGGCCATAAAAATGTAAAAGAAGGTTTAATAGATCAAGTACAAGTACACTGCGTTTCAAGCGATTACACGGATTTTAAATTAAAAAGGATTTTATGACTCTATTGTCATCCTGAGCGTAAGAGAAGGATCTCGTGAATGTATATGAATTATGAACATTTAGCTTATTTGGCTCTTGACACGGAAACAGCAATAAAGTATCATTAATTTAAAGGAAACGTTATATTTAAGGATGGTGATATCATTGGCTAAAATGGACGCATTAGTAAAAAAATTCAGAGAGCCGGGTCTATGGCTTGAACAAGTGGATGTACCTGTTCCTCAAGAAGAGGAAGTTTTGGTAAAAATTCGTAAAACCTCTATTTGTGGCACTGATGTGCATATTTACGATTGGAATAAATGGGCTCAAGAAACTATACCTGTTCCTATGACGATCGGACACGAATTTGTCGGAGAAATTGTGGAATTAGGAAAAGGTGTAAAAGACTTGCAGATTGGAGATATTGTATCAGGCGAAGGGCACGTGGTATGCGGAAAGTGCAGAAATTGTTTGGCGGGCAGAAGGCATCTATGTAAGGACACTAAAGGTGTCGGAGTAAACAGAACCGGCATATTTTCAGAATATGTGGCACTTCCTGCCACGAATATTTGGCTTTGTGATAAATCACTACCGGAAGAGCTTTACAGCATTTTTGATCCATATGGAAATGCTGCTCACACTGCTTTGTCATTTGATGTATTAGGAGAAGATGTCCTGATTACAGGAGCAGGGCCAATCGGAATAATGGCTGCAGCAATTGCTGAGTTTTCAGGAGCAAGATATGTAGTTATAACCGATATAAATGATTACAGATTAGAGCTTGCAAAAAAGATGGGTAATTTTAGAACGGTTAATACAAAAAAAGAAACTCTTAAAGATGTAATGAAAGAATTGGGTATGAAGGAGGGATTTGATGTAGGAATGGAAATGTCCGGCAACGGTATTGCTTTTAATGATATGATTAATCATATGACACACGGAGGCAAGATAGCCATGCTTGGCATACAGGATTCCGATACACGAATTGATTGGAACAAGGTAGTGTTTAACGGACTTCAAATTAAAGGAATATACGGAAGAGAAATGTTTGAAACATGGTATAAAATGCAGGCAATGTTAAAAGCAGGGCTTGATATTACACCGGTTATAACTCATAGATATCATTATACAGAATTTGAAAAAGGTTTTGAAGCTATGATAAGCGGAAAATCCGGAAAGGTAATATTGGATTGGACCACTAAAAAATAAAAATATGGGAGGTTTCAATGTACGGAAAATCAAAACAAATATATGAAGATGTTTTAAAGGAAATTAAAGAAAGCGGACTATGGAAAAGTGAAAGAATAATCACAACTCCTCAAAGCAGCAGGATTAATACAACCATGGTAAATGGTGTGCTTAACATGTGCGCTAATAATTATTTAGGTTTGGCTGACAACAAAGAAGTAATCGAAGCAGCTAAGAGGGCATATGATACATGGGGATATGGACTTTCATCCGTGAGATTCATTTGTGGTACACAGGGAATCCATAAACAACTTGAACAAAAATTGAGCGAATTTTTGCATACAGAAGACACTATTTTATACTCCTCGGCTTTTGATGCCAACGGAGGTTTGTTTGAAACTATCACTACAGAAAATGATGCAATTATAAGTGATGAATTAAATCACGCAAGCATTATTGACGGAGTAAGATTAGCAAAATGCAAAAAATACAGATATAAAAACAATGATATGGCAGCATTGGAAGAACAGCTTATATTGGCTGACAATGAAGGAGCAAGAATTAAAATAATTGCAACCGACGGTGTATTTTCAATGGATGGTATTATTGCCGACTTAAAGGGGATCTGTGATTTGGCTGATAAATACAATGCATTGGTAATGGTTGACGACAGCCATGCTGTTGGCTTTGTTGGTAAGACAGGAAGAGGAACTCACGAATACAGAAATGTAATGGATAGAGTAGACATCATAACAGGTACATTAGGCAAAGCATTAGGTGGTGCAAGCGGTGGATATACCAGTGGAAGAAAAGAAATAATTGATTTACTTAGACAGCGTTCAAGACCTTATTTATTCTCAAACACATTGGCTCCGGCTATAGCAGGCGCATCTCTTAAGGTTTTAGAAATGCTTGAAGAAAGTACAAAGTACAGAGATAAATTAGAAGAAAACACAAAATACTTCAGACAAGAAATCAAGAAAATAGGTCTTAATATTATTGAAAGTGAACACCCGATAGTTCCAATCATGCTTGGAGATGCGGTATTATCACAGAAAATGGCTGAAAAGCTTTTGGAAAAAGGTGTTTACGTAATTGGTTTTTATTTCCCTGTTGTTCCTAAAGGAAAAGCAAGAATAAGAACTCAAATTTCAGCAGCACATTCAAAGGAAGATTTGGATTTTGCTATCAAAGCATTCAAAGAAGTAAAAGAGGACTTAGGTCTTTAATTGCCCGGGTAATTTTTTGTAGAAAGTTGTTTTTACTTGTAAATAATTATAATAAAATGTATACTATTATTGAGTAATTAACAATTAGGAGGACAAAATGGATATAAGATTTTCTGACAGAGCTAATGGATTAAAAGCATCTGCTATAAGAGAACTTCTAAAACTAACTGAAATGCCGGAAGTTATATCTTTTGCAGGAGGGCTGCCAGCTCCGGAATTATTCCCGGTTGAAAAGGTTAAGGAGGTATTCACTGAGGTAATGGATAAGGAAGGAACTGCTGCATTGCAGTATGGTCCTACCGAAGGATATAGACCTCTTAGGGAAATTGTTGCAACACAAAGAATGTCTACGGCACGAATGAATTTAACAGCTGATGATATTCTTATAACTACCGGTTCACAACAAGGTCTTGAATTTTCTGCAAAATTATTTCTTAATAAAGGCGATGTGGTAATATGCGAAAGCCCAAGTTATCTTGGAGCAATCAACGCATTCAAAGCTTATGAGCCAAGATTCGTTGAAGTGGAAATGGATGATGAAGGAATAATCATTTCCGAATTAGAGAAAGCATTAAAGGAAAATCCTAATGCAAAAATGATATATACTATTCCTGATTTTCAAAATCCTACAGGAAAAACAATGCCTGATGATAGAAGAAAAAAAATAGCTGAATTAGCAGCAGAATATAAAATTCCTGTAATTGAAGATAATCCTTATGGAGAATTAATATTTGAGGGAACCGTTCATCCGGCAATTAAAAGCTATGATAAAGAAGGATGGGTTGTTTTTTTAGGCACTTTTTCAAAGATTTTTGCACCGGGAATGCGTTTGGGATGGATTTGTGCATCACCTCAAATATTGAATAAGTACATAATTATAAAACAGGGTGCAGACCTTCAGTCAAGCTCTTTGGACCAAAGGATTGCTGCTTACTTTATGCAAAAATATGATCTTGATGAACATATATTAAAAATAAGAGAAGTATATGGTAAACGTAGAGATTTAATGCTTGAATGCATGGATAAATATTTCCCTGCCGGTGTAAAACATACAAACCCATATGGCGGACTTTTTGCATGGGTTGAATTAAGGGAAGATTTAGATGCAGGCAAAATAATGGAAGAATGTATCAAAGAAAATGTTGCTTATGTGCCGGGTGAACCTTTCTTCCCCACAAGTGGCAGAAAAAATTTCTTTAGGGTAAACTACTCTTGCATGCCTGAGGAAAAAATCGTTGAAGGTATTAAGAGAATAGGAAATGTATTAAACAAATATTACGAAAAATAATTTGCATAGTAAAAGGTCTTAATCGATTCGATTAAGACCTTTTACTTGCTGTTGAAAAATATGAGTATCACTTGCAAAAAAGGAGTGAAAAGGTTATACTATTATTGTGAATAAAATATTATTTGGGAGGATCAAATGCAAAAGAAAGATATTAAGTGGTCTGAATTAGGATTTAGCTACATTAAAACCGACAAAAGATACATATCAAGATGGAAAGACGGCAAGTGGGATGATGGTCAACTTGTAGAAGATAATATGATTCCTGTTAATGAAGGTTCAACTTGTTTACATTATGGACAAGAATGTTTTGAAGGTTTAAAAGCTTACAGCACTAAAGATGGTGGAATACAGTTATTTAGACCTGATGAAAACGCTAAACGTATGCAAAGAAGCTGTGAAAGAGTAATGATGCCTAAAGTTCCTGTAGAGAAGTTTGTAGATGCTTGTATGCAGGTAGTTAAAGCAAATGAAGCTTGGGTACCTCCATATGGTTCAGGTGCAACATTTTATTTAAGACCATTTGTTATAGGTGTTGGCGATAATATTGGTGTTAAGCCTGCCCCGGAATATATTTTTGGAGTATTCGGTATGCCTGTAGGACCTTACTTTAAAGGCGGCATGAATCCTGTAAACTTTACTACAACTGATGCTGACAGAGCTGCACCTCATGGTACAGGTAAAGCTAAAGTTGGCGGTAACTATGCTGCAAGTTTGCAATCACATCAAGAAGCAGTTGAAAGAGGATTCGCTGATTGTATATATCTTGATCCATTAACTCATACAAAAATAGATGAGGTTGGTGCTGCAAACTTCTTTGGTATAACTAAAGACAATAAATTTATAACACCTCATTCATCATCTATACTTCCAAGTATAACAAGAATATCTTTGATGCAGGTTGCTAAAGATTATTTGAAGATGGAAGCTATCGAAACTGAAGTATATATTGACAAATTAGATATTTTTGCAGAAGCTGGCGCATGCGGAACAGCTGCTGTTATAACTCCAATCGGAGGAATTGAACACAAGGGCAATTTCCATGTATTCTACAGTGAAAAAGAAGTTGGTCCTGTAACCAAAAAACTATACAATACATTGTACGGTATCCAAATGGGTGACATCGAAGCTCCTGAGGGATGGATTTATAAGGTTCAATAGATTGGCGATTGAATAGCAATTGATTTGCTATAGATAAGCAGTGACTATAAGGATTTGAGTATTACTTATTTACTCAAGTCCTTTTTATTTTGAAAAATAATTTGATTTTAATATTTTTTGGGTTATAATATAGTATCATTAATATACAGTAGGTGGAATTATGGAAAACAACAAAGAAATATTGGTGACAGAAGCAGGTTATAAAGAACTTGTTGACGAATTAGAATACAGAAAAACAAAATTGAGAAAAGAAATATCAGAAAGAATCAAAGGTGCCTTGAAAGAAGGAGACTTAAGCGAAAATGCCGAATATCATGAATCAAAGGAAGAACAAAACAAAAATGAATCAAGAATAATTGTTATTGAACATACACTGAAGCATACCAAAATAGTTAAACATAATGAAAAAAACAAAGACACAATTCAAATCGGAAGTCAAATAAAAATTAAGGATTTGGAATTTGATGAAATTCTTGAATTTTCTATAGTTGGCGCTACAGAAGCTGATCCGGTGGCAGGAAAAATTTCAAATTTATCACCTCTTGGTTCAGCTCTTTTAGGACAAAAAAAGGGAATTACAATTAAAGTTGACTCTCCCGGCGGTATTGTAAAATACGAAATACTTGAAATTATTTAAAATGCTTGAAGATTTTATGTAATAATTGTATAATATCTTAGTGTATTCACATATGGTAAAAAAGGGGACGAAATGATCAATACAGAAAAGAAAGAGGTCAAAAAGACGAGTATAGGCGGTCAGGCGCTAATTGAAGGAATAATGATGAAGGGGCCTGAAAAAATTGCTACTGCAGTCAGAAAACCCGATGGAGAAATAGTAGTTAAAGAAAGTGAAATTAATCAAATATTTAAACATAAATTTTTCAAACTTCCAATAATAAGAGGAAGCTTTGTGCTGATAGATTCTTTAGTTAGCGGAGTTAAAGAGTTGATGTATTCGGCTGAATTTTATGGAGAAGATTATGAAGAGGATGCTCTTGATAAATTTCTTAAGAAAATTTTTAAAGATAAGGCAGATACAGCAATAGTTTATGCTTCGGTAATAATTGCATTGGTGTTTTCAACAGGAATATTCATATTAGGACCTACCCTGTTGACAAATGTTTTAAAAAATTTAGTTACTAATACTTTGATATTAAATTTAATAGAAGGACTTATAAGAGTTGGTTTATTTGTTGGCTATGTATATTTAATAGCTAAATTAAATGATATAAAAAGAGTGTTTATGTATCATGGTGCCGAACATAAAACCATATATTGTTACGAGAATAAGGAAGAGCTTACTGTAGAAAATGTCAGAAAATATTCCACACTTCATCCAAGATGCGGAACCAGTTTTATGATCAATGTAATGATAATAAGTATATTGGTATTTTCTTTTTTCGGATGGCCAAATCCCTTGATGAGGTTAGTTATAAGGTTATCGATGCTACCTGTAATAGCAGGGTTATCATATGAGTTAAACAGGTTTGTTGGAAAATGCGACGAGGAAAATATTTTTACGAAAATAATAACTTATCCCGGTTTTCAAATTCAGAAAATCACTACAGCCGAACCGGATGATTCTATGATAGAGGTAGCAATTAGGGCAATGGAAAGAGTTATTCCTCAAAATGGAGCAGATGATACATGGTAACAATTGAAAAATTGTTAAAGGATGGTATTGATATAATAAAAAAAGGGGATTACAATAATCCCCATCTTGACGTTCAGTTAATCTTATCTCACTTGCTTTCAAAGGATAAGATTTATTTACATGTACACAGAAAAGATGAAGTTACAGATGAAATTGCGGAAAAGTTTTATTGTATGGCAGGAAAAAGAAATGAGGGCTATCCGCTTCAATATATGACCAACACCCAAGAATTTATGGGTTTGGCTTTTTATGTTCAGGAAGGCGTGCTTGTACCAAGGCCGGACACGGAAATTTTAGTAGAAAAAATTATAAAAACAGCAGGTAAATATGAAAGAGAAATTAATATTTTGGATATCGGCACCGGCAGCGGAGCCATAGCTGTTTCACTTGGATATTATTTGAAAAATTCAAAGGTTACTGCAATGGATATTAGCGATACGGCGCTTGAAACAGCAGAAATAAATATAAAAGCACACAGATTAACAAATGTAAAAATTTTAAAAGCGGACATTTTTAATCATGATTTTAAAAATGAAAAGTATGATATAGTTGTTTCTAATCCACCATATATAGAAAGTGACGTTATAAAAGGGCTTCCTAAGGAGGTTTCTACCTATGAGCCGAAACTTGCTCTTGACGGGGGAGCGGACGGATTAAATTATTACAGGCAAATTGTAAAAGTTTTTAAAGAAATTTATAAAAAAGATTCGATCCTTGCAGTTGAAATCGGATATGATCAAAAACAAACTGTAACAGAAATATTTAAAGGAACAAAGCTATTTAAAATTATAGAATGTGACAAAGATTATGGCGGAAATGACCGTGTAATAACTGCAATTGTTTAGCAACAATGACAATGGATTTGCAATGGATTAGCGATGGATATGCTATAGATGCAATTGAGAAAAGATTTTTTGAATTGATAACTCAATCATCTATCAACTGCTTTTCAATCGCCTATCGATTGCCTATCAATTGCCTATCAATCGTTTGATACTGGAGGTATAAAATGTTAGAAAAATTAGAGGATTTAAAAAATAAATATATAGAATTAAGTGAAAAAATTTCAGACCCTGAGACACTTAGTGATTCACAAAAATTGCAAAAATTAATGAAGGAACAAGCTCAGCTTGAGCCAATAGTAACTAAATATGATGAATATATGGAAGTATATAACGGTTTAAATGCTTCCAAAGAAATGCTTTATGAAAAGTTAGATGATGACTTTAGGGAAATGGTTAAGGAAGAAATAAAGGAGCTTACTGCTAAGGAAGAACAATTAATGCAGGAAATTAAGGTATTGCTTTTGCCGAAGGACCCTAATGATGAAAAGGATGTTATCGTTGAAATAAGAGCAGGCGTCGGTGGAGATGAGGCAGGTTTGTTTGCCGGAGACCTGTTAAGAATGTATTTAAGATATGCAGAAAGAACGGGATGGAAATCTGAATTTATTTCTGTTAACGATCAAGGTATTGGCGGGTATAAGGAAGTAATATTTTCCATAAAAGGAAAGGGTGCATACTCAAAGCTAAAATATGAAAGCGGTGTTCACAGAGTTCAGCGTGTTCCTGATACAGAATCAAGCGGACGTATCCACACATCATCAGCAACAGTCGCAGTGCTTCCTGAAGTTGATGACATAGATATTGAAATTAATCCAAATGACGTAAGAGTGGATGTTTTCCGTTCATCGGGAAACGGTGGTCAGTGCGTCAATACAACCGACTCAGCTGTTCGTCTTACACATATACCCACAGGTATTGTAATTTCATGCCAAGATGAAAAGTCTCAACTTAAAAACAAGGATAAGGCTTTTAAGGTTCTTAAGGCAAGGCTATATGATAAATACATGCAGGAACAAAATGATGAGCTTGCTCAAGAAAGAAAAAGCCAGGTAGGTTCAGGGGACAGAAGTGAAAGAATCAGAACCTATAACTTCCCTCAAGGAAGAGTAACAGACCATAGAATCGGTCTTACACTTTATAAGTTGGATTCATTTATAGATGGTGATATAACAGAAATGATTGAAGCTTTGTTAACCTCTGACCAGGCGGAAAAATTAAATAAAGTATCGGAGTAATTATGAGAATAGATAAATATTTGAAGAATGCTCGTATAATTAAAAGAAGAACTGTTGCAAAGGAAGCTTGTGAACAGGGAAGAGTATTAGTAAACGGAAAGCAGGCAAAACCAGGTACTGAAGTAGAGCCGGGAGACGAAATAGAAATTATTTTTGGAACAAAACCCATGAAAATAAAGGTCGAACAAGTATTAGAGCATGTTATAAAGGATGCTTTTAAAGAAATGTATAGTATAATAAATGATTAAAAATAATATTTATGGGTATACATTAATTGTTGAGATAAAGTATGTCAAACAATGGCAATGCCATGAAAATATTATTTATGAGGTGGATATATGAATTTAAAAGGAACAAAGACAGAACAAAATTTATTAACTGCTTTTGCCGGTGAATCACAGGCGCACGTAAAGTATACTTATTATCAGAATAAAGCTAAAAAAGACGGCTTCGTACAAATAAGCAAATATTTCGAAGAAACTGCACGAAATGAAAGAGAACACGCTAAAATTTGGTTTAAACTGTTACATGACGGAATTCAAGGCACAGAATTCAATTTAGAAGATGCTGCTGCAGGTGAGCATTATGAATGGACTGATATGTATGCTAACTTTGCAAAAGATGCAAAAGAAGAGGGATTTAACAATATTGCATATTTATTTGAAGCAGTAGCAAAAATCGAAAAAGGCCACGAAGAAAGATATTTAGCACTTTTAGAAAATATAAAAACTGGAAAAGTATTTAAAAGAGAAGAGAAAACAGTTTGGATTTGCGACAACTGCGGTCATGTACATTACGGCAGCGAAGCACCAAAAGTATGTCCTGTATGCGACCATCCACAAGCACACTTTGAACTATATACAAAAGCATATTAAAAAATTAATACCGGTTAACCGGTATTTTTTTGTTGCATTATGCATTATCTATGATATAATAAATAATCAAAATATTGTATATTTAATTAATGAGGTAAACGGATGGCTAATTTGTGGAGTGGAAGATTTGAAAAGGGAATGGATAGAATTGTTGAAGAATTCAATGCTTCAATTTTTTTTGATAAAAGGCTGTACGAATGTGATATAGAAGGAAGCATCGCACACGTGACAATGCTTTGTGAACAGGGCATAGTTACCGAAGAAGAAAAAAATAAAATTATTGATGAATTAAAAAATATAAGAAATGAAATAAAAAACGGAGAAATAGAATTTACCGTCCATGATGAGGATATACACATGGCGGTAGAAGGAATTTTAATTAAAAAGCTTGGCGATACAGGGAAAAAGCTTCATACAGCAAGAAGCAGAAATGACCAGGTAGCAGTTGATACAAGATTGTACGTAAAAAAGGAAATAAAAGAAATATTGGATGTTTTGAATTATTTAGAAAATGTTTTGTTAGAAAAATCTGAAAAATATTATGATAAAATTATGGTCGGGTTTACCCATATGCAGCATGCACAGCCTGTAACAATCGGTTTTCACTTGATGGCATATTTTCAGATGTTTAAAAGAGACATTGAAAGATTCATGGAGTCATATGAAAGAACAGACTACAATCCTCTCGGTTCTTGTGCCCTCGCCGGTACCACAATTCCTATTGACAGACACAGAACAACTGAACTTTTAGGTTTTAAGAATATAACTGAAAATGCCATGGATGCAGTAAGTGATAGAGATTATATATTGGAATTTATGAGCGATAGCTCCATTTGCATGATGCATATAAGCAGAATGGCTGAAGAATTTGTTTATTGGAATTCTCAGGAATTCAGCTATATTTCTATCGATGATGGCTTTTGCACGGGAAGCAGTATCATGCCTCAAAAGAAAAATCCTGATATGGCTGAGCTTCTAAGAGGAAAAACAGGGAGAGTATACGGCAATTTAGTACAGCTTTTAACAGTTATGAAAGCAACTCCGCTTGCCTATAACAAGGACTTTCAAGAAGATAAGGAGGGCTTGTTTGATACGATTGACACCATTAAAAACAGCATTTTAATTTTGGCTAAAATGCTTGAAAAAACGGAATTTGTACTAAAGAATATCCAAAAACATTTAAACAACGGATTTTTAAATGCAACAGATATAGCGGAAAATTTCGTAAAAATTAATATTCCTTTCAGAGAGGCTCATGAATTAGTTGGAAAAATGGTGAAGTATTCCGAGAACAACAATAAATCTTTAGAAGAATTAAATGATGATGACTTACAAAAAATAGATAAAAGGTTAAGTAAAAGCATGCTGCCGAATCTAAGCATGGAAGGTTGTGTAAACGGCAGGGTATCTTATGGAGGAACAGCTCCCGAAGAGGTTAAAAGACAAATAATCAAAGCAAAAGAATGGCTTGAAAGCTTAAAATATTAAAACAGGGAACGAAAATGCCGTTCCCTGTTTAATTTATTGTCAAATTTATTATTAGATAATTAATAAATCAAAAACATCATATAATATCATAAAATATAGCTTTCAAAAATATTGAAGAAATGTTAAAATATAATTAGAAAGGGTGAAATAATGGAATATCAATTAAAAATGGATGAACTTTATAAAAATTTGACTTCTTTTTCACGTGGGACTATTCATAAAAATGAACCTTTAAAAAATCATACTTATTTTAAAATAGGAGGCCCTGCGGCAATTTTTGCAGAGCCGGAAGATACAGAAGATTTAAAAACAGTTTTAAGTTTTATAAAAAAATATGAAGCTGACTGTTTCATTATAGGAAATGGAACAAATCTGCTTGTTTCAGATGACGGGTATAAAGGTGTTGTAGTAAAAATAGGAGATAAATTTAACTATTTTAACAGGGATAATAACATCGTTACTGCCGGAGCAGGAGTTTTGCTTTCCATACTTGCTAAATATTTAGCAAGAGAAGAGCTTGCAGGTTTTGAATTTGCCAGTGGAATACCTGGATATTTAGGCGGTGCAATTTATATGAATGCCGGTGCTTATGGTGGAGAAATGAAACAGGTTGTAAAAAGTGTTAAATGCATGGATTTAGACGGCAACATTCATAACTTTTCTAATGAAGAAATGGAATTTTCCTACAGACATACAAAAATATCCGATTCGGAATATATAGTTCTTGAAGCTGTATTAGAGCTTACGCCGGGAGATAATGAAGAAATATCTGCTATTATAAAAGACTTAAACGAAAAAAGAATTTCAAAACAACCCCTTAATCTGCCAAGTGCGGGAAGCACATTTAAAAGACCTGCTAACGGATATGCGTCAAAACTGATTGAAGAAGCCGGCTTAAAAGGATTGATACATAAGGGTGCCATGGTTTCAGATAAACACTGCGGATTTATCGTTAATATTGACAATGCCAACTGTGAAGATGTTTTGGAACTTATGCGAATAGTGGTGAGTACCGTAAATGATAAATTTGGAATAAAACTTGAGCCGGAAATAAAAATACTTGGAACGAAACTATGAAAACAACAGCTGATTATCATATTCATTCAATATATTCAAGACGTAATCACGGGAAGTCTACAATTGAAGAAATCGTGGAAAGAGCAGTTCAGTTAAATCTAAAGGAAATAGCGATAACTGATCACGGTCCAAAACACTATTTGTTTGGAATAGAAGAAGAAAGAATCCCGGAAGCAAAAGAAATCGTAATAAAAATGCGTAAGAAATTTCCGCAAATCAAAATATTGTACGGTGTAGAAGCTAACATATTGGATTATGACGGGACAACAGATATTTCAGATACTGTTAAAAAACACTGCGATATAATTTTGTGTGGGTACCATTTGGGTGTCTTGTTTTCTTCATTTAAGAATGCTATCAATTTTACGGTAAAAAATCAATTCAGCTCAAAGATGGCGGATAAAAATTCGATTGCTTTAGCAAATGCAATGAAAAGATATGATATAAATATATTGACTCACCCGGGTGATAAGATACCCTGCAATATTGACATTATCGCTAAAGCTGCAGAGGAAACGGATACAATATTGGAAATAAACAACAGCCACGGTCATTTGAATACAGAAGAAATAAAAATTGCATCCAAATATAATGTTAAATTTGTTATAAACAGTGATGCACACATTAAGCAGAATATAGGAAACTATGAAAACGGCTTAAAAGCTGCTGTCGAAGCTAAATTGGACTTAAAACGCATTATTAATTTAGAACAATAAGCTTATAGAAAGGGAGGAGAATATGGAATTTGTAATTATAACGGGAATGTCAGGTGCCGGAAAAAGCCAGGCAATTAAAATATTGGAAGATATCAATTATTATTGCATGGATAATATGCCTCCTGCTCTCTTGCCTAATTTCGCGGAGCTTTGCATCAGCTCTTCGAAGGATGTTAATAAGGTTGCAGTTGTTGCAGATATTAGAAGCGGTATTTTTTTTAATGATTTGTTTAACAGTTTAGAGGTGTTAAAAAATAAGGGTATACGATATAGAATACTTTATCTTGACGCTTCAGATGACGAGCTTGTCAAAAGGTATAAGGAACAAAGAAGACCTCATCCGTTAAGCACTACAGGCACAATCGTTGATGGAATTCAAGAAGAAAGATTAAAATTAGAGGAAGTCAAAAAGCGTTCAGATTATATTATCGATACTACAAACATGAAGCTTGGTCAATTAAAGGAAGAGTTACACAGTATTTTTGTGCAGGGAAACATTTCTTATAATTTGAATATTACTCTCATGTCTTTTGGTTATAAGTATGGTCTGCCACAGGATTCAGATTTGGTTTTTGATGTGAGATTTTTGCCGAATCCATTTTATATTGAATCATTAAAGGATTTTACTGGCAATGATAAAAATGTTCAGGATTATGTTATGAGTTTTGATACTACAGCGGTTTTTATCAACAAACTCATTGATATGCTTTTATTTTTGTTACCTCATTATATAACAGAAGGAAAGACAAATCTTGTTGTATCCATAGGATGTACGGGAGGAAAACATCGCTCTGTAACTATTGCTAATCGTGTCGCAACAATTCTTAGCGAGCAAAACTATAGAGTGATCGTAAATCACAGGGATGTAAACAAACAAAAGAGGTAGAATATGAAAATAGTTGTTTTTGGCGGAGGTACAGGTTTATCGATACTTCTTAGAGGACTTAAAGCTTATACAAAAGATATATCAGCGGTAGTTACTGTGGCAGATAATGGCGGCGGCTCCGGCGTATTAAGAGAGGACCTTGGGATGCTGCCTCCCGGTGATATGAGGAACTGCATAATTGCTTTAGCTGACATAGAACCTATAATGCTTAAATTAATGCAACATCGATTTAAAGATGGCTATTTAAACGGACAGAGCTTCGGTAATTTATTTATAGCAGCAATGTATGAAATCTTCGGAGATTATGAGCATGCATTAAAGGAAATCGGCAGTATCTTCAGATTATCCGGCAAGGTTCTGCCTATGACGCTACAGGATACACAGCTTAAGGCATTTTTAAACAACGGAGATTGTATAGTGGGTGAAAAGGACATACCTGAATTTGCAACTAAGTCAGGCAGCAAAATTGACAGGGTTTCTTTGGTTCCGGAAATTTGCATGCCATTAGAGGAAACTGTAAAGGACATACAGGAAGCCGATATTATTATTATTGGTCCGGGAAGCTTGTATACAAGTGTAATTCCTAATCTTTTAGTTAAAAAAATTCCTGATATGATAACTAATTCAAAGGCAACGGTTTTTTATGTGTGCAATCTGATGACTCAACCGGGCGAAACAGATAATTATAATGTCCTTGACCATGTTAATGCAATAATCAAACACAGCAACAGGCATATAATTGATTATGTCATTGCTAATGATGAATTAATACCTGAAGAACAAATAGTAAATTATAAGTATGAGGGTGCTACTCAAGTAGTTATTAATAAGGAACAAATAAAAACTCTTGAAGAAATGAATATAAGAGTTATAAGCAGCAATTTTATAGATATAAGAAAAAATTACATTAGACATAATTCGGGTAAGATCGGACAATTACTGCTAAATTACATTAATGAAAAAAATAATCAATCAAGGAAGTGATCCAATGGATAAATCAAAATTAGATGAATCACAGTTAAAAATAGTTGATGGTATGATTGATTGGGTTAGAGTTGTTGATAAAGACAATATGGTTCTTTATGCCAATAAAAAGATGAAAGAAGATTTAGGAGATATAACAGGTAAATTATGTTACGATGTTTTTTGTACAGGAAAAAAGTGCGATTATTGCATATCAAAGACAACAATATCAGATGGAAAAATATTGCATAAGGAATCAGTGATAAATAACAGGACATACATGGTTATTTCTTCCCCAATAAAGGATAAATTTAATGATACGGTTTGTTCCGTAGAGGTTTTTAGGGATATTACGAAGGAAAAAGAATTAACAAAAAAGATTAGCGAAAAAAATAAAAAAATGATCGAAGATATTAATTTTGCGAGAAATATGCAGATTAGAATGCTTCCTCCAAAGGGAATGTACAACGGTTTGAAGCTTGACTACTTATATGAATCCTCAGAACAATTAAGCGGGGATTTTTTTGACGTTTTTAAAATTGATGAAGAAAATACAGGCATTTATATATGCGACGTTGTGGGACATGGTGTTACTGCTTCGCTTTTAACAGTTTTTGTCAGACAATCCTTAAGAACCATAGCCAAGGGCAATATGGAGCTTAATAAAATTATGAAAGAACTTCACAAAACATTTCTTTCGTTAAATTTGGATTATGATAAGTATTTTTCTGTTTTTTTAGGAATTTACAATAAATCAACACACGAGTTTAAGTATATTAACGCAGGCCATAATTCTGAACCCATATTGTTAAAAAACGACAGTGAAATTATATTGTTAGATTCTAAGGGATATCCCATAGCAAATATATTTGACAATGTAAAGTATGAGGTAAAGTCAATAAATTTAGAGATTGGGGACAAATTGCTTCTATATACTGACGGTATAACAGAAGCAACCAATGATGATGGTAATCAGTATGGCATAAACAGATTAATCGATATTATTAAAAAAGAAGGAAGCATTCTTGATAATTTAAAAATATCATTAAATAATTATTGTAAGATTCACAAGGATGATTATGCCATATTAATGGCAGAAATTATATGAGGAAGGTAAAATGGGGAATATAACACTAAATTTAACAGGAAGTTTCATAAATCAGGCAGATATGGAAAAAATAAAACCTGAAATTATGGCTGCTCAGGAACTTTTATTAAACAAAAAAGGCATAAGCTATGATATGACCGGTTGGATTGATTATGCAGATAAAATTGGCAGTGAGTATGATGAAATAATTAAACTTAAAGAATGCATCATGAATAAATGCGAAGCTTTCATACTTCTTGGAATTGGCGGTTCATACTTAGGGGCAAAAGCTGCCATTGAAGCAATAAGAGGAGATTTTCATAACGAAATTGAGAATCCGAAAGTTTATTATTCCGGTCAAAATCTAAGCGGCTCTTATTTAAAGAAGTTGATAAAAGTTATTAAAAATAAGGAAATTTGCTTAATCGTTATTTCAAAATCCGGCACAACTATAGAAACAGCTCTGTCATTTAGGATATTAAAGGAACTGATGGAGGAAAAATATAAAGGTGAGTCCAAAAACCGCATATTTGTTGTGACTGACAAAAGTAGAGGTGCGCTTAAAAAAATTTCTGATTTAAACAGTTATAAAACATTTGTTATACCTGATGATATAGGGGGAAGGTATTCGGTTATAACTCCTGTCGGATTATTGCCTATGGCTTTTGCAAATCTTAATATCAATGAATTTATAAATGGATTTAAATCGGGTGCCAAGGAATATAAAAATACTAACTTTGATGAAAATATATGTTGTCAGTATGCAGCTGCAAGAAATATATTGAACAGAAGAGGCAAGGAAATAGAAATATTGGTAAATTACGAGCCATCCTGCATTTTTATCGCAGAATGGTGGAAGCAGTTGTTTGGCGAAAGCGAAGGCAAGGAAGGCAAGGGGATTTTTCCTGCTTCATTAAATTTTACTACTGATTTGCACTCAATGGGGCAGTTTGTTCAGGAAGGAAGAAAAATTATATTTGAAACAACCCTCAATATTGAAAATAGAAAAGACGATATGATTGTTCCTTTTGACAATAATGATTTTGATCAATTAAATTATATTTCCGGAAAATCATACAGTTACATAAATCAAAAGGCATTTGAAGGTACGTTTATGGCGCACAAGGATGGTGATGTGCCGGGAATAATATTAAATGTTCCGGAAATGAATGAATATTACTTAGGAAAGCTTTTCTACTTTTTTATGATGTCATGTGCCATCAGTGGATATACTAACAAGATTGATCCGTTTACACAGCCGGGGGTTGAATATTATAAAAAAAACATGTTTAGCTTACTGGGAAAAAGGTAAGTATATATAATAGCAGGGCGTCACTCAGACAGAGTAAAGCGCGCCTTAGAGGAGAACGAACGTATGATAAAATTAGGAGAAATGCAGGAGCTGATTGTAGCTCAAAAAAAGGATTTCGGTGTTTACTTAAGAAGTCAAGACAATGAAAAGTCAGAGGACAGAGTGCTGCTTCCAATAAAACAAGTACCTGAAAATGTTGAAATTGGAGATAAAATTAACGTATTTGTTTACAGGGATTCAAACGACAAAATTATCGCAACCGTAAAAAGGCCAAAGTTAGTAATGGGGGAAATAGCCTATTTGAAGGTTGTTCAAATTACAAGAATAGGTGCTTTTATGAATTGGGGCTTAGAGAAGGATTTATTTTTGCCTTTCAAGGAGCAAATCGGAGAAATTAAATTAAACGGAGAATATTTAGCCGGTCTTTACATTGACAAATCAGACAGATTGTGTGCTACAATGAATTTATTTAAGGTTCTTAGAACTGATTCACCCTATAAGGTTAATGATAATGTAAAGGGCACAGTATTCAGCTTGAAAAGGGGTTTAGGCGCTACAGTTGCTGTTGATGGCAAATATTTGGGATTAATACATGAAGGAGAAATTTTAAAACCATTAAGACCAGGAGATGTGGTTGAGGTAAGGGTAAGCCACATTAAAGAAGACGGCAAGCTTGATTTAAGCTTGAAAGATGCTCCTAAACTGCAAATAGATAAAGACGGAGAAAAAATATTAAGTGTTATGATAAAGAACAAGGGATTTCTTGCAGTTAATGATGACACAGACCCGGAAACTATAAATAAGGTTTTAGGACTCAGCAAAAGCTCATTTAAAAAATCGGTAGGACGTCTTATGAAAAGAAAAGTCATTGAAATGAACAGAGACGGTATTAAATTAATAAAATCAAATAATTCAACAATAAATAATAAGAATGAAAAGCGTGGAAAGTAACCACGCTTGACAAATTTATTTTTAAGAAGTACTATATTAATTGCATTAAAATGGGCAAAGCCCTTATTGAAATATACATTGAGGAGGAAATTATGTCTACACCACACAATAGCGCAAGTAAAGGTCAAATAGCGGAAACAGTTTTGTTGCCGGGAGATCCTTTAAGAGCAAAGTTTATTGCAGAGAATTTTTTAACTGATGTAGAACAATTTAATACAGTTAGGAATATGTACGGGTTTACAGGTACATATAAAGGGAAAAAGGTATCAGTAATGGGAACCGGAATGGGATGTCCTTCTATAGGCATCTATTCTTATGAATTAATACATATGTATGGAGTTAAAAATTTAATCAGGGTTGGCTCCTGCGGAGCATTTGATCCTAAGCTGAATTTATATGATATAGTATTGGCAATCGGTGCAAGCACAGATTCAAACTATGCGGAACAATATAAGTTACCCGGAATTTATTCTGCAACAGCATCTTGGGAACTTTTATCTAAAGCTAAAAGAGTTGCCGATGAAAATAATATAACTGCCACTGTAGGAAATATTTTGACTTCAGATGTTTTTTATGGTGATGATATGGACAGTTGGAAAAGCTGGGCAAAGATGGGCTTATTAGCGGCAGAAATGGAAAGCTATGCTCTTTACTGTAACGCTAACAGGGCAGGCGTAAATGCATTAACCATTCTAACTGTATCAGATTCTATAGTTAATCAAACTGAAACAACACCTGAGCAAAGAGAAAAGGGCTTTAAGGACATGATGAAAATTGCCCTTGAGTTGGCGTAATATGGCTATGAAAAAAGCTTGGGAAATGGCATATGATTTATTTTCTAATGCGAAACCTACTGTACTAAAAGAAGGCGAACAGGGCTGGAGTGCTTTAAAAGCAATTGCTGACTTTTATGATGGTATATTGAGCTTGGATTGGAAAAGCAATGTTCCCGGTTCCGGCGCTCCCGAAGTGGCAATGATTGCTGCAGTGCAAGCTCTTGAAAACAGGGGCTATACCGTTGACAATGCATATGAATTATTGGAAAAGGGTATAAAGGCACATGCTGAAAATGATAAGGTTATGCTTCAAAAAATTTCGGCAGAGCTTAGAAATGAATTTTTAAATGCCAAGAAAAATGAAGAATCAGATTATTGGAAATATACATATTATAATAATTTTGAAGAATATGAAAAAGCTGTTAGTTTTCCTGAATCCGTAGAAGTTGATATAGATTCTGAAAAGTTCAAGGACCAAATAAAAGCTGCTTGGATGTCACAGTTAATCGGTGCAGCAATGGGCACCATGGTTGAAGGATACACTTCAAAAAACCTCTTTGAAAGTTTTGGTAATGTAACTGATTATATAAGAGAGCCAAATACATATAACGATGATATAACATTTGAAATTGCCTTTCTTGATGCATTTAAAGAAAAGGGATATGATGTTACAAGCAAAGATATAGCCCTTTCCTGGATAGGTCTGATACCTGTTGGCTGGTCTGCAGAAGAATTAGCCCTAAGAAATATACGGGCAGGTATGATGCCTCCTGAAAGTGCTAAATGGAACAATCCTTTCAACGAATGGATTGGAGCACAAATGAGAGGTGCAATATGCGGAATGGTAGCTCCCGGGAATCCGCGTCTTGCCGCTAAGCTTGCTTGGACAGACGGTGAGGTTTCTCATATTAACAACGGTATATTAGGCGAAGTATTTAATGCTGTTATGATATCAATGTCATTTATAAATGATGATGTTAAGGATATAGTTAAAACTGCAATTTCATTGATACCTTCTGACAGTGAATATTATTCCGTTGTAAGCTATGCTTATGATTGTTGCCTGAAATATGAAAATTGGCAGGAAGCACTGAAAAAATGTGAAGAAAAATATATAAAATATAACTGGATACATGCTTATCCAAATGCATGCTGTGAAATCATCGCACTTATGTATGGTGATGGAGATTATGATAAAACATTAAACATCATAACAATGTGCGGCATTGACGCAGACTGCAACGCAGGCATGATTATGCCTGTTTTGGGAATTCAAAAGGGAATGCGTATCATTCCAAAACGACTGATTTCTTTTGGCTTTAACAAGCTTACCACTTATATGAGATATTATGAGGAAATAAAGCTGGAAACATTAGTCGATGATACTTTAAAATACATAAAAAAAGCGTTATAGGAGGAATTTAAGAAATGAAAAAGATACTTTCATTATTGCTTGTAGTCGTTATGATATTTTCAATGACTGCATGTCAGCAAAATCCTGCCGGCGATAACACCGGAGGAAAACCATACAAAGCAGCACTTTTATTAAATGGAACATTAGGTGATAAATCATTCTTTGACTCAGCTAACCAAGGTTTGGAAAAATTAAAAGCTGAATTAGGGGCAAACAAATTTGATTTTAAGGTTGAACAAATGGGAGCTACTCCTGCTGACGAACCAAAATGGGAACCAACATTGTTTGAATATTGTGAATCAAAAGAATACAATGTAATAATCATCGGAACTTGGCAGATGTATGATGCATTAGCGAAAGCTGCTAAAGAATTCCCTGAACAAAAATTTATATTCTTCGATGAAACATTTGATTTATCTTCAGGCGAATACAAAAATATTTACAACGTACTTTATAAACAAAACGAAGTATCATACTTAATCGGAGCTACTGCAGCTTTAATGACAAAAGACGGTTCACTTCCGATGATTGACGCTTCAAACAACTACATAGGATTCTTAGGCGGAATGGAAAATCCTATAATCAATGACTTCTTGGTTGGATACATTCAAGGAGCTAAAGATGTTAACCCTGATGTAAAGGTTAAAATAGCTTATGTAGGAAACTTCTATGACTCAGCTGCAGGTAAAGAACTTGCATTAGCTCAATATCAAAGCGGTGGCGTTGATATCGGATATAACGTAGCAGGAGCTGCGGGACTTGGCCAAATTGAAGCAGCTGTAGATGCAAAAAGATATGCATTCGGAGTTGACTCTGACCAAGCTGCACTGTTGCCGGAAAAAGCTGATTTCATCCCTACATCAGCACTTAAAAACGTAGGTAACTCATTAATAAGAGCTATCAAACTTGACTTAGACGGCAAACTTGAATATGGTAAAGCTGAATCTTTAGGATTTGCAGAAGGTGGAGTTGAAATAGTTAAAGATGCTCACTATGAAAAAATGGTTCCTGAAAATATCAGAACTCAAATTGATGAATTAGAGCAAAAAATAGTAAAAGGCGATATCAAAGTTGATACTGCTTTAGGAAAATCAACAGATGAAATCCAAAAAATTAAAGATTCTGTAAAATAAGATGCGTCAGATAACAGTCAGGGCATAGCCCTGACTGTTAATTAATAATTAATGATTAAAAAAGATGCCCTAACCCCATTTTTCAGAGTGTTTTTTCTGAAAAATGGAGGTAGGTCATTCGCAACGAATTCCCAATGTTTGCGACCAAAGGGAGCAGAAACATTGGTGAATGAGACTGCGCTGCGCTTCTCTGTAGATGTTTTTTTTAGTTATTAATAAATAAAAACGGAGGAAACTAAAAACCATGAGCCATAAAGTGCTTGAGATGAAAAATATAATGAAGATTTATCCCAATGGGGTAGTTGCCGTTGAAGATGTTACATTAGAACTGCAAAAGGGAGAAATTCATGCTTTGTTAGGGGAGAACGGAGCAGGAAAAAGTACCCTGATGAAGGTTTTATTTGGGCTTGAATCACCGGAACAGGGAAAAATTATATTAAACGGTAGTGAAATAAACTTAAAATCTCCTTTAGAAGCAATAAAAAAAGGAATCGGAATGGTCCACCAACATTTTATGCTTGTTCCCTCATTAACGGTTGCCGAAAATATTGTACTTGGTATTGAACCAAAAACAAGCATATTTGTGGATATGAACAAGGCAATTGATATTTCAAAGGAATTAGCAAAGAAATATAATTTTGACATAGATGTTACACAAAAGGTTGAAGAGTTGCCTGTAGGAATAAAGCAAAAGGTTGAAATATTAAAGGCCCTTTACAGAGGTGCAGATATATTAATATTGGATGAACCAACTGCAGTACTTACTCCACAGGAAACAGAAGAGTTATTTGTGCAGCTTAAAAACTTAAAAGAATTAGGACACACCTTAATCTTTATATCCCATAAATTAGATGAAATTAAATCAATATGCGACAGAGCAACTATTATGCGCAATGGTAAAGGCAAAGGAACTTACAATGTCAGTGAAATAACCACAAGTGAAATGTCTAAGCTTATGGTTGGAAGAGATGTTGTGATGTCATTTGATAAAAAACCCGTACACTTAAAAGAAACAGTTTTAAAAGTTAGGAACCTAAGAGTTGAAGGAACTACAGGTATCGTAAGGGTTAATGATTTATCCTTCGATGTTAAAGCAGGAGAAATTTTCGGTATTGCCGGAGTTGAAGGAAATGGCCAAGGTCATCTTGTTGAAGCATTAACCGGGCTTACAAAGAAGTATAGCGGTGAAATATTAATTTTTAACCAAAATATTAACAATAAAAACATATATAGCATCAGACAATTAGGAGTAGCACACATTCCTGAAGATAGAATGACCTTAGGGTGTGCTAAAAACATGAATATAATGGATAATATATTGTCTAATCAGTACGATAGTCCGGAGTATTCAGGAAGATATATGCTTAAAATAAAGAAAATCGAAAAAAGAGTGAATGAATTAATAAAAGAATATTTAATTAAATGCAAATCATATAAACAGAATGTCGGCATGCTTTCAGGGGGAAATATTCAGAAGGTTGTTGTTGCAAGGGAATTTTCAACTGACCCCAAAATAATAATAGCAAATCAACCAACAAGAGGTATAGATGTAGGGGCAGCTTCGTTTATCAGACAAAGAATTATAGAATTCAGAGATGCCGGATGTGCAGTAATTTTGATTTCAGCAGATTTAAATGAAGTTTTCGAACTTAGTGATCGCCTTGCAGTAATGTATAAAGGTAAATTTTCAGGGGTGTTTAACGATGTTAAAAATCTAACTGAAGAAGAATTGGGTAAATACATGTTGGGAATTAAAAAAGATGAAGTTTTGGAGGGAATAATTTATGAACAGTAACAAGAAATTTGATATCTTACGTACTGTATTATCAATCAGTATCGCATTATTTATTTCTTTCCTAATAATTTTAATTGCCAGTGAAGAACCTTTAAAAGCAATTATAGAATTATTGATAGGACCTTTAAAAAGTACAAGGCGAATAGGAAATGTTATAGAAACCATGATTCCCTTAACATTTACAGGAGTAGGCATAAGCATAATGTTCGCTGCTAATCAAATAAACTTGGCAGGTGAAGGTTCCTTCCATTTAGGTGGTCTTGTTGCAACATTTATTGCCTTAAATACAACTCTACCCATGGGAATCAGCCCCTTAGCATGTATTTTGGCAGCCGGGTTTTTCGGTGCAATGGTAACGGCAGTTCCCGCTGTAATGAAAATCAAGACTGATTCAGATGTGTTGGTATCATCCTTGATGATGAACTACATCATAATTTTCTTTGCCAATTATGTGCTGAGTTATATATTAAGAGATCCAAAGGCAGGAGCTGTTGTATCCTTTGCAATACCATCTCAAATTCAGTTAAATGCAATTATTCCGGGCACAAGAATCCACTTTGGTTTAATTATTGCATTAGCAGTTGCATTTCTTGGTTATATATTTTTATATAAAACAAAAATCGGTTATGAAATTCGTGTAACCGGTGAAAATGCAGATTTTGCGAAATATTCCGGCATAAATGTTATGAAAGTTACATTAATTTCGCAGCTTTTAGGAGGATTTATATTTGGAGTAGGAGGCGGAGTTGAAATACTTGGAATGTACAACCGCTTCACTTGGACATCATCTTTAGGCTATGGATGGGATGCCATAATAATAACAACATTGGCTAAAAAGAATCCGTTATATGTTCCTTTTGCAGCGTTTTTCCTTGCTTACCTAAGAACAGGTGCTTCCAAAATGTCCATTGCGACAAATGTGCCTACCGAAATTATAACTGTAACACAAGGTATTATAATTTTATTGGTTGTTGCGGAACAATTCTTGAGCAAGTACAAACATAAAATGATAGCGAAAGAAGCAAAGCTTACTTTAAGCAATATAAAGGAGGCAGAATAATGATATTAGATGCAATTTTATCGCCGGAATTCTTAAATGCCACTTTACGAGCTACTACTCCTATATTGTTTGCTACATTGGCTGCCGCAATAGCAGCAAAATGCGGAATTATAAATATGGCCCTTGAGGGTATCATGTTATTTTCTGCTTTGTTTGGTGTTTTGTTTTCTGCAATATTTCAAAGTGGTTTCTTAGGTCTTGTTGCAACTATGGCTCTGGGTGGTTTGATCGGTTTTATGTTGGCATTTTTTGTACTTAGATTAAAAACAGATGAGATATTGGCAGCGATCGCTATAAATTTAATAGCAAACGGTGCAACGGTTTTGATACTTCTTATGGTATCAGGAGACAGGGGAGTTTCATCCTCAGTAAAATCAATTCCTTTGCCAAGAATAAACATACCCGTAATAGAAAACATACCATATTTAGGTGAGGTTATATCCAATCAAAACATATTGACATATATTGCTTTATTAATGGTTTTTGTAGTTCATGTATTTTTGTATAAAATGCCTTTAGGGTTAAGAATAAGAGCTGTCGGTGAAAATAAAAACGCAGCAGAATCAGTTGGTATAAGCTCTCAGAAAATTCAATACATTGCATTGATTATAAGCGGCGTATTAGCTTCAATGGGTGGCTTCTTTCTTTCGGGAGGCTACATGACATATTTTACAACAGGTATGAGTGCCGGAAGAGGTTTCATCGCTTTAGCGGCAAGTTCCATGGGAGGCAACACCCCTGTTGGAGGTTTTTCGGTTTCACTTTTATTTGGTGCTGCTTCAGCATTGTCAAATATACTTCAGCTTGGAAACTGGCCGTATGAAATCATACAGATGCTTCCGTATATTACAACGATTATCGGTTTAGGAATTTACAGCTACATAAGAATGAAAAAACGACAGAAACTAAGTGAGAGATAAGAACAATTGATAAGCAATAGATAGGCAATTGATAAAATCATAGTAATCATTTGCTCAATTGCAAGTCAGAATTTTGCACAACAAAATTCGTTTCAGGAGGTATAAATGAAAAAACGTAATATTATTATTGACTGCGACCCCGGCATAGATGACGTAGTTGCACTCTGTTTTGCAATTGCAAATGAACAGAAATTTAACATTTTAGGTATCACGACAGTTGCAGGAAATCAATCAATAGAAAAGGTTACAAATAATACAATCGGATTGATGTCATTTCTTGATAAGGATATAAAGATAGCGAAGGGTGCTAAATGCCCTTTGATAAGAGAAAAACGTCCGGCAATTAATGTTCATGGAGAAAACGGCGTTGGTGATTATGAATTTCCGCATACAAAAAAATTGTATTCAAATAATGCGGTAACATTTTTAAAAGATACAATATTGGCTTCAGAAGAAAAAGTAACATTGGTTCCCATAGGTCCTTTGACTAATATTGCACTATTGATTAAAACATTTCCTGAGGTAATGAATAATATAGAGCTTTTATCCATAATGGGCGGCTCAACAGCAGGAGGAAACACAACGCCTACTGCAGAATTTAACATATGGGCTGATCCGGAAGCAGCAAGAATCGTTTTTGATTCTAAACTTCCTATCGTAATGAGCGGACTAAATGTAACTCATTCAACGGGACTTTTCAGAGAAGATGTTAACGAACTTGTAAAAAGCAACGGAAGGGTAACTAAAATGTGCGGAGAAATACTAAACTTTTATTTCCGTGGCGACCATGTAAACAATGGAACTTTTACTCCTATACATGATGCCTCTGCTTTTATGTATTTAATTTATCCTGAACTGTATTCTTACAAACATATGGATGTGGTTGTTGATTGTTCTGAAGGATTAAATAGGGGAAATACAGTATGTGACGTAAGAGAGTGGATTAAATATGATGAATCATATCCTAAAATTTTAACAGGCGTAGACCTAAATAAATTCAGAGAAATATTATTAAAAGATTTGAAAAAGTTGGATTAGTGTGGAGGTAATTATGGGGAAAATCGTAGTCGTAGGTTCTATAAATGCAGACATGGTTTTTACTTCCGATAAACGACCGGAACAAGGAGAAACCGTTCTTGGAAATACATTTTCACTAATTCCGGGTGGCAAAGGTGCCAATCAGGCGGTAGCAGCAGCCAAATTAGGAGCTGAAAGCTACATGGTTGGGTGCGTAGGTAATGACCCGAATGGTGATTTTTCAATAAACAACCTGAAAAAAATGGGAGTCAATACAGATTGTGTAGAGATACTAAATGATGTTTGTACAGGTGTTGCCAATATAACAGTAGCAGAAAACGACAACAGCATCATAGTTATATCAGGCGCGAATTATCAGTTGACAACAGATATTGTAGACAAATACAAAGATGTAATATTATCTGCGGATATGGTTTTAATGCAGCTTGAAATACCTATGAAAACTGTTGAATACACCTTAAACTTATGTTATGAAAACAATGTTAAGGTTCTTTTAAATCCTGCACCTGCTATGAAATTAAACACAGAAATTATAAATAAGGCAACATACATAACTCCAAATGAACATGAGCTAAAATTAATATTTGGAGCTAATGAAAGTACAGATAATATTTTGAAGAATTACCCTAATAAATTGATCGTTACATTGGGCTCAAAGGGCGTTAAATATTGCGACGGAAAGGAAATCAAGCTAATACCTTCATATGAAGTTAGAGTTGTTGATACGACGGGAGCAGGAGACACTTTTTGCGGAAGTTTTGCCACCGGCTTGGTAAGAGGTGAAAGTTTAGAAGAGGCAATAAGATTTGCAAATAAAGCAGCAGCTTTTTCAATAACTAAATTAGGAGCACAAAGCGGGATGCCAACCCTTGAACAATTAAAGACATTAGAATAATAAATATAATGAAAAAGAACTACTTAGGTAGTTCTTTTTCATGTCTTTTGAAATATCTTAATATATAATTGCTAAATCTATATTAAATATTATTTCGTAAACAAATATTATGCTACAGTAACATTGCTAGCTTGAGGTCCTTTTTGACCATCAACTATGTCAAAGTTCACTTTTTGGCCCTCTTCAAGAGTTTTGAATCCATCAATAGCTATAGCAGAGAAATGTACAAATACGTCTTTGCCATCATCACAAGAAATAAAACCAAAACCTTTTTTTGAATCAAACCACTTAACTGTACCTGTTTTCATTAAATAAATCCTCCGATATTAAAAAAGATATCTGTATTGTAACAGTTTTTCCTTAAAATTGCAATACATATTTATTAAAAAAATAAAAATTTATTTTAATAATTGAAATAAATTAGAATTTAAAGCATAACAAAAGCAAAACGAGAAAAAGAAAATGTTTTTCTACTCTAATATTATTGCATAAATATAAATGTTTTAATATGTTATACGTAATATGTTTTTTACTGTTTTTATTTTTATATGCGGACAAATATTTGTCCGCGACATGGGAAAACAGTATATGCTAATTCCTTTCAAGGGAAATATTTAATTGAATTAGTATTATAAAATATTTGAAATTAGTATAATGCTCTGATATAATTAATTGGTATAATATAATCATTAATATGGTAAAATTAATATTTAGGGGAACATATGATAAAGCATTTTTTTAAGGTATTTTTTGCGTCAGTTATTTTTCTTTCAGTCATATTAAGTGCAACTGCTTTGGGCTATATGTTTTTTGTTGATAAGGATATAGTAATAGGTAAAATCCAAATTAATGAAACAAATAAAACTACAGAATCGTCAAACATATATGAGTCAAGCACTTTCGATTATAATACGCAGGTTGGTAAGCTTGCTAAAAACAGCAAACGATTTAACGTTCTGATTGTGGGGCTTGAAGATTTAAGAACTGATACATTGATTGTTGCAAGTTATGATACGGAAAATAAAACCGCTGATTTAATCTCGGTACCAAGAGATACATATTATCCAAGGAATATTGATGATAAAGCAGAATTTAAAAAAATAAATTCTATTTATTCCCGAGACGGAATAGAAAAATTGACTGCAACGGTTCAGGATATACTTGGAATTCCAATAGATAAATATGTGGTTGTCGACTATGAAGCAGTAATTGCTTGTGTAGATATGTTGGGCGGTGTTGAGGTAAATGTTCCGTTTCACATGGTATATTCAGATCCATATGATAAACCTCCGCTATACATAGATATACCTGAAGGCAAACAACTGTTAAACGGTGAGCAATCTTTGAAGTTTTTAAGATACAGAAAAGGCTACGACAATCAAGATTTAGGGAGAATTGAAGCTCAGCAGCAATTCATAAAATCAGCTGCAAAGAAAAGCTTGGGCTTAGAACTGCCATCGCTGATTAAAGAAGCATATTCGTACATTGATACAAATTTGAAAGCAGCTGATTTGTTAAATTTAGCAGGTAATATAATAGGGTTTTCAACAGATAATATTAAATTAAACACATTACCCGGCAAAGAAGCACCATTAGAAGGTCTGTCCTTTTATTTGCCTGACAAAGACGGCATTTATAACATGGTATTAGATATGTATAATATGGAAGATAAATCACAAAACAATTGATTTAAAGGTGGAAATTAGAATGAAACAATTTTTAAAAATATTTTTATTTTCATTAATAATATTTTCTTTGGTTGCAACAACCGGAATATATACTTATACAAAATATTTATCTCAAAATGATCACGAAGAGGATAGAATCGGTGAAGGAATTTGGGGAACTGATGAAGATGGTGATGACAGGGATTCTCCCGAAACCCCTTTAGAAAAAGCAATAAGGGAAAGCGGAAGAATAAATGTTTTGCTCGTAGGGCTTGAAGGAACAAGATCTGATACTATTATGTTAGCAAGCTTTGACAGGAAAACAAAGAAAGCAAATATAATATCAATTCCAAGAGATACGTATTATCAGAGAGAAGGATATTATAAGTATTCAGATGTTCAAAAGATTAATGCTGTTTACGGTATGGAGAAGGAAGGAATTATTGCTTTGAAAAAAGCTGTGGAAACTCTTACAGGTATGCCGATAGATAATTATGCCATAATTGAATATGCCGGTGTCAGAGCTGCGGTAGATGCTATAGGAGGAGTTGAATTTGAAGTTCCGTTTCACATGAGGTACAGTGATCCTTATGATGTTCCTCCGTTAGATATTAATGTTCCGGGAGGCAAACAGCTAATTAAGGGTAATAAAGCATTGGAATTGTTAAGATTCAGAAAGACAAATTTTCCGGGATACCAAGGATACCCTGATGGTGACCTTGGAAGAGTAAAAACACAGCAGAAGTTTATAACAGCCGCTGTTAAAAAATCTTTAAGCTTAAAACTTCCAAGTGTTATAAGCTCAGTGTATCCTCATGTTAAAACTGATTTGACTTTGACGGATATGTTGGGGCTGGGGAAGGATGCAATTGGCTTTTCGACAGAGAATTTAGAAACTTCAACACTTCCGGGAACTGATAAAATGCTTGGCGGAGTATCATTTTATTTAGCAGATGGCGAGAAAATAACAAAATTAGTTTATGATATATATAATGTGAATTTATCTGCAAGCACAGACGATGAAAATGTAGCACATGCTAATGAATAAATTTATTTGGGGACATTTCCTTCTACCCGCAAGGACTATCATCTTGTAGAAGGTGTGTCCCCCTAACGCTTAGGGGGAAATATGAATAAACCAAAAAAATTAAATATCGGAGATAAGGTTGCTGTTGTGGCACCTTCTTCTGCAACGGATATAAAATCTGTAAAAAACGGTGAATTGAAAATAAAAGCTTTGGGCTTTAAGCCGGTGATGTTTCCTACATGCTATACTAATTACGGTCATTTATCCGCAAAGGATGAGGAAAGAGCAAATGATATAAATGATGCATTTGGAGATGAAAGCATAAAGGGGATAATATGTCTCCGAGGCGGATACGGAACACCACGAATTTTAAATATGCTTGATTATGAAATTATTAAGAAAAATCCTAAGGTGTTTGTTGGATTTAGTGATATAACGGCATTGCATGTTGCTTTCAATCAAATTTGCAATATGGTAACATTTCATGGACCTATGGCAACATCCAACTATGCTAAGATTAAAAATGATAAGTTAGATTTTGAACCATATACTTATAACAGCTTAATTAAAAATATTTGTACCAACGAACCTATAGGTGAGCATATAAATCCACCAAATGAAGAACTTCTTAGTTATTGTGGCGGCAGATCCGAAGGAACAATAATAGGAGGAAACCTTACTCTGTTAGTTTCAACCTTGGGTTCAAAATATGAAGTTGACACAAAGGGCAAAATATTATTTATTGAAGAAGTTACAGAGCCGATTTATAAAATAGACAGAATGCTTACCTCTTTGGCATTAGCAGGAAAATTTGACGATTGCACCGGAGTGATATTCGGTACATTTGTTAACTGTAACAGAGAAGAAAAAGCATATGAAGGCGGCCTCGATTTAACTTTAGATGAAGTTATCAATAACACGGTAGTATCGTTTAAAAAACCGGTTATCGGAAACTTTAGGGCAGGACACAACTTTCCACAGCCAACAATACCGCTTGGTACCCATGTTGCAATGGATGCCGATAGCAAAAAAATAATATTCACGGAAAGCGGAACCATGTAACAAATTAAGAACGGTAGGATATGGAGTAAACTGTCATTCTGAGCGCAAGCGAAGAATCTCATATTTTAGGAGGAGAAATGGAACAAGCATTAATTCGTGACACATACTTAGAAATTAACTTAGACAACATAGCGTACAATGTAAGAAAACTTAAAGAAATTGTAGGAGAAAATGTAGCAATAGCTGCAGTTGTCAAAGCAAACGCCTATGGTCTCGGTGCAGTGGACATAGCACCTACTATAATGGAAAATGGGGCTGATTACCTTGCCGTTGCTACATTAACAGAAGCTTTAGAGTTAAGAAAGCGTTACAGCGACTATAACTTATTCATCATGGGCTATACGCCGGATGAATATTTAGAATATGTAGTTAAAAACAATATAATTCAGACTATATTCTCGTTAAGACAAGCTAAGCTGATTAATGATTTAAGCATTAAATATAATACTATTTCTAAAATTCATATAAAATATGACACCGGACTAAATCGTATCGGGTATCAGGATAGACAGAATAGTATAGATGAAATAGATGAAATTTTTAATTTGAAAAATATAGAGGTTGAAGGCATATTTTCACACCTTGCATTGAAAAACAAAGAAGAGGACGATAAACAATATAACAAATTAATTAATGCAATAAAAAAAATAGAAGCAAAAGGAAGAACATTTAAATATAAGCACATTTGTGACAGTATTGCAGCAGTAGACTATCCGGAATACAGATTAAATATGATTAGACCAGGTTCTATTATTTATGGGATGAAATCATATGAAGATGATTCAGTAGTCGTAAAATCTTCATTAACATTTAAAACAAAAATATATCAAATTAAGGAATTGGAAGTTGGTGAAGGCGTAAGTTATGGCTACAGATGGAAAGCAGAGAGAAAATCATTGGTAGGAACGCTGCCTATGGGTTATGCTGATGGTTATCCGCGTATTTGGGGCAGCTATGTAACAATTCATGGAAAGAAGGCACCAATTATAGGTGTTATAAATATGGATCAATGCATGGTTGATTTAACCGACATACCAGAATCAAAGGTCGGAGATGAAGTTATCATCTATGGTGATGGAACCAACAATACAATGGATATTCAGGGCATGGCCGATTTATTAAATACTAATAAAAATGAAATACTGTGCAGATTTAGCAGGAGAACACCAAGAGTTTACACTAAGGGCGGTAAGGTTGTTAAAATATTAGATTATTTGTTGCAGGAGTAGTTATGGATATCAATAAAAAGGTTCAAGAAATATTTGATGAGCTAATCAATATAAGAAGGGATTTTCATATGAATCCCGAATTAAGCCAACAAGAATTCAGAACCCGGAAAAAAATACAGGAGTATTTAAATGAATGGGGAATTGAAAATTACATTTGTGCAGAAACAGGTGTTGTTGGATTAATCAAGGGAAAAAACAAAGGTAAGACAATTGGTGTAAGAGCAGACATAGATGCACTTCCAATTCATGAAAAAAATGCTTATTCATACTGTTCTGTTAACGAGGGGGTAATGCATGCATGCGGCCATGACGCACACACCACCATACTTCTTGGCATAGCTAAGATAATGAAGGAAATGGCTGATACAGAGGAATCATTTAACGGTAATGTGAAGCTGTTCTTTCAGCCGGCAGAAGAAACAATAGGCGGAGCCAAAAGAATGGTTAAGGAAGGATGTATGCTAAATCCTACAGTTGATTATGTTTTAGGGCTACATGTAATGCCATACATAGATGCGGGCATGGTGGAATTAAAATACGGTAAGCTTAATGCTTCAACAGATACAATTAATATAACATTAAAAGGAAAATCAGCCCACGGTGCTTATCCTGACAAAGGTGTTGATGCAATTGCAATGGCAGGAAATATAATAACTTCATTGCAGACAATCGTTAGCAGAAACATATCACCGCTTAATTCGGTTGTTATATCGCTTGGAAGAATATCAGGCGGCGTAAAAGATAATGTAATAGCTGACGAAGTAATAATAACAGGTACCCTTAGAAGCTTAGACGAAGATACAAGAAATTATGTTAAAAAGAGAATTTCAGAAATTGTAAAATATACAGCTGCCGGCTTTGGTGGAGAAGGCTTGGTAGATTTCTACGATGGATATCAAGCGTTGATAAACAATGACGAAGTTGTAGATGTAGTTAAGGAGAATGCAGAAAAGCTTCTTGGAAAAGAAAATGTAGTATTTAAAGAATTTCCAAGCTTAGGTGCAGAAGATTTTTCATATTTTTCAGATGAAGCAAGTGGAGCATTCTTTCACTTGGGATGCGGAAACAAAGAAAAAGGTATTACATCATTAATCCATACAGAAACATTTGACATTGATGAAGAATGTTTAAAAGTAGGAGTTATTTTACAAGTTGAAAATATTATGACATTATTAAATAAATAAATTTTGTCATCCTGAGCAATAGCGAAGGATCTCATAGGAGGGAAAAATGAAAATATTTATAAGCGTAGACATTGAAGGAATCACCGGAGTAACTTCTTGGAGTGAAACAACATTAGGTAATCATGATTACAAACAATTTGCAGAGCAAATGACGAATGAAACAATTGCAGCATGTGAAGGTGCAATTGCTATGGGAGCAAAGGAAATATTTATAAAGGATGCTCATGATTCAGCAAGAAATATAGACATTACAAAGCTTCCAAGGTGTGCAAAATTAAGCCGCGGCTGGACTAACTGCCCTGATTCAATGGTTGCAGGCATAGATGAATCTTTTGATGCGGCAATATTCATTGGTTATCATTCGGCAGCAGGAACTGACGGGAGCCCTTTGGCTCACACCATGAATACAGGAAACAACTACATGAAGGTAAACGGAGAACTTGCTTCGGAATTCGTTATTAATTCATACATAGCTGCAGATTATGGAGTGCCGGTAGTATTCTTAAGCGGTGATAAAATGCTTTGTGAAAAGGCAAAAGAATTTAACAAAGGACTTGAAACAATAGCTGTAAAAGAAGGTGTTGGCGGAGCTACAATCAGTATTAATCCTGAGTTAGCATGCGAACAAATTAAAGAAGGAGTTAAAAACGGCTTAAAGCATATATCAGCTTGCAAACTCCAAATCCCTGAAAAATTTGAAGTGGAAATAAACTACAAAGAACATAAGAATGCAAAGCATGCATCATATTATCCCGGAGTTACTCAAGTAGATGCCCACACAATAAAATACACAGCAAGCAGCGTAAGAGAATTAGCAACAACAAGAATGTTCATACTTTAAGAGACCATCAGGGGGGGGAGGTTCATAGAAAGTATAAGTGATATGGAATATAAAATTATACATTTACCAAAAGAAATTGGGGGCTGATCTCTATCAACCCCCAATTAACAACATAATTAATCATTTCTTAAAACAGTAATAAAACCATCAAGTATTTGGTGGCTTACTCCAAAACCTTTATTTTGATAGAATTTTAGTGCGTTATTATTACCATTTGATATTTGGGCTATATATAAAAACAAAACAATACGTTATAACGAGTTAAAAAGGGATATTCAGGGAATTACTAACATGATGTTAACTCAGTCGCTTAGGGAATTGGAAGCATACGGTATTGTCAGTAGAGAACAGTTTATGGAGATACCGCCTCGGGTAGAATACTCCTTGACAGATAACGGAGAAAATCTTATTCCGGCGCTTAAGGCATTAGCTGATTGGGGCAATAAAATGAAGAGATTTAAGGGGTAATTATGCTTAAAAAAGGATTTATAACTGAAGTTGAAATTATAGATTTAAATCATACAGGTCAAGGTGTTGCTAAAATAGACAATTTTGTAGTATTTGTTAGCGGAGCAATCACAAAAGATGTAGTTAGGATAGAAATAACAGAAATAAAGAAAAACTATGCAGTAGGACAGATAATAAATGTTGTTAAACCATCTGAATTCAGAATAAAGCCACCTTGTGAATACTATATACAATGCGGTGGCTGTCAGCTAATGCATATGAATTACAATGAACAATTGAAATTCAAAAAAAACAGAGTTATTAATGAACTTAAAAGAAATAACGTAGCTTTTGAAGAATCCATGGTTAATGATACTTTGGGTATGTATGATCCATTCAGATACAGAAACAAAACAGCATTTTCAGTTGCAAGGAGAAATAAACAAATATATATAGGTACATATGAACAAGGTACATACAATACTGTTAATATAAATGGCTGTATGATACAGAGTAAGGAGGCAGATGATGTTGTGACTGTATTCAAAGATATGATGATAAAATATAATGTCACTGCTTATGAAAAAGGTACAGGAAAAGGAACTGTAAGAAATATTGTAATAAGAAATAATCGAAAAAATGAATTAATGTTAATAATGGTCACAACAATTGAACATTTTCAAAACAAGGATTCATTCGTCAATAAATTAATATCACTTGTTCCAAATATTACAACGGTAGTACAAAACATTAATGATAAAAAAACGAATTTGATAATGGGTAAAAAAAATATAACTCTTTATGGAGAAGGTACTATTGAAGATACCATAGATGATTTAATTTTTACCATATCTCCCGAAACTTTTTTTCAAATTAACCCTGTTCAAACAGAAAAACTTTACCAAACAGCCATTGAATATGCAAATATAGGTAAGGATGATATATGTTTTGATATTTATTGTGGTATAGGCACCATATCCCTAATGGCAGCAAAAAAGGCAAAGAAAGTATACGGAGTAGAAATTGTTGAGCAGTCAATTATTAATGCAAGAGAAAATGCTATAAAGAACAATATAAATAATGCTGAATTTTATGCCGGGGAAGCAGAAGTTCTTGTCCCAAAACTCTACAAACAAAACATAAAAGCAGACATTGTTATAGTAGATCCTCCAAGAAAGGGCTGCGAGCAAGAAGTTATTGAAACAATTATAAGCATGTCACCTAAAAAAATCGTCTACGTTTCCTGCAATCCTTCCACCTTAGCAAGAGACATAAAGCAATTAGAAACAGGCGGATATGTTTTAACAAAAGTACAACCGGTAGACCAATTCCCGTGGACGGTGCACGTGGAGATGATAGTTTCTCTCTCTATCACAAAAATACAGACACTCATATCAACATAAATGCGGAGTTTGGTGATGAGAAAGGGCAGATTCCTATTGATGAGATAGCGAAAAAAGCTGAAGAATATTGACCAAGCGAAAACACCCATCCCCTGAAAAGGTAGAATCAATCAAAGGTGCCTTAAAATATCTTAGAGTTAACCAATAATTAAAAATGAATATGAAAACAAAAAGTTGTTTGCTCTTATTTAGAGTAGGTAACTTTTTTATATAGATAAAATTGATTAGTACCATTTTTAACGAGGAATAGTTATGGACTTATGACGATAATTTAGATAGATAATTAGATTCTTTATAATTATAATTACAATTGTTATGCTATATACTTAAGAAAAAAACTATACTTGATAAAGTACTTCGACATCCGCAAAACCTTTGACCTAATCAGGTAGTCAAATCTGCTTTATATTAGCCTTCTCTCTTATATAATAGCTGCATATAGCTGCTTTCATTAGTTCAGAAAAATATTAAAAATATAGTTTACTTCTTGCATATATCTCCGAGATATATTATAATGCAGATGAGGTGAAATGCAATGGACGAAATAAGCGCTACCAAAGCGGCACTTCTTGGTATGCTAACCATAAAACCAATGAGTGCATACGAAATAGAGAAGTTTTCCAAAGAGAGTATAGGCTTTTTCTGGAATGAGTCTTATGGCAACATTCATAAGAATTTAAATATGCTCCATTCTGAAGAATTAATTCAAATAATCGAAATGAATAATAGTCGAAGGTTAAAAAAAGTTTATCAAATTTCTGCTTTGGGACAGACTAAATTGACAAATTGGATTGGACATAAACCGAAGGAAACGATTATTCGGAATGAGCTGCTACTCAAGGTATTCATGTCTTCTGAAGAAGATTTTGATATTTTAATTGCACATCTTAATGCTGAAGTATTGGGATTGAGAAGTCATCTAAAAGTGTTGGAACAAATCGATGTGAATGTGGATAACCTTCCCGTTAATAAGTTCAGAAAAATACTTTGGAAAGCCACCATAGATAATGGTATGACGTATTGTCATTCTACGATTGACTGGTGTGAAAGAACAATTCAAACTATAAAACAATATGAGAGAGGATAAAAATGAAAAATATTAAAATAGTAGTTATATTCATAATAGTATGCTTTTCTGCTGTCGGTCTTTTATGGCTGAATAAAAACCCTATTATATCTTTGCAGCTTTTTGATGACATACACTTAAATGCTGCCTTGAACTATCAAATCACTTCACTGTTTCTTGCTTTTTCTGTAATAGCATTATCATTGCTCCTCAGTGGAACAAAATATATTCGTTATTTGAAAGTGAACAAAATCGACGGTCCGGTTGGTGTTGAACCTTGGTTAGGTATAACGTCAAAAAATAAAGATACTTGGAGGAAGCTAGGTGCCAACTTTGCTTTAATCATATCGATTGTGACGGCAATTGTAATTTACTTACAAGTCTATCAGGGAAATACCTTCAGATTTATCCTGATGCCTAATCTTCTTATGGTGTTTGTTTTTGCATTATCGAATAGCTTTGTCGAGGAATCCATTTTCCGCTTTAGCTTCGCCAGTGTGATAGAATCCACGGGACAATCTCGATATATTTCTCAAGGATTATCAGCACTTACTTTCGGAGTGGTGCATTACTTCGGAACGCCCTCAGGAATCCCCGGAGTATTGATGGCAGCTTTTATTGGTTGGTTTTTGTCAAAATCCATACATGAAACTAAGGGGTTCTTTTGGGCTTGGTTTATCCATTTTTTACAGGATGTTATAATCATGTTCGGATTTTATATGATAGCATTGTAGATTTTGAATTATTAACTGAAATATACCCTGCCGCCAAGGGGATACCAGATGCTTACGACATCATTATTATCCTCTCAAGGCATACAGAAGTTGTAGTCCTATTGCAACATCAAGAACATAAAAAATTGAAAATTAATAATAAATTATGAGCGTAAGAGCGATTTGCTTTTGCGCTTTTTTTCTTTTAAAAAAAGGATGATATTTTTATGAAGAGAATTATACTTATTCTTGCCAAGAACTCTTTGAGAAGCGGAGAAAAATTAAAGGTTGCGGCATATTGCAGAGTTAGTACAGAGCGAGAAACTCAGAAAAATAGCATTGATACTCAAATCAAATATTATACTGAGTTAATTCAAACGAATCCAGAATGGGATTTCGCAGGTGTATTTTATGATTACAGAAGCGGTCTTAGAAAAGAGAAACGAAATGGCTTGGATTCTATGCATAAGAAGGCATATCGTGGTGAAATTGATTATATCATTACCAAGTCTATCAGCAGATTGTCCAGAAATGTGTTGGATACGCTAACTATTATCCGAAGTTTAAAGGCAAAAGGTATCAATATATATTTTGAAAAGGAAAATTTAAATTCACTTGAAGCAGAAAAAGAAATTGATATTGCATTTAATGGAGTTTTAGCACAGGAGGAAAGCAGAAATTTAAGCGAAAATGTTCAATGGGGATACAAACGCAAATTTGAAAGAGGAGATGATTTTGTTGGCAAGATGCCTATAGGTTACAAGCGTGATAATGAAAATGAGTTAATAAAAATAGCAGAAAATATAAAAAAATAAAAATTTTATAAAAACTTGTCGCTTTTTCCTCTTTAGATTGGTTATTATTAAAAACCAATCTAAAGAGGATTTTTATGTTTAAAAAATCGTTATTAATTCTAGTTACAGCTGTTTCATTAGTTTTATGTAATTCTAACTACACAAATATTTTTGCAGAGAGTATTGACTCTGAATTCAACTTTGAAGTAACGCCTTATTATACAACAATTCTAATATGCTCCAATTACCTAGAACTAATTTCAGATGGCAAATTGGGATGTAACGGAGATACAAGTGTTCAAAAAGGATATATAGCAAGCATTAAGATGGAATTGCAAAAGCTATCCGATAGCTGGACAACTATTAAAACATGGGAAGTAAACGGAAGCAATGACAAAGTAGCATTGTATAAAGAATGGTATGTGGAAAAAGGTACATATCGTCTAAAGCTTACCCACACCACCCTTGACAGCTCCAATAAAGCTGTTGAGACAGTTATTAAATATAGTAATGTTGTAATTTACTAAAATTTAAAAACAACTTTTCAGTTTGTCGCTTTTTTGATTGTACTAAAGTTATATTTTATATATAAAAATTAAAAAAATTACTGCTAAACAGATCAAGAATACAGTTTTTGTTGTAACAGAAAAGACTTCTTATTAGGGGACGTATCATATCAATGATTACAAAGAAATCTTGTAAAACTTATTTATTTGTGACTATTTAGCTCACAATTAGATATAAACAAGAATTCAAAAGAAAGGGGGCTAGAGAAAAATATTAGCAATACTGCTTATTTGGTAACAGAGGTTCATACTGCATTGAATATGCCTGTATAGTTTTTAGAAAGGGGGTGTTTCCGTTGAACACTAAGAATTTTTAGATTTTATGTATACTTTGTAATTGTTGTAAACTACTGGTTTGTAAAAGGAGGTAAATGAATGAAAATTAAAAATTTAATCATTTTAGTATTATTGATATGCCTTGCACTAACAGGCACGATTTTTTCCATAGACAAGTTAGAATTTCTTAAGGGTGAATACTCCGGTAGTTCAACCGGTACTTCATATATTCAACCTGATGAAATAGTGTATCTCCGTTGTGATGGTGTTGTCGAATATTGCTATGAATGGTATGATTTTCGCGTCTATGGAAGTAATTCTCAATGGGATATCACATATGCAGGAAATACGGCTCATCATTCTTTACCATATATAACACCTAAAATACAAGCAGAAAGCTATATGACATTTATTCAGAATACTATACCCTAAATAAATATAATTAATAAAAATATGAAGATGGATAAATCAACAATGTCCATTTTCCATTCTTGTTTTTTTATCATATTTAAAATATAATCTTATATAATATACAATTTGGGGGGAAGTTATGTTTAAAAAAGCTATTGAATCAGTCTTTATTTTGCCAGTTACTGTTATATTAGGAGTAATCTTAAATTTCAAGTCATTTTTATATGACTTTAACCTGTCGTGGTTTGAAGTTGGAGTATCTTCTATTTATTTAATAATATGGATTGTAAATTTCAAGTCTGCGTTGAAAAACAAAAAATATAAATTAATTCTTGTTTTAACAATTTTTTGGATTATAACATTTATTACTTCTTCTATCGGATTATACATTAATTTTAATCCACACCATACCATATCCGATATACTGCTGATTTTTTTATTTTTTATTTTTCTTACTCCGCTTTTTGGTTTTGAATTTGTGATAGAGCAAATAATAATTAGCAGATATATAATATTTATTTTATTTTTGATTATTTCCTTCATTTTTTCAGTATTTGGTCTCAAGTTTTTAATTGCTCAAAGAAAAAATAGAATATAAATTAAAAATATAATTTAAATATATAGAATATAAAAATTCCCCAAAATTGGGGAATAATCAGTTAAGTTTAAGTTGTATTTTTTATCCATTTTTTAGATATAAATCTTAGTATTATTAACATAACCTTAATTAATTCTTCTATGGTAATTATTGCATATATACTATAGACAGGCATACTTAACAGCATTGCTCCTATAAAGGCAACCGGTACTCCGATAACCCATACTGTGCCGCCATCCAATATCATAGCAAAGGTTGTATCTCCTCCGCCTCTCAGCACTCCTACTATTCCGGTGGCTCCCAATACCTTTATAACAAAGGTTAATCCCATAACCACCAAAAGCTTACTTGTCACTTTGTACAAGCTTGGATCTAAGCCTCTGAAAATCATCAATGTCAGATTGGGTGTCAAACAATGCTGTTAAGTTTGCACCGACGGCGAAAAAACTCAAGAACAGATAAGTTTCACCGTCTCGTTCACAGCATTGTAGTATTGTTTTTACATGCCATCAAGGGCAAGCCCTAAAGGGTGACTGGTTTACCTCCGGCTCTAAAATCTAAGAATAAATAAGAATCTTCAAAAGCCCATTGCTTAATAGGTATATGTTTTGCGATAAATGGAATTAATAACATGTATTAATAAATTATAAAACAGATAGAAACCTAAACATAAATATGCTATAATAAGGTCATAATATTTCTAAGGAGATGATACTATGATAGAAATAAGGCCAATTAAGGATTTAAGAGATACAACAGAAATATCAAGACTTTGTGAAGAAAGTAAAGAACCTATTTATATTACAAAAAATGGTTATGGACACTTAGTCGTTATGAGTATGGAAACTTATAAAGATAAATTAGCGAAAGCTGATTTATATGAAAAGTTAGCAGAGGCAGAGAATCAAATAAAAAGTGGAGAAAATCTTTTAGATGCTGAAGCAGTATTTGAAAGTTTAAAAGATAGGTATGGCAAATAATTATACTATAAAGATGACCCCGAAAGCGGTAGAGGATCTAGATATTATTTATAGATATATATCAGAAGAACTGTTTGCTACATCTGCAGCTACTAACATTCTTGAAAGGATAGAAAAAGAAATTATGAGATTAAGAGAATTTCCTTTTTCATGCAATCTTGTAGCTGATGAATACCTTAAAAACAAGGGTTATAGAAAATTAATAGTTGATAATTATATTGTGTTTTATTTAATTGAGGAAGAAAAGGATCGAGTTATTGTTATGCGAGTTCTGTATGGAAAACAAAAATATGAGAATTTACTTTAAATACACCTATTAACTTGGGTGTATTTAATTTGCATATAGGTGGTTAGTAAGTTCAAAGTGGCTTCCACTAAGGGACTACCATCTTCAATTGACATCATTATTGTCGCTTCAAGGCACGTTGAGACGTGCGTACTTTTGTCCCACAAAAACCCACAAACATCTCCACCATCTTTATAAACAGGAAAATTGAATAAAATAGACTTTAAGGGCAATTCAGCCTCGTCACATGGAAAAATCTCTATTTCTTTGATTAACGAAGAAATTAGAGAATTTTTCTCTTCATCGCTGATTTTATCAAAGACTTTATCAAAGTTTGTTAACAGGATATAAATATTCTCCAAGGTAATGGCATCTTGCTCCACAGCTTTTCGGCGTAGCTTTACGTCCTCAATTTTTTCTTCAAGCTCTACGATGATGTCATATAGTCCGTCAAGGCAGAGCGTCATTGCGTTCTCTAAAACGGGTATCCTCCGGCAAGCTGTCAATTTCATTTTCAAGGCGAGTTTTATTGAGTTCGACTTCCCGCAGCTTGTTTTCATAGTTTTTGAGTTCTCTGTTTAAGGTAGAAGTATCAATTTCCTTACCTATTCTCGATTTGATTTCTGTTGCAAAATCTTGATTTTTAATCAGCTCTCTGATTGCTTCAATGACCAGTGGTTCAATATCGGTTTTTTTGAGCATTGCTTTGTAGTCACAGCTTTTACCTCGGGCTGTCTGCATTGGCTGAGAATGAAGAGAGAGTATCAGAGTTAATAAATTTAACTTTTAATATACATCGCTATTGCTTAATATCTGATTTTGAGGATTTAAAAAAAGCAGGAATAGCTTTATACCTAAGCAAAAAGATGGCACTTTCACAAAATAAGTTAGATGAATTTAACGGTGAAGCCTACGCCATAGCAATATTAAGAAATAACGTTGCTTATACTGTGACACCGTACGGAGTCCTGTATTAAACCGAAATGCACAGAGGCAAGTATACAATGGGATGCAGTTTCCGTAATATGAATGGAAAGAAAGCATACTGACAGTTGAATTGAAGGCAAATGGTGAAAGTGAATATGTTTATCTTCCCTGTTCAGATATTGAAATTAAGAAGGCATTAATGAGATTGGATGTGTCTGATATACAGTATTGTGAAATTGACTATGATAATCATTGCGTTCCCAAGGCTTATATAAGAGGGCATGACTTTAGGTGAACAAATACGTTGACATATGACATAGATTGTGATTTAATGTATAGACCGACCGTCAGTCTATAATGAAATGGAGGAAATTATGAGAGTTATAAAAGAGTATGACGAAAGAAAACAAGAGATTCTTGATACGGCTGAAAGGCTATTTCGTATAAAGGGATATGAGAAATGTACCATCATGGATATAATTAAAGAAGTTGGCATTGCAAAGGGTACTTTTTATTATTACTTTAAATCAAAACAAGAAGTTTTAGATGCAGTTGTGTTGCGATATGTAGATATTGTTAGGAATAATGCTGAAGGAATACTTCTAATAGAAAATATCAATCCAGTAGAAAAGCTTATGCGTGCATTTATGGCTATGCAGGTAACTAATCAAATTGACAAGGACTTGCTTGATAACATTCATAAGGTTGAAAATGCTCTGCTACATCAAAAAGTATTAAATCAACTAGTTACAACAATGGCTCCAATACTGGCAAAGGTTATTGAAGAAGGAATAGAAGAGAATGTTTGGAGCTGTAAGTATCCCTTAGAGTATATGCAAATTTTTCTAGTAGCGTCATTGACATTAACGGATGAAGGAATTTTTGAGTTGGATTCTGATTCGCAGATGAGTATTATAGTTGCAATGATATCAATGCTGGAAAAAATATTGAATGTACCTGAAGATTGTTTTATGAAGTTATTTATAGAGAATTTTGGGAGAATGTAAAAATATTGGGGTAAAAGAAAGGTGGAATGTTATGAAAGAATTTATAATTATCTGGATTGGACAGTTGATTTCCAGTATAGGCAGTGGGATGACTGCATTTGCTGTTTCAATTTATGTTTATCAAATCACGGGAAGTGCAACATTAGTATCTTTAGCAGCACTTCTTGCATTTCTACCAACAATTCTTTTGAATCCTGTTGGAGGAATTTTAGCTGATCGATATGATAGAAGGCTCATGATGATATTAGGGGATTCACTTTCTGCATTGGGACTTCTTTTTATGCTGATTAGCATGCAGACTGGTCATAGGGGAATAATGCCCATATTTATAGGTGTTACCATAAACTCTGTATTTGTATCCTTGCTTGAACCTGCTTATAGGGCTACAGTTACAGATATTATTTCAGAGGAGAATTATGCAAAGGCAAGTGGTTTAGTTCAAATTGCAGGAACCTCTAAATATCTTATATCACCATTTATTGCAGGACTTATACTTACTGTTTCAGACATTAGAGCAATTTTAATCTTTGATATAGCAACTATTATTATAACTGTCTTTGCTGTTGCATCGGTAAAAAAAAGTATAGAGGTTGTAAAGCCTATTAACGATAATTTTAATTTTTTTAAAGAATTTGAGGCAGGAGTGAATAGCATTACCAATGATAGAGGGGTTAGAAGCTTGGTAATACTTATGACATTCATGTGTTTCTTTATAGCCTTTATTCAAACATTGATGACACCAATGATTTTAGCTTTTGCTGATACAAAAACACTTGGAATTATGGAATCTATAAGTGCTGTTGGCATGTTAATTGGAAGTGTTATTATTGGCATTTTAAATATTAAAAAAAATTATTCTAAAATCCTTATGGTATCTTTAATGACAGCAGGAATCTTTATGGCATTGGTAGGCACAACAACTAATATAACTTTTATTGTAGTTTCCAGCTTTTTGTTTTTCACAGCGCTCCCATTTGTTAATACCTGTGCAGATGTGTTGATTCGTATAAGAATACCAAATGATGTGCAGGGAAGGGCATGGGGAATGATAAGTGTTATTACTCAATCAGGTTTTGTTATTGCATATGCAGTATGTGGCGCATTAGCTGATTATATTTTTGGACCCATGCTTATGGAGGAAGGCATACTTGCAGGAAATATAGGGAAATTAATTGGAATCGGAGAAGGACGTGGAATTGGGTTTATGCTCATTATTGCTGGAATTATTATGTTTGTATTTGCATTTATTTTTAGTTCTAAGAAAAATATTTATGAAATAGAAGGGAGCATTAGATGAATTGGCTAATAGTTAAAAATGATTTTAAAAGAAATAAAATTATTAATACTGCACTACTATTGTTTATGATGTTTTCTGCATGTCTTGCTGTTTTATCAGCTATTATGGCAGTTCAAACTATTACATCTGTATCTGACTTATATGAGACGGCACAACCACCACATTTTTTACAGATGCATAAAGGAGAAATCAATCAGGAACAAATAGATGAGTTTATGTCTGATTATTCTGGGATTACTTATTTCCAAACAATTAAAATGATCAATGTATATGGAGAAGATATAACTGTTGACAATGATGAAAAAACATTCAATTTGTCTGATACACGTTTGGACATAGGATTAGTAAAGCAAAACGAAGAAAAGGATTTGCTTTTGAACTCTAAACATGAAAAAGTAGAATTGCAGGAAGGAGAAATAGGGGTTCCGGTTATTCTAAAGGGAATGTACCATATGGAAATAGGTGATGAAATCATTTTGAATTCTAATGACATTTCAATGGAATTTGTAATAACAGAATTTGTTTTGGATGCTCAGATGAATTCTACGATGGCATCTTCCACAAGGTTTTTATTAAGTGATGTAGATTATGAAAAAATTGAAGATAGAGTTGGAGAAAATGAATATATTATAGAGGCATATTTTACGGATACAAGTGAAGCTTCTAATTTTCAAACAGCTTATGAAAATGCCAATTTACCTCAAAATGGTCAAGCGGTAACTTATGCTATGATTTTTATTTTAAGTGCCTTAACAGACATAGTTACTGTATTTGTAATGCTTTTAGTAAGTTTACTATTAATCATTGTGTCATTTATATGTGTTAGGTTTACAATCATGGCGTCTTTAGAGGAAGAAATTCGTGAAATAGGAACAATGAAAGCCATAGGAATTCCATTTTTAGATATTAGAAATATTTATCTTAACAAATATAGATTATTGGCCATAGCTGGAGTGATAATTGGGTATATCTTGGCATTTCTTATGAGTGGCATTTTTACAAATCATATTAATACAACATTTGGAAATATGAAAATATCCAATCTTGCAATAATTTTATCTCTTGGAGTAGGACTCATTGTTTATTTCCTAATAATTGTTTATTGCAAGAGTGTATTAAAGAAACTAAAAAGAGTAACCGTTGTTGATGCACATACAAGGGGAAATGGATTTGATAAAGATACAAAAGGTATAAAGGATGGACTGTATAAATCTAAATCATTATCTGTGAATTGGATTTTGGGAGTGAGAGAGGTATTTTATAAATTTAAGAATTGGATAATCATTTATGCAGTCTTAATAATTGCTGTATTAATGATTCTTATTCCTGTGAATCTATTGAATACATTTGAATCTCCTGAATTTATAACTTATATGGGAAGTTCTACAGATGATATACTTATTGAAGTAGAAAATGGAGAAAGATTAGAGGAAGGATATAAGAACGTAAGAAATATTTTAAAAAATGATGATTCAATAAAACATTTTTATGAATATAGGAGAATACGTGTACAGACTTTTGATGTAGAAAATGAAGTTATGAATTTGCATATTGATTGTGGTGTTAACTCAGGAAATGAACTAAAATATCGAAGTGGAGCTGCTCCTAAAAAAGAAAATGAAATTGCCATATCTTATTTTAACGCTGGTAAGATTGGAAAGAATCCTGGCGACGAGATTGTACTAATATTTGACGACAATAAAAAGGAATTTACTATATCAGGGGTGTATCAGGATGTTACCAGTGGAGGTTTTACAGCAAAGTCCATATATGATTTTCATAGTTTAGATTCTGAAAAGTATTCTTTTTCAGTAAATCTTAAAGATGAGGTAAAGATTGAAGAAAAGGCGAAGGAATGGTCTGAAATCTTAGGAGCAGGAATAAATGTTGACCCAATGGAGGATTTTATAAACCAAACCCTGGGAGGGGTTTCAAGACAGCTTAGAATCATTGTTATTTCAACTGCCATAGTTGCAGTGAGTATAGCTGTAATAATAACGGTAATGTTTTTAAAGCTACGCCTTGCAAAGGATTTATCTGAAATAGCTATTTTAAAAGCTATAGGATTTTCTGAAAGTGATATTAAACAACAATACATGATAAAAATAGGTATAGTCTCTATAATGGGAATATTGTCCGGAATTATATTAAACAATTTAATAGGAGAAAAGATTGTCAATGCTGCCTTAAGCATTGCAGGAATAGGTATTAGGGAGGTTCAATTAATTTCAAATTCCTTAGTTGAATTTGTCTTGTGCCCTGTTGTATTAATTGGATTGATACTAATTGCAACAGCAATTTTAATGAAAACTATAAAAAAATATAATATTGTTTCTATTATTAATGAATAGAAGGAGAGCTTATGAAAACTATTTTAGATGTAAAGAATTTATGTAAAAGCTTTGGAGAGACACAGGTTTTAAATAATATAAATTTTAAGGTTAATGAGGGTGAGTTTGTAGCAATCATGGGGCAGTCTGGATCTGGTAAATCCACGATGCTATATAATATAAGTGGAATGGATAGACCTACTTCTGGCAATGTGTTCTTAAATGGTGAAGATATTTCAAAGGTAGATGAAGAAAAATTAAGCAGTATTAGGTTAAATAGGATGGGTTTTATCTTTCAACATTCCTACCTTTTAAAAAATTTATCTATTCGTGATAATATAGTTCTTCCGGGATTTAAGTCTGGTAAGCATTCCAGAGAAGAGGTTAATAAAAATGCTGAAGCAATAATGAAAAAGACAGGAATTATAAGTGTTGCAAACCATGACATAAAAAAGGTATCAGGTGGTCAGCTGCAACGTGCAGCAATTTGTAGAGCACTTATTAATCAGCCGGATATTTTATTTGGCGATGAGCTTACAGGGTCTTTAAATAGTAGTGCTACAAAAGAGGTTATGGATAATATTAATAACATAAATAGAGAAGGTACAACTGTTATAATTGTAACCCATGATGCAAAGGTGGCAGCCAGGGCGAGCAGGGTGATTTTCATTATGGATGGAAGTATCAATGATGAGCTAGTGTTAGGAAAATATAATGAAAACGAAGATAATTCATTTCGTCATATAAAACTAACACAGTGGTTGGATAAACAAGGATTTTAGTGAAGATATCTTTCTTTGCCTATGCAAATAGCAGATTTGAAGGAAATAATAACAATATAAAGGTGGCAACACATTGACAACAGAAAATAAGTAAGCCGGAATAACATTTGTAATAGGGGTAAAATAAAGGCAGTTTTTATATAAAATTCAAACAAATATGTTTAAGCTGGGAGCTTTGCGAGTTTGGATATCTAAGCTAAAATATCAGGATGGCCTAATATTCTTTGTATCTATAATACAAAATTTTGAAAAATAAATATGCCTTAGAATTATATCGTCATCAGCCAGGTCATATGACAATATTAAACAAAGATGTGCAGATTCCCAAAATTATTGGGATGAAGCATACTACGAAGGCTATATAAATGGAATGATACTTATTGCTGTATGTGATGATAATCAGGATATTATTAAAGGATTCCCCTATACTTATTTACCTAATGCGAAATGTGTACTTAATTCATATGATATATTTTTCGAGGAATTAAAACGTGTTACGGAAGAATCTGACGAGTATCATAATTATGCAAAATTAATTGTAGAAAAATTTAGGGAACCAGACTTAGTTGCTCATCATCCATCATATTAGAGACGGAATGTGGATTAAAAATAATTCTGCATCCTAAACATAAAAATAGATTTCTTATAATCTATAAATGCATAGTCGTTAAATAACCCTAATGTGACGAAAGAATTTAAAATAGCATAAGTGCTTAGTTTGCCAATCCATTTACTGCAGGCACTTGCAGAGTGAGGATTTTCAGAAATATATCCTGACGCCAAGGGGATACCATGCTCGACGGTCATCAGAATCACAGCAACAAGGCATGTTGAGACGATAGTATCTCTCTCCCACAAAAAAGCAGACACACATATCAACATAAACGTAGAGTTTGGTGATGATAAAGGGCAGATTCCTATTGATACGATAGCGAGAAAAGCTGAAGAAAGTAAAAAAATAATATAGTGGAAATATTTTGATGAAATATGTATAATAAAGGAAAAGCGTATTGGGAGATATTATATGAATTTTGAATACACACAAAAAATCAAAAGTGATGTGCGGCATAAAATGATAAGACAAGCTATAAATACACTGACAATAGATAGAACTAAATCAGCTTGTGTTGACTCCGATTATGTTCGTAATATATATGATTATTTTATTGGCTTAGAAGAAGGTAAAACTTATAATGAAACATTAAAGATTGATATTAATTATATTTTAGAGTGGGAGAGACAACGCAATATTAAGATAGGAAATAAAAAGCCAGAAGATTTAACAGTTTGTTATCTATGTGGACCTGAGCCTGAAAATGATTTTAAAGAATTTATCTCGTTAGGAGTATTACCACAAAATATATGGGCATTTGAAATGGATAATAGCACCTACTTACAAGCATTATCTTCTTATAACACAAGTGATTTCAAGCAACCGAAGATTTTGAAAATGTCAATAGAAAAATTTTTCGAATGCACTCCTAAGAAATTTGATATTGTATATATAGATGCTTGTGGATCCCTTGTTTCAGATAAACACGCGCTTCGTTGTATTTCTTCATTGTTTAAATTTCATAGATTAAGTTCTTTAGGAATTTTATTAACAAATTTTTCTGAAGTAGATCCAAGTAATGTTGTAGAACGAACAATATATTTAGATATGATGTCAAAATATTTTCTGATAAAGCAACAACCAAATGTATATCTAACTAATCAAGCTTCACCTACTTTCAATGAAATAGATCACAAAATACTTGAGGAGTTAACTTCTAATTTTGATTATTATTATGGTGAATTTATTACATCAATAATCTGTGATATATCCTCTGTATGTACTCCGAATATTAGATTCGCAAATTCAGGTTACTGGAAATATTTTTTAGATATAATTTCTCCAGTTAATGCACCATTAACAATTGCTGACGTAAACTCGATTACAAATAACTCATTATTAAAATTTTTTCAGTACAACAAACTTTTGGAATCATATGGTTGCAGAGATGCAAGTATTACAAAGATAAATAAATTATCCTTAGAGATGATAGGGATTTCTCCACAAAGCATTGATCTATTAAAATCTATGAATATTATTCAACAAATCAAGAATTATGGAAATTTAAAAGCAGAGATTAAATCATTTGTATCTTTTTTCGATTCTTGTAATATGTATCCGTTTTTAGATGATCCAAATAAAAATCTTTTTTTAGATTTAACAATTAATCAATTTTCTTACCCAATGCATTATGCAACTCATAAAGCTAAACGGCTAACTTATAAAGCGAAAGAAACAAAAATGTTTATGGATTTAATGGTATTTGATGAATGCCGATATATTTATGAATGGTTACCCTCTTTACACCAGGTAAAAAATGCTTTTCAAAATTTAAGCTGGCAATATGTCTTTAGATTTGCTGTTGACGGTCTTGTAAAACAACGGATAAAGTATAATAACGAATTCTTTTTTCAAGGTTCTGTTATAAGTAAAGAAATTTATGGATTTCAAGAAAAACAAATATGTGAACGGGAAATATTAGGAGGTTAAGTATGGCACTTTTTGAACTGAATTGTGATGATATTATAGATGTTTTTAAAAATAATCTCAATATTAATAACACTGTGAAATCAATATCTCACACATTTTTAAATCCTAGATTTGCTGGTAATATTGATTTTAAACCATATTATCAAAGAAAATATGTATGGGATACTGATAAAGCTACATACTTTATAGAAAGTATATTATTGGGAACTGAAATTCCTCCAATTGTGATTTTCGACAGTGGAAGTAAAAAGGAAATCATTGATGGTAGGCAGAGATATGAAACTATACAACGTTTTCTTGATGGAAAACTTACACTGACAGAAAAAGGTTTGAAATCTTTAACCAACTTAGCAGGTAAAAAGTTCATTCAACTTTCGGAGGATATCTCCACTTCGTTTAAGAATACAAAAATCAGAATTTTACAGTTTAGCGTAGTAAATGAACCAACACTAACAGAGATGCAAAAAGATAAGATTAAAAAGGAAATATTCAGGAGATACAATTCAGGCATTACTTCATTGAAGCCACATGAAATAGATAGAGCTGAATTTATTAATGATGTAACAGCTAATAGATTTAAAGATGCTTTTAATGAAGATGTTAAATTTTTGAAAATAAGTACTCTTCTTTTTATTCCTCAGAGGAAGCAGAATTTACAAAAAAGAGATAAGGTGAACTATTTATTGACTAGGATAAGGGTGCTTATCACATTACCATATATTCCAATTCATAGTTATGCATCTGCAAAGTCAAAGAGTGACGCGGTAAAAACATTTTATTATAATTATTTTTATAATTCTAAATCTGAGAATGTAATAAAAACATATAAAATGATAATAGACAAAATTAATGAACTAAGAGAAGAACTAATTCATATTTCTTCATCTTTGGTAAATAGTATATTGCTTTATGAAGTTGTTTATTGGGGGTTATCATTACTGTTAAAGAAATATCCAAAAATATTTTATAATATTGATGTAAAAACAATGGCTATAGCTATAAATAACGCTAATAATAATTCGTATTTTTGGCAGGATATTGATGAAGATAAAAAAGATATTGACATAATTTTTGCACAAACTGGTAGTCACTATTATAAATCAGTAATTGATCGATACTTATTTATTTCTAATTATTTATTGTATGAATACGAAGCCGATTTTACAGAGTTTTTTAAGAATTCAACGATGTATAAATCAGTGATGGAAAAAGACATTATTACTAATCAATTTTCGGAGTTTAAGTTGTCAAAGACAGATCCAGCTTCTTCCTCAATTTATGATATTTTAAATGATATTAAAGAGGAGAAATTCTTGGTACGTCCTAACTATCAAAGATCTGAAGTAATAAACAAGCAAAAAGCTTCTTATCTTTTAGAAAGCATTTTACTAGGGATAAAAATTCCACCACTTTTTATTTATAAAAGAGAGGACTCCGTTTCAGAAGTTATTGATGGCCAGCAACGACTACTTTCAATAATTGGATTTTTAGGGGAGGTATATAAAGATGAAGATGGGAAGTTTAAATCGTCCAATATTGATAAATTTAAACTTTCAAAACTTAGAATACTAAAAGAATTAAATAATTTAGACATTGATAAGATAGAGGAAAAAGATTCTAAATTAAAAGATAAAATATTAGATTTCCCCATAGATATAGTCGAGATTAATCAAAAATACAATCAAAGTTTTTCGCCTATTGATTTATTTTTAAGATTAAATACAAAACCATACCCAATACTACCAAATACTTATGAAATGTGGAATGCTTATATAGATAAAACTGTAGTTGAAAAAATAAAATATATTTCTGATAAGTATTCTAATGAACTATTCAGACAAGCCGATAAAAGAATGAAAAACGAAGAATTAATCACAACATTGGCTTATTTGGACTACAAATATGCTACAGAAAATATAGAACCTTCTAAAATAATAAATATTTTTATACGAAATAAAAGAATTAATGCAAGAATGAACACGAAAGCCAATATAACTACTCTTTTTGATACTTTAATTAAAAATGATGATCTTTCTTTCATAGATAACGTTAAAAATGTTGAAATATTTATTCATAAGTTATCAATTTTGTGTGGGAAGAACTTTGAAAACTTTAATGAGCTAATTTCACATAAAAAGGCAAATGTGCAAAGTAGGACTAATCAAAATTTTTATTTGTTATGGGTTGCCTTAAATAAAGTATCAATTGATACCGTTACATCAAACGCTGAAGATATTTTTGTAAAAATAAAAGGGGTATTTGATATATTCCAAAATGTGCCTGATGATTTTACTATTGAAAAGTTTATTAACACTCTAGAAAATATAGCTTAGATTAAAAGAGTAATAAGATATTACTACTTCACTGAAATACAGCTTTTTGAAAGATGTTTATTGTCAGTGCTCCCATGATCCATGCTAACATTCGTAAAGTAAAATGTGATTTATAACACTAAGGAAACTGGAGATATAGCTGAACCTTATTGAACATAGAAAGGATAATGTGAATGAATAAAAGTTTTTATAATGAAATCAAAAATATTTTAACCACAGCAAGGAATAAGGTTTATCAGTCTGCTAATTTTGCTATGGTTGAAGCATATTGGAATATCGGAAAATCTATTATAGAAGAGCAAGGTGGAAATGAAAAAGCTGAATATGGAACTGGCTTGCTGAATGAATTATCAAAGCAAATGACACAAGATTTTGGCAAGGGATTCACTGTTGCAAATCTGAAAAATATGCGGCAGTTTTATTTGATTTTTCCAAAAGGCTACGCATTGCGTAGCGAATTGAGTTGGACACACTATCGACTTTTAATGCGTGTAGAAAACGAAAATGCACGTGAATTTTATATGCAGGAGTCTGTGAAGTCTCAATGGAGTACCAGACAGCTTGAACGCCAGATAAATTCTTTTTTTTATGAAAGACTATTATCTAGTAAAAATAAAGAAAAGGTAGCAGCGGAAATCCAAACACTGGAGCCGGAAAAAACTCCAGAGGATATTATTAGAGACCCATATGTACTTGAATTTCTTGGTTTGAACCCAAGCGATGATTTTTTTGAGAGCGATTTAGAACAGGCATTGATTACACATTTGCAAAAATTTTTATTAGAGCTAGGTAGAGGATTTTCGTTTGTAGCAAGGCAGAAAAGAATTACTTTTGATGGTCGACATTTTAGAATAGACCTTGTATTTTATAACTATATTTTAAAATGTTTTGTTTTGATTGATTTGAAAATTGGAGATTTGACGCATCAGGATTTGGGGCAAATGCAGATGTATACCCATTATTATGAGCGAGAGTTAATGAATGAGGGAGATAATCCCCCAATTGGAATTGTATTATGTGCAGATAAAAGTGAATCTGTGGTAAAATATACATTGCCAGAGAATGAAACACAAGTTTTTGCCTCAAAATACAAATTATATTTACCAACTGAAGAAGAATTGTTGCGAGAATTAAAAAAGGAATATCAAGCTCTGGAAGTTGTGGAAAGAGGAGGAAAAGAACAGAAGTAAGTATGTAGTAGTTAGCTTTGTATACTGTTATTAGCATTTCATAAATAATCGTGTAATTCCTAATTTTGTGGGGATATGTTTCCAAAATGTACAACCGTTGAGTGCGTGATTCTGATGTAGAATTGTGGTATAGAGGGCAAAAAATAGAGTTTGACCACAACGTATAGCATTTGAACATGAAATTTGGGTAACTTATTGAACATTTAGATAAAGTAAGAAACTAAACCTTGACTTATAAATAAAATAAGGATATCATTATTTTGTAGATTTAGAGTAGGAGAAATTTTATGTCTGAGAGTGTATCTAACCAATAGATTAACTTAATATGGATTAAGCATTAAGGATAGGTAAGTATATCCTTTGGTTTTCATGCTTAATTACATTATCTATGGAAGATACACATTGCAAATTACTTTAAACAATATTGTTAAAATAACTATTGTTATTTTGAATGAATATGGAATTTTGCAGCCGTGGGTTATCCGCGGCTTTTTTGTTTTCAAAATTATACTAAATCTACTGCATTATTTGTAGATTCCATAGATCTGAGCATTTATTACAATTTAGAAAGGAATATGAATATGAATAATATAGCTATGGAAAAATTACAATATAATGAATTGAAAGAGCATGTTAAAAGTTACTGTACAAGTAATTTAGGGAAAATTATGATAGATAAATTACACCCTTCACCTTATATAGAAACTGTTAAAAAAAGGTTGAATGAAACGACAGAAGGGAAAATGCTGTTGGAAAGCAGTGTAGTACCATTGCAGGGAATTGTGCATATAGATAATATTATTTCAAAATTAGAGAAAGGGATGATATTAAACGGTGAAGCACTTAGCAATGTTTCAAACTTTTTAAGAGGTTGCAGAAAGCTTAAGGATTATATGGAGGATAATAAATTCTATGCTCCTGTTTTATCCAGCTATTCAAATTCAATAGAGGTGTTGGAGCATATTGAAGAAGAGATAAATACTTCAATAGTTAATGTTAAGGTAAGTCCTGATGCGTCGAAGGAATTAAAAAGGCTTACCAGATTAATAGAAAATCTTGAAATAAAAATAGAAAATAAATTAAATGATTTTCTGAGATCATCAGCAAATAAAAATTATATACAGGATTTTTTTATTACAAAAAGAAAGGAAAAATTTACAATACCGATTAAGTCTTCCTATAAAAATCAAGTATCAGGTACAGTAATTGAAATTTCCGGCGGAGGCTCAACAGTTTTTATTGAGCCTGCAGCTGTAAGTAAATATTCTTCTGAGCTTGAGCAGCTGGTTGTTGAAAAGGAAAATGAAGAATATCAAATATTATCATTTTTAACAGGTTTAATTAATGATTGTATCAGAGAGCTGAAGCAAAATGCAGAGGTTGTTGGAATTTATGATATGATTTTTGCAAAATCCAAATTTAGCAGAGAAATAAACGGTATTTCACCTAATGTAAATAATTTTGGATATATAAATATAATAAATGGTAGACATCCCATGTTGAAGCATAAGGTTGTACCATTGAATTTTACTATAGGAAAGGATTATAGAACATTAGTTATTACAGGTCCAAATGCAGGAGGAAAAACTGTTGTATTAAAAACAGTTGGATTGCTGACCTTGGCAGTACAATCCGGATTTCATATACCATGTGAATCAGGAAGTGAATTTTCTGTTTTTGAAAATATATTTGCAGATATAGGAGATGACCAAAGTATAGAAAATGCTTTAAGTACATTTTCATCTCATGTAAAGAATATTGCTCAAATTATTCAGGACACTAACAAATCCACTCTCTTACTGTTTGATGAAATAGGAAGTGGAACAGAACCTAACGAGGGGGCAGCATTGGCAATTTCAGTTTTGGAGGAAGTTTACCACAAGGGTGCAATTACGGTATCTACAACACATTATGGTGAAATCAAGGATTATTCCTTAAATCATCCTGATTTTGAAAATGCAGCTATGCTTTTTAACAGTGAAACTTTAGAGCCACTATTTAAACTTCTAATAGGTGAGTCTGGTAGTAGCAATGCTTTTTGGATAGCTGAAAAAATGGGAATAAATAAATTGGTAGTACAGCGTGCCAGAGAATATATTTCTAATAAAGAATATAATTTTAATATGATAAGTAAAAATAAAGTTATCCAAATAAAAAATGAGAAAATAAATGTGGATGAAGAAGTAATTAATTTTGATATAGGAGATAGGGTTTATTTAATAGAGTACAAGGAATCAGGTATTGTTTATAAGCCAAAGGATAAGCTTAATAATTTAACTATTTTCTATAAAGGTGAATTTAAAGAAATCAATGTTAAACAATTAAAAATAGAAAATAAAGCCAGCGAATTGTATCCGGAAGGATACGATTTGAATACTTTGTTTGTTGACTTTTCTGAGCTTAAATTAGAAAGAGATATAAATAGGGGATCAAAGAAAGCATTGAAGGAAATAAATAAAAAAATAAAATTGAGAAGAAATGATATTTAAAAATTTTCCGGGGGATGGATATGGATAATATAGATAAAAACAACAGACTTAAGGAAGAATGCTTTTCATATAAGGTTTCAAAGGATAATAAGGTATTTATATACGGGTATGGGAAACAAGTGATGATAATAAAAGGTAAGTACTAATTTGTATGGGAGAAATAAAATATGAAACAGAATAAATATGATGACAAAGTATTCTTTGAAAAATACAGCAAAATGGATCGCTCCACAAAAGGGCTTGCAGGTGCGGGCGAATGGAAGACACTCCAAAAGTTACTTCCTGATTTTAAGGATAAGCGTGTACTTGATTTAGGCTGCGGATTCGGCTGGCATTGCCAATATGCCATAGAGCATGGTGCCAAGGCAGTTACAGGTGTTGATATTTCCGAAAAAATGCTGACGGTAGCAAAAGAGAAAACAGATTCTAAAATTCGCTATATCCAGATGCCTATTGAAGATATCGCATTTTGTGAAAACTCTTTTGACGCAATAATCAGTTCGCTAACTTTTCACTATATTGAATCTTTTGAACAGATTGTAGAGAAGGTTTCCGGCTGCCTTATAACTAATGGAGATTTTGTTTTCTCTGTTGAGCATCCGGTTTTTACCGCATACGGAAGCCAGGATTGGTATTATGATGAAAATGGAAATATACTTCACTTTCCGGTTGACAATTACTTTTTTGAAGGCGATAGAACCGCTAATTTTCTTGGAGAAAAAGTAATCAAATATCATAAAACACTTACAACCTATTTGAATGGTTTGATACAGGGAGGTTTTGAATTAACCGGGATTGTAGAGCCTCAGCCATCGGAATATTTACTTCATACAGTTAAAGGAATGGAAGATGAGCTTCGTAGACCCATGATGCTGATTATCTCAGCTAAGAAAAAATAGTTATAGGGGCTGTCTCAAAAAATTATTTTTGAGACAGCCCCTTTTATCCTTCCGTGACACAGAATAGCTGTGAGTTTTCTCTCGGACCAGACCAACAATATACTTGCGGAACCCTAGAAAACATTCTATATCTTTAATTTAAAATCACTAATAATATTTATCTATTCATGAAGTTTTTATCTTTTGTTAGGTGGTTACATGAACAAAAAGCATTATATATCCACTAATCTAACCTAAAAAGGCGGTTTTGTCAAGAAAATAAGCTTCAAATAGGTTGCAAATGTATATATAATTCAAAAAATCCCTTATGTTTTTTTGTAGAGCACCTTTGAAAACGGTGCATTTTTTATTGCGAAAAGGAGTCCGAATGAAGAAAATATTGACTGCACTTTGTATATGTCTTGCCTTAGTATGCTGTTTTTCTCTGCCGGTTTTTGCAGTTGGAGACAGGAATATTGATGGCGGTGGGGGTGGTTTTTATAAATTACAATAGGCAAAAACTTAATACTTGACATATGAATGCGTTTAAACTATAATCTATATAGTTATGATAACTACATTAAATCGTTATAGGAAAAAGGAAAAACAATGTTAAACAATATAGAATTATATGAATACAGCAAGATAATGAGCGAAGTAAAACTGGTTTTGTGGGATGATTTACCGAACTTTGCAATCTATTGTGATCAGATGTTACAAATTGTTACTGATGAATTATCTTTTATGCATAATGACAGTGAAAAGCTTATTACAAAAAATATGGTAAACAATTATGTAAAATGGGGAATAATGCCTAAACCAGTAAAGAAGAAGTATGAAAAATTGCACATTGCTTATGTCATTGTAATTACTGTACTTAAACAGATACTCCCAATTTCAAAAATTAAAGACGGAATTAAGTTACAGGTTGCATTGCAAGGAAATGAGAAAATAGCTTATGATTCTTTTTGCGAAGCATTTGAGGAATCTATGAAGAAAGTTTTTATTCCGATTTTAGAAAAAGATAGCCCATATGTAATAGAGGAAAGAGAAATAAAATATGAAAAACTTGCTATTTCTTCTATTACTACGGCACTATCCAATAAACTTTTAACTGAAAAAATTATAGAAACAAAAATTAAAAAGATGTAAATAACCTCAATGCAGAAGGAGAATATTATGTATGAAAATAAGATTGCAATACTGACAGATTCTTGTTCAGATATACCTCGAGATTTACTGGAAAGGTTTCATATTTATGAGATGGCACTTACTATCAACTATAAAGACATATCATATCGTGACAGAATTGATATTACACCGGAAGAAGTGTATGAAAATCTGGAAAATGAAATACCACATACGAGTTTGCCAACTATTGTTGAAATGCATAAGGCAATAGAAAAAATCATAGCAGACGGATATAGTAAAATAATCATTCCTGTAATCTCTTCAGGATTGAGCGGAACATGCAAAGCAATTGAAATGGTTTGTAAGGAGTTTAATAATATTAAAACAAAGGTTATAGATACAAAAAATATAGCTCTCGGCTCTGGATTTCTGTCGATATATGCAGCGCAATTAGTCGAAGAAAATTTAAACTTTGAAGAAATTGTTAAGAAGGTAGAAAATAAAATTGAAAACTCAAATATTTACTACAGTTTACAAACGCTGCATTACCTTGTAAAGGGAGGAAGGTTAGGGCGTGTAGAAGGAATGATAGGAAGTGTACTTCAAATAAAACCTATCATTAGCTGTGACAAAGATGGAATTTATTATACAGTAGAAAAGGTACGAGGAAGAAAACAAAGTATTAATAAGTTGATAGAAATAGTACAGGATAAAATTAAGGACAAGAAAAATTATTATCTAGCTATTTGTCATGGATATGCTCAAGAGGAAGCAAATAAAGTCAGAGAAAAAATGCAGCCATATATAGATAAAGCAGCTATATATATGGAAGGACAAATTTCCCCTGCTCTTGGTGTTCATACAGGACCGGGACTTATTGGTATCGGATTCTTCAATTTGGAAGACTGATCAAAAACAATATTTACTCTGGTAACAATAGAAGTATGGGACAAGGGAGCACTTTAGCAAATAAATGAATTTCTTTATATTTAAGAGAACTTATATTCCATGTAAGGAGGGTAAGTGTGAAAAACTTTCAAAGGAAAGACCTAATGTTTTCATTATGTGGTTTGAATTGCGAACTTTGTACTATGAAATTGGATAATTACTGCCCCGGTTGTGGGGGAGGTGCAGGTAATCAAGGCTGTTCTATTGCTAAGTGCAGTTTACAGCACGGAGACATTGAGTACTGTTATCTATGCAATAAATATCCTTGTGAAAAATACAAAGGCATAGATGAATTTGACTCTTTTATTACCCACCGAAATCAGCTTAAAGATATGAAAAAAGCACAAAAAATAGGCATAGAACAATACAATTCTGAATTAATAGAAAAAGCAGAGATACTAAAACATTTGCTCGCAAACTATAACGATGGACGTCGAAAAAGTTTTTTTGGTATAGCTGTAAACCTTTTAGATTTGCATGATCTGAAAAATATTATAGAACAAATTAATTCCAAGGTTGCATATGAAAACTTAACGTTAAAAGAAAAAGCAAGTGTTGCAATAACAGTTTTTCAAGCTGCCGCAGAACAGAAAAATATTGTTTTAAAGCTTAATAAAAAGCATGCAAAGAAGTAATTTTCGCTGAAAAATAAGCACTCAATTTGATTAACAATTAAATAGGCTAAGCCTTAGGCAAATTAAACGACCTACAGACTTAGTTTTTTCAAATCGTAGTATCGTGGAAACTGTTTGTTTACTTAGTAAATAAATCAAAGGATTCAAAAATTTTAGAGAGCTATTTTTGTGGATTTGTCCACCTGTCCTCCATGTAAATATTAATGATGAATAAATCAAAAAATAGTTTTTTAAAATATGTTGACTGTATTTTATCAGTATGAAAGATGTCCTCAATGTTTTCAAAACAGTGAGGACATCTTGTTATAATAAAATATTTTTATATAAGAGTATGGACAATTATTTTGCTGCCCATATTTCAATTTCTAATTTTATCTCATCTAACCCTAAGGCATTTACATAAGCAACAGTCATTGAAGGGTAAGGATTACCAAAAAAATCATCATATACTTTATCAAAGTAATCCCAGTCAATTTTTTCTG
>CAYQYY010000003.1:0-307327 GCA_964421845.1 uncultured Clostridia bacterium
AAAATATATCTCAATTATATATCGGAAAGGTTGCATTTCGATTTGCAATTGAGGTTCGAATATTTTACAACACAAAAAACCGTTGTTTTTGATATGATACTTCCAAAGTAGACAGTCTAATTAATTAAAAATTTGATTATCTACTTGGAGGTATTTTTTATGGGAAGAAAGCCAAAGTATAGTAAAGAAGAAAAGATTCAAGCTTGTAAAGATTATGAAAAAGGTAATGGTAGTTTTGGTAGAATTGCTAATGAGATTGGGGCTAATGAGGAAACTGTCCGTGGATGGTATCTAAGATATAAAGAACATGGTCCCAGTGCATTAGAAACATCACATAAAAATTGCTCATATAGTAAGAATTTTAAGGCGTTAGTAATAGAAGAATATACTTCAGGAAAATATTCACTATCAGATATAGCTATTAAATATAATATTGCTAATGGAGTTATACTCAACTGGGTTAAAAATGGTATAATGGTATAGAAATAGAAGATTATGATCCAAAAGGAGATGTCTATACCATGAAGTATAGAAAAACTACATTTGAAGAGAGGTTAGAAATAGTAAAATGGGTTATTGAAAATGATATGAGCTACAAAGATGCAGCTGATAAGTATTCAATTACTTATGCACCCGTATATAAATGGACTAGGGAATATATAAACAAAGGCCCAGAGGCACTAAAATATCAAAAGCGTGGACCAAAGAAAAGGCCTCAAATTACTGAAAGTAATTTAACTGAAATTGACAGATTAAAACTTGAACTTGAAAAAGAAAAAGCATTAAGAAAAAGAAGAGAATTTGAACTTGAAGTTCTAAAAAAAAAGAGGGATTCGAAAAGAAACTTCGCTTTCAAAAGTAAGGCAGGAAGCAGAATATGAAACAATAGATTTTTTTATACCAACACAAAAAGCAAAATTAAATATTACAGGCTCATCAAATACCTGTTCTGAAATAAATGTCCTGTTCTATCATATTTTTTAGTATGCCATCCGATATAGCCTACTGTTATACGCTTAATACTTGTTCCAATCTCCTCATCTTCTTTCAGAAGCATATGAATATAGTTATCTATCAAGCAATACCCAAGTACTTTAAATTTACCCTTTTCTTTTGCTTTTTCAGTACTTTCCAAAAACTTTAACTTATCCTCATTATCTAAAAATACATCTCGTTTGTCAATTTCTCTCAGCATAATATGATATATTTCGTAATGCTTTTTACCCTTGCTTGCCTAGGCATATGAAGTGCACATCACTTTAATAACATATCATTTTATTAGTATTATGCTTAATTACTTTTGCTTGATATTATTATAACATTTATCATTGCAGAGTCAATCTAATAATTGGAAATACTAACCCCAAGACACCTGAAACGTCCTCGCGTCTTCTGTCTTCACTCAATAGATTTTGAGTGAGCCTTGATTGTTTATTCTGTAAATGTGATAAGTTACAAAAAATATTAAAAGAATAATATCAGCAACAATCATTTCTTTAATTCCAGTTTTATTAAAAGTAAATCCTATTTTATGCAAAATAATATCCTTAATCATGTTTAAAATGATAAATAATTCAGCAAAGTAGAAACCAAAACTAGGAAAATTATTTATTAATAATAAGGTGATAAAAAGTGTCAATCCCATAAAACCAGAATTGATGTACCTTAAATTTCTTTGATTCATTTCTTTCATTCCTTCCAATATAAATTATATTAATATGCTTATTTTACCATAATAAGCTATAAGCGGGAATATGGATCATTCAATAAATTTTGAATGATCCAAACTTATTTGACTAAAAATCAAATCACTTGTATCTAAATGTCTTAATTTTTAACAAGTTTTTATGATATAAATTAAATTACCTCATATATAAACATTACATGAATGTTGAATAATAAACATTGAGTCCTCCTGCTTTTACTGTATATCCAGGATCCCAGTACCATTGAACTTTAAATCTTTTTGCTAGACTTCCAAGAGACTTATGGTGATATTGATCTTTTACATAAAAAATAGCATATTGATTTATATCCGTTTTTATAGCTGCTTCAATTAACATGGCAGACATTGCCATTCCAACTGGAGGAGCTATCCACCCTATAATTAGTACTAACGTTCCAACAGATATATTTTTAATATTTTCCGTTAGTGCAACATTACCTTGAATCGTATTAAAATGAATTGAATAATCAGAAATCGGATATGGTGGGTCTTCACTCTCATAATAAGACATTACTGACATAAGTTGTTCTTTAGATAATGGCCTACTATAATTGTTGCCAAAATTAACGACTTCTTCATGAAATGTAGCAATAACTTTGCCGTTGATGTCATATAGTACATTATCAATAAATTTAAAAGATTCACAAGTCCCATCAGGGTTTATTACTTTTTTTTCAATGCTACCATCCTCGAGGGTATTTGAATATATGCTATATTCTTTACCAAATACAACATAACTTTCCATGTCGTCATAATTATCTAAAACCGTAGATTGATTTGCATATATAGTTGAGATGTTACTTAATATTAGAGTTAACATTAATGTTGTTGCAATAATCTTTTTTAACATTTTATCTTCTCCTTCTATATAATATATTGTTTTTTTCATTGATAAGCAAATTTTTTATGTTTTTTATAAGAATTCTCACTTAATTCTACTTTGTCTTTAGTTTTAAAAATATTTACTTTATTGTAATAATCACTGATCCCCATCCATAAAATATATCCAATGGAATCCCCCCCTTACCCCTTTACTATATAGACAATTTGGAAGACAAAAACGTAACATTATTTTTGAAATTTTCTAAAATATTTTTATTTTTAAATTTCCCGATTATGTTATTAACCAATTGGTCGATATATGATATAATTACATATCAGCATAAGGGGGGGGTAATCAATGTTTTTTTTATTAAACTTATCAAATTCGGATATCGAAGCAAACGATTACGAATACGCAGCTTACCTGTATGAAAAATACTATAAAACCCTTTGGAAATGTGCATTTAATTTGTCTAAAAACTGTGACATAGCTAATGACATGGTCTCAACCACCTTTCTAAAGGTCATCGAGCAAATAGAAATTATAAGAAAAATTCAGCCATATAAAATAAGAGCATATTTAATGCGTATGATTAAAAATAACTATCTTAATTATATTAATAAAGAAAAATTAAATGTTGACTTTGACAGCATATCGGAATATTGTTACAATACAGACGATGGCTTTACTGAGAAAATCGGTGAGTCAGAAGTCGAAAAAATAATAAAGCACATGCCGGAGCCATATAAATCCATTTTGACATTTAGATACATATACGAAGAATTGACTTATGAAGAAATAGCACTGACCTTAAATATAAATGTCAAAAGTATCAGAGTGTATAAGAAAAGAGCCATAGATATGTTGAGGCAAAGATTGAAGGGTTGTGAACAAAAACATGAGTAAGAATAATTATGACGAATATGATGATTATGAATTAGAATTTCTTATTAAAAAAGCCGCTATAGCACTTGCTGAAAAAGACAGCGAATTGTTTGATAGGCTGGAAAAGGACGATACAATAGTAAATCTTAATCAGGATGAGCTGGATAAAAAAATATATGCAATGCTTGACGAACATTTCAATAAAAATGGTACCAAGCGAATAAAGAAAAAGAAAATAAAAAATTTAATGTTCAAAGTAGCGGCACTTGTCTTGATATTATCATCAAGCTTTATTATTCCGTTTATTACGGTTGATGCTTTCAGAGAAAAGGTTGTAAATTTTTATATAGAAAACTTTGATACGCATGCATCTTTTGGACCTAAAGAAGAAAATGAACCCTTTACAGAGTTTGAAATAGGCTATTTGCCTGAAGGCTATATCAAAGGTGATGAATTTAAAGCACCAAATCTTTACTCTCAGACTTTTTACAATCAAGACAATAAAATGATTGATATCACTCTTTATGATGACGAAACTTCATTCAATATAGATACAGAAAATTGTGAAAAATACAATGCAGCTATAAAAAATAAAAATGGTTATATTTACAGAAAGGCTGACTCTGTTTCATTAATCTTTAAATTTCATAATAAATCAATTGTGATTACAGGTAATGATGACAGCCTGTCTAACGAAGAATTAATAAAAATTGCCGAATATATAAAATAATAAAAAATAATGTTACATTTTAACCTTCTAAATTGTCTTATATATGAAAAATATTATACAATAAAGGAGATTAGAATGAAAAGGATTATAGGTTTAATTATTGTAATGAGTATTTTATTAACTTTTGGAATGCAGGCATATGCTGCTGATGAAAAGCCGGCAGGAGAAATTTCTCCCATGTATATTAACCTGATAAGTTTGTCTTCACATCTTGATATTGACGAACTGGGCATAGCTGGATGTACTGCAAATTTGACACAAAGCTTAAGTGACGGCTCATGCAAATTAATTATGAATTTGCAAAAATTAGACTCCGATGGAAAATGGAGCACCATAGCCACATGGACAAAGGAAGGTATAACAAAATGTGCAAATGTGCAATACAGAGCCGTTTCAAGAGGCAAATTCAGGCTTTCGGTTACAGGTGAAGTTTATGACAGTAATGGTAATTTTATCGAATCGGGAGTAGTCAATTCTATAACTAAGACATATTAAATTATCCAAATAACTGGGACAATCTTTACAGACCGTCCCGTTATTTTTATTTTTAATAAATAGACCGCTTAAATAATATGATACTTCCAAAGTAGACAGTCTAATTAATTAAAAATTAGATTATCTACTTGGAGGTATTTTTTATGGGAAGAAAGCCAAAGTATAGTAAAGAAGAAAAGATTCAAGCTCCAAAATAGTTGAATATATTAAATTTTACAATGAAAAAAGATTTTAAAAAAAAGAATAGGATGCATGGCTCCTTTAGAATATCGAAACCATGCATCCATATGTGCATAATATTTAATTAAATTAATTGTCTACTTGACAAGAGTTGGTTCATTTTCAACGGTTTTTTAGTAAATTTAATAATATTTATTATTTCTTAATAAGGCAAAATAATATAGATTACTTATCTATTATACTGTCTATATTTTTTAATATAATTGATATTGTTCCGTCATGATTTGTTATAAATTCAACCTTTTCTTTATTGCTTAGTATTTCATAAGGTATATTTATCTCTATTCCTTCATCAGTGATTAATTTCTGTTTTGTTTTTATTTTGTTAGCATAATTAAAATTTACTTTCACTTCCGATTCTTTTATGCCCTTCATTTTTATTTCTTCATTATATATTTGTTTTGCATCATTATCCTTAAATACTTTTTCTGATATTTCTTCCATATTGATATTTAGGGATTCTTCAACATTTTCCCTGATAATGTTTTTTACTTGGCTTTTCATAAAAATATCATCATCATAATATTCTTTAATAATTTTATCGGTTGTTTCAGTAATAATTTTTACCTTTTCCTTATCAGGCTTTTCTTCTTTGCATTCAAGCAGATGCTTTGATATATAGTAGCAAGGTTCATTGTAAACCTGACACCTTTTCTCTTTTACGAATACATCAAGGTTATTTAAATCAACAAATATAAACTCATCTATTTTTTGTGTTGCTGCAGGCAATGAACAAGGTTGTTCTATTATTATGTTTTTCGTAGTCTCTTCTTGCTTTGTAAAATGAATATAACCCTTTTTATAATTAAGCTTAAGTATTATCATATAATCCTTATTAAATACATTTGCTTGGACGAATAAAAGGTCACAAGGTTTTATATCAGGATTTTCAACTGACAGTTTAAAGAAAACTTCTGAAACGACATTGGAAAATTTAATAAAATCATCTGTATTTAAATACTCCTTGATTAAGTTTAAAAAGAATCCATCTTCATTGATGAATTTTGTTTTCTTTAAATCAACATCGTTATAGCATTTAATTATATGCTTTTCGGTGTACTCTCTCATTTCATCATTAAATGACATAAGATTTTCAGAAAGAACCGGAATTCCTAAACTTATGTCAAGTATGTGCAATATTGCTTTTGATATTGAAACGCTCATTTTGTCCCCTTAATATATAATTTAGTTTCAATTATACATTAAATAATATTTATTCGCCAGTGAAAAAGCTCAAATTAATGCTATTTCTCTATTTCTGCAGCCATAAGATTTTCATTATTAATATTTGTTTGATTATCCATAAGATTTTTAACTGTTAACAGTATTGATATTATAATTACACCTGCGGAAATTATCCACAATACAGGTATTGAAACATAATTAATTACAAGGCTGTTCACAACCGAACCGGTCAATCCTCCCACCTGAAAAATCAATGAATTTACAGACAACACAGATGCTCTTATTTCATTAGGTACTTCATTATTCAGTATAACTCCTTCAGGTATATTTGCCATGCCGAAAATCAAATATACCAATGTATAAAGCAATATAAACGATGCAATGTTCAATTGCAAAGCCATTATTATCAATGCAGATGACAATAATCCCCTTAGAATTAAATACATCTTCCTTGCATTGACTTTTTTAATTACTATACCGGATATAATATGTCCGGCCATTGCAGCGGCTAAGTATAAAAATGCCATGACACCAAGAAACACCATGAATCCTTCGTCAGTCATCAGTGATATAAAATGAGGTTGCCGATAAACTTCTAATGCATAGAGAAAAAATCCCGTTGAAAAAACAGAAATAAAAATGCATATAGTAGTCCTGCTTTTTAATATAAAAGCTGAACTGGTTTTAATATGCTGTTTTAAGGATACTCTTCTTTCTTTTTCTATTTCAGCTGTTTCCTTGATAAATATAAAGGCAAGAACAATAACTGTCATTGTTAAAAATATTCTGACAATTAGATTTAAGTCATATGTTCCTATTAATACAAAATATTTTTTTGAAATCTCAGGAAAAAATCCGCCGGTTAAAGCTCCCGCCGCTAATCCAAGTGCATCTAATACATTCATTCTTGTTGTTACTTTATGTAACGCATCCTTTCCAAATGAATCAATGTAGGAATCAATAAAAAGAGCTTCGAATGAACCCGACGATATTGCTCTGGAAAGTCCCTGCAGGACATTGCGCCGGGATTTTGGCTGGAAATGGATATGCATCTAAAGGAAAATATAAGGGTATAGCCCCAGAAGCCAATATTTTATCTATAAAGGTACTTGATGATAACGGAAACGGAAATACTTCAGATATTTTATCCACAGTTCAATGGATTATTGACAATAAGGAGGTTTATAAAACAAGAATTATAAATTTTTCTCTTGGAGCAATTGCTCAGTACAGGGAAAAACGAGATCCATTGGTTAGAGCGGCTAATAAGGCTATTGAAAATAACTTGATAGTTGTTGCAGCAGTTGGTAACAGTGGCCCTCTTAGAAATACAATTCTTTCTCCAGCAACAAGCAGATATGTTATTTCTGTAGGGGCAACTGACGACAAACGCACCCCAGAGTTAAACGATGATGAAATCGCAGAATTTTCAAGCAGAGGTCCAACACTGGACAGAATAAAAAAACCTGATTTAATAGCACCAGGTGTAAATATAACTTCACTTTCAAACACAAATTTAACAGGTTATACCTCTTTAAGCGGAACATCCATGTCAGCTCCCATGGTATCAGGTGCCGCAGCACTATTATTAAATGAAAATCCAAACTACACACATTACGACATTAAAAGAAAGCTAGTCAGTGCTTGTTCTAGAATCAAGGCTTCTGCCTATGAACAAGGAGCTGGTGTATTAGATATTAACAGAATATTTTCTTAAAAAACAGGGAACATAAGGTTCCCTGTTTTTATTATCTCTATATTACTTTTCTAAAGTAGGTCTTAAATCAATTGATTCAATGAAATTCATTTGTTCTTTATATGATATTGGGCTTGTTATTTTTTCAAACATTTTTATATATTCTTCATGTCCATTATTAAAAGCAAGCGAACTTAACTCTATCATTTTTTCTTGTGTTATTTCTTCAAAATTCAATTCATATCCTGCCACTTTTGCTAAATAAGACATGAACACTCTCTGAGAACGACCATTTCCCTCTCTAAAAGGATGAAGTGCATTTATCTCACTCATAAAAAAAGAAAACCTATCATAAATAACATCTTTAGCTGCATTAATAAGATAATCTTCTGCATTAAGCTTATTAAAAACATAATCCGCATAGCTCTCTATATTTTCATAATAGCAAAAAACACTGCCCTTAGATATGTTAACAGTTCTAATTTGTCCAGCCCACTCATAAATATCTTTAAAAATATTATAGTGTATATCTTTTAAATGTTTGAAATCCAGTTTTCCTTTTAATGGTTCACTCTCTATTTCCATTATTCTTAATGAACTTATTTCTCTTTCAGCTACGCTTAAATCAAGTTCATTTGTAATATTTAATTTATTTCTTAAAACAGAAGAATTTGGATAACAATATTTCAAATCATTATCAAAGCTGTATGAATAATCAGTATTCATATGCTACACTTTTTTCACAGTATGTTTTTCCACAAGTTTTTTTACAGTATCATTAATTGTGGTTTTCCCAGTTAAACAATCCCTCATTCTTATTTTATCGTTGTTGGTTAATGGCATTCCTTCAATTGATAGATTTGCATTAACATTTCTTATAATCTTTTCTATTCTTTTATCATCCATAATAATCCCTCCAACCATATATATTTTATCATATTTAAGTAAATTTATCTACAAAAAACTTATCTATAAGGTTAAGAACGGGTTCGCCAGTTGTCTGTGAAATATTAAAAACATGAACTACCTTAAATCTATTTGCATTTACAGGTATTTTAATTTTTTCTATTTCACCAGTATCTATATTAATTATTGGTTTATTTTTTACGGGATCTAGCTTTTCTTTTTCTACATGAGTATTAAAGCCACACGTTGCTAAAACTTCTTCCAAATATTAAAACCTGAAACTAATGTAGACTCAGGTTTTTGCATACAAATTAGAAATGTATTATTGAAACTGTAATTGTGGAAATTAGACATAGTTTTTAAATAGTTCTTATATTTTCAGAATTAAAAACTTCTTTAACTCCATCTTCTAATTGCTCTAATATTTCTTTTACTTTATCGCTCATAATGCACTCCTCTATAAAATAAAAACAGAAGACTATTAATCTTCTGCATCCATTGCCAATGTATAATCAATTTCACTAAAATCTCTATCTGTCATTTTCTCAAGCTTCAGGACTGTATCTTCCATCCACTCTTTAATCGTATCATCATCAGAATATGCAATACTGTTTTTCAATATTTCAAGAAGCTCTTTCCTGCTAATATTTGCATTTATATTTTTATGATTTTTAATTAATGTTAATTCCTCAATAGTAAAGTGTATTTTTGTTCTCATTTTACCTCCTGCATATTGCTTTCAAGCATATTTAAAATAATATTTATCATTTCCTCTTCAGTTATACTATCATCAAAGTAATCTTTTACTTTAGATACTGGTATTTCAAGTCTTTTCTTTTCCTTTTTCTTTTCAGACAGCTCCTTAAGAATTGTATCTAAGCTCAGCGTACCCTGACTCTTTTCCAATTCTCTTAATCTTTCAGCTTGCTTCAAACTTATTTTAATCCTTTGATTAAAAATAAGTGATTCAATAATATTCTGACTTTCTTCAGATAAATAAGATAGTTCAACTGCCGGTCTGAAAGAAAGAATTTTGTCGTCTACCATATCAAGTAAGTTTTCTGTCAAAAAATTAAGTCTAATATATCTTCTAATTTGTGGTGCTGATGTATCATTATTCTTGGCAACTTCTTCTCTGCTTGTTTCAACCTCTGTTCCATTGGAACATAAGTCATTACCTCTTTTTCTACCTTGCCTCTTTAATGCATCTAGCTGCATCTTATATGCTCTAGCTTTCTCAGAAGGTAAAAAGTCCTGCCTTTGTCTAAAATTAGCTTCAGCGACAATTATTTGAGCAGTATCATCATCAACATTTTTAATTATTGTCGGAACTGTTTCAAGACCTATTATCTTAGCAGCATTTACTCTATTATGTCCACTTAGAATCTCTAGCTCTTCCTGATTTTCAATTTCTCTTGCTATTACAGGAGATAGAATTCCGTACTCTTTTATGCTTTCTACCAGATCATTTAATTTCTCACCATCATATAGTTTAAATGGATGGTTTTTAAAAGATATTAGCATATATGTTTTTATTTGTTTTATATCACCATCATCAGAATTTATATCAGGTTTACCAATTATATCATTAATTAGATCATGTCCCTTTAATTTCTTATTTAAATTTAGTTTACTCATTACTTAACACTTCCTTTGCTAACAATTCATAAGATTTAGCAACTTCACTACTTGGATGATAGGAAAATATGCTCATCCCTTGTGATGGAGCTTCAGCAATTTTAGTTGATACAGTAATAGTATTTTTAAAAATCTTAATATATTCACCATAGGTATCATTAATTGCTTCAAAAACTTCTTTACTTAAATTTGTACGTTTATCATACATTGTTAATAGAATACCCTCTATTTCTAGCTCCTGATTAATTTGCGCCTTAACTCCTTTAACAGTTTCTAAAAGTTGCTCCATTCCACTCATTGATAAATATTGAGCTTGAACTGGTATAATCACACTGTCAGATGCAACCAAAGCATTTATAGTAAGATTTCCTAATGACGGTAGGCAGTCAATTATTATATAATCAAACATTAGTTTAAATTCTTTGACAATATTCTTAAGTATATTTTCTCGGTTTATAGTATTTAGCATCTTTACTTCAATACTAGATAAACCTATGTCTGCCGGCAATAAATATACACCTTCTGCTTTTAAAAGATACTTGCTTTTTTCAATGTCATAATTATAATTATTGATTCTATTTTCAATTAAATTTGTAATTGTATTATACAATTCATCCGGCTCAAATCCTAATGACATTGTTAAATTGGCCTGCCCATCTAAATCAATGAGTAATACCTTTTTATTAAGTTTTGATAAACTAATTCCAAGACTTATTGCTGTAGTAGTCTTACCTACTCCGCCTTTTTGGTTTGCTATTGATATAACCTTGCACATAATTCCTCCTCGTATTTTTGGAAAAAAAAATTGCATTATCTGCAATTATTAACGATTTTTCTTATTCTTATTATATATTATATTCATTATAAAATCATTCTTAAAGCTTACATTTACTAGTTTATTGCAACAACATTAAGGTTGTTGGTAATGGCAAGCCTGTAGAAATGGGTAAAATTCAGTAGGAAAACAAATAGAACATTTTATTTATAATGGTACAACATACCTGCTAAGTGTTTATAGCAGGTATAAAACACAGAGTACGGTAGCCGAGAATTTTTCTAAATTTCCGAAACATTTTACTTTACATTGTAGGGCATGACAAGCCTTTAAACAGGATTATTCCTCAAAAAATCATACCCATAGAAGCTCAATGTCAAATAAATATATATCAGAAGACGGCAGCGTAATTATGTATTTTATTATTGCAGAAAACAATAGGTTTAGGTGCAAATATTTTTACTGATCCAAATACTAGTATATAAGAATATCACTTTTATCTTTATTTTGTTTTTTTAATCCTCCGAATTATAAACTACTGTAAATTTAAAAATATATAAATTTTCTTTTATTTTAAGTTATAACGCAATATACCGTCACTTTGTCAATTCCCCCACAAAATTAGTACTTAAATACATTAGCTGGACTTGTTATTAAACGTTTATAGAAACTTTTATTATTCCTGCAATTATCAACACACATATTATTAAATAGAAATAAAAAAGATTACTTTTTTTAATAATAATTTCTTTCAGCATCATTCTGAACATATTAAAACCAATTAACAAAAGAACCATATAAGTCATTGATTTTCTATAATATATCGTACTTAATACGACTAAACAATCAACTATAAAATTTATCTTACTTACAGATAATTTCTTTTCGTCTAATAAAAAATCTTTAATTTTTTGCATTTTCACCTCTAATATTGAAAAGAAATAATATTGCATTAATGCAATACTATTTCTTTGCTAAACTTATATAAAACCTTATACTGTGTAATCAAATATTTCAACCATATCCTCTGAATATTCTATAGGTAACCCAAAATCATTAAAAATAGGTATATCAAACCCAAATGTAGCTGTATACGAAGTAGTCATGGTTACCTTTCTTTTATATGATGATATTTTATAATTAATAGTTATATCTTCAATACCACCATTCACAGACATGCTTTCAGCATCAAAACTGAAATTATTTGCCTTCACTATTTGTCTTCTTCCAGTAGAATTATTAGTATATATAGTTACATCCACTTCTGAATGCGCTATATATTCAATAGCATAATTTTTAGGAAATTCCACCAATCTGTAATTATCTTGACTTACATTAACTGTTTCTTCATCTTCTATATCTCCATATGGTACTTGGAATTGCGGGTACATGGGTTTGCTTAGCCTTTAGAAGGGTTTTGAAGAGTATAGTTTTGCTGAATCAAATCAATGAAACATAGTGTGGGGCAAACTATGCAGCTCAAGAAGTTGTTACTGTTTTAGTTATCTTTGCTATAATTAATTTTCGATGCGACAAATAGATATTCAACAAGCGCATATACGATTGGGAATATGGCAACAACAATGTAGAAGATGATGTTATTTAGTAGTGATTCAAATGCGCTGCCGTGCTCTCCAAACTTGTTCAGTAAATCAGAAACAAATATTGGCATACCATTTTTATCAAAAGTGTATCCAATCAAAAGAAAACAAAACACAGACAGGAGCCGAGCAGCCAATCTGTAAGCAGAAGCTTTTGAAGCCATATTTAGTGAATCAAAATGAAAATTGTTTCGGTGCATTAAAAAACAACAACAGAAAGCACTAAGTGGAGGGATTAAGATATACGGAACAGCAAGCATAACCCACTCTATGCGAGGCCAGGGAATAAAAACGATATATATATAAAATATGGGGCCGAATAAAGTATACTGGCACATTGATGTAAGGAAAGAGAACAATAATCTTCGCACCGAATAATCCATATGATGTTTCTTCATGATGTTTCTCCTTTTATATGTACTACATTGTATTACGTCATTTATTGCTTATCAATATATATATATGAAAAATCTTGATTTTAAGGCATTCGGGGATGGGGATTGGAATTCCCACCGTTCCCGGAATTACCAAAAATTATTTAATTCATGCCAAATAATCCATATGATATTTCCTTATCCTATTTCTCATTTGGTGAAAAAACCACTGGTAACATTACAGGTAACAGTACCAACATTTACAACATCAATCTTTGTTTGACATCTAAGTGTCAAGCCAGAATAGGTTTTAGGATCTACATACTTTCTATAATTATCAGTTGGATATTGAACTGTAGGACCATCAATCCAAGAAAGTCCAGCAACGTCTGACGTACCATATCGCACTTGGCGATTATTGACTTCCACGTCTAGCGTTAGCCATTCACCTGCGGCAGCATATAACGTGTTATTTGAGCCCTGGTTGTCAATCCAATAAACATAAGCCCATGCCTTAATTCCATGCTGACCCTTGTAGCCCCGATCTTCTTTGGGTTCTACAGCAACAGCAGCCACGTACATATTTGACATATCTCCGTTTTTATAAACAATTTTTCCAACTTTTTGAACTGTTGAGTTAACTTCGAGCTCGATAGCATTTTTTGCAACACCAACCATTGGGTTGAAATCTGCGCTGGCAATAATACTTTCTCTGACTGAAATAGGAACAGAATAGTCAATGACATTCTCCATAGCATCCAACATCAAAGAGTCTTCATCAATCTCCGCAATCAAAAAGTCAGCTTGAAGCTGAATTGACCTAGCCTCATTGACTGCGCTAGAGGTATGTATGTTACCATAAAAATCACGCTTTCCCAAAGCATATCAAACATTCTTCCAACAAACACCATTGTCAAAATATTCAGAAGCATCAGTGCCCCCTGTTGCAATCCGTATAACAATACCTCTCTTATATTATTTTTTCACAACAATGTAACTATTCTATACTTGGTAATATGGTTTTCTTTTAATTAACAAAAAGCACCACCCCCATCTATTACCGTCTTCTAATTTAGTATTTCCTCATATTTAGAGGTTCCTTAGGCTGATACGCTCCCCAGTACGATGTCATTCCTGCAGCCTTAAATGCAGTTTTTTTTATCTGCTTTGCTATAATATTGAGTACTGTTTTTTTAATTTCACTCATCTCCAACACCTCCTTTTATTAATATTGAAATTAAAAATATAGTTATAATTATAGTATAAAATAATTGAATATTTATTTTATACATAACTATTTCTACTAAATAAATAAACAACAGAATGTATAATGTAATTCTTTTGTTTTTTTTCCTTTGTAATTCAGTCAATCTCTTATTTACGTTATCAACAGGAGCATATTTTAAAATAATATATGCAGCTATAATTGTCATGATTATTGATATTCCTAGCACATAGCTTATGGGTGTATATATAGTTAATAATATTGTTACTAAATATAAAGTCATTAGAGTTAAATTGCATTTTAAATATGAATTAGCATGATATCCACCAGAATACCTTCTTACTTGTATAAAGCATATAAGAAATCCCACAGAATGAACTAATTTATCAAATAACAAGCCTAATACCAAAATTAGCATTATCCCAAATATAGTAGATGTTATCAATTGCAATCCATAGATTAATATTTCTTTGTCTTCCTCACGTATAATATTTTTATAATAAAAATAATCAGTTATTTTTTCTGATAAATATTTAACCATCGCAACCTCCAATAATTAAATTCTTTTATCCATATTTACAATATAACTGATTATTTTCACAAGTCAATAGCTTAGGGACGTTTGGTAACAAACGTGTATAACTGGCAATAACCTACTTCTTATGCTCTAATAATAGAATATTACAACAAAAAAATTTATCTTTTTCATAAAAATCTATTATTCCGTTGTATTTTTCTACTACCTTTTTTACACTGATTACTCCTATACCATGTTTTAATTTTTCAAGCTTTGTTGTTAATAAATTAGGATTTTCTTTTAAAACAGATTTTTCTATAGTATTCTTAACTTCAATAAATATGTAATCTCTTTTTTTATCAATCACTAATGAAACTTCTTTATTGTTTACTAGTTTTTCACATGCCTCAATTCCATTATCTAACAAGTTTCCAAACAAAATATTTATATCTGTATCTTCTATCTGTTGTTCTAATTCGTAATTAATACTATAGCTTGTTTTAATTCCCTTGGAATTTGCTTCAGAAAATTTATTGTTTACTATAACATTAAACATATCATTTTTAGTAAATACAAACTTCCTTGTTTTATTTATATTCTCTATTATCACATTCGAATATTCTATTGCTTTGATGTAATTTTTATCTTGAATAAGAGAACTAATACCTATAATTTGGTTTTTCATATCATGTCTCATTGTTTGAATTTCTTTATACAGCTCTTTTATTTCTTCGCTATGCTTATTTTTTAGGATAATATTATATTTTAAAAGTTCATTTTCTGTTATTGTTTCATATTCTTTTCCTAGCTTCATAAATAAAACATAAAATATTATATTGTTCAAAATCAATCCTAATAAGGATAAAAATAAATAAACTGTAATTCTTGGGTAATTATTAAACATTGCTATGTCTGTAATAACTACCATGATAAATATTGTAAGTAAAGGAACTATAGTCATTAACATCCATACAGAAAATGGTGTTTTATCAAATTTATTAATTTTTATTTTAAGTATTATTCTTGAAATATAAAATAACATTATTTTTGATGTTACCAAGCATGCAAATCTATATATGCCAAAAGTTGCAATCATATCGTCAAAACTTACATTATAGAGCATTCCAAATGTAAATAAAGAAAAGCTATTAATTAAAATTAATAAAACATTTAATATTATACAGCTGAATATCTTAACTAAAAATTTACCCTTTAGAGCTATTATACTATATATTATCATTATTACTAAAGCGGTGTAGCTTGGAATTTCTATAAGTGTCCCAATATAATTCGCTATAGATATATTTAAAAATAATAATAATACAGTTAATATAAATAAAATATTTCTTTTAATACCTGAAAACTTATATCCATTAAATTTTGATATAAATTCAGTCATAAGATATGATTCAAATAAATTTATCGACAATTCAAATATAATTCGTGTTTTATCCATGATTCACCTTAAGTACTCTATGAGTTTTTGTTGAACATATTGAATGCGAGTTCTACTAATAGGTATCTTTTGATTATCTTTAGTAACAACATTATTATTTTCCACTCTTTGTATATACTTTTCATTTACCAAATACCCTAAATGCGTTCTTATAAATCCATAGTGCTGCAACTCATGTTCTTTTTTATTTATGCTATCTTTAAATTTATATTGTTTGCCACTAACAGTATTTATAATTATATAATTCCTGTAGCTTTCTATATATAAAATACTATTAATATCTATTTCATAAACTTTTTTATCTATATTTGCTTTTATTTTATAACCTTTTTTATCAAGAAATCTTATGACTTCTAAAATTGCTTCTGTGAGTTCTTCTTTTAGTTTCGATTTTCTAATAAATCTAAAAGGTTGAGCTTTAAATGATTCATACACTAGTTCATCTTTACTTGTTATAAAAATTATTACTGTACTTGAACTTCTAATTTTAATGTTATGTGCTGCAGCTATACCATCTAATTTTGGCATATCAATATCTAAAAAAACAATATCAAGATTTTCTTTTGCATGAAAATTTATAAGATCATTCGCATTATTGAATTTACTAATATCAGTATCACAATTCATTTCTTGAAATATAACCCTTACTAATTTAGATATATTGTCTAGTATTATTTCTTCATCATCACATATCCCTATATTAAAGTAGTTCATGATATTCCCCCAAGATGTATTCTAGTTTCAGGAATATTTTAGCATATGTTGGCACATTTTTCAAGAAGGCTATAATTGTTTAAATATTAAAAGCTTTAGTTTTACAACTGATTTAACTTACACATAAAAGTCATCCAATAAAATTATAAAATTGTATAGATAAAATAATTGTTTTAAAATAAACTAACGATTTGTGTTTCTTTAATTTTCAACATTCTTTCATTTTGTCTTACTGTACACGGCACTCAATTCCAATGCATATTGCCACAGTACCGTTTCCAAACAAAATAACAAAAGAACTCATCAAGGAAACAATCAATGATATACAAAACGTCTTTTTTCTTCCCACCATATCAGCCATTATTCCTGTGGGCAGTTCAAAAACAACCACGGTAACAGCATACATTCCCATAATTAATGATAAATTGCTGAGAGATGCACCTTTATGCATCAGCAATAAACTAAGTACAGGAATTAGAAGACCGTTTAAGTATGAATTAAGAAAAAATATTAAGGAATATATGTTTAATCTCATAATTTAACCTTCACTGTCATTGTTATTTAAATCTGCTCTATATGCAATCAAGGCATATTCATACGGATGAGTATTGGCAGACGCTCTTGAACGTTTTTTTATGAAATCATCTATAATACCGAACAGCTCGTTTGCCTCATCTACCGTTAAATGAACAACACCTGTCATTTGATCAGCCATTTTATTTCCTCTGTTGTATTCCTTGCTTATTAATTCCCTATTTGAAATTATCAGTTCATTATATCCGCTATATACCTCGTTCAAAATGCTTCTTGCCAGCACATCACGTTCCGGCGATAAATCATCACTTAAATCCTGACCTATGCTGACTGTCTTGTCGGATAATCTCAGATACCTGGCAGTAATCCCGTTTATAACTTTATTGTGGTCAAATTCAACTATTCCCACCTGCTCCAGCTGCTTTATGTGATGCTGCGCCGAGGAGGGTGAAATATTCAGTTTATCGGCTATATGTTTGGAAGTAACGGGTCTTCCTTCTCTGCTCATTATTTTTATTATTTTTTGTCTGATCGGTGACATAAGTATTTTTAATTCTTTGTCAGTTTTAAGTACAATATAATTTTTTCTTTCCATTTTTCTACCTCCGCACATCGTTACAATTATTGTAACATTACAATATGTGTAACGTCAATAGAAATTTTACTATTTTTTATAAGAATTCTATCTATCGGCACAAGCGAAGATTGCCGGTAGATACGGGAATCCTTGTTGCACTTAAAAAACTAACGCCCACAGCACTCTGCCTTAGGCGTTAGTTTTGATAAGAATTATTGATCTAATTTATTTCGATTACTTATTCTAAAAAAAATTTTATCATGGTCAAATTAATACATTTTCTTATTATTAGGGATAACCAAAATCCAGCAAACAGGGATTCCTATAATTAAAACAACAACATAAATCCAAATATTAATCTTACTAAGTATAACATGGAGTGCGATAAAACAACCTATAGTTACTAAAGAGCCAATAAATTTTCCAATATCTTTTGTTTGATTTGATTCATTAATAGGTTTAGAAAAAGGAAACTCTTCAAATATTATTCTGTATATAACAGGTAGAATTACTAAACTCGTCAGCATAATTACAAGCATGTCAACCATAAACAAATTCTTAAACATCAATATGTAAATAACACTGTTTAAAATCAATAAAGGTATAAACAACCTCAGTGTAACAGCTAACAAAAGCCCTGCATTTAATTCCTTAGTATTTTTAAATCCTGAAGTAAGATAAACATATGATCCCTTCCAAGCAGATGAATATTTTATCAACTCCAAAACTGACGGATAAACCGTAAAGCTAAAGTATAAATACAAGTACTCATATCCACTTACTGAATAATGCTGTCCCCTAACCCCCATGTTAAATATCATTAAGATGGGAAATAAAACCCCAACCGATAAGGCGGGAAATATTTTTAACTTTAAACTTCGGTCGCTTCTTAGAACTGCACATGCGAAGTGATAGGATTGTCTCTTAATACCATTTCTGTTAAGAAGTTTCCCGATAAAAAATTCTATTCTGTGTTTTACATGTCTTTCCTTGCCTCCGCCTTCTAATTTTAATAAAAGGGACTCCATTTTATTGCTTAAGCTTAAGTATATTATGAAGCAGACTATTGGAACTACAATTGAAAGCAAAGTAAATATATATAAATATAATTCTTTTCCACCGTTAAATACAATTTCGAATGGTGCACCGAACCATAGTATGGGATTAAAATAATTATGGGGTTTAAAATTATAAGTAATATTCTGAAGCTCAGTAAAATCAATCATTCTTACTGCTATTTGATAACCTACGGTTACTAAAATCGTAAGCAATATCTGTATTAAATTAATAATGTTTCTTAACAGCTCTCCATCAAAAAACCTTAGTATTAATAAATAAATAAAAGCTGTTACTAAAAAAATTAATAAATCCATTAATAAAATTTCTAAAACAAATATAGGAACAGCAACAAAACCGTTTAATCTGACAATTGCTAACAAGGATGGACCGGCTAAAAACAAATTAAGGCGAAACATGTAAATCAATATATGCAATACCTTTGATAGTGAAATAACCTTACTATCTATTGGCTTGGGCAACAATATTTTTTTATCCTTAGTGTCTAATAATACAAAGGAAAAATCTGAAATGAGATACATTGATGTCATAAAAAAGAAAGCTCCGGAAAAATAAATCATGCGGATCATTTCATCCTTAATAAAATAAATAAAAACCGCTAACAATCCACCAAAAATCAAGTGGAGCAGATACCTTTTCATAAAGGATGTATTTTCGGATTCACTCTTTTTGTTTTGGTTTGATATAACAGGTGCAGCTCTTGAGTCTAAAATTAATTTAGTTTTTAAAATAATTCGCAACATTCTATAATCTATGCCGAATTTTTTAAGCACCCCTTGAAATTTATCAAGTATTTTTAATGATAAAAAATTATCCATAACCGTACCCCTAACTCATAAACGCTGTTATAAACCTGTCTGCAAGCTCAGTGTGGTCATGAAATCCCGTAACTTCATTAAATATCGTTTCCAAGGTCGAATCAGATTGTTTTTCCCTAATATCTTCCATAGTTCCGTCCATAACTATTTCACCTGCATTTAGAAGTAAAATTCTGTCACTTAATTTTTCTACAACCTCTAATATGTGAGAAGAGTAAAATATTGTCTTTCCCACGTTTTTTAAGCCTTGCATTATTTCTTTAAAAACAAGGACGCTGTTAGCATCTATACCACCTAATGGTTCATCCAAAAATAAGATATCAGGATTATGAAGCATACTCGTAATTAAAGAAAGTTTTTGTCTCATACCCTTTGAATATGTATGTATTCTTCCATAAATAGCTTCACTGATACCGAAAACATCCATCATTTCTTTTGCCTTCGATATAGCTTTCTCAGTATCAATACCGTAAAGCATACCGATAAAACTTATGTATTCATATGCTGTTAAATTATCATACATGTCAGATACTTCCGGTACGTAGCCGATTCTTTTTTTGTAATCAATCATTCCCTTTATTTTTTCACCGAAGACATAAACATCTCCGTCATATTCATCGATAAGCCCAAGAATAATTTTTATGGTTGTACTTTTACCTGCACCGTTAGAGCCAATGTATCCGATAATTTCACCGCTGTTAACACTAAAATTAATGTCTTTTAAAACTTCCTTCTGTCCAAAACTCTTACTTACATGTTCCAATCTTAAAACTTCTGCCATACTTCCCCCAATATGTAATTTATTTTATTCGATAGGGCTTTGCCCATTATTCACTCCGCCGCTTATAGGGGCGGAGTACATCTTAAATTAGTTATAAGTATAAATCCATTAAAATTTCATCGTAATAATTTCCGTCAATATTAAAATAATTTTTATGTACTCCTACCTTTACAAAGCCAAACTTTTCATACAGCTTAATTGCATTGTGATTAACATCTCTTACACCTAAACTTATGGTTTTTAAAGTTCCTTTGTTTTTTGCATATAAAATAATCTCATTCATTGCAGCGCTTCCTATACCCATATGCCAGTATTCTTTCTTAACTGATATTGCCAAATCACTATAATGGGCTATTCTTGCTCTTGTTGAACTTGCGATATGTGCTACGCTTACTATATTATCTCCAATAAACCCTAATAACATCAACATATTAGGATCTTCTTTCGCATTTTTAAGGTATACTCTCTCCTGATCCAATGTTAAGTGAAAACCATCCTTTCCAAATAACAGATTATCACTTTCACCGCCCACAGCATTAAGATATACAATCATTTTTTCAGCATCCGATTCTTCTGCATTTCTAAATAATAAATCCATCCCGTTTTTTAAATTTACTTGGTTTTTATAAATTGCCATTTTTACATCCCCTTTTTTATTTTTATACTACTTAGAATTGAGTTACACTTCTTTTTCAAAAACCAAATCAATCTCCTTAATAACTCCATGACCATTAATTGCAGCTGGTATTACAGTTACAAATCTCCAACCTTCTTTGCTGTATTGATCAATTAATTCCTTATGATTAGGTTGACTAAAAATTGCTCCTGCACCTATAGCTCTTATATAAATGTACTTATAAATCTTAATCACAACCTTTCTTTATCCGCTTAATATATTTAGTTATATTACTCCGCTTTCTAAAATAGAAAAGCTCTTTTCTTCGCAGTTTAGTTCTGCTAATGCCCCATACGGTAATACCGTCATAGGACTTGTATGTCCGAAAGGCATATTGTATAATACTGGCAAATCAATTAGATTTAACTCCTTTAATATCTTTTCTATTACATTTTTATATTCTTCATAATATTTATTGTTGTATGGCTTTCCCCAAATGATTCCGTTTATTTTGTTTAAAATTCCTTGCGTTCCATAGTTTCTTAGCCAATATTCAACATATGAAGGTTCCGGCATATCCTCAGAAGTTTCCAAAAATAAAATTGCGCCATCCCATACCTTGTCATCTGGCCACAGCTTAGTTTGTTTCGCCATTTCCAAGACTTCAATACAGCCACCTATTAATCTGCCTTGAACAATATGCTTTCCTTGTATCAATTCATATTCGGAATTATCTAAAAGCTTTCTTTTTATATTTTTATTTTCTAATAGCCAAGGTAAATATTCACTTGTCCAATATGGCGAACTTTCTATTTTGCCGATGGGTTCATTGCTAAATAACACTTTGTTAACATATTTTACAGTGTAATCATGCATTTCTATGTTTTCGGCAAATTCATTAAGTATTGATGCTCCATAAAATGATGATAATCCTGCTTTTAAGCATATAAGATGTGTAGTAGTTGTATCTGAATAACCTATAAATATTTTAGGATTATTTCTAATTATTTCAAAATCAATATATGGAAGCATTCGTATACTTTCAGTTCCACCTATACAAGAAAATATCCCCTTTATAGATTTATCGGCAAAAGCCATCATTAAATCTTCGGCTCTCTTTTTAGGATTATCATATATAAATTCAGACCCTTTAAGAGTATTAGGCATTTCCACTACTTCAAGACCGAACAAATTCTGCAGACGTTCTTTCCCCTGCTCATATCTCCATAATATTTCATCATCACCTGCGCCGCCCCATGATAAGCTAACCGTTGCAACCTTATCACCTTTGTTAAGTTTCGTGGGTTTAACTAATCCTAATGACATTATATCACTCCCTTATATGTTTTTTAGCTTATTAAAAGATACTTGTAATATGCAAAAAATTCTCTAAATAAAGAATATAAATCTCTCCATTCATAATAGTTTGAATGAGTCGAATAAATATTTTCAATACCTACATTTTTAAATGCTGATTTTGTTCTAAATATATGGTAAAACTGAGTTATAATTGTAATACTGTTAAAATTCATTTCTTTCATTATTAATTTTGTGTTCTGAGCAGTCATCAAAGAATTATATCCGTCACTGTCTAATATAATTTTACCTTCAGGAACTCCTTTTTCGATTAAATAGTCCTTCATTACAACAGCTTCGTCGTAACCTTCTTTTCCAAATCCACCGCTTACTATTATATCATTAAAATAATTTTCCTCATATAGTTCAACTGCCCTATCCAATCTGCCTTGTAACCTCTTTGAAGGCCTACCGTTAAGTTCAACCTTGTTACCTAATACCACTGCTACATCTGTTTTCTTTAATTCATCATTTAAACCATCTATTGTTACAATCACAGAATGAACTATAAACCAAATAATTAAAATGACTAAAAGTCCAAATATTAAATTCCTAAATTTTATATTTTTCATAATACTTAATCCACCCTAAATCTTAGCTTTTTCTGAATTCTGATAGCTGACCTCCACAGTTCCATCCTTAGTGCTCTTATTCTGATAAAAATGGTGCATACATCATTAATGCATGGTTTTCCGTAACATATTCTTCTTCAATGAAAACTCCATCCATAGTGTATTTCCTTCGATAAAGTTCATTGTGTCTGCTGAAGCCACCCCAGTATTCACTTTGAAACATATGTTTTTTTTCTATTATTTCGTACTTATATTGGGGAGGAAAACAAGAAAGCCAGCAACCTTCCAACTCAGTCTTTCCTACCTTAATACAAAGCTGAAAATCCTCATCGGTATCATTTCTTATCATTAAATCCCTGTAGGGATACACACAGGTAGCACCGCTTCCAAATGGCTGAGTGCGATTAGAATCGGGAAATACATCGAAAGAATGACGATATCTTTCAACAACGGTTAACGGTGTATGAAGAGTCATCCAGTACAATAAATTAGACAGCTGACATAAACCGCCACCTATGCCGTAAATATAAGAACCGCAATATAAAACCATGCCTGGTACATATCCTTTTTGAGCGGTAGGTTTGCCGATTGTCTTCCAATAGCTGAAGGTTTCACCGGGTTTTATTACTATGCTGTCAATTTTTTCGACAGCAAGTTTAAGATTTGTAATTTTATTGTACTGATATTGCATATCAACATCTTTTAACTCTCTTAATAGCGGAGTTTTGTGAGAAAAATATATATACTCTAATTGTTTATGGGATTTATTTATAGAAAATTTCAATTTCCCTAAATACCATAAACCATATCGTAATAATGAATAGTAAGTTTTTCCAAGCATTAATCGCAATTTACTTCGTTGTATTGGTTTTAAGTTAGTATTATTCAAGACAGCACCCCCAATAATCAATGTCAATATAACGCTCAGCAACATAATAACTTCTATATAAATGTCCCCAGCACCTATAGGCGGCGAGCTTCACTCACAGGTAAAGCCCTTATTGAATATTATATCACTTTTTCCTGTTTTATAGAAAGCATATTTGTAATTTTATTGGAAATCATTATTAAAATCGTCAGAATAAAATTTTTTCAATAAAAAAACAATCCCAAAAAGCTATTGTTCTTAGGATTGTTTTTATACTAATAGTAATCTAATTAATAAATACAAGCGAAAGCCATGGTACATATGTTATTATTATTAATCCTGTTAATGCGACTAAGAACAAAGGCAAGACATAAGGAAACATCTTCTCCATTTTTATCTTAGCCACTGCAGCCCCTACAAATAAATTGCAACCATAGGGAGGGGTACACAAGCCAATTGCCAAGTTTACAGCCATTACCACCCCAAAGTGCACAGGGTTAATTCCGAGATTTCTTATTGTAGGCATTAACATTGGTGCCATAACAATAATAGCCGGTACAGTATCAAGAAACAGTCCTACAACCAGTAAAATTAAATTTATAAATAACAAAACTATTGAAGGATTGGTAGATACAGTTGTTAAGAAATCAGTTATCATTTGAGGAACTTTTTCATATGTCATAAACGTTGAAAACACTGTAGAATATCCTAATAAGAATGAAGTAATTCCATTTAACACCGCTGTATCCAAAAATACATTTTTTAGTCCTTCCCATGTAAGGTCTTTATATACAAATAAACTTATTATAATAGAGTATACTACCGATATACAAGCAGCTTCCGTTGGAGTGAAAATACCTGAATAAATCCCTCCCAAAATAATAACAGGCGATAATAAAGCCCAAAATCCGTCTTTAAAACTTTTAAAAATTTCTAAAAATCTATATTTTAATGCCTCTTTTATAGTTACCTTTTCATCTTCCCTTTGAGATTTTAAATCTACTCCCTTAATTGTACATATCACAATATTTGCAATTAAAAACAATACCCCCAGTAATATCCCCGGTAACACACCGGCTAAGAACAACTGTGGTATAGAAACTCCTGTTGTAGCACCATAAAGTACAAATGATAAACTTGGAGGAATAATTGGTCCCACTATACCTCCAAAACAAACTATTGTTGCTGCATAAGCGGGGTCATAGCCCTTTTTTTTCATCTCAGGAATCATCATGCCGCCTATTGCTGAAGTGGTTGCCATTCCGGAACCTGACAATGCACCAAAGAACATGCATGATATTACGGCTACACTGGCAATTGCACCATTAACAAAACTTATTAATGTGGATGCAAAATTTACAATCTTTTTAGCTATTCCTCCTGTTGACATAATAAGTCCGGCCAACATAAAAAATGGTATAGCCATTACCGTAAATGAGAATATTCCGCTATAAGAATACTGAGCATTTATTGCCATGTTTAAATCCGAATAAGCCGCCATAGAAAACATAGAGGCTCCGCCTATTGCAAACCCAACCGGGACCCCGATTAATAACAATAAAAATAATGCTATAAATAACGCAGGTACTGCCATTATAGATCCCTCCTATATAATAATATCTTTCTTATTAATTGACTGTATTGCTTGAATAAAATAAACAGCCGCCCTTATAATAAATATTCCGCATCCCAATACAAGAGATAAATATCCCCATGATGTGCTAATTTTAATACCTGCATAAGGTATGTTTTTTTGAATATCTATCATTATCACCCCGTAGTACATGGTGATACCACAAATAATTATTAATATGAGTTCTGAAATTGCTTCACATATCATCTTCAACTTATGTGGTAATTTATCCACTACTAAAGTAATTTTTATATGTTCCTTCCTCTTATGTCCAATGCTAATTCCTAACCATGAAATCCACACGAATAAAAATTTACCTAATTCTTCTGACCAAGACAATGAATTGTTAAATACATATCGCATGATAACTTGGAAAAATATTATACCTACCATGGCTACAAACATTGCAACAAGAACAGTTTCTTCAACTCTATCTAAAACCTTTATAATGTTTTTTTTCACATTGTTCTCCTTTCATAATTTTAGATCTAAAATTGTTATTCAAGCATGGAAACCATGCTTGAATAATATCACAATTATGTTACGGACGTGTTTTTAACCACTTTTCAATCATTTCATCACCAACGATTTTACGCTGATAATCATAAACAGGTTTCACAGCTTCTTCAAATGCCTTTATTTCATCAGCAGTAAGCTCATATACTTCTGCTCCCTCATTCTTAAATCTCTTTAAATATTCTTGTTCTTTTGCATATTCTTCTGCTCTTTGCCCTTTAGCAACTTCTTTAACGCATCTTTCTAAAACTTCCCTGTCTGCCGGATTCAAAGATTCAATCCATTCTCTTGAACAAATTATCGGGAAAGGAGAACTTGCATGATTTGTCAATGTTACATACGGAGCAATCTCATGTAAACTAAAGTCATTGAACACCCCTAATGAATGGTCTAACGCATTGATTTGTCCTTGAGATAATGAAGTTATAACTTCACCCCATGCCATAGGTGTTGGATTAGCTCCCATAGCTTTCCATATTTCAATATTCAAATCGTTTTGTGCAATACGGACTTTTTGCCCCTTTAAATCCCCATTGTTTTTGTAAATTTTATCTCTGCTTATAACTTGTCTCATACCGTTATAGTACATATCGATACAGTAGTAGCCGGAATCTTTCAATGTCTCATTGAATAACTCTAAACCGCCATTTTCAAATGTTCCTTTTTCCCAAGCTTCAAATGAAGGATACAGATACGGCAAATCTATACATGTTGCATTAGGACCTGCTGCAGAAGTAACTACTGACGATAAGTCAAACATCATTGTTACAGTTCCGATTTTTATTCCTGAAACCAAATCAGGTGTATCTCCCAACTGTCCATCTGAATATACTTCTACCTTAAATTTACCCGGTGCCTCTTTCTCTAATAATTCTCCTAATTTTACACTCCAAACATTTGTAGATCTTTGTGATGAATCCGTATGTCCGATTTTAATTACAATTGGTCCATCATTTGGCGCTGTTGTGTCTTTATTAGAACATCCTGAAGTAAAGCTCATGATCATAACTAAAGACAATAAAATTGCTAAAATTTTTACCTTTTTCATTTTTTCTTTTTCCTTTCTAAATGTTTTTTAATATTCCTAATATTATATTAGCAATTACCATGCCAATAGAATTAACTTGTTAATTTAATATCAATTTGTTCATTTTTCTTACTTATTACATTATAGCTTTTTCATTCAAAAAAAATTAGCGTGAAATTTTTTTCACTCTAATTTTTTTTTGAATGACATTTATTTCACGCTATTTCGTATTAATTACGTATTTCCTCTAAATCAATACTATATTCACTTATTTTATTCCATAATTGTCTAGTGCTTATTTTTAGTTCATCCGATGTCTTTGCCACATTTCCTTTATTGCTTTTCAAAACTTCATATATATAGTTCCTTTCAAAATCATATCTTGCATCTTTTAATGATCTTCCATAATTATTATTGGTTAATATCGCTTTATCCTTAGTAACTATGGGCATAAACAATTCATTTACTGTAATTCTACCATCCTTACTTAAGGCAATCATTCTTTCTATTATATTTTTTAGCTCTCTGACATTTCCCGGATAATCATAGTTCAATAAAAAATACATAACATCATCATCGATTTTATTGATCTTTTTCTTTTGATCCATTTCTATTTTTTTTATAAAAAAATTTATAAAAGCGGGCAAATCTTCCCTTCTTTCTCTTAGTGGCGGTATATTTATTGCTAATGTATTAATTCTGTATAATAAATCTTCTCTGAAACTTCCTTCCAATATTTTCTCATTAAGATCCTTATTAGTTGCAGAAATAAATCTAACATCTAAATCTATGGATTTGTTACTTCCCAATCTTTCTATTTTTTTGCTTTCAATGGCACGAAGCAGTTTACCTTGAGTTGATATCGGCAAATCACCGATTTCATCCAAAAATAATGTTCCTAAATTGGCTTGTTCAAATTTTCCTAACCTTGTTTCAATAGCCCCGGTAAATGAACCTTTTTCATGTCCAAACAACTCAGAATCTATAACACCTTCAGGAAACACCTGACAATTAATGGCAACAAACGGCTCTGATTTTCTTATACTCAACCTGTGAATATAATTTGCAAATACTTCTTTACCTACCCCTGACTCTCCTAAGAGCAAAATATTAATCCCCGTATCCGCAACTCTTTTGCATATTTCTAAAAGATTTAAATATTCCTTATTTTTTGATTCAATAAACAATTCCTTACTATTTTGGTTTTTCAGTAAAATTGAACTTTTGCGCTCCAATCTCTGTATTTTTGCCAATCTGTCAATTTTCATCACTAACTCATCCATATCGCTGCTTTTGGTAAAATAATCTATGGCCCCATACTTAATTGAATCCACAGCACTTTCGATACTCCCAAATGCTGTCATAACTATTATATCGATATAATCATATTTTTCCTTAATTTTTTTTATCAGTTCAACCCCATCCATAATCGGCATCTTTAGGTCAGTGAGCACAAGATCCACAATATTATTATTAATATAATCAAGGGCTTCGATACCATTTGAGCAACTCGCGATATTGTACCCCACATCCGATAATATCAATTTAAGAACCTTCTGATATTCGATTTCATCATCAACTATTAATATTTTGTAACCTATTCTTTCATTCATATAATCACTCCATTATTGGTAAAATTATTTCAAAAGTTGTCCCTTCATTAGGATTGCTTTCAACTGATATTTTTCCGCCATTATTAGCTATTTCAGTACTTATTATATATAATCCCAAACCTGTCCCATTTTCCTTCGTAGAATAAAAAGGGTCAAAAATATTATCAATCACTGTCTTTTCTATGCCACACCCATTATCAGCAATTCCAATGTATAGGCATTCCTCTTCCACACTAATATTTATGTTAATATTTTTATCTTCCTTCTCTATACCGCTAAACGAGTCAATGGCGTTATTTATTAAGTTCACTAACACCATTCTTAACACTTCATTGTTTAATAAAATCGGTCTATCATATCTCCCTGTAAAAGTTCGATTGAGATTTATTCCTTTTTGTACTGCGTTTTCTTTTTCCACACTAATTATTGAATCTACAAAATCTTTAATAACTACTAATTGAGCCTCATCATTTGAAAGCTTTGAAAACCTTAATAGATTTTCTATTAATTTATTTATTCTGTTTATTGAATCATTTATAACCGATACGGCATAATTGCATATTTCATTAATGTGATGTTTCTCAATAATATAAGTATAGCTCTTTATTAGTCCTAAAGGATTTCTTATTTCATGAGCAAGCCCGGCAGATAACTGTCCAACCGCTATCATTTTAGATTCTTGCCTTTCTCTTTTTTCTTTCAAATATTTTTCAGTGTAATCCTCTATGATAACCATACTCTTATTATTTGTTACTTTTTGAGAAGTAGCATAATAATAGCTGTTACCAATATTCAGTACTGTATTCATATTGTCCTTGTTGACAAAAGGCTCTAATGCTTTAATATCATAGCAATGAAATCCGATTAAATTTTCCTTTGGTATATTCATGAGTTCAGCCATTGAATTATTGCATTCTAATATTACCGAATTGTTATCAATAACCATAATACCGCTTTGCATTGTGTCAATTATAAGACGTAATTCCTCCTTACTTTCAAAAAGCTCTCTGGTCCTTTTATTTACTTTTTGAGTAATAATATAATTCCAGCTTGAAAAACCACCAATAATAAATATACCCACTATTAAAACTTTATATGCTACTTCAATAGTTTTTAAATCTATACCATCGGTATCAAAATTTCCTAGCCATTTATATTGAGTTTGCACTATCAAATTCTTTTTCTTCAGTTGCAGTATCCCTTTATTCAAAATATTTAACAAATCATCGTTCTCATTTCTTACAGCCAAACTTATTTCCTTTTCATAGAGAGTAGGTCTTAAAAACTTAAAATTTGAACTCTTATTTGTAACATTAAGAAAATGCGCGGCTTCCATATCATCACCGACAAAACCGCATGCATCACAGTTATTTAACAAAGCAAAGCACTGGTATATATTGTCCACCTCTATTATCTTAACATTTATACCTTCAAAAAACTTGTTTATGCGATTATCTATATTATATCTTTGCAATGTTACCAATGTCTTGTTGTTAAGGTCCCATATTGTCTCTATTTGAGAATCCTTTTTTACTAATATCTTCGATTTAACTACACAAAGAGGCTGAGTTGCATTAAGATTATTCATCTTTTTTTCATCGCGAATATTTTCAACAACTATTATGTCAATTTCACCCCTTTGCTGAGCATCTAAAAGTTTATCACTTTTTCCTGCCTTTAGATGAATATTACTTCCAATTTCAATGGCTAACTGAGACAAATAGTCCACTATAATACCAGTATTGTAATTGCTGAATTCATTTGTATAGGTTAAAGGAGGATAATTGTAAATGCCGGCCAGAAAATCTTTTTCCCTAACTATATCATTTTCTTTTTCAGTTAACGGAGAATTGTATTTATAATAATCAATTAATCCAATTTCATATCTTAACCTTTTATCTGCTTTATTAATAACAATTATGCCAATGACCAATAAAACAATTAAGATTCCAACCTTTTTATTTTTCATAAATATTCTTTACCTCAATGTTATTCAATATATTATTATATCTAATGGTTAAAAAAATTACAACTTTCACTTTCATATCATATCATAGGAATTATCGGATTACGACTAATTTATTGGAAATCAATCAAAAAGAAACGTCTCCCGATTTTGGAACGTTTCTTTTTGATTGATTTAATTATTCTTTTTTACTTTATTTTCGTTAGTTTTTTCTTTGGTTTCTTTTGCTGGTTTATTGTTATTTTTTACTTTTTCTGATTTTTCTTTTTCTGTTTTTTCTTCTTCATCTTCATCTTTATTTATATCATCATTTTCATTATCTTCTAAATCTTCATCTTTTAATTCTTTTACATCAGTTTTGCCAAGCTTTGCTTCCTTCTTGCTTTCATTTCTCATTTTATTGATTTCTTTTACTGATAAACTTAAAAGCTCCTGTAAATCATCTTCTTCTATTTCATCAAATTCATATGTGCTTATTATTAATTTTTGGACAAGATTTAATTTACCTGGAGTAACTCCTAATTTTTTTGCCTCTTCAACTCTTTCCCTGCCAACAGATTCTACAATTATTTCTATGCTTTTTTCTTCATCAGCATATTTTTTTTCATCTTCTATTTTGACTTCATCCTTCTCTTCTTTATCTATATCTCCTTCTTTTTCTTTTTCTGTTTCGTCTATATCTTTATCATTTAATTTTTCTTTTAAGTTTTCTGATAATTCATCTGATTTTTCTTTATCTTTATTAGAAACAGCTATTACAATTCCTGAATAGTCGTCATTTGTTATGTATCCTTCTTGTTTTAACTTTTCAATCGTTTTTTCAATAGCTTTTTCAATTTTATCATTTCTTAAATCAAGTTCATTAACTATTTTTTCACCGTCGTCGTTTACAGCTACCACCCTAATTACTCTGTCAAATGCATTTACCGAATATTCTATAGAAGGATTTACATCTAAGCTTACATAAGTTGATGGTGCAGTGTATGCGAATCCCGTAACGGCCGTTACAGCTAAAGCTGTCGCTATGCTTCCTACCTTTAATGCAAATTTCATTTTTTTACTGTCTTTCATAATAGTCACCTGTCCTTTTTATTCATTTGATTAGTTTAAATTTGCTCTATGATAATATTATTCGAAGGACAAGTATAAATTTTAAGGTACAATTAAAATAATTGTACCTAAAACAATTTTAATTTACAAATTTATTTATAAATTTGCTATGATAAACATAACCGCAGGCTCTTACACCTGCGGTTTTTTAAGATCAATCAAAAAGAACTGTCCACAAAAGTTACTGAATCTATCAGCCATTTTCCGTCTGTTTTTTTTATGGTTAATTCTATTAATCGTTTGGCTGCTATTCCTCCTTTTTCAACTTCTTCACTTGTAATTTCAATTATATTTCCTGTAACTTCATATTCACCTTCAGACAATTTTTCTACCGATAAAACATCTATTCTTTCAGGCCATGGGCTGGAAGTCAATTTGCCAGGCGCTTTCACAGGATCATTAAGCCAATCTTCTATTAGCTTAGGAGTTACATATTCGCCATAATATTCTTCCATGTTTTTCTTTAATAAATCTTCAGGAGCTAATAACGAGACCATCTTTAATTGTTCACCAAAATTTTGCACTAAATTTATTACTTCATTCCTTTCGATTTCATCAGCTAATTCATTTCCTGATAAATCCCATTGAATGTTTACAATACCGTTTTTGTTAAATCTAATAAATTTATTAGGAAATGTCAGTGCCTGTGTAACTATGCTGTCTTTATCAGGTGATTTCAATGTAGCATGAATGTAAGACGTACCCGGAATTACCTCAGTGATGCTGTCTATTGACAAACTGTACCCACCTGATGGTTTTTCTCCTGCAGATATTAGAACATAAATCCATTCACCATCAATTAGCGCATATAATCCCTTTGACATATAATTTTCATTGTAAAGATTTAATAGAAGCTCATTATTTAATATAGTTTCGCGGTCTATTATTTCAAATTCTATGGGTCTTTCAACAGTCATAACATCACCTTCCTCTTTAATTATAACCGCACGTTGCCAGTTATCCCACTGTACATAAAAATCTAAATTTTCTGCAATAAAGCGGAGTGGTACAAAACAAACAGAATCAACAATCTTAGGAGGTATTTCTAAATCTACCTTTTGTTCTATCAGCGTACCACCATCATTTTTAGTTATCATGGCAGTATTTTTGCCTGTTTTCAATTCTATTATAATATCTTCTTTATATATTCTAATGTTACCGGTCATTAAATCAATTTCTACCTTTGTATCTAACTTCTCTATAAATTCTACCGGAACCATGGTGCGATTATTCTCAATGAAAGGTTCCTCTTCTAATTCTACCCATTCATTATTCAGATATGTTTTTATATTTACATTTATATTTAAGTTACGAGATACGGCAAATACTGTGCTTGTTGAAATAACTGCACAAAATAAGCCAATAACTAAAACTCTTTTTATTTTCATATTAACCTCCTTGTATTATAATAATATTAAATTATTACATTATTAGACTGATAAAATAAATTTTTGTTCCATATTTTTTTAACTTCAATATATTGTTAACCATATTTAAAATTTAGTTGACAATCTTTTTGATTATATTTATAATTAAATCGAGGTGAATATATGTCTGTTAAAAGTGATGTCTTAAATATGTTAGAACAAAATAAAGGTAAAAGTATATCAGGTCAACAATTGGCAGAAATACTTGGAGTTTCAAGAACTGCTGTTTGGAAGGCGATAAATTCTTTAAAGGAAGATGGTTTTTTAATTGAAGGAATATCCAATAAAGGTTATTCATTAGCTGTTTCTTCAGATTTGCTTTCGTCAGAGGGCATTCGCGTATTTCTTAAAGATCAATACAAGGAAATACCTATTACTGTATATAAGTCCATAAATTCTACAAACACGGAAGCTAAATTAATGATAATGAACAATGCAGTGCACGGAACTGTAATAATTTCCGAAGAACAACTTGCAGGAAGAGGACGAATGGGAAGGGATTTTTATTCTCCGCCCGAATCAGGCATTTATATGAGTATTATATTAAAACCTAATCTTAACGTGGCAGATTCTGTACTTATAACCACCGCTGCTGCTGTTTGTGTTTCACTTGCCATAGAAAAAATTACAGGTCTTATTACTAAGATTAAGTGGGTTAATGATATTTATCTAAATGATAAAAAAGTGTGCGGTATTTTAACGGAAGCAGTTACAGACATAGAAAGCGGAACTATTAACAGTGTGGTTGTTGGCATAGGACTTAATGTAAAAACAGAATCATTTCCTAAGGATATAGAAAATGTTGCCGGTTCCATATTAAACATGCAAGAAAATAAATTTATCAGAAATCAACTTACAGCTGAAATTATCAATAATGTATTATCAATGTTAGGCGATCTGTCAAGCAGAAAATTTATTGAAATATATAAAGAACGTTCTATGATTTTAGGTGAAAGAGTAAGATATAACAAGGATAATCAATGGTTTGAAGGTTATGCTCAGGATATTGATCAAAATGGTGGTTTGATTGTTCTTCATGATAACGGACATAAAGAAATTTTAAATTCAGGAGAAATTACCGTAAGAAGGAGAAGTTTATGACAACAATGAAATTGAGTACAAAAGATATCACAAAAATTGGTATGTTTACCGCATTGACTGCAATAGGAGCTTTCATAAGCATACCGGTTGGACCTGTACCTATTACATTACAATCGTTTTTTGTACTATTATCAGGAATCATTTTAGGTTCTAAAAAAGCAATGTATTCCCAAATAGCATACTTACTGTTAGGTTTGGCTGGACTACCTATTTTCGCCAACTTCATCGGTGGATTACAAATAATATTCAAGCCAAGCTTCGGATTTTTAATAGGATACATTGCAGTTGCTTACTTTGTCGGAAAAATTACTGAAACAGAGTCAAAAACAACTAAAAATTTATCAATTGCGGTTTTAGCAGGTACTTTTATTTTATATACAATAGGTCTCCCCTACATGTATTATATATTAAATATTATGCTTGACAAAAGTCTCAGTATTATGCAAATTCTAAACATGGGAATGTTCATGTTTATACCTGGCGACATGATAAAGGCTATTTTAGCAATTTATGTAGGAAAAAAGTTAAAAAAAATCGGGGTCAGTTCATAGCTAACTCCGATTTTTTAACTTTTTTGCACTAAACATATTCATACTGTCTGCATATAATAAATAATATGATAATACAAGGTTACAATTAATTTAAGTAGAGGGGTGGACTATTAAGTTGCGAAATAAAAATATATTTTTTTTACATGAATCGAATTTAAATTCTTTTCCTTTTAAAATTTTAAATACCCAGCTTCCACAAGGAGATATACCGGTAGCTCCTCCTGCTCCGGGAAAGGCACCAACTCAAGATGTTACTCCGGAAGCAAGCACAGGAAAAATATCTGTAGGAGTTTATACTGCTTCTCGTGCTTTGCCTGTTAAAGATGCAGTAGTAACAATTTATAGCTTAGATGAAAACGGAAATGAACAAGTGTTATCTCATCAGGTGACAGATTTAAACGGCCGTATTCCTGACATAACTGCGTCTGTTGTATATGATCCCGATAACCCGTTAGAAAGCAAAGAGTTTTATTTTAGCACCTATAACTTAAGAGTGCAGGCATTTAACTATTATACTCAAAATGTGTTAGATATAAGGGTTTTTCCGGATACTATAACAAGATTTAATGTTGATTTAATTCCGGTTGCGGCAGGAACTACAGGCAAGACACCTGAACAAACTTTTGTTATTCCTCCTAGTCCAATAGATTTATCTAATGAAGGAGGTGCTTAAAATGAGTATACAAGTTCCGGGTCTTACACAGGTTGTTATACCAAGTGCCATAACTGTTCATTTAGGTGCCCCTGATCAACCGGCAGAAAATGTTACTGTACCGTTTATAGATTATGTAAAAAATGTTGCTTCAAGTGAATTATATCCTACATGGCCTGAAAGTGCATTAAGAGCAAATATATATGCAATTATTTCAATTGCTTTAAACAGAGTTTTTACAGAGTGGTATAGAGCACAGGGTTATAACTTTGATATAACCAATACTACCCAATACGATCAGGCGTTTGTAAATAACAGAGGTGTTTTTGATAGAATTTCTGAAATTGTTGATCAAATATTTGATAGTTACATCGTGAGACAAGGGCAGTTAGAGCCACTTTTTGCTCAATTTTGTGATGGCCGAATAGTTCAATGCCCCGGTATGTCACAATGGGGAACTGTCAATTTAGCAGAACAAAATTTAACGCCGTACGAAATTCTTCAACGTTATTACGGCAGCAATATAAATATAAATACTAACACCCCGTTAGTTGATGTAATAGAAACATTTCCGGGAACTTTAAAATTAGGAGATAATAATCCTTATGTATTATCCATGCAAATTTCATTGAACACTATTGCAAACAATTATCCTTCCATGCCCAGAATACCAAATCCTACCGGTACCTTTGATGAATCAACTCAGACAGCAGTAAGAACATTTCAAAGTATTTTTAATCTGCCTGTCACAGGTGTTGTGGATAAGGCAACGTGGTATCGAATCAGAAGAATTTATACAGCTGTAACAAGTTTAGCTGAATTAACTTCAAGTGGAATACCAATAAGTGAATTACCGGAATTTACTCCTACCCCTTCAGAAGAAGTAGTTCCAAGAGTTCAGACAGTACAATATTTTCTTAATGTTTTATCTGCCTATTACAATACAATTCCATCAGTTGATATAAACGGCATGCTTGATACTCAAACAAGAAGTGCAATAATGGAATTCCAAAAAACATTCAGATTGCCTGTAACAGGAATTGTGGATGAAGCAACTTGGAACGCAATGTACAATAATGCTGTAGGAATATTAAATACATTGCCACCTTCAGCAATAGCCCTTCCGAGTCTTTTATGGCCGGGAATTGTTTACCGCCAAGGTTCTCAGGGGCCTGGAGTATATTTGATTCAACAATATTTGTCTTATATTGCTTCTGTTTTAGAAGGATTACCACCTGCAGAACCGGATGGTATTTACGGACCAAGAACCGAAGCAGCTGTAAGAGCATTCCAAAAATACTTTGGAATCAATGAAACAGGCGTAGTCGACAGATATACTTGGGATAGAATCGTATTGATTTATCGGAGATTAAGGTTTGGAAACACTCGAAATACAGGTCAATTCCCGGGTAATAATATCGGAGGCTGATTTATGTATAAATATAAGCATATATTGCAAGAAATTTAATTAATAAAATTCAAAAAATACAGTCAGGAGGTAAATATGAAAGATAGGTTTATGACTAAAAATCCTATTTTAGAAATTCAACTTTATTTAATAGACATAGCTCAGGTGCAACCGGAAATTCCAATAGTATACCCTACGGGAGTATATGATGACAGAACACGGAATGCAATTGTAGAGTTTCAGAAATTATTTTCGCTGCCTGTTACAGGTGTGGTTGATATAGATACTTGGAATAGTCTGCTTAATGAACATCGAAAATGTATGCATTGTATCAACATTCCAAGCTGTGTGGCTTGTTTTCCGAACAATGTCAAAGAATTTAAAAAGGGAGACCAAAACAATTGTATATTTATTTTGCAAATAGTTTTAAATAATTTTAGGAAAAGATATGTTAACTATGTTGAAGTACCTTTAACAGGAATTTTTGATGACAAAACAGAAGAAGCAATTAAGCAATTTCAACAATTAAGCGGTCTGCCTGTCACAGGTATATTAAACCGTGAAACATGGAATACTTTAAACTTAATAAACAACACATGCCATTTATATAATTAAAGATTGATATATTTTTAAAGAGGAGGACTTAAGGTGTTCATTAAATCAAAAAAGAAAAATGACATTATGCATACTTTACAAGAAATAAATCTTCCTCCAAGTATACCGATAATTTCAATACCCACGAATATAACCGTACATTTAGGTGCCCCGGATGATAATGCTGAAAATGTAACAGTACCGTTCATTGATTACATTAAAAACGTTGCTTCAAGCGAACTGTATCCTACCTGGCCTAAAAATGCTCTTATCGCTAATATTCATGCCATAGCATCTGTCGCATTAAACAGAATTTATACTGAATGGTACAAAACAAGAGGTTATGATTTTGATATTACCAACGATACTCGTTATGATCAGGCATACGTACCTAACAGAGGTATCTTTAGCAACATCGCTGAAATTGCAAATCAATCTTTTCATTATTATATAACCAGAACAGGGCAAAATTTCCCCCTTTATACAAGGTTTTGTGATGGAAGAATCTCACAATGCGAAGGTTTACTCCAATGGGGAACTGTAGAATTGGCAAATGCAGGTTACACTCCTGAAGAAATTTTAAAATATTATTATGGTGAAAATATTGAAATTATATCCAATGCACCACAAATTGATGTTCAGAACACATATCCCGATGAACCGTTAAAATTAGGTGACTCAAGTTTAAATGTGCTGAAAATGCAGGGTTATCTAAACAGAATCAGACGCAATTATCCGGCTATACCCGCTATTACACAAATTGACGGTTTTTATGATGAAACAACAGAAGCTGCAGTGAAAAGTTTCCAAAACATATTTCAATTGCCTCAAACTGGCCAAATAGATGAGGGCACATGGTACAGGATAATTCGTATATATACAGCGGTTACAAAATTAGCTGAATTAGCAGCAGAAGGATTAATGTTAGATGAGCTTTATGGTATAACTACCGGACAACTTTTAGAAGGTGATGTACGTCCCGGTGTTGAACTTTTACAATTTGCTTTAAATGTTTTGTCATCTTTTTATAGCACAATCCCTCCAGTACAGATAACAGGAATATTTGATAATCAAACAAGAAACGCTGTTATACAATTCCAAAAAACAATGAATTTACCTCAGACAGGAATAGCAAATGACGAAACAATTAATGCAATGTATAATGCTGTTTTGGGCATTTTAAAGTCTGTTCCCCCAGAAGAAGTTTATATCCCAACAGTAAGATGGACCGGTATAACCTATGGGCTTGGACATCAATCTCCGGGAGTTTTTATTATTCAAGAAATGTTATCGTATATTTCACTGATTATACCGACAATTCCCTATATCGAACCAAGCGGAACATTTGATGAAAATACTCAAAATGCCGTTAGAACATTTCAAAACCTGCAAGGATTAAAACCAACCGGAATAGTAGACGAACAAACATGGAATACGATAGTCGACATATATAGGCAGCAAAGATACGGCGGTACAGCACCTTATATAAGATAGTTTAGACCGTTTAATAATAAATGGTCTCTTTTTATTTCAAAAATTTGCTTTCTTTAATAAAAAAAATTACTGTGGGAAACATATTTTTGGAGGTGATTATTTTGAAATTAAAAGATATAATGTCAGTAGATATTGCAAAAGTAAACTCGAATGATTCTATTGAAAAAGTTGCTCAGCTTATGAAACAGCATAATATTGGCTCTGTACCGGTTTGCAAAAACAACAGCGTTGTTGGTATTGTTACAGATAGAGATATTGCAATAAGGAGCGTGGCAAGCGGTAAAACAACCCAACAGACAGTAAATGAAGTAATGACACAAAACCCAATCACAGGAAATCCGGATATGGATGTACACGATGCTGCAAAAATTATGGGACAAAAACAAATAAGAAGATTGCCTGTTGTAGACAATAACAGCTTAGTAGGCATGGTATCCTTAGGAGATATATCAGTAGAGCCGAATTTGCAGGACAATGCAGAACAAGCTCTTACCAATATTTCTAAGCCAACGAATACATTTTCTTAAAAGAGATTCTTAGGACTACGCTCTCAGAATGACATTGATTAAGGGAGGATTACTCCTCCCTCATTTAATGATTTGATATTAAGTTGGCAAATATTTCAACAATGTTAGGATCAAATTGCGTACCTGAGCAATTTTTCAATTCAGCTATTGCCTCATCAATGCTCATGTTTTTTTTATATGGCAAACCGTGAATCATATCATCATAGGCTTCAGCGATTGCAATAATTCTTGCCTGAACTGATATTTCTTCACCCTTGAAACCGCCCGGATAGCCCTTGCCATCCCATCTTTCATGATGCTTAAGTATATATTCCGCAATTTCCGAGAATTCATTAGAAGTACTAAGCATTCTATAACCAATTTCAGGATGTCTTTTTAACTCTTTATATTCTTCAAGTTTTAACCTATGAGGTTTGTTTAGAATATTTTCATCAATTCCTATTTTGCCTATGTCATGCATAATTCCTGCTAATTTAATTTGATTAATTTTATCCTTGTCAAAATTCAGTTCATGTGCAATTTTTCCACAAATTTCACCGACTCTTTTAGAATGCAGCATTTCCCTGTTGCTTTTTTCATACAATGTATTCATTATAATTCCAATAGTTTTATTTCTTATGCAGGAGCTTTCGTAAAGCTTGTGTCTGTACATGTTTGCTTCAGCACATTTGAATATATCATTAAATTTTTCGTCGATTTTTATTTTTGTTTTATACCCAAATGAAATTGAAACATCAACTCCGCAGACCTTTTCTTTATTTGCCAGTGAGTTTATTCTTTTAATAGTATCAACCGCCTGCTTAGAATCTTGCTTAGGTAAAATTAATAAAAATTCATCTCCTCCGATACGTATGATTGTATCAACTTTTTTGCATCCCAATCTAATTACTTCTGCGGCTTTTATTAATAGTTCATCCCCAACAGAATGACCAAATGAATCATTTGTAAGTTTTAAACCATTTACATCAGCAAGTATAACCGATAGAGGAAGGTTTTTTTCTGCATCAATTTCTTTAATGTTTTCATCAAAATATCTTCTGTTATAAAGTCCCGTAAGCTGATCACGATAACTTAAATAAAGAACTTCATCTTGTTTATTTCTTTTTGCTGTTATATCCGTATGGGTTCCGCTAAGTAATAAAGGATTCCCATCCTCAGTCCAGGATATAACCTTACCGCTATCTTGAATCCAAACCCAGTGACCATCTTTATGCTTCATGCGATATTCATCATCATAACACTCTATTTCCTTATTATAAAGCTTTATATCCTTGGCAAGTTCTTCAGCTAAATCATCAGGATGAACTAATCTTTTCCATGTGTCTGAAGTAATTGGAGATAGCTCCTGAAGGGTATATCCTAAAATTCCTGCCCATCGCTCATTGTAAATACGTTCACCTGTCTGTATATTCAGTTCCCATGTTCCTACATTTGTTGCCTCAATGATATTTTCCATTCTTCTTCTTGCACTGTCTAACTCCATCATATGAAGTTTTTCTTTTGTAATATCAATTAAATACATTACTAATAAACTTCTATTAGGTGAATTTAAATATACCCTATACCACCTATTAATGTGGTTGTTATTAATTTCAAACTCCTGCTGCTTACCTTTACATATTGCCCTCATTATATAATGAAATAGTCGCTCAGCTTTTTTATTATCTATATATCCTAAAAAAGCAGATATGTTTTTCCCAATTAATTCTTTTGATTTAAATCCGGTGTTTTCCTCAAAAATTAAATTTACTTCTATAAATTTAAAATCATATGGCACTTCTTCGCTATCATAAATAATTTCAAAAAATGCATAACCAATTGGCAAATCTGCAAATAAGTTTTTGAATGAATTTTCAGTAAACTTATATTTTTTATCTTGAGCATACGTTTGCTTAACCGGTATTGCATCTTTTGCCATTACCTTTTCCTCACTTATCCAACATTAGTATAGTTGTAATATTGTAACATATTATTCCATATATTTCAATATGTTAATTTAATAATATACAAGCAAGTTATATATTCTCAAAAATCACCTTATATTTTAAGGTGATTTTTAATACTTTTATTAGGAGCTTTGCCCGCCATTAAATTATGGTTCAAAATTACTTCTAATAACTAAAACAGGACATGGAGCTTCTGATATAACCCTTTGAGTTACAGAACCCACGAACATTCTTTTAATTTTTGAAAATCCCCTGCTTCCCATAATTATCACATCAAAATTCCCGTTTTTTGCTTGCTCCACTATTTTTAAGTATGGCTCGCCCACCAATACTTCTTTTTCTACCTTTATGCCGTTAAAATCAAGACGCGTAATAATTTGACTCAACAGCTTTTCAGAGCTTTCAACATACTTGCTTTCTAATTTCTTTTCTATATCTTCACTTTCATTAATAATAGAGCCATCCACTGCACTCCATAAGTTCTCATTTCTTTCCTTCTTTTTAATTTCAGATGATTTTACAACAGATATTAATTTTATATAAGAGTTGTTATTTTTTGCTACCTCAATCGCTTTTTTTACAGCTGAAATTGATGCATTAGAACCATCCACCGGAACAAGTAATCTTTTCATGAACATCCCTCCTCTTTTATATTTATATCCAAATAAATATTCATTAAACATAATAAAGCACTCTTTTTTTTTTGAGTGCTTTATTATTGATTTATTCAACAACCGGTTTAGCAAGATGTCTAAATATGATTCTAACTATATTAAATATTGCTATTGTTATTATAACCCACTCTACAAGGAACAGCCAAAACGAACCCAACTGAGACATGTACAGTTTAATTCCGGTGTAAATTGAACCAAGTGCCGTCAGTCCGTATACTGACTCATTGTTGAATTGCTTTTTCCTTGCTGCCAATATGTATAATAAAGCTAAAACAAACCATATTACATAATCTCTTATCAATAAAAGTACATATTTAATTTCAGCAAAGTTCATTGAATCGCTTAACAAACCGAAAACTATGTCTATTAGCCAAAACGTTGTTATTATTACAAAAACAAATAATCCTATAGTTAATATATTATTTATCAATTCTTCTTTGTTAAAAGGTTTAAAGAATTTACCGGATAACTTATTGGTTAACTTTGTTTTTAACCTTCTCATCAACATCCCCCTAATCATATATAAAATATTGTCCTTATATAAATATATATTTAATAAGCTATATATATGACTAAATACTAATATTTTTTAGCTGTCCTAATTAATTTCAATTTTCACTTTACTTCCACCCAACCCTGATGTTGCCGGGGTTACTATGAGCTTTAGAGGTACTCTGTTTTTGATAGATTCAACATGACTTATTATACCGACAGATAATTTATTATGATGAATTTTTTCAAGTGAGTCCATAACAATCTCTAAAAGATTGTCATCAAGTGTACCAAATCCTTCATCCAAAAAGAACAGTTCAAGAGGTGCAGTGCCCTTTAATTGAATTTGAGAAGACAGAGCAAGCGCAAGTGCCAAGGATGCAACAAAAGTTTCACCTCCGGAAAGTGTCGATGCATCCCTCTCTGCTCCCCCGTTTTTATAGTCTCTAATTAGGAACTTGCCGTCCGAATCAACCTCAAGACCATATGTTCCACAGGTTATTTCCCTTAACCTTTTACCCGCTTCTATTGAAACATATTTAAGCTGATTTGCAGCCACATATTCTACGAATTTCTTGCCCCTGAACAGTTTTTCCAAATCTCTTAAAAGCCCTAATTTATGAGATAAATCGTCTTTATTTTTCTGAAGCTCTTTTTTATAAATTAAACTTTCTGTTACCTTTTTATATTCTGCTTCAAAAGTTATTTTTTCACCCTTTATTTTATCTAATAATTCAACTTTTTGATTTTTAATACTTTGAACGCTATTCCACTGCTCTTGTGTTATGGCTCTTCCACTAAGTTTAGTCCTTAAATTTATAGATGCACCTTTAATTTGTTCTAATGAATTTAAATAAGCATCTATTTGTTTTTTATAATTTTCTATTTCTGATTTTATGATAAGATTTATTTTAGCTTCTTCAATATCTTTAAAGCCCTCTTCCTCTAAAGCATTTTTAAGCGATAAATTATCCTTTTCGCATCTTTCCTTCAAACTTAACAGATTTCCTTGCGCTGACATTATTTCATTGTTGCAATTATTAAATTGTTTTTCTATCTCAGTTTTACTTTTTTCTTGTTTTAAGTATTCTTCATCTATCTCTTTAATGGCTTTTAATATTTCATCTTTTGCACGTTCTAAATTCTCAGTATCATCTGCTTTGTTTTTTATATTAATTATCTTTTCTTCAATACTCTTATTCTTTTCATTGATTGTTATGATGTTTTCTTTTTGTTTAATTTTCAATTCGCCCAATTGATTTATTAATTCATCTCTTACCTGAAGCTCACATTTTAAATCGTCTCTATGTTTCTTTAATTCCTTTTCAAGCAAGCTTCTTTCATTTTCTTTATCATTAATTTCTTTCTTTGCCTTATAGAAATCATCTATTTCAAGTTCTGTTTTTACTTTATTCAGATCTTTTTCCTTTTCCTTAGCTTCTTCATTTTTCAGAGTTAGTTCATCCATAATCTTTGTTAACTGATTTTTATTATGATCTAAAAAGCTGTTAAGTTTATTATATTGTACTATCAGATTGTTTTTTTCTTCCGACAGAACCTTTATTCTTTTATCAAGGTTGGATTTTTTTTCATTATATTTATTAACTTCATCCACCTGCTTTAAAAATTCCTTTTGTAATAAATCTAAACTTACCTTTTTATAATCCTCACCTAATTCATTTAACTTTATTTCATTTTGATTTATTATATAAATTTCATTTTGTAAATTAGTTTGGATTTTAATAATTTCTGCTGTTAACCTATTTTGTGTTTCTTCTTTAAATTTTAATTCTTTTTTGAATTCTTCAACATTGGTATCACATATCACTGATTTTATATTTTCATAATGATGCTCCTTCGAGCCGCATACAGGGCATATTTCCCCTTCTGTTAATGTTTGTCTTAATGAATGAGCAAGGTTTTGTTTTTCAAGATTATTTATAAAATCCTTGGCTTGAACTACTTCTTTCTTAAGTAAATCTGCATCAGATTCCTTATCTTTCAGTTCTTCTATCAATAATTCAGCATTATTTTTACCTTTAGAAATTAATTCATTAAATTCTTTATTTTTATCCCACTTATTTTTTATATTGTCTAAGTTTTCTTTAAGCTTCAATAATGAATTTTGATCACCCGGGCAATTATCAGTTATTTCTTTAAATGAATCTTCTTGCTCTTTTAGTAAAACACTAATTTCATTCAATTTTTTGGAATAAATATCACTTTTACTCTGCGCTTCATTTATATTTGTTTTAATTTCAACAATTTCTTTATTTAGCTTATCAGTTTGCTTTATTAAACTTTCATATATATTTATAAGCAATAATCCATTATTTACTTTTTCTTTAAATTCAATGGGAACTTTCAATAATTCAATTTTATTTTCTTTATTTTTTATGTTGTCATTTAAGTTTAAAATATCTTCATCGTTTTTTTCTAATGCAACATTAGCATTTTTGATGTTGGTTTCTATTTTATTTTTAATATCTTCAAGTTGCATTTTTTCTTCATTTAAAGTACTTATTACTTTTTGTTCCTCAATGGCATCAAGAATTCGTTGTTCCTTTACTTTAAGTTCAGGAAGCTTAACATCCTTGTTGTTCTTAGCGGCAATAAATAATATTTCAATTTTATTTTTATTGTTGTTAATTATTACAGCTTTATCTTTTAAATTACTAATTAATTTATTTATTGTATCAATTTGTTTTAAAGTGCTTTCATAAGCTTCAATAAATGGTCTTATTTTTAGCGAACTTTCGCCTTTAACCATCCTTATTTTCAACTCATTTATTTCATTTTCCTTTTCCTTTAGAGCTTTTTCTTTTTCATCAATTAAAATTAATTCATTTTGAATATCCCATACTTCCTTGCCTTCATTGTATGCTTTTTCACTCAATATTAATTCTATGTGCAGATTTTCTATTTGCTCAGTTGCTTCTTTAAGAGAACTATTTATCTTTTCAAGGATATCATCACTTATATCCTCATATCCCTTTAACTCTCCCTCTAAGATATTTAGTTTTTTAACTTCAACTCCTATCCTTAAAGAAAGTTTATTAGATAGTTCATCCCCATACTTTTGCAGATTAAATAACCTCTCAAGCATTTCTCTTCTTTCTTTGCCTTGAAGTTTTAAAAATTCACTGAAATTACCTTGTGGTAGAACAACAGTCCTTGTAAAATCATCAACCTCTAATCCGATTATTTCCCTGCATTTGTCTGTAACCTGTCTGACTCTTTCCTCTAAAATAATTTCGCCTTGTGTGATATCAACAATCTTTGCTGACTTAGTTTTTATGCTTCCGGATTTATCTCTTTTAAATTCCCTTTCAACCCTATAGCGTTTTGCATCCTTTTCTGTTATTTGAAATTCAAAGCTCACATTCAACGTATCGCAGTTTGTATTCATAAAGTTAGAGCTGTCCCTTGGTACGGAGCCGTACAGAGCAAGAATGATACCGTCAAGTATTGTTGATTTGCCACTTCCCGTAGGTCCGAAAATACCAAACAATCCTTTTTCAGTTAATCTTTCAAAGTTAACTTCCTGCAATTCAATAAAACTGTTGAGTCCCTTTATTTTTAGGTTAATCGGTTTCATCTTTATCTACCTCCTCCACTAAAACAGATAACAGCATGTCTACTATTTCCTCATCAGGTTCAACAGCTCTTTCCTTTTTATAAAAATCTCTAAAAATTTCTTCAAATGTTTTATCTGAAAAGCTGTTAAGGTCGATTTCCTCAATATCTTCACCCATAACTCTTGGTGTTATTTCAAGAATATCTTTTTTTAGTCCCTTTATTATTTTTATTTCATCTTCTCTTAAATATCTGTCAGTGGTAATTTCAAGGTAAACCCAACAATCCTTATCCTTATTTTCCTCGCACATTTCTATTGCTTTTTCTATATTTTCACATTTCCATATTTCAATAGGTTTATATACTTTAAATTCTATTTCTTCAACATTGCATTCTTTTCCTGCTGCTACGTCCACAATGTAGCATTTTTTCTTAAAACTTACTTCTTTTTTGTTGTAATGTATTGGTGAACCGGCATACCTTGCTTTTTTGTTGGTTCCCGGCACTATTTGAGGTTTATGTATATGTCCCAATGCAATGTATTGCGCCTTTTCCGGAAAGCAACTGCCATCAACTATGAAACTTCCACCAAGCTGTGCATTTCTTTCTGAGCCGGCTTCTTCGCTTCCCATTGCAAACAAATGCGATACTGCGATGTTAATAGTGTCTTCTCTGTATTTATCGCTCAATAAAGAAAACAATGCTTTTATCCTGTCTCCATATGATTTTACCCTTTCTTCTTCATCATCCATCGCACCGTACAATACTTCATTTAATCTTTTTTCGCTTGGATATGGAACAGTGAGTATAACTGTCTTTTCTCCATTTACTTCAACTTCAATGTAACCTTCGCCCGCATCAACCACATAATGTTTACCATACTGTCCTGTTTCTATTGAAGATTTTGGTGTGCCAATCATTATAATCCCGTGGTCCCTTGCAAGAGGCCCGGCTGCCACCAGTCGCTCAGGGTTGTCGTGATTACCTGCAATAACCAAAGTAATTCTTTCTCCACTAAAAGAAAGCTTTTTTAATGTATCATAAAACATTTTTTCGGCTCTTGCAGGTGGATTAGCGCTGTCATAAACATCCCCGGCGATAATTACCATATCTACGTTATTTTCTTTAACTATATCTATGAAGTCATTTAAAAATCTTTCCTGCTCGTCCATTCTGCTCATGCCTTCTAAGTTCTTGCCCAAATGCCAGTCTGAAGTATGCAATATCCTCATTTGCTTTCTCCTTGTATTCCGATTTTAATGTCATCCTGAACGAGGTGAAGGATCGCCATCTACACAAATTCGATTCTTCGCTACCACTCAGAATGACAGCTTTCTTTACTCTAATTCTATAGCACCCGTATTGAGTGCATAGTATCTTCCCTTTTGTTTCATTAATTCTTCATGGTTGCCTCTTTCGATTATTTCACCGTGTTCAAGAACCATGATAGCGTTAGAATCACGAACTGTTGACAATCTATGGGCGATTACAAAAGTGGTTCTGCCCTCCATTAATTTATCCATGCCCTCAGAAATCAATTTTTCTGTCCTTGTATCAACTGATGAGGTTGCCTCATCCAATATCAGTATTATTGGGTCAGCAACCGCAGCTCTTGCAATAGAAAGAAGCTGCCTTTCACCTTGAGATAAATTTTGACCATCAGCAGTCAACATAGTATCATATCCATTAGGTAGATTTTTTATAAAGTAATGTGCATTTGCAAGTTTTGCAGCTGTAATGACTTCTTCATCAGTAGCGTCTAATCTACCGTATCGAATATTATCTGCAACAGTTCCTTCAAACAAATGAACATCCTGCAGCACTATGCTCATGGTGCTTCTCAAATCAAATTTATTAATCCTTTTTATATCAATGCCATCATAAAGTATTGTTCCGCCATTAATTTCATAAAACCTGTTAATCAAATTTGTTATTGTTGTTTTGCCTGCACCGGTTGAACCAACAAAAGCAATTTTCTGACCCGGCCTTGCATATAAATTTATACTATTAAGTACCTTTTTATCAGGAGAATAACCAAAATCAACATCCCTAAATGTTATATATCCTTTTAAAGGAACATTTTCAACTTCACCATTTTCATCATATACCATCCAGCAAAGATTATTCTTTCCTTCACAATCATCTTGTAATCTAACATCTCCCGCATCTATTTCAGGTACTTCATCCAATATTTTGAATATCCTTTCAGCTCCTGCCAAAGCGGCAAATAATGTGTTAAGTTGATTCGATACCATTGTTATGGGTCTTGAAACTGTCCTTGTATATTGTAAAAATGAAGCGATATTTCCAACGCTGAAACGGTTGATCATAACCATGTAAGCGCCAAGCATGGATATTATGGCATATAACACGTATGATAAATTACCCATAATAGGCATTATCATTACACCGTATGCAGAAGCACGCGTACCGGCAATTCTTAACTCTTCATTTCTTTTATTAAAAATATCTAAAACACGCTCCTCATAGTTAAATACCTTTACAACCTTTTGCCCGGACATCATTTCTTCTATATATCCATTCATGCCTGCCAAGCTTGCCTGCTGATAACGGAAGTTGCTTGAGGATTTTTTTCCGATAATTCTGATTGCTATAAACATTACACCAAGCATAGCCAATACAACCAAGGTCATCAAGGGGCTTAATATAATCATCATTATAAAGGTACCGACAACGGTTATTACAGAAATAAGAACTTGTGATGCACTTTGTTCCAATGACTGATTAAGCATATCAACATCATTTGTAAATGTTGACATTAAGTCACCGTGAGTGTGTTTGTCAAAATATGAAACCGGAAGCTGCTCCATTTTTGAAAACATTTCTTCACGAATTTTATGTACGGTTTTTTGTGCTAACTTAGCCATGGATAAATTCCCGACATATTGTGATATTGCAATCACTATGACCAATGAAACCATAACAGCAAGCAGTTTTAGAAATTTTACCATCACAAAATCTCCGACTAAGGTGTCTATCACAGGACTTAACATGCCGTTTATGGCTATTTCGGCCACAGAACCAAGTATAATAAAGAAGATTCCCATAAAAAACATTGCTTTATTGTATTTAAAATAACTAAACAATCTTATTAAAGTTTTTTTGGGGTCATTAGGTCTGAGTTTGCCTGAAGTTTTACCCGATGAACTTCTCATCGCTCTCATTGCCCCATCACCCCTTTCTGTTGAGATTCATAAATTTCTCTATATATTGGTGAAGCCTCCATTAATTCATCATGTTTACCTATGGATTCAATCTTACCTTCATTCATTACCAAAATTCTATCAGCATGCTGTATGGATGAAATTCGCTGAGCTATAATAATTGTTGTCACGCTACCAAGTTCATTTTTAAATTCACGCTGGATTTTGACATCTGTCGCTACATCGACAGCACTTGTGGAGTCATCAAGTATTATTATTTTAGGAGCTTTTAATAGTGCCCTTGCAATGGTCAATCTTTGTTTTTGACCGCCTGAAAAATTGTCTCCTCCTTGTTCAACCTTATGCCCTAATCCGTCTTCATATTTTGAAACAAATTCCCAGCTTTGAGATTGCTTTAATGCATTTATTATCTGCTCATCTGTGGCTTTTTCATTTCCCCACTTCATATTTTCCCTTATAGTTCCTGAGAAAAGCACATTTTTCTGAAGAACAAAGGCAACATTGTCCCTCAATGTTTTTATATTATAATTTCTTACATCAATACCCCCAACTTTAACTTCTCCCTCAGTAACATCATACAATCTTGGTATTAATTGTACCAATGTTGATTTTGAAGAACCGGTAGAACCTATGATTCCAATAGTTTCACCTGATTTGATATTAAAGTTAATATCCCTCAATGTTTTCTCGGCGCTATTCGGATACTTAAAACAAACATTATTGAAATGGATAGAGCCATCAATTACCGTTGTGACAGGGTTATCCGATTCAACAATTTCAGAATTTGTATCTAACACCTCAATAATTCTGCTTACAGATGCAGCTCCTCTTAAAAGCTGCATGAAGAAAAATGACATCATCATCAAAGCCATCAATATTTGGGTGATATATGTAATAAAGGAAATTAAATCGCCACTTCCCATGTTACCTGCAACTATTTGTTTTCCTCCAAACCACAATACCGAAATTATGGTTGAGTAAATAATCATAGTTAAGACCGGCATAAAAAATATTATTATGGATACTGCTTTTAATGCGGTATCCCTTAATGAATCATTTCTTTCCTTAAACTTTTCTTCTTCAAACTTCTGTCTGTTGAAGGATTTTACAACCCTGATGCCTATAAGATTTTCCTGAATTATACTATTAACTCTGTCCACACGACTTTGCATTTTTAAAAATAATGGTCTTGCCTTCGATAAAATTATAGTAAGCAAAAGTACCGTAACAGGTATGGCAACCATAAATACTTTAGCTAATGGCGCATTTATTCTAAGTGCCATAATAAGAGCAAATATCATCATGAAGGGTGCTCTTACAGCCATTCTTAAACTCATCATTGTTACCTGTCCTAAGGTATTACAGTCATTTGTAAGCCTAGTTATAAGGGAAGACACTGAAAATTTATCTAAATTAGCAAATGAAAAACTCTGAATTTTTTTAAACAGTTCATTTCTAACCTCTGAAGCAAAACCATAACCTGCCTTAGCACCATAATGAGAGCTAATAACCCCAAATACGATGCCTAAGACAGCCGCCGTAATCATTATGAAACCAATTCTGACAATATAATTTATATCCTGATTTGCAATACCAACATCAACAATTCTTGACATTAAATACGGAATTGCTATATCTGCAATAACTTCCAAAATCATTAAAATAGGGCATAGTATTGCATAAAACGAGTATTTTTTCATAAAAGGTAATAATTTTTTCAAAAATCTCACATCCTGTCTGTTATAATTTGTCATCCTGAGCGTTAGCAAAGAATCCCACAAGTTGGGCGTTTAGAAGATCTTTAACAAATTATATCATAAGCGGTAAGTTTACGCAGTAATTATTATTTTGCTTTTATATTAATTTAATTTTAATACTTACAATAATTTAACTGTTTAATTATTGTAATTTATCAAATAATATTAAAAAATACAAGGAAGTGAAAATATGACAAAAAATAAAAGCAGAATAATACCTTCGAGGGAAGCTAAAATCGCATTGGATCAAATGAAAGCAGAATATGCAAGAGAATTATCCATAGCTAATCCGGAAGCTATAGACCGTGGAAACCTAACATCAAGACAAAACGGTTATGTAGGCGGATATACCGACAAAGACAAAACGAATATTAAAAAAATCGACCACATAGTTTTGGAATAACATTAGCTGACAAAGATGACAAAGAAACGGCGTTACCATCATCAAAGATAAGTAACTCCGTTTCAATTTTCTAAATTTTGTTATATGGTCCATTGACCGTGTATAACTCCAACTAAGTACCATGTATTGTTATGTTGCTCAAATACCAATCTTAAACTTTCCCAATCAATTCCTTCATACTGAGGGTCAAATTGAGAAAAGTGAAATTCGATAAAATGACCATTTGGATAAATCTCTGCAACATTGTCAATCATATTGCCACTTCCTACAGCAACATTATTACCTATAATCTCAGGATTTACAAAATCCTTATCATAAATAAATTTATCATAATAATCACTGAATTTTAAATTTATCGGTTCTCCGGAACCATCATAAACGCCCCAAGTTATTACCTGAGTATCCTGCATAAGACCTGCTGCTTGTGAAGGTGTAAATACTTGGTCTGTTTGAGCATCAACATAAAAATAAGGTGTAAACCTGACTCCAGATGTTGGGTGTACGTATTGAGACAAAGTATTCATATCCTTAGCTTTAATCAGTTCCATAACATCCATTGCAACAGATATTATGTTGTTAGATGCAGGGCTATTATTTTTTGCCGGAGTTTCATTTTTATCTATGGGCTTTTGTGAACAGCCAGTAAATGCCATTATCAAAATCATAATTATTATAAAAATACTTAATTTTTTCATGTTAACCATCCTTTCAATTTAATACAGTATCATATATTTACCCACTTTAATATAATTTATGTGCAAGAACTTATGAGCTTAGAATCGATACAAAATAAATTTTTACTTCATTAGATGATTTTAACATACCCATTTATCCTATACCTAAAAAATTTATTCCACAACTACTGCTGTGCCGGAGGCAATAATCATAAGCATGTTGTTAGCACTTCCAAGTACTTCATAATCGATGTCCACTCCTACAACCGCATTTGCTCCCATTTGCATTGCCCTATGTTTCATTTCTTGAATGGCATTTTCTCTTCCTTCAATCAGTTCTCCTTCATAAGAATTGGACCTTCCGCCAAAAAAGTTTGTAAGCCCTGCAGCAAAATCCTTAATGAAATCCACTCCTGAAACTACCTCTCCAAATACTATGCCCTTATACTCTTTAATCTTTTTACCTTCTAATATTGGTGTTGTTGAAACTATCATAGTAACCTCCGCTTTATATTTTATAGAAGTAAATCTTTTGCTAATTTTAAACATTCCTCAGTTTTTAAAACTGTTCCTGTTCCTTGCAGTAAATAGTTATTCCCTCCGCCTTTAGCGTTTATTATGTTTTTGCATTTTTCAAATATATCTTTTACATTAAATCCTAAGTTTTTTGATTGACCTACAGCTAAGCCACAAGTATTATTTATTTCAGAAACTAATAAAACTACGTAATTTTCGCTTTCAATTATTTTTGAACAAATATATCTTAAATCTTTAATGTCTTTATTAACTTTTTCAAATATAAATTTAATATTATCTTTTGTTATAGCGTTATTTATCAGTTCATTAGATTTATAATCATTCAGTTCATTATTTAATAAATTGCAATTCATTTTTATTGTTTTGCTTTCTTCCGAAAGCTTAGAAATATTGTCTAAAAGCATATCGGTCCCACAAGTAAATAATAGTGATAAATCGGTTATCATTTTGTTTTTCACTATATAATCATTCATCGCTCTTTTACCGCATAAAAACTCAATCCTTGTTCCTGATTTATGTTTTTCTGTCTTAGTAATCTTTAATATACCCACTTCTCCGGTATGCTTAACATGGGTGCCTCCGCAAGCAACGCTGTCATGGTCTTCAATGGTTACAATTCTTAAGCTTTCTAATTTGGGGGGTGCTTTTCTTAAAATTAATTCCTTAGTTTCCTCGTATGCATACTTTTTAGCTATCATGCGCTTATTTTCATAAATTACTTTATTTGATAATATTTCAGCTTCTAACACCATATCTTCAGTCAAGATTTTATCAATATCTATGGTTGTATAATCATTACTTAAATGGAACCCCACTGTTTTACCGTCAAATAATTTTGCAAAAGCATAAGAAAGTATATGTTGACCTGAATGCTGCTGCATATAATCAAATCTAATTTCAAAGTCTATAGAAAGGGCAACTGTTCCACTAAGTGGTTCCTTAACCATATGTATTATATTATCTCCATTTTCCTGTACATCATAAACCTTTAAGCCATTTATGGTTCCTTCATCCTTTGGTTGACCACCCGACATATGGGGATAAAAAATTGTTCTATCCAAAATAACTTCATAAAAATCGCCATTTTTGATGCAACTCATTACTTCTGCATTTAAGTTTGTCAAATAAGAATCTTCTCTATATATTTTTTCACTTGTTTTCAAAATAATAATTCTCCTCTTTAAGTGTTACAATTATTTTATCAAATTTTTATAAAAAATTAAACGATAAAATTAATAAATCTGAAAATCATGCTAATTTTGTTTTAAAATTGCGATATGTGGTAAAATATTTATGTAGAATAAATTAGGAGGTAAGCTATGAATGCACAGAAATTTACACAAAAGTCATTAGAAGCTATACAAGATGCACAGACAATTGCTGTTGAGCGAGGTAACATACAAATTGAACAAGAGCATTTATTGTTTGCTCTTGTAACCCAAGAAAGTGGACTTATAAGCCAGTTGCTATTAAAGATGAGTATAGATGTAAGGCAATTCAACCAAAAGCTAAAATCTGCCATGGATGCTATACCAAGGGTGACAGGTCCCGGTCGCGAAAGTGGTAAAATTTATGTTTCTCAAGATGTTGACAGGGTTTTAGCTGATGCAGAAAAACAGGCATCCACCATGAAAGACGAATTTGTTTCAGTTGAACACATAATGCTGTCTATATTTGACAACCCTAAACAAAGTATTAGAAATCTTTTTAATTTTTTTAGTTTAAATAAAAATAAGTTTTTAGAAGCATTATCAACTGTTAGAGGAAATACAAGGGTTACAAGCGATACTCCGGAATCAACGTATGATGTTCTGTCTAAATATGGTTCAGATTTAGTGGAACTTGCAAAATCAAACAAACTTGACCCGGTAATTGGAAGAGACTCTGAAATAAGGAATGTTATAAGAATATTATCAAGAAAAACCAAAAACAATCCTGTCTTGATAGGTGAGCCAGGAGTTGGCAAAACAGCCATAGCCGAAGGTTTGGCTATACGTATAGTCAGGGGCGATGTGCCTGACAACTTAAAGGAAAGAAAAATCTTTTCTCTTGATATGGGTGCTTTAGTGGCAGGTGCAAAATTCAGAGGTGAATTTGAAGAGCGTCTGAAAGCAGTACTTGAAGAAGTTAAAAAAAGTGAGGGAAGAATAATATTATTTATAGATGAACTTCACACAATAGTGGGGGCCGGCAAGACTGAAGGAGCAATGGATGCAGGCAACATGCTTAAACCAATGCTTGCAAGGGGGGAACTTCATTGTATAGGTGCAACCACATTAAATGAATACAGGCAGTACATAGAAAAAGATGCAGCCCTTGAAAGACGGTTCCAGCCTGTCTTGGTTGATGAACCGACAGTTGAGGATACTATATCCATATTAAGGGGGCTAAAAGAGAGATACGAGGTGTTTCATGGTGTGAAAATCCAGGACCAGGCCTTAATAGCCGCTGCAGTACTATCCCACAGATACATTTCTGACCGATTTTTACCGGATAAAGCAATTGATTTAATCGATGAAGCTTGTGCCCTCATTCGTACAGAAATAGATTCAATGCCTACGGAATTAGATGAAATATCAAGAAAAATTATGCAAAATGAAATTGAAGAACAGGCACTGAAGAAAGAAGAAGATAAAATTTCACAGGAACACCTAAAAGAAATCCAAAAAGAATTAGCTGATTTGCGCTCAAAATTCATGGAAATGAAGGCAAAGTGGGAAAATGAAAAGAACGCAATATCAAAGGTTCAAAAAATAAGGGAAGAAATCGAAAAAACTAATTCAGATATACAAATAGCTGAAAGAGAATATAATTTAAATAAAGCTGCCGAATTAAAATATGGGAAACTTCCTGAGCTTCAAAAATCTTTACATGAACAGGAAGCAGTTGCTGAAAGAGCACAAGGTAGCGATACTTTGTTAAGAGACAGGGTTACAGAAGAAGAAATTGCTCGTATAATAGGCAGGTGGACCGGCATACCTGTTTCGAAGCTAATGGAAGGAGAGCGTGAAAAACTTCTTAAACTTGACAAAATCCTTCACGAAAGAGTAATAGGTCAAAATGAAGCTGTAGAAAAGGTTACTGAAGCCATTATTAGGTCAAGGGCAGGGATACAAGACCCTAATAGACCAATAGGTTCTTTCTTGTTCTTAGGTCCTACAGGTGTGGGTAAGACAGAACTTGCAAAGTCATTGGCAGAGTCTTTGTTTGATGATGAACACAACATCATAAGAATTGATATGAGCGAATATATGGAGAAGTTTTCTGTATCAAGGTTAATAGGAGCGCCTCCCGGATACGTTGGATACGAAGAAGGTGGTCAATTGACTGAAGCGGTAAGAAGAAAACCATATTCGGTAGTATTATTTGATGAAATTGAAAAAGCTCACCCGGAAGTATTCAATGTATTGCTTCAGGTTTTAGATGACGGAAGAATAACAGACTCTCAAGGAAGAACTGTTGATTTTAAAAATACTATTATAATACTGACATCTAATTTGGGCTCACCTTATATACTTGAGGGTATAAACAGTGAAGGCGAAATATCCGAGAAAGCTAAGAATGAGGTAAACAACCTTTTAAGACATCAGTTTAGACCTGAATTTTTAAACAGATTAGATGAAATAGTATTTTATAAACCATTAATTAAAAAAGAAATTTCTAAAATAGTTGATTTAATGATATTAGACCTTCAAAGGCGTTTAAAAGATAAGCAACTTACAATATCTGTTACCGAAAGAGCAAAAGGATATATAGCAGACCAAGGTTATGATCCGGTTTATGGTGCAAGACCATTAAAAAGATTCATTCAAAGAAATGTTGAAACGATAATAGCCAAAATAATTATATCTGATGACCCTGAACCCGGTACCAATTTAAAGGTGGATTATAATGGCAAAGGGATTATTGTAAGGTAAAGTATTAGTAACATATTTAAAAAGGGCTAATGACGTACGTCATTAGCCCCATTCTACTTTATTTGTATTTATTTCTATAAATTATATATGAATAAACTATTGGGATTAAACTAATAGCAATGATAACTATAAAAAACAATATTACTTTAAAATGTGTCGGAAGAATTGCAGATACCATCATCAACAATCCGCCTACAAACCAAAGCTTTCCTCCCAACCTATGTGTTTTATACCATACATCACTGTCTGCAAGAGTCCAGCTTGTGCGTATGCCGGCATAGAAGTTTTGCTTAAACTTAGGCATTGAATTTCCTATTATTGTAAAGAGTAAACCAACACCAAAGGGCATTATAACATTAATATTAAACACTTTAACGTTTAAGCTAAACAAAATTGTATAAATTTCGATAGCTAACATCAACAACGAAACTAAAAAGAAAATTAAATAATATTGTTTATTGAATTTGTCATATGCATTTTTCTTAGGATCAACATTTCTTGCTACTTCAGCTAAAATTATCATTCCAATATTTATTGCAGGCATTAAAAAGATGAAAATCTTATTTTCATAATTATCTACATTTCCTGATGCATCAAAATGAATTGGTATCATATCAGGCAAATAATTGTATGCTACAATGGCTATTAGTAATGATACTATAGATATAATCCATATTTTTATATTTTCTTGTTTAAATATTTTATTCATTTATTTTTTCCTCCCTTAATGAAGCAAGCCATGATAAAATTTCTTCTACCACCGATAAATTAAGCTCATAATATATATACTTCCCTTGTTTATCATCTATAACTAAACCTGCATTTTTTAAAATTGATAAATGATGTGAAATTGATGCTCCCGTAATATGAAATTTATCTACAATTTCACCGGCCGTCATTTTTCCACCTCTTAACAATTCTATAATTTGACGCCTCGTCGGATCAGATAACGCCTTAAAACTATCCTGAAAACTCATTGCTTATACCTTCCTTTTTACATTTAGACATTTATCTAAATGTCTAAATAAAGAATATCACCATACTATATTTTTGTCAATATATTTTTTAAATTATTGACAACTGAATACAGTATGAATATAATATACATATGATATCAAAATAATATCACATAAAAAATGAGGTGGTTAATATGTCAGATATAAATAAAGAAAATAATCTTCATAATGAAGAAATTATTCCAAAATCAGAAAATGGGATGGCAGTATTAATAATTAATATAATACTTATGTTAGCAGCTATAGCCCTATTTATTTTTAGTATTATTTATTTAAACAGACCTGTAAAAACAACATTTTTAGGGATTATTTTTATAATAATCAGTTCTTTGTACGCCTTTTTAGTCGGTCCGATTATTTTTGGCGGACTAAAGGTTTTAAAGCCAAACGAAGCTTTAGTTTTAACTTTGTTCGGTAAATATTACGGAACATTAAAGGGTGAAGGTTTTTATTTTGTTAATCCATTTGTATCAGCTGTAAATAACAGCTCAACTAAAGCAACTACTGCTGCAATTTCAGTAGAAGGTTCTGTACATGACAAGAATATAAAAGATGTTAATTTGCATATTCCAAATAAAAAAATATCATTAAAAGCTATGACGTTAAATAATGATAAGCAAAAAATAAATGACGCATTAGGCAACCCTATCATAATAGGAATAGTTGTAGTATGGAAGGTTGTCAATACAGCAAAAGCAGTATTTAATGTAGATAATTACACAGAGTTTTTATCAATACAATGTGATTCAGCTTTAAGAAATATAGTAAGATTGTATCCATATGATACATTTGGTGATGACAATGAAAAAACACTGAGAGGAAGCAGTCAGGAGATTTCTAAGAAACTTCAGGATGAAATTCAAACAAAGGTTGAAATTGCCGGGTTAGAAGTATTGGAAGCAAGAATTACACACCTTTCATATGCACCTGAAATTGCTGCAGCAATGCTGCAAAGACAACAGGCATCGGCTATAATCGATGCAAGACAAATGATTGTTGAAGGTGCTGTAGGAATGGTTGAGATGGCTCTTGAAAAACTTAGTGAAAATGAAATCGTCCAGCTTGATGAAGAAAGAAAAGCGGCAATGGTAAGCAATTTATTAGTAGTATTATGCGGAAACAAGGATGCTCAACCAATTGTAAATTCAGGATCTTTATATTAGGGTTATTGTTTTGGAAAAAAAAGATAAAGATAAAAAGCAATTGCTTCTCAGATTATCGCCAACTCTTTGGGAAGAGCTTGCCGCTTGGGCTGAAGACGATTTTCGCTCTATCAACGGACAAATTGAATATTTGCTAAATGAATGCGTAAAGCAAAGAAAACGAGCATATAAGAAAAAAGATGTATAAATCAATACACAGAACTTGTCATTTTGAACGTAGTAAAAGAATCTCTCTGATTATTCAATGAGATCCTTCACTATCATTCAGGATGACATTTTTGTTTACCCGTGTCCCATAATTAATAATTTGGCAAAAATAAACAAAATGATTCCTTTACAAAAATAAATAAGTGAATTATCATATAGAAAACAAATACATTATTATATTAAATACAGAGGAGCGTTTTATGAAAATTAAACCTAAGGATAGAAAAGCTTTGGTTGAAGCTGCGTTAGGAAAAAGGCCTTGTGATTTAGTAATTAACAATGCTCAGATAGTAAATGTTTTTACCGGGGAAATTTACAAAGGAGATGTTGGTGTATATGATGGCTTTATTGCTTACATACAATGCGATCCTGAAGGAAATAGAAAGGATGAAAAACCTTTAGCAGGTAAAATCAATTATGATGCAAAAGGTAATTTTCTAATTCCCGGTTTTATTGACGCTCATGCCCATATCGAAAGCACAATGATGACCCCAAGAAATTTAGCCGAAGCAGTTATACCTCACGGTACAACTACCATGGTTACTGATCCGCATGAAATAGCCAATGTATGTGGCATAGAGGGTGTAAGTTACATGCATGAATGCAGTAATGACATACCAATGAGGCAATTTATTTTAGTACCATCTTGTGTTCCTTCTGTACCGGGTCTAGAAAATTCAGGTGCTTCATTTACCGAAAAAGAAGTTAAAGAAATTCTGAATTACGACCGAGTAATAGGACTTGCAGAAGTTATGGATTTTTTAGGTGTTATAAACAATGATGAAAGAATGATAAACATCATAAATGCAGTTGATGATAAAAACTTGTTTATTGAAGGTCATGCTCCCAATTTAACAGGCAGGGAATTATCTGCGTATTTATGCGGCGGCCCAAACAGCGATCATGAAAGTATAACTTCAGAAGAAGCAAAAGAAAAAATTCGTGCCGGAATGTATGTTGATGCAAGAGAAAGCTCCATCACTAAAAATGTTGAAGCAATAATTAACGGTGTTAAGGACTTCAGATATTTAGATAATTTAACCCTTTGTACAGATGATAGGGAGCCGGGGGATATTATAAAAAGCGGGCATATGAACGTTGTTGTAAGAAAAGCAATAAAATGCGGTTTGCATCCTGTAGATGCTATCAGAAGCGCAAGTATAAATGTAGCAAGAGAAATAGGTGTTAGAAACATAGGTGCAATTGCTCCCGGATTTACAGCTGACATGATTGTTGTAAATTCATTACAGGAATTAACACCGACAGCTGTATTTTTTGAAGGGAAGTTAGTTGCCGAGAATGGAAATATGGTAATTAGCTTAGACAATAAAAACTTTGAATTTGAAGAAAAAAATACTGTCTACATTGATAATTTATCTATTGAAGATTTTATTATTAAAGCACCTATTAAAAATGTCAAAATAATGGTTAATGTTATAAAATACAATGATTTTAATTCCGCTGATACTGAGTTGCAAATTGAAGAAATACCTGTTAATAATGGTTGTTTAGATATCTCTTTTGATAATGATTTAAAATTTGCAGCAGTAATTAACAGACACAAAGGTCATAATACAATGAGTTTTGGTGTTGTACGAAATTTTGGTACAAAATTTGGGGCTGTTGGAAGCACAGTATCACATGATTGCCATAATTTGACTATCGTTTATGATAATCCGGAAAATGCTTATATAGCGGCTAAAAAAATCATTGAAAATGGCGGTGGTATCAGTTGTTCGGCAAACAGAACAATTTTAGGTAACCTAAGCTTACCCATAGGTGGCTTAATGTCACGAAAATCTTGCCACTTATTAGCCAAAGAAGCAAATGAAATGAAAACTGCTTTAAGAAGTTTAGGATTAACAGAGGGTGATAATCCCCTACTTAGAATAGCTACTTTAGCATTGCCTGTAATTCCGAAAGTAAAAATGTCCGACCTTGGAATTGTGGATGTAACAGAACAAAAAATTATAAATCTATTTGTCTAAAAATTCTTTTATGTTATTCCTGAAGCATAGCAGGAGGATCTCATTATTTCAATATATATGAGATCCTTCACTACGTTCAGGATGACAAAGTTACTTTTATTACATTCCCCTGCCAAACATTGGCTGGCTTTCTCTTTTTCTTTCAAGAACTTTTTGTAAATGTGATTTTTCTTCCTTTAGTATTATTGCTATTTCTTCATTAGCCATATCGGGATACAACCTTTGCAGCTCTGTTACAAATAATACAGCATCTCTTTCAGCTTGTTCTGCTATCTCAAATATTTGTCTTTTATCCCAAATTTTCCTTGCCTTTTCAATCAGTTCATCATCAAAAGGAGTATTTGCTTCAATTAACAGGTCTACATATTTTGCATCACTTTCTTCCAATTCAATTTCAATGTTTTTTTCAAATCTTTTCAATAATGCATTGTAAATTTTCTCATGTCTTTCTTCATCTTGTGCCAACTGTTCAAAGAATTGCTCTCCGATTCTTGCTTCTTGTGCTATAGCTCTATAAAACTTAGTTGCTCCTGCTTCGTTTTCTGCTATTGTTTTCAGTAAATTAGTTCCATTCCATTTTACGGTCATATTGTTAAATCCTCCTTATTATAATTTCTACTGATTAAATACCCAAATGAATAAGCTTAAAACACTAATTATGGTTAACAACCTTATGTTTTATTCATTTTTGTGTTAAACTGTATTATATGGGTAAAATATTAATTAACATAAAGCAGGACAAAGTTTGTCGGTTATTAAATCATTAGACAGTTGCGAAACTATTATAAATAATATGATTTCAGAAGCAAAAAAAGCTTATCTATCATCTTCTGTTATTTTTAACGAATAAATTTGTAATAACCTCATTATTTTGGAAATAATTTTTAGGATATAAAAAGATTTTCTGAAAAAAATAAGTATGAGGTGATTAATTTGAAAATGATGAACAGATTTTGGGTTGGAGTAGGTTTAGCAGCTACAGCAATTGCAGTTGCTCCGGCAGTAAAAAATATGGTCAACAACAAAAGTTTAAACAACGCTTTTTCTATGAATCAAACAGCAGATAAAAATTTAATGAACTAATCATCTTAAAAGATAATCCATAAATGGGTTATCTTTTTTGATACTATTTTATTCGTTATAATACGAATGATTTTAAAATTTTGCTATTGAATGTTGCTTATTTTTAAGGTAAAATAGTTATAACATTTAATTATATTTTGAAAGGGGTTTAATATGTTTTCTATAGATAAATATGTTGTTGCGGAAAGTTTGGAACAAGCATATGAATTAAATAAAAATAAGCGAAATGTTATAATTGGCGGAGCCCTTTGGCTTAAAATGGGAAGAAAAAAAATCGGGACTGCAATTGATTTGTCTTCCTTAGAGCTCAATACTATACAAGAAAACGAAGAGAGCTATAAAATCGGATGCATGTGTACATTAAGAGATATAGAAATTCATGAAGGGCTTAACAAATCCTTTAATTCTATTTTTTCAAAAGCTTTATGTCATATTGTGGGAGTTCAAATGAGAAATCTTGCAACAATTGGCGGAAGCATTTATTCGCGTTTTGGTTTTTCTGACATATTAACGGCACTTTTAGCTTTAGATAGTTATGTGGAATTATTTAAAGGCGGCATTATTCCTTTGGCTGAATATGTAGACATGCCCCTTGACAATGATATTTTAATTAGAATCATTATTAAAAAAGACGGAAGAAAAGTAAACTGCTTAAGCCACAGAATGAGCGCCACCGACTTTCCTGTTCTTACCTGTGCTGTTGCAAACAAGAAAAATGAATGGTTTACAGTTATTGGTGCAAGACCGATGAAAGCTAAATTAGCAAGTTTTTATTTAAATGATAATTTTACTAAAGAAGATATAGATAAAGCTGTTTTTAATATAATCAGCAGCACTTCTTTCGGGACAAACATTCGGGGAAGTAAAGAATACAGACAAATACTTGCAGATGTTCTAATAAAAAGAAACATAGATGAAATTTTGAACGGAGGATATTATGCAAATTAAATTATGGATAAATGATAAAGAGTTTATAGATGATATATCGCCCGATACAATGCTTCTTGATTTTTTAAGGTCAAAAGGATGCTTAAGTGTAAAGCGTGGTTGTGAAACTTCAAACTGCGGACTTTGTACCGTATTGCTACAAGGAAAACCGGTTTTATCTTGTTCAACATTGGCAGTGAGAGCCAATGGACTTCATGTTACTACAATTGAAGGAATCCAAAAAGAGGCAGAAGAATTCGGCGGATTTTTAGCTGATGAAGGTGCTGAGCAATGTGGTTTTTGCAGCCCCGGATTTATAATGAATGTAATAGCTATAAAAAATGAACTGAAAAATCCTACAGAGGATGAAATAAAAAATTACCTTGAAGGCAATCTGTGCCGCTGCACCGGATACATGGGTCAATTAAGAGCTGTAAAAAAATATTTGGATATTCAGAAAGGAGCTTAAGCATGAAGTTTGTTAATAAAGCAGTAAGAAAAAAAGATGCCATGTCCTTGGTAACAGGAAAGCCAGTCTATACTGATGATGTTACTCAAGGCAACAGCTTGGTTGTAAAGTTACTCAGAAGTCCTCATGCTCATGCTCTCATAGAAGAAATAAACACCGAGAGAGCTAAAAAAGTTACAGGTATTGAATGTGTTTTAACGTATGAGGATGTACCAAAATCAAGATTTACAACAGCAGGACAGTCATATCCGGAGCCAAGCCCCTATGACAGGTTAATACTTGATAAAAGATTAAGATGTAAAGGTGATCCAGTTGCCATAGTTGCCGGCTTAGATGAAAAATCGGTAGATAAAGCACTATCATTAATTAAGGTAAAATATAATGTTCTTAAACCCCTACTTGATTTTAGAAACGCAAAGGACAATAAAATTATAGTACACCCTGAAGAAGATTTTAAAAGTTTAGTTGAAGTTGGTACCGACAACAAAAGAAATTTATGCTCTTCAGATAAAATGGAAATAGGAAATGTTGAAAAAGAACTGAGTAAATGTGCCCATATAATTGAAGAGACATACCACACAAAAGCAAACAATCAAACAATGATGGAAACATTCAGAACATGTACTAACATCGATGCTTACGGCAGGTTGAATGTTATAAGCTCTACTCAGATACCGTTCCATGTTAGACGAATACTTTCTAATGCTCTGCAAATTCCGAAATCACAAATACGTGTCATCAAGCCACGAATCGGCGGTGGTTTTGGAGCAAAGCAGTCAGTTGTAAGCGAAATATTTCCGGCTATTGTAACTTGGATAACAAAAAAACCTGCAAAGATGATTTATTCCCGCAAGGAAAGCTTTACAAACGGCAGTCCTCGCCATGAAGCAGAAATTAAAATACGCCTTGGCGCAGATGAAAGCGGAATAATTAAAGCAATACACATGTATTCATTATGGAATGCAGGTGCTTACGGCGATCATGGGCCAACTACCGTAGGATTGTCTGGGCACAAAGCAATGACAATATATAATGCAAATGCATATAAATTTGATTTTGACGTTGTATACTCCAACACCATGGGAGCAGGTGCTTATAGAGGTTACGGTGCAACACAGGGATTTTTTGCCTTAGAATCTGCAGTAAATGAATTGGCCGCTAAGCTTAATATGGATCCAACGGTTTTAAGAATGAACAACATGCTTACAGGCGATAGTATCGGTAAAACTATGCCCACATACTACAATGAAGAATTAAAAAGCTGCACTCTTGATAAATGTTTAATAAAAGCAAAGGAAATGATTAGATGGGATGAAAAATATCCATATAAAAAAATTGGCAACAACAAAGTTCGTTCTGTAGGATGTGCCGTAGCAATGCAGGGTTCGGGGATTTCATCCGTGGATGTAGGTGCTGTTGAAATAAGATTAAATGATGACGGATTTTACACCTTAATGATTGGTGCTACTGATATGGGTACGGGTTGCGACACAATACTTGCTCAAATGGCTGCTGACTCTATGGACTGTGAATACGATAATATTGTTGTTCATGGTGTTGATACCGACCTTTCTCCATACGACACCGGCTCCTATGCTTCAAGCACCACATATATAACCGGAATGGCTGTTGTTAAAGCATGCGAATCCCTAAAAAATAAAATAATAGATGATGGTGCAAAAAAATTAGGTTGTTCTGTAGAAGAATTAGAATTTGACGGCAAATCAGTTTACAATATAAAAAATAATGATAGCATTTCACTTATAGATATAGCAAACAATAATTATGTGGGCTCAGACAATTATTTGTCAGCAAGTGAATCTCATTATTCACCTACTTCCCCACCTCCGTTCATGGCCGGTTTAGTAGAAATTGAGGTTGATAAGCTTACAGGTAAAGTAGATATAATAGATTATGTTGGGGTTATTGATTGCGGTACAGTTATAAATCCTAACCTTGCAAGAGTTCAAGCTGAAGGTGGAATTGTGCAGGGTATTGGAATGGCAATGTATGAAGATATAATTTATGATAAAAACGGCAGAATGCTCAATGATTCTTTCATGCAATATAAAATACCTTCAAGGTTGGATGTGGGAAATATAAGAATCGATTTTGAATCAAGTTACGAACCGACAGGTCCTTTTGGAGCAAAATCAATTGGAGAATTGGTTATAAACACCCCTCCGCCGGCAATTGCAAATGCTGTTTACAACGCAACTAAGGTTAATATCAGAAATTTACCTATAACAAGCGAAAAAATCATAATGAACATGTTAAAATAAGAGACAGACACCAAATCTTCGATTTGGTGTCTGTCTCTTATCCTGAACGGATGCGACAATTAAGTCATAACCACCCGCTAAAGAGGTACTCTGTTGACCTTTCCTTTATTTACCACATTAAATGGAACCAAATCGTAAAATAGCTTTCCCAGTTTCTTTATCGAAGATATGTATTTGGTTAACATCCATCTGCACTGTTATAATATCGCCAGGATAAATATCTGCGTGTGAGGATATCCGTGCAATTATTAGGCTGTTTCCACAGGTTAGATGAAGGAATCTATCTGCGCCCATTACTTCAGTAAAATCAACATGGCAGGTAATAATACTATTAGAAGAATTGGAAACAGATAAATCATTTATAAGTATATTTTCTGGACGAATTCCTATAACAATTTCTTTTCCAATACATCCCTTTATGAACTGCTCCATGTTCTTATTCTCCGGAAGTAGAATTTTATTAAAGTGTTCTTTGGAACCGAAAATAATATAGTATTTATTTTCTTCGCAAATTAAGGTACTATTAATAAAACTCATGGGAGGAGAACCGATAAAACTTGCAACAAATATGTTGCAAGGAGAATAATACAGCTCCTTCGGTGTGCCCACCTGCTGAATAAATCCGTCTTTCATCACCACGATGCGGTCACCCATAGTCAGAGCCTCTGCCTGATCGTGGGTAACATATATAAAAGTGGCGTTGAGTTTCCTGTGTAGCTTAATCAGTTCAGTCCGCATCTGTCCACGAAGTTTCGCATCCAGATTGGATAGAGGCTCATCAAACAAGAAAACTTGAGATTCGCAAACTAAGGCACGGCCTAAAGCCACACGCTGCTTTTGCCCTCCCGATAAAGATTTTGGCATACGATCCAACAGATCGAGTATATCTAACATATCTGCCGCTTCCTCTATACGGCGCTTTATTTCATTCTTAGATGTCTTATGAACCTTTAGGGCAAACGCCATATTATCAAATACAGTCATGTGCGGATATAGGGCGTAATTCTGAAAGACCATAGCAATATGACGGTCTTTGGGTGCGAGTTTATTGACCATGTGACCGTTGATATGCAACTCGCCTTTTGTAATTTCCTCCAACCCAGCAATCATTCGAAGTGTCGTAGATTTGCCACATCCGGAAGGCCCTACTAAAACAATAAATTCTTTATCTTTTACTTCTAAACAGAAGTCTGAAACAGCAGTCAGTCCGCCGGGATATTCTTTAAATATATGATTCAGCGATAAACTTGCCATATCTTAATTCCTCCTTTCGATAATCAGTCACCCCATAAAAATAGGAGTTATTTTATATTTCTGTGAGTAGGTAATATGCCACTGTCAATCAGATAATTTTTTCCTATGAAAAATACAAAACAAGCAGGGATAAAATATAAGCAGGCTCCTGCAAAGAACATCCCAGGTTCTGTATTGAGCATGCTGCCTAAATGCACAGATAACGGTTGTTTATCAATTGATTTTATAAGTACCACTGCTTGGTCTATGATGTTCCAATACTCGGCAAATGTTAAGATAAATAGAGAGATAACAGCCGGTTTCAAATTCGGCAAAACAATGTAACGAAATACTTTCCATTCGGAAGCACCGCTTGACTCGGCTGCCTCAATGCATTCTTGCGGAAATCCTTTTAGATTCTGTCTAATCCAAAAGACACCTAACGGATTGAAAATTCCCGGAAGAATGATGGAAGCATAGCTATCCCGAAGATTCAAAAATTCGGCTACCAAATAGTTCGGTACCAAAAGAACCTGTAGCGGCATCATCATGATAGCAATATATCCAAAAAACAGAATCTCTTTATATTTCCATTGCATCCTCTCGAATGCATAGGCCGCAAGGCATGAAACAATACACTGCCCAAATACAATAGGCAAGGTCATAAGGATGGAATTTCCGTAAAACCGCCAATATGTAGGATGATCAAGTAAAAGGCTTCGATATTGCTCCGGTGTTGAATTATTTGGGTAAAACCCCATGTTTACAAAATGTAGGCCATTTCTTGCTAAATCTGAAGCATTAAAAGCCGTTACTTCTGTCGTGTATCGGTTTATAACTTCATGGCTGCTCATGATGGAGTTAGAAACAGTAAAGAGCAGGGGTAGCAATACAACAAGCGCAATCATGACACCTGGTAAAAGGCTGATAATTTGTTGGCGCTTTGTCTGAGGTTTTGGTATGTGCTCGCCTAACTCGAGCGAAGTAAATGTATCGGACAGCTTTTTCTGCCTATAAAACAAAGCGAAAATTACCATGCCAATTAAAAAAATCAGGACATAAGATGCGGCAGTCAGCTTCTGCAGATTGAGGCTAAAGAATTGGTTGTTCATATAGTGCTGCAGCATATATAGATAATCCGGTGGATAATTCCCATAAAGGATATAAAGTTCCTTAAATATTTTAAACGTGTTTATAAACGATAAAATCAAAACGATAAATGTGGTCGGTGAAAGGTAAGTCCATGTAATGTGGCGAAATTGCTGCCACGGACTTGCTCCTGCGCAGCTGGCATACTCGTAATATTCCATCGGAATCCTTTTCATTCCTGCGTAAAAAATGACTGATGAAAATCCTGTATTTTTCCAAAGATATATGATAATCGGGATTAATATTGCCCACCCGCTGCTTGCAAAATTGATAATAGGCAGTCCAAAGCTATATAATGTCTTATTAACCAGCCCATTAACATCAAAAATTGACTTCCAAAAGTGTGCGGTTACACCGGAAGGGATGATAATCGGGAACATCAATATAGTCATCAAGACACCTTGACCATGGAGCATTCGTTTTAATAGCAGCGCAATAATCAAAGCAATGAATATCAAAACAGGGATACTGATTATCATAAAAACAGCAGTGTTGAACAACCCTTTTTGGAACATTTGATTTTGAACCGTATTTATGAAATTTTGTAATCCAACGAACTTTTTGCTACCCATGTTATTGATCAATGCGTAATAGAATGACAACAGAAAGGGGATGAGGTAAAATAACGATAGACCTGCAAGACTGGGAAGTAGATACGGTAGACTCTTTTTAAATTTCATCATTTTCTCCTTTCCCACTTATTCTACGTCCAAGAGGAAGCGCTTATCTCTGCTCTCCCAAATAGGCAGCAACTCTGGATTGGATGATAGCGGCGGTTTCTTTGGCTGTAGCAAGGTCATAGTAGTAATAATTCTCCAAGTCCGAATGAATTAGAAACCATATTTCTGTTTCGGATGCTGCCCTATTACGCTTTAAATTCCATTCATGGACAAGGGCGAGCATCTCATCTATTCCATCTTTGGGATTGCTCTCTTTCCATTGAATCGAATCTCCAAACATATCAATATCCAATTCGCACTGCAGGCGAAATGAATGATGAAAATTATTGATATTGATTGGAACCCATGTGTGATAATTCATAACATACTCCTGTGCCTTTTCTCTGTCAGAGGAGTCTGGAGGGGATTTTTCCTCCACACAAAATTTCAAAAACTCCCACGCAAGTTCCTTGTTGGCACTGCTTGTTGGGATGCCGTACTCAGCCCGCCTTGTTATGAACATAGCATCGCCGCCGCTGCTTACAATCGGAACAGGTGTGGATATGTTGTGGTAATCTGCTAAAAGATTATAGACATCAATGGCTGTCACCTCTAAGCCGCAGAATACATAATCAGATTTCATAAAGTCATCATTGCCCTCTGCAATTCTGGTCTTATCCCATTCCATATTGACAGGATCGTAGGGGGTAATAATTGTATTGGTCTTTTCTAAATACTCCACAAACTCGGCACTGTCAAACCATGCTTTTCCTGTGTTTATATCGTAATATGCCGGAAATTCATAGCCAAAAAAGTATTCTTTAACAATTCCCGGCAGAATACGAGGCTCCGGGTTAAGTTCAAGAGAAAGGACAGACTTGTATATATCAAGGATGGATTTATAATCCAACACATCATAGTTGGTGGAGAGGCGCTCCATTAAAGGACGACTGACCACCATCATGTCGTAGGTAAAATAAAAGGGCATAGTATACAGTGCGCCATCTATTTCTTTTGCGGTAAAAATATTCACATAATAATCTGCTTTATTAAAATTAGGGTCGTTATCCATAAAATCGTATAGATTGCAGAGCAGCTCACTTCCGGCGTACCGATATGCTGAAAAATGGGATAGGTCTATGAGATCGGCTCCGTTTCCACTCATAATTTCTATGGCGGTACGCACACCGTACTGTTCAAGGGTTTCAGATTCCCATTCTCCCATATCCAGCATTTTCATTTCAATTTTTACATTGGGGTGAAGGGCCATGAAATCCTGAGCATGGTTCATGATCGCACCATCAGAATAGGTGTTGACTGTTAGGGTTCCAGATAAAGGCTTAATTTTACTGCTTTCATCTGCTTTTTTATATTCATCAGATTCTTGATTGGAACAGCCGCTAAAAATGAACACGCTGACCAACAGAATAGCAACGATTGATTCTTTGAAATTCCTGTTCATATACTCACTCCTTAAAAAAACAACTCTTTGCAACTGAAAACAGTTTAACAAAGAGTTGTATCTAACTTGTATCATAAAGTTACTGGCATTATTATTCCGGTTCATGTAGTGGGAGTTCAAATTCTACGGTAGTACCAATCTCAATCGCACTTTCAAACGTTAGGGAGGTGCCGTGAAAATTAGCTATTCTCTCACAAAGTGTCAACCCTAAACCGAAGCCATCACTTGTTCCGGTGTGAGATCTATCAGACATGTAAAAAGGTTCTTTTATTCTGGAAATATCTTTTTCAGAAATGCCTTTTCCATTATCACTAACCGTTATTTTATATTTTGTTTCTTCTACACACCCTCTAATTAAAACTTCGGTTGCTTCTGCTTTTTCAGCATTATCGCAAAGGTTTTTCAATACCGAAGTTACGAGAGTTTTATCTGCGCAGACAGTAGCGGACTGCATATTCCAAATAAAGTGTTCTCCAACATTGTTCTTTAGCTTCTGGACATCTACCGGCTCTATGGCGATATGTTCATCGGATAGCCCCATTAAGTCCATCAGCTTCAGAGAAAGCTCCGAAATTCGCCTGCTTTCTTTATAGATGTAATCAGCAGACTTAATTTGGACTTCGGGGCTGTTTTCGTGGCTTCGCAACATATCAGCGTAGCCCATAATTGCGGTCATAGGTGTTTTGAGTTCATGAGAAAAGTTTGCTACAAAGTCCTCTCTGGAACGAACCGCCTGCTCCAAAAAGTTAATCTTTTCTTCCACGGCCTCTGCCATTTTATCGAAGTTCCTTGCCAGAACTCCAACCTCATCATTTGTGGTAATATGGGTTCTGTCGCCATAGGAGCCGTTGGCTATTCGCTCACTGATATTAGACAGCTTTTGGATTGGATAAGTAATATGTTTTGAAAAAATCCATACACAGATTATGACACAGAGCAGCAGTACGGCGCTAAGTAATAGGGCTTGTCTATATTGGATTTCCCTTTGCACAAACACATCGCTGATATCATTGACTGTGATGAAATAAACTGCCTCGTTCTCTACAATGAATGTAGAAACTACTCCCAAAATAAAGCCGTTGGAGTGCTCTTTGATGTGGTACCCATCCTTTAAGCCAATCAGTTCTTCTATGAAATCTATATCAGTAGTCATTCCATACGAAGAATACAGCTTTTCATTTTTTGCGGTATAAAGAGCTGTGCGATGTAAGCCGCCAACAAATTCTACAGCTTCAAACAGGGTTTGCAAGCTGCCATCAATATTCGATTCATCTGCATATGTTTTCTCCTCTATAAAAATACGAAAATTTGTATGCTGCATTTGGTACTGGCGAATAATTTGCTCTGTAGCGAAATTAAAACTTTTTTGAACAATAAAGTAACTACATATAGAAAACAGGATTACAACAATCAGCGAGATTATTAATGTCAATTTAGCCCATAATTTCACTATTCCACCTCCAACCTATATCCCAATTTATAAACTGTCTGGATTTTATCTGCCCAGTCCAGCTTCTTGCGTAAGCGTTGAATGTGGAGATCAATCGTGCGTGTATTTCCTTGCCATTCTTCATTCCATACTTTTTCATACAATCGTTCTCGATAAAGAACAATATTTTTGTTTTGTACCAGCATTACAAGCAAATCAAATTCCTTTGATGTTAAAACAACAGGCAGACCTTCTTTTTTTACGGTTCTTTGGATAATATCCATTTTCACATTATCAATTTCCAACAATGTCTTTCCCTTGCCTGCTCTGCGTAGTACAGATTCTACCCGTGCTATCAGTTCCTCAATTTCAAAAGGCTTAACAATATAATCATCAGCCCCCATATTCAGCCCTTTTACACGGTCTTTTAAACTGCCCTTGGCAGTGATAAAAATGACAGGCGTACCTGTGGGCTCAATATATTTAATCAATTCATATCCGTCAATTTCGGGCACCATAATGTCCAACAGAATAAGATCATATGTATTCTTTTCAATCAAGTCGGCAGCTATTTTCCCATTGCGAGCAACTGCACAAACATATCCCATCCTGCTTAAATTTATAGCAATTAACTCACGTATAGCAACTTGATCTTCAACAATTAGAATTTTAAGCATAAGGCAATTCCTTTCAAAGGGTTGAAATGTATCCTAATTGTATCATGAGCCTTTCTATAAAGCAATTACAATGAATGATTGATTACACATGCTCAGAAAAACACTCTAAAACTATTTAAGATATTCTTTTCCGTAATTCAAGTAATGAATGAGATTTTTATCCTACTATTTCTTCTATACTTAAAACACCGTAAAACCAAAATTTAAACTTCACCGGAAACTCAGGTAAATTATTTACTTCTACGTTAAATTCTGTGCTGTCGGACTCAAAAAAATTCACTTTTGCACTCCTTAACAACTTATCATTTAGATCATATAACCTGTATTCATGCCTTAAATCATTTTTTACCGGCATATTTGAACTGAAATGCAATATAAATACATCATTATGGTACAAATTATCATATATTATATTGTAGTCCTTAATATAATTTTTGTCATGATAAAACATTTCCGGTTCGACGGTATATAGTTTATTTTTGCCGAATAAATTGCAAGCCCTTTTATAATCAGCTTTGCACCTGAAAATTATGTTTTTAAGATTGTGTATTTGAACCGGCTCATCAATTAATAATTCAGATTGTCTCATGCTTTTATATACTTCATTTAGTTTATCACCAAAATTTGAAAATTCATTCCTTTTATCAAATACTATCTTCCAATTTATATCGTAAGTAAAGAAATCATAGTCCATACCAAATTCGGTACTTTCCAAGTCAGCATCTCCATTAGAGTAAATAGCCAAATCAAAATATATTATATCCTCATTAAACAAAAGATACACGGGTATATTTAATCGATTGATAACATCATAATTATTTTTCTCAACAAAATAAAACCGTGTACATCCCCTAACTCTATTTGAAATATTGTGTGAAACCTCTCCATCAGAAACATCCTCAAATTCAATGTTGTTAGCATAACACAGAGATCTGCTGCAAAGAAAACCGATGCTGATTATTGAATTTAAATTTGAAAATTCCGTAAAATGAAGCGGTCCTTTAAAATTATATTTCTGCTGTAACCTTTTAACCATCCCCCTAATGATTTCTTCCTTCACAAAAATCCCCCCAATATAAACAATGGTCTGTTACTATAATTTATATTTAAAAGGTTTTCATTTATGTAACTAAAAAATAAAAAGGTTCCGCTTTTATGCGAAACCAAAAATATTAAATTTATAATTATTTTACTGCTGATGCAGATAAAACCAATGATAAGTATTTTTCTTCTGAAGTTGCCCCCCTTGATGTTAAAACTATTGGCACTTTTGCTCCCACTATCATTCCTGCCATTGTGCCGTTAGCGAATTCTAACAATGCCTTGCTCATAATGTTTCCTGTTGTAATGTTTGGAGCAATCAATATATCAGCTTCTCCGGTTACAGGACTTTCATAACCTTTAATTTGTGCAGACTCCTTATTAAACGTTAAATCAACCGAAATCGGTCCTTCAACTATACAGTTTTTAATTTCACCGTTTTGATTCATTTTTTTAAGTATATCTGCATCTACTGCCTCAGGCATCTTTGGATTAACTGTTTCTACTGCGGTTAACACAGCTACCTTTGGGCATTTATATCCCATTGCTAAGAATACATCCACTGCATTTTCTAAAATCTGTTTCTTTTCTTCAACATTAGGATACATCATCATTCCGCCGTCAGTAACAGCTATAAGTTTATGATAAGCAGGAATCTCCAAAATAGCAACGTGTGATATGACATTTCCTGTTCTTAATCCCTTTTCCTTATTTACAACTGCCTTTAACAAATCTGCGGTTTGCAGCTTTCCTTTCATGATGAAATCAGCTTTACCTTCATTAATTAATTCAACTGTTTTTTCTGCAGCTTCAATATCATCTGATGTATGAATTATTTTGTTTTCATCAAAATTTACCGAAAGATTTTTAAGTATTTCTTTAATTTTTTCCTTATCACCTATTAAAACCGGTTCAATCAATTTATCATTTACTGCTCTAAATACCGCTTCTAAAGTATGTTCATCATGCGCTGCTGCAACAGCGACTCTTTTTTTAGTATCATTATTTTGAACCTTAGCAATTAATTCCTTAAAGTTTTTTAACTCCATTTTTCCTCCAAAATAGTTAGTATTCATTGAATAACCTTATATGATTAACAATATTATATCAACAAATATAATATTGTTCAAATAACTTTTTGGTTTAAAAATATTATAAGTTTTTTACGTTTAAGGCTCTAAAGGAGTTTAATACTGCTATAAATGTAACACCTACGTCTGCAAAAACAGCTGCCCACATTGAAGCATAACCAATTGCACTTAAAAACAAAATCAATATTTTAACGCCAATTGCAAAAATAATATTCTGGGAGGCAATTTTTAATGTGTTCTTAGAAATTTTTATTGCTGTCGATATTTTAGAAGGTTCATCAGTCATAATAACTATATCAGCAGCTTCTATAGCTGCATCTGACCCTAAGCCACCCATTGCAATACCAATATCAGCTCTTGCAAGTACCGGAGCATCATTTATACCATCACCGACAAATGCAACTCTTCCGTTATTGGATTTATTTAAAATTAGTTCTTCAATTTTTTCAACCTTATCACCTGGTAACAGTTCAGTGTATACTATATCTATTCCAAGCCCTTTTGCTGCTTTTTCACCTGCTTGTTTATTGTCACCGGTGAGCATTACAGTATGCTTAATTTTTAATTCTTTTAGCTTTTTTATTGCAGAAGCTGAATCTTCCTTAACTTCATCAGCTATTAATATATATCCTGCATAATTACCGTTAACGGCCACATGTACAACTGTTCCGCTCAAGTTATTTTTTGAATAAGAAATATTTTCTTTTACCATTAATTTCTCATTTCCGGCAAGAACTTTTTTATTATCAACAAAAGCTGAAACACCATGACCGGGTATTTCTTCAACATCTTTGATTTTATCCGGCTCAATTTCTTTATTGAAAGCACGTTTTAATGATAATGAAATAGGATGGTTCGAATAGTTTTCTGCATATGCAGCGTATTTTAACATTTCATCCTTACTTATACCTTCAGCGTGTACTTCTTGAACGTTAAATACTCCTTTTGTTAGAGTACCTGTCTTATCAAATACAATTGTTTCAGTTCGTGCCAATACTTCTAAGTAATTGCTCCCCTTTACCAATATTCCCTTTTTAGAAGCTCCCCCGATTCCGCCGAAGAAACTTAATGGCACTGAAATAACCAATGCACAAGGACAGGAAACCACTAAGAATGATAAACTTCTGTAAATCCAATCGCTAAATATCTCCCCTTCTATAATCAAAGGAGGAACTATTGCAAGGAGTGCAGCTATTATTACGACAACAGGGGTGTAATACCTTGCAAACTTTGTGATAAATTGCTCTGATTTTGATTTTTTGCTGCTTGCATTTTCTACCAGGTCAAGAATTTTACTCACTGTCGATTCTTCAAATTCCTTTGTTACCTCTGCAGTTATTAGACCGTTAATATTGATGCATCCACTTAAAATCTCACTTCCCACTGTTACTTCTCTTGGAACTGATTCGCCTGTGAGTGCTGATGTATCTAACATAGATGTTCCTTCTAATACATTGCCGTCAAGAGGAATTTTTTCACCCGGCTTAATAACGATAATGTCACCAACCTTAACTTCATCGGGGTCACTTTTTATTATTTCTTCTCCAATTTTAACATTTGCATAGTCAGGTCGAATGTTCATTAAGCTTGCGATAGATTTTCTTGATTCACCAACCGCATAAGCTTGGAATGCTTCACCTACCTGGTAAAACAGCATTACAGCTACACCCTCAGGAGCTTCACCTATAATAAAGGCGCCTAATGAAGCTATTGACATTAAAAAGTTTTCATCGAAAATATTTCCTCTTAATATATTTTTTACTGCTCTTTTAATAACATCTCCACCGGCTATAATATAACTCATTAATAAAAGGATAAGTTTATACCATTCTAATCCGGGAATAAATGAAAGTGTGAACAGTATAAAGCTTACTATCAACCTATAAACTAATTTTTTCATTAAATACTCCTATGCCCTCTTAAATATTACGTCAGGTTCGTATTTTTTAACAATTCTTTCGGCTGTTTCTACTATTGTCTGCATTTTTTCATCAACAGCTTCAATAATTAACTTTGTTGTTATTAAATTAATTGATGCGCACTCCACTCCATCAAGTTTGTTTATATCATTTTCAATTTTTGCTGCACAATTTGCACAGTTCAATCCTTCAAGTAAAAATTTCTTTTTCATAACGTCCTCCCAATTATTAAAAATTAATTATTTTTCTTTTATATGTTCCATACCCTTTTCAAATATATCTTTTACATGTTCATCTGCTAAAGAGTAGTATACAACCTTGCCTTCTCTTCTAAACTTAACTAAATTTGCCTGCCGTAGTGACCTAAGCTGATGAGATATTGCTGATTTGGTCATATTCAACAACACTGCTATATCACACACGCACATTTCATTTTCATCCAATGCCCATATAATTTTCACCCTCGTGCTGTCTCCTAAAACTTTAAAAAAATCCGATAAATCATAAAGGTCATATTCATCAGGCATTCTCTTTCTCACTTCATCAACTATATCCGAGTGTATAACATCGCAATCACAATTTATTTCATCTTTTGCCATAAGTAACCTCCTTTCTTAGTTGAATAATTGTTCAACTGTTAAATCGATTATAGTTGAATGAGTACTCAATTGTCAATATGTTTTTAATAAATATTTTGAATTATTTTCAATCAATTCTTTGGTTTGTACACACAAGATATGCACTTGCATATTATATTGTACAAGGTTTTTAAAAACCTTTAAATTTAATTGGAGAATGATAAGTATGTATAAAAAATATAACAACTTTGAAAATGAAGAGCTTACCAGACGCAACTCTTGTTGTGAGCAAGAAGAAAACACAGGGGGGCGCAGATGGCGGTGCGAACCTGAAGAAGATGAAATAGGAAATAATATTTATATAAATACAAAAATTGAAATTGACCAAGATGCTAATGCCACAGGCGGAGACGGAGGAAACGGCGGGGAAGCTGAAGGCGGGGATGCAGCTTATGCATCAGACGGATTAGTAAATGTAGCATTAAATGAATTAGAAATTGACGCTGATATAAATTGGCCAACACCCCTATTAAATGAAGAGTTATCAAAAAAAGCTGAAGCAAAGCCATTACAAGAACCGGAAACCAACACCGGAGCAACAGGAGGAGATGCTGAAGCTAATGGTGGTGACGGCGGCTCCGCTTCCGCTTCAAATACAGCAACAGTTGACTTCGATCAGGTTGTAGTAATAACCATAAATGGCGATACTCCTACAACAACAAGAGTTGCAACAAACAACAGAAACCTGGAAATTAAAGTTAACGGTAATGGCGAAGCTTTTGTTAACGGTGTGAAAATGGATGAAAAAGAATTAGGCGATGGCACTAAAGTTATGGTTTTCAAAGAAAATAGTTCAATAAAGAAAGAAAAAAAAAGATAAAAAATTAAAGGGCTTCTAAAGCCCTTTAATTTTTAACTTTCTGAATCTACACCTCTTGAGAAATCTATCATTTCTGATTGGGAAAAAATCGCACCGGTTTCTTCAAATTCTTCTATTTCATCATCTTCCAAACCTTCTCCCTCAGGCATTTCATCGGGAGTTGGGCTTGATGTTCCTTCATATAAAGAATCCTTCGCTATATTTCCGTTTTTATCTACTATCCAAAATCTGCTGAACGGTGAAATTCTTCCTGTTTTCAAATTATATTTTTCAATAATTTTTTCATCTAAAGGGACTAACCCTTCTTCAGTTTTTAAAAATAATTCCTTCAAATTTGCCTCCTGTCAATACTATTCTCTATTAGTATTGCCTAAAAAAGCCAAATCCATTAAAATTTATACTATTTTTTCTCCATCATATATTTCTCCATCAGCATTTGGTAAAATACCATATCGCTTTGTCCACAGAGTTTTATATTTAACTGCCTGTGCATGTATTTTACTTATATCTTCAGGAAGCTGTTTTACAACCTTCCCCGGCACTCCAACAACTAAAGAAAAAGGTGGTATTATATCATTTTCTTTTACTAAGGCACCTGCAGCAATTATACTACCTCTTCCTATCTTGGCGCCGTTCAACACAATGGCTCCCATGCCTATTAAACAGTGATCCTCAACTGTACACCCGTGAAGAATTGCCCCGTGACCTACAGTCACAAAGTCACCGATAACGACATCTCTTTGATCCTCCACATGTAAAACTGAATTATCTTGTATATTTGTATATTTGCCTATATAAATTTTATTTATGTCACCTCGTGCAACTACATTATGCCATACGCTACTGAATTCCTCCATTATGACATTACCCACCAATATAGCTCCTGCAGCTATGTATGCTTTTTCACTTATTATAGGCAACTTGCCTTCGAATTCTTTTATCATATAAACCTCTCATTCTCATGGAAATACTTGAAGATAAGCACATTCCATTATATAATTAATTATTAAATAATTCCAATAATTTTAATCGGAGAAAATTATGAATATATTAGTTTTAAAAATTATTGCTCTTACTACTATGTTTATTGATCATTATGGCGCAATTTTTCAAAGTGAAACAGATATTTTCAGGATCATAGGCAGAATAAGCTTTCCTATTTATTGTTTCATGTTGGTTGAAGGTTATTTTCACACCTCAAATGTAAAAAAATACTCTACAAGATTACTATTGTTTGCTTTTATTTCTGAAATTCCGTTTGACTTAGCATTCTATAATAAAATAAGTTTTACTCATCAAAATATTTTCTTTACATTATTTATAGGGCTTATAACCATTTATGTTATTGACAATAAAAACATTAATATAAAATTCGGAGCAACTGCCGCTATATTTACAGCATGTGTATTAGCGATAATTTCATCAGTTGATTACAACGCTATCGGAATAATTTATATATTATCATTTTATTATACAAAAAAATATACGAAATTAAAAAGATTTTTATCCATCGGGCTTGTTATGTTTGTAACAAATTTAGGCATTTATATAGTGCAGCAGTATGCTCTTCTTGCTCTTCCTATTTTATATTTTTATAACGGAAAACTAGGGCACAAGAATAAATTCTTGCAGATTTCTTTTTATGCTGCATATCCGCTTCATTTATTATTGTTTTATTTAAGCAAGATGCCCTAACCCTATTTTTCAGAGTGTTTTTTCTGAAAAATAGCGGTAGGTCATTCGCTACGAATTCCCAATGTATACGACCAAAGGGAGTAAATACATTGGTGAATGAGACTGGGATGACCCAAATTTTAATTTGGTGTCAGTCGCTTATACTGTAAGTAAAATCAAAAATCGCTTCCTCTTTTAACTACTTCTTTCATTTTAGACATTACTTTTTCATAGCTGCCGGTGGAGTGAGGTACCATACAGTTTGTACAATCCTTTATTCCATGGCTTTTATCATAATTTCCTCCGCAATCATCTTTTAACATATACAAGGGACAATAACAAAAAAGACAGTTGAAGCTCTCTTTATCACTTGTTTTGTGACACGGAAAATATTCGCATTTAATGTTTTGAAAAAATTTATAATATTCTGTACTCATTTTAAACTCCTGAACTTTTTTCTCAATAAGGCTTCGCCCGTAATTCAACAATTTATATTATAGCACAATAAAAGCTTGAGAGGAACACCCAAGCTTTTATTGCAAACATACTTATTGGATTCATGAAAAAAGATAATTGCATACTTAAAAACTAATTGCTCATGTTGATCGCAAAATATGTTTCTTTATCTATTATATATTTAAAAAGCGTATTTGTCTATGTTAATTTTATAACAATTTTTAATAATTAAAAATAAATCCTAAAATTATTAATATTAGAAAATATTTATTGAATTAATATTTATAATATTGTAAAATATTGCTACTAATAGCCGAAAGGAGTGTTGTATTATGAAATATAATAAATTTATGGATAGTGCAGTAAACTCGGAGGTGAAAATTTACCTCCAAAAGTAAGATTTTTTAATTTTAAGGAGGAAATAATTGAGCAAAATTAATTTAAAAGAATACGGACTCAATGAAAGATTTATCAATGAGTCTACTTTATACGAAAATCAAAAAATAGGCAGAATCATATCACAAGACAAAGGTTTATATAAACTGGCTTCTGAAAATGGGTTATTAAGGGCACAAGTTTCGGGAAAGTTTCGCTACAACGCACTGAATATAACAGATTATCCGGCTGTAGGTGATTTTGTAATGTTTGATGAAAACGAAAGCGGTAATGCCATTATTAATCATATTTTAACAAGAAAAAGCGCCTTTATAAGAAAGGCAGCAGGCACATCTAAAGAAAGTCAGGTTGTTGCCGTTAATATTGATACGGTTTTTATCTGTATGTCGATTAATAATGACTTCAATGTACGAAGGCTTGAAAGATATTTAGGTGTTGCTTGGGACAGTGGTGCTACACCTGTTGTAGTACTTACAAAAGCAGATTTATGCGATAATTTAGAAGAAATAATTAAGAGCCTTGATGATATTGCATTAAGTGTTGATATAATAGTAACTTCAAGCTTAAACAATGATATACGTACGGTAAAAAAGTATATTGAATTTGGAAAAACTATTGCTTTTATCGGCTCATCAGGGGTCGGAAAAACAACCCTTATCAATAAACTTGTAGGTGAAGATATTTTTGAAACTAAGGGCTTGAGAAACGATGATAAAGGAAGGCATACAACTACTTCAAGAGAGCTGATTGTTCTGACAACCGGCGGTGTTGTTATTGATACACCGGGTATGAGAGAACTCGGCTTAGAAGGTGCCGATCTTTCCAAAGCATTTGCCGATATTGACGAACTGTCATCGGAATGTAAATTCAGTGACTGCACGCATACCAAAGAACCGGGTTGTGCAATAAAAAATGCAATTGAAAGCGGTCTTTTATCAGAAGAAAGGTTGGCAAGTTATTTTAAGTTAAAAAAAGAATTAAAATATGACGGCTTGAATTCAAAGCAAATCGAAAATAAGAAAATCGAAACAATGTTTAAAAATGTAGGCGGTATAAAAAACGCCAAAAAAATGATTAAAAATAAAAATAAATTTTAAATTTCCGGGGACGTACCTATGAAGGTATCGTCCCTAAAATTTCAATAAGGGCTTTGTCCGCCATTCAACAGTTTCAGAGGGAGAAAAGAACTCCTGCATAGTTATATTTGCATATTATACTTTTTCATTTTTCTCCAAAGAGTTGACCTGCTTATACCTAATTCATCTGCAGCTTTTTGTATTGATAAATCATTGTTTTTTAGAGCATTTAATATTCTATCCACATCCCAATCTTCAAGGTTATTAATTGTTTCACCTGTAGGTTTATCATTCTTTGTTTTTGAGATAATTTTTGTATTTTTATTATTATCTATTAAAAAATCTTCAATTAGTTGATCAAAGTCATATAAGGTTCCATGATATTGAAACATAACACAAACTCTTTCAACAAAATTTTGCAATTCTCTTATATTTCCATACCATTGATAGTTTTCAACCTTTTTCATGATTTCAAAAAATTTATCTAAATAATTTAAATAATCTTTTCCTAAATTTCTTTCGAAGAAAAATCTACTTAAAATAATTATATCTCCTTTTCTTTCCCTAAGGGGAGGAACAGATAAATTTAGCACTCCAATTCTATAGTATAAATCTTCTCTAAACGTTTTAGCCTTAACGGCTGCTATTAAATCCTTGTTAGTAGCGGTTATAACTCTTACATCAACAGGTAGCTTAACAGCGGATCCGACTTTTCTAATTTCTTTTTCCTGTAGAACCCTTAACAACTGTGCTTGAATTTCTATTGGGATTTCACCGATTTCATCTAAAAATATTGTTCCTTTGTGGGCAAGCTCAAAAAGTCCCATTTTACCACCCTTAATCGCACCGGTGAAGGCACCCTCCACATAACCAAACAGCTCGGATTCCAGTAAATTTGAAGACAATGAAGCACAGTTTATAGCTACAAATGGACCGCCGCTCCTACTGCTTAAATTATGAATGCTTTGTGCAAATAGTTCTTTACCTGTCCCGGTTTCTCCCCTTATTAATATCGTAGAATCAGATGAAGCATAACTTTTTGCTATAGATATGGTGTTTTTTAATACTTTAGATTCTCCATTTATATCTTCAAAGTTATATTTGGCATATAAACCTTTTTCGTTTAAGCTTCTTCTAATTTTATTTTCACTTTCTTGAATGACCTTAACATCTTGAAACGTTGCTACCACTCCGTTAATCTTGTCATTTACTACTATTGGAATTCTATTGGTTGATACTAATGTTCCGTTCATGTCCATTAATTGATTTAGTTCTTTTTCAGTAGAACACAAAGCCTTAATCATAGCTGTATTTCTTACAATTTGCTTAATATTTTTACCTAATGCATATCCCGGGCTGACTTTTACAATCTTTTCTGCAATGTGGTTAATAACATCAATGGTTCCGTTTTCATCAATAGCAATAATAGCATCATGAGTGAAATTAAGAACCGCTTTATATCTTTCAAGCTGTATTTTCAGATCATATTGCTTTTGTAATTCTTCTTTTTGAATTTTTAAAATTTGTTTTGCTGTATCTATGGCATTATTTATATTTTCTTCAGAGTTTTCAATAGTAATATGTTTTAAATTGTAAATGTCGGCATATTTTTGTGTCATAACTCCGCCTATGCCTAAAACAGCTCCATCTTGTAAAGCTTTTTTAACTTCAATTTCACAATCTTTATCTGTTTTAAATGTGTAGTATTTTGCCTCTATGTTCAGCATTCTGCAAATACTCTTTACATCATCTGTCATTTCGTCATATGTAAAAAAAGCTACTAAACCTTTTACATTTTTAGCTATTTCAATTGATTCAATATAATCAGAAAGTAAAACATTAATTGCCACTACAGATACATTTAATTTTGCTTCATTTATTGCAGCTGCGGTACCCTTCCTGCTTATTAATACCTTCGCACCTTCTTTTACTAAATTCCTTGCAATATTTAATGCATCACTTAAAACATCATCCTTGACTATAGGAATAAATACATTTATATCTTCATTTCTTTGCCTGATAATATTTATAGTTCGCTTAGCTAATTGTTCCGTAGGAGCTATCAGTGAAATTTCAGTGACTTTTTTATAACTATCTCTTGTTTTTTTTGATGTGGTCAAGGCGACACATCCCTTCTTATTATAATAAATTAATTATATTATAAATAATGAATTAAGTCCAACGGAAAGCAAGTTAGGTCATGAAAAAAAGCGGGGATTTCAAAATCCTCGAAATCACCGCTATATTTTAATTAATACATTGCTGTTCTTTTTGAATGTTAACCAAATGACCGCTGAAGTTTCCATTTATAATACTTCTTTCATACTTTGCAGCTTCAATTAACGTATCAACATTTATTCCTGTTTTATAACCCATATCATTCAGCATATATACCAAATCTTCAGTTGCTGTATTTCCTGAAGCACCGGGGGCAAACGGGCAGCCGCCTAATCCGCCTAATGTAGACTGAACTTTTGTTATGCCTGATTCTATAGCTGCTAAGGTATTAACCATACCCATGTTTCTTGTGTCATGAATATGAGCTTGGAATTCAACTTGTGGAAATTCTTTTACTGCAGCTGAAACAATTTCTCTTACCTGTTTTGGATTTGCTACTCCTATTGTATCAGCTAAAGACATTTCTTTAACACCCATATTTGCAACTCTGTCTAAAAATTTCAAAACTATATCTGTTGAATATTTTCCTTCAAAAGGACAACCAAAAACTGTTGCAACATCCACACATACATCCAAATCCTTGTATGTTTCCATTATTGTTTTCAATTCTGTTAATGACTCTTCATGAGTTCTGTTGATATTTGCCTTATTGTGACTTAAGCTTAATGAAACAACATACGAAACTTTTCTAAGTCCCAACTCATAAGCACTTCTTGCTCCATAAAGATTAGGAACCAATGCAAAGAAATCAAAATCAGGATATTTTTCTAATAATATTTTTGTTAATTCATTAGAATCCTTTAATTGAGGTATAGCTTTCGGGCTAACAAAGGATGTATGTTGTATGTGTTTAACTCCTGCATCTATTAAATCTTCTATAACCTTTAATTTTTGTTCAACAGGTATATAACTTTGAATATTTTGGAATCCGTCTCTTGGTCCAACTTCTACGATTTGTATTTTATTCATGGTAAACTCCTTTATTAAATTAGAATACACCTTTTTCAATATATTCTTTTATTAGTTCTTCACTTAAGCCAATAAATTCTTCATATACATCAAAATTATGCTGGCCTAATGTTGGTGCAGGAGTTCTTATTTCAGCTTTTCTGTCACTGAATTTAATATGTTCGCCTGTAAGTGTTGTTTTTCCGGCAACAGGATGCTCTACTTCAACAAACATTTCCCTTGCTCCGGCAATATGCGGATCTTTTACTACCCTGTCAATTGTATTTATTGGACATGACGGAACTCCTACCTCTAATAAGCTATCGACTATTTCATCGACATCATATTGAGATGTCCAAGCTTCTACTAATGGTTTTAAATCCGCATGATTTTTAACTCTTTGTGCATTTGTTGCAAATCTTTCATCTGATAATAATTCAGGTTGTTTCATAACATCTACTAAAAGCTTATATAGTTTGTCATTTCCACATCCTATTATTACATCACCGTCTTTTGCCTTAAAAGAGTCATATGGGTACGCAGATTCGTATCTGTTACCTATTTTTTCCGGAATTCTGCCTGTTGCAAGATAAATTTGAGTTATAATTTCCAATGAAGAAACAACAGAATCAACTAATGCAACATCAACTTTTTGTCCCTCACCTGTTTTTATTTTATTTATAACTGCTGCAAGTACACCTATTGTACAACCAAGACCGCCTAAAACATCTCCCATCGCCGTACCGGTTCTTGTGGGTTGCCCTCCGGGCCATCCGGTTGTGCTCATTAAGCCACCCATTGCCTGTCCTATTATGTCATAACCTGCTCTTTGGCTGTATGGACCATAGTGTCCGAATCCGGATACACAACCGTAAACAATACCAGGATTAATTTCTTTTAATGATTCATATCCTAATCCAAGCTTTTCCATTGTTCCCGGTCTGTAATTTTCTATAACGACATCAGCTTTTTTAACCATTTCCTTAAAAACTTCTTTTCCTTCAGTAGTTTTTAGATTTAAAGTTACTCCTAATTTATTTCTGTTTAAGTTCATGTAGTACGCGCTTTCTCCATTAATAAATGGCCCAAAAGCCCTGCTGTCATCGCCCTTTTTTGGCTGTTCAATTTTATACACTGTAGCTCCCATATCAGCTAAAAGCATTCCGCAATATGGACCTGCTAAAACTCTTGTAAGATCAAGAACTACAATGCCATCTAATATACCTTTTTTCATTTCTTACTCCATTTCTTACTAATTTCATTAATTTATATATCCTTTTTATGCACCTATACCGAATAAACCAAATGTTATAAAATACATTATTAACGGGAATACAATTAAACACAAAATTTTCAAACCTAAACCCGCTTTCATCAAGTCAGAAATTTCAAATGCACCTGTACTGTAAGCTATAGCATTTGGAGGTGTTGCCGGAGGAAGCATAAATCCAAAGTTTGCTGCAACCATACATACCAACATCAATTGTAACGGCTCCATGCCTATCGCTTGCGCTACGCCAGGTAAAACCGGCAAGAATGATGCAACAACTACCGCATTTGTTGTAACTTCAGTAATAAATGCTGTTACAACACCAACTACTATTATAATAACTATTGGTGACAATCCTGCTAAACCGCTTAATGCTCCTGCTATCCACTGTGCAACACCAGCATCAGTAATAGCATTACCCATTACCATTGACCCGCCTAAAAGTACCATCGTTTCCCAAGGAGCATCTTTAAATGCCTCTTTACCGCTTAAAACATATTCGCCTTTTTTATAATTTACAGGTATAATTAGGAATGCTATTGCTACTGCCATGGCAATAGTTTCATCTGTTGCAAAGGGCACAAATTTTTTCCATAAACTACTTGTAACCCACAATAATACAGCTCCTACAAATATTGCTGCAGTTATTTTTTCGCCTTGATTCATTTCTCCTAAAGATTTATATTCATTTTTAATAACATCAACATTTATTTCATCTAATTTATCTACTTTGTAGAATTTAACCATCCAAATCCAGCAAATAGGCAACATTATAATCACAAACGGCAATCCAATCATAAACCATTCATTAAATCCAAGCTGAATTCCTATTGTTTCTGAAATAATACTTGTTCCTGTAGGAGTTGTAGTTGTTCCAATCAACGTACCTAATCCACCTAATGTAGCCGCATATGGAATTGATAAAACCATCGCTTTTTTAAAACCACCGGATATTTGTTTATCCATGGTAGCTATAATGGACATTGCAACAGGCAACATCATAGCAGTTGCAGTAGTGTTTGACATCCACATTGAAACAAAAGCTGTTGCTAATATGAATCCCAAAACAATCATTTTTGGTTTTTTACCAACCTTCATAACTATCCAAAGAGAAATTCTTCTGTGTAATCCCCACTTAACCATTGCAGTTGCTAAAAATCCAACACCTAAAACCAAGTATACTGTTGAATATGCGTAATGTTTGAATAACTGTATATCATTTTGCCCTTTAGCTCCTGTAATTCCAAACAACGGAAATAACAGTATTGGCAGCAAAGCTGTTGCAGGTATTGAAATTGCTTCGGTCATCCAAAATATAATCATAAGAGATGAAACCGCTAATACTTTTTGACCTATTTCAGTCAATCCTTCTGGTGTAGGCATTATTAATAGTGCAATCATTACTAAAATACCAATAATAAAGCCAATTTTTCTAACTTTAAACTCTCCCATTTCTTCCTCCGTTTTAATTTGAATATTGATCATCTTATCATTTTATAAATGCGCTTTTATAAAAATTATTGTACTAAAACTGTACACTTATTATTAAGCAAAATTGATGCCAAAAAATGAATTTTACTTTAAACATGATTTATCAATTTTAAAAACTAACTAAAAATATGCATTAAATTAACTATTTAATATTTTTTATTTAAATTGAAACTGTTATTTATTATAAAATAAAAAAGCATTATGTTTTATATGGTCGCAAAATGTTTCACGAGTGTCATGTTGTTTCAAAATATAAAGAAATACCCTACCACATTAAAAAAGAACCTTAATTCTAAAGGTTCATATATGTATTTTCTACCGATTCCCTCAATGTTCCATCTAAATCAAATATTGTACCGACTTTCATATACACTCCTGTATTTTAGCAATTCATTTATATCATCAATATCCATGGGCATTCCTAAAAAATGTCCTTGACCGTATTCACATCCTACATTTATTAAATATTCAAGCTGTTCTTTTGTTTCTATACCTTCTGCAACAACTTTAAACCCTAATTCATGAGCTAAAGAAACAACGAATTTTATAATACTATTAAACTTGTCATCTCTGTTATTCAAGTTTACATAACTTTTATCAAGCTTTACGATATCTATCGGCAGCATCATCAAATAAGTCAAAGACGAGTAACCCGTGCCAAAGTCATCCAAGGCAATATTAAATCCTTTTTTTCTCAAGATATTTAATCTTTCAATGGCTAAATCTATATTTGAAATTACAGCTGTCTCTGTTATTTCAATTACAATATTTGAATAATCCAAAACATATTCCGATAGTAAATCTTCAATCTGCCTGAAATTTGAATCTCTTATGAGCGACTTACTTGAAAGATTAAATGATAACTCCAAATCTTTTAATCCACGTTCTTCCCAAACTTTTTTTTGCATTAATACATTCCTGATTACTCTACTTTCCAGCTCATAAATCTGTCCTGTCTTTTCTGCAACACAAATGAACTCATTAGGAGGAATAAAACCTTCACCAAGATGATTCCATCTAATAAGTGCTTCCACACCAATTATTTTACCTGTACATAGCTCTATTTGCGGCTGGTAATAAAGTATAAATTCCTTATTAGTTAAACCCTTTTGAATTTTATTGGACATAAGTATAAACTTGTTTTGTTTTTCATGATTATTTTTTTCATAAAAAGATATTTTATTTTTACCCTCTGTTTTAGAATCATACATTGCAACATCTAAATGTTTCAATAGAGTATCAAAATCTTTTCCATCATCAGGATAAAAAACTACCCCCATACTCAGAGAGATAAAAAATTCCCTGTTTCCATAGTTCCATGATTCTCCCAAGTTTCTTTTAAAATTCTCAATTTTCTTTAACAACACATCTTTTGACTCATAATTTTTAACCACTACTGCAAATTCATCACCGCCAAGACGTGCAACCATATCTGGAGATATTAAGTACTGAGAAATTTTATTTCCCATAAACTTCAGAAACTCATCTCCAACATAATGCCCTAATGTGTCATTAATATATTTAAAATTATCTATATCTATAAATACAATGGCAAACTTTAATTCGGAATAATTAGCCATACTTGTAATTTTCTTAACAAACATAGTCCTGTTAGGAAGCATTGTCAGTGTGTCATAATAAGCGATGTTCTCTAATTCTTTTGCTGCTTTGTGAGATTCGCTTTTAGCAATCTTGATTTTCTTATCTCTGTTATTTATTAAAATATAAAGTATCAACATGGTAGAAATTACATATATCCATCCTTTGAATGTTTGAACATTCCTGTATTTTATAAAATCACCTATGAATATATATAATAAAGTATCTGATAATAATATCCATAGGACACCGAAAATACCATATTTCAATACAATTACAATAGCACTATTTTTTTTTATAAATTTTTTTAATTTTTTAAACAGATTTCGCTCATTTCGATTGCTATTTTCCAATGGATCAACTCCTATCTATCATCTTAATTAACAATTACCCATAAAAATACATTTAAAACAATAATATGAAGAATATATTACGAACGAATCTTCCGAACATATGTTTGACAAAGTTAAATATATGTGTTAATATTTAATTAATATTTTAAGTGCTTGTGGTGGATTATGAATGATGTTATATTTGAAAAATTGAAAATTTTATCAGACGCAGCAAAGTATGATGTGTCTTGTGTTTCAAGCGGTGTAGAAAGGAAAAACAACAGTGTTGGCGGAATAGGCAATGCTTCTGCCGCAGGAATCTGCCATACATGGTCACAAGACGGCAGATGTATTTCTCTTTTGAAAATTCTGCTTACAAATGATTGTATTTACGATTGCAATTATTGCTTGAACAGGGTTACTAATCCGATAAAGAGAGCAACCTTTACTCCTGAGGAAGTTGCTGAACTAACCATACAGTTTTACAGAAGAAATTATATAGAAGGTTTGTTCCTAAGCTCAGCAGTAGAAAAAAGTCCGGATCACACCATGGAAAATATATACAGGGTGTTGGAGCTTATAAGATACAAATATAATTTCTGGGGCTACGTGCATGTCAAAGTAATACCGGGTGCAAATAATTTGCTCATTCAGAAAACAGGGATGCTTGCTGACAGAATGAGTGTTAACATTGAACTTCCAACTAAGGAAAGCTTGAGTATTTTAGCACCACAAAAAAGAATTGAGAATATTGTAAGACCGATGTCATTGATAAATAACGAAATATCAAGAACAATTGAAGACAAAAAACATTTTAACAATGCTCCGCGTTTTGTTCCGGGAGGACAATCAACCCAAATGATTATAGGAGCAACCCCCGACAGCGACAAAACAATACTAAGTGCATCACAAGGTTTATATGACAGCTACAACATGAAGCGTGTATTTTTCTCGGCATACATTCCTGTTATATCATCACCGAATTTGCCTGCAGTAAGTACCATGCCTCCTTTATTAAGGGAGCACAGATTATATCAGGCAGATTGGTTAATGCGATTTTATTATTTTCATAGCAGTGAGCTTTTCACTGAAACTGAACCGAATCTTGATTTGGAATTTGATCCCAAAATGATGTATGCTCTTCGTAATATCGAAAAATTCCCCATAGAAATTAATAAAGCATCTTATGAGGAATTGTTAAGGATTCCCGGACTTGGTGTTACAAGCGCGCAAAGAATTATAAGAGAGAGAAAAAATGCCGAATTATCATATGATTCATTAAAAAAAATGAAGACAGTTTTAAAAAGGGCTAAATATTTTATAACTATCAAAGGCAAATATTACGGCAATATAAACATGGATCCAAATTTAATTAAAGAGGATTTACGATTAAAAGAAGTGCAAAAACAGCTTTCTATATTTGAATTATTATAGAGGTATTTATGGACTATTTATATGACGGAACCTTCGAAGGATTATTAACATGCATTTATTACCATTATAAAAAAGAAAACGCAGACGGAATTTACTGTATAACAGATTATCAACAATCTATGCTATATGATAATAAATTCATAGAAACAGATATTGAAAAAGCAAAAATTGTTTCTGATTCAATCAATAAAAAAATATCAAACGAAGCCTACATCAATACTTATTATTGTTACCTATCTAATTTTAAAAACAAAGAAAACATCATTCTTAATTTTCTTATCTTTGCTTTTAAATACGGAAAGAATACAATGAATTTTTACACTCATGAAAAGGTCCTAACTATTAATGAAGCGTTCTTAAAAGTATCAAAAGAAGTTCATAGATTTTTAGGTATACTTAGATTTTCAGATATAGGTGGATTTCTATTTACGAAATTTTCACCTGATAATGATATTATTCTATTATTGGCCGATCATTTCACAGATAGATATAAATATGAAAAATTCATTATATATGATGAAAAAAGAAAAAAGGCATTGATATATGCAGATAATTATTGGGAAATTAAAGAAGCTATCAATATAGACGGTATTGAAATATCTCAAGATGAAAAAATGATTCAATCTCTATGGAAGCAGTATTTTACCGACTTGGCCATAAAAGAACGAATTAATACAAATCTTCAATTTCAATTCGTCCCGGCAAGATACAGAAAAAATATGGCCGAATTTAAGTAATCCCTATTTATTTGGGGGTTTTATTCTTAAAACCTTTCTTGCAACAGTTAAAAATGGCTTAAATAATAATCCTTCCATTTCTTTTTTTACAACTTTTAATTTTTTTCTTATTTCTATATTTTGTGGACAATGCCTTTCACATTTACCACACTCCTTACAATTAGATGCAAATGCCGGCTCAGCTGAAAACCCTCCTAATGTCTGAATATATTTCCACCTTGCATGCTTATCTTCCAATAAATATTTATCATTTAAGCTTGAGAAGCATCCGGGAATATTCACTCCATATGGACAAGGCATGCAATAACCGCAAGCAGTACATGAAACCTTAGTTTTATTTAACATAATATCTTTTACTTTATCAAAAATCCTAAGCTCTTCAACAGTCAATGAATCAGGTTTTGCGTTACTTGCTATTTTCACATTTTCACTTAATTGTTCAAAGCTATTCATTCCGGATAAAATCACATTCACTTCTTTATGGTTCCAAATCCATCTCAACGCCCATTCAGCAGCTGATCTTTTTTTATCATAACTATTGAATGCATCTATCACTTTTTGCGGTAAATTATTTACTAATCTTCCACCCCTTAATGGCTCCATAATAATTACAGGTATACCTAATGAACCTGCTAAAAGTAAGCCGGATTTAGTTGCTTGATTATTTTCATCTAAATAATTATATTGTATTTGACAAAATTCCCATGGATATGCTTTAATTATTAACTCAAAATCATTTTTGCTTCCATGAAAAGAAAAACCTATATTTTTTATAGTTCCTTTTGTCTTTTCTTCTTCTAACCATTCCATAACACCTAAGCTGACCATTTTATCAAACATCACCTTATCAGTCAGCATATGTATTAAATAATAGTCAATATAGTCAGTTTGTAATCTTGTCAGTTGCGTTGAGAATATTTTTTTTGCTGATTCTAAACTGTTAACCATGTAAGGTGGAAGTTTTGTAGCTATCTTAACTTTCTCTCTTAAACCACATGACAATGCCCTGCCGAGCACCACTTCATTCTTTCCTGCCTTATAAATATATGCAGTATCAAAATAATTCACACCTTTTTCTATTGATTCTCGTATAAGTTTAATTGCAACATCTTCATCAGAAGGTAACCTCATGCACCCAAATCCAAGTATGGATAATTCATCACCGTTTTTTATATTTATCTTTGTTAACATAGATTTTCCTTTCAATAGCTTTTAATAAGGACTTTACCCGTTGTATAACCTTTAAATCAATTATGCCGTAAAATAGTTAAAATTGCAATATTAAGTTCATAAACCACAAAAAGCCGTACAATAAAGCACGGCTTTTATTTAATATATTTAATTATCTGTTTACTACCAATGTTTCTTCATCGTTTATCTTATCAAGATTGTTATCCCACAAATATTCTTTTGTTTCTTTTACAATTACATTTGATAGAACAAGCAATGAAATTAAGTTTGGTATAGCCATCAATCCGTTGAATAAGTCTGCTAAGTCCCACACGAAAGATAATGACAATACAGCACCGAAGTATACAACTATTGTATAAGCTATTCTATAAGGAAGTATAGCTTTCTTTGAATGGAATAAGTATTCAAAGCATTTTTCACCATAGTATGACCAACCAAGAATAGTTGAAAATACGAATGTTAACAAACCGATTGTTAGAACTATAGGTCCGACTACAGGGATCTTACCAAATGCTGCATTTGTTAAATCTCCACCGTTAAGTCCTGTAGTCCATAATCCTGAGTTTACTATTGTAATACCCGTTACAGCACAAACTATAACTGTATCCCAGAATGTTCCTGTTGAAGCAACTAAAGCTTGACGAACCGGGTTTCTTGTTTGAGCAGCAGCCGCAACTATAGGTGCACTACCTAAACCTGATTCATTAGAGAACAATCCTCTTGCAACCCCAAATCTTGCTGCCAACATAATTGTTGAACCGGCAAATCCACCTGTTACTGCAGTTCCTGTAAATGCGTTAGAAACTATTAATCCGATTGTAGCAGGAATAGTTTTAGCTGTCATAGATAAGATTATAGCACATCCTAATACATAAAATACTGCCATGAACGGAACAAGCTTATCGCAAACACTTGCTATTCTCTTTACTCCGCCTATTATAACTATACCTGTTAATACAGCTAATACTAAACCTGTAATGTGTGGTGATAAATTAAATTGTCTAAGCATCATATTAGAAATTGAGTTTGCCTGTGTTGTATTACCAATACCAAATGCTGCAACACTGCCGAAAAATGCAAATGTATATGCAAGTGGTTTGTTTTTCATACCGTATTCCAATACGTACATAGGTCCGCCTGCCATTGTACCGTCAGCAGTTTTTACTCTGTATTTAACTGCAAGAAGTGCTTCTGCGTATTTTGTTGCTATTCCGAAAACACCCGTCATCCAGCACCAGAACACCGCACCGGGTCCACCTAATGCAATAGCTGTTGATACACCAACGATATTACCAGTACCGATTGTTGCTGCCAATGCAGTTGCAAGTGCACTAAATTGGCTTACGTCGCCTGTTGCAAAATCATCTTTTGTAACAGATAGTTTAATTCCCTTACCAATGTACCTTTGAATAAATTTTAGACGGATAGTTAAGTATACATGAGTTCCAAATAATAGGATTATAAGCGGCCAACCCCAAAGCCATCCATCGATCCTTGATACTAATTGCGCAATACCTTCCATTTTTCTCCTCCATAATATAATATAATGACTGCAAACGTTATTTATAAACGTTTGCAAATATTATATTATACAAGCCAAAAATTAGCAATGCACGTTTTTAACCGAATTTAACCGTTTATTTCACGAATATGATACTTTATTCACAGTTTAATCTACTTTGCATGATTCTATTAGCTCTTTAATTGCGTATCTTTATAATCCTATAAGTACATTGATTTATTCAGATTGTTCGACAAATATCGATATATATCATCTATTAATTATGTGAGTTGTATGAAATACTTATCACGGCACATGAACTTAAATTCACAGAGCAAGAATATTAACAAACTGAGCAATAGATACATTAATCAAATTTCTCGGTTTTTTTATTTTAACTATTCGAATCCTCGATTATCTCAATCCAACTCAAAATATCTTCATACACCTGCTCTCTATCTAATTCATTTAGAATTTCATGCCTGTCTTCTTTATATAATTTAACTGAAATATTTTTTATACCTAAAGCTTTATACATATCATAAGTTTTATGGACGCCTTTTCCAAAATCTCCAACCGGATCATTTTCTCCCGAAACAAATAAAATCGGAAGATTTTTTGGAATTCTTTTAACTCTGTCTTTTTCATTCATATCATATATAACTTTAAACAAATTATAAAAGCCGTTTAATGTAAATATAAAATTAATCCTATCATCCGCTAAATATGCAGCTACCATCTCGTCATCCCGGGTAAGCCAATCACAATTTGTTCTTGTAGGTTCAAATTTGCTGTTATTGTTGCCTAAAACAAGATGATTAACATATTTGCTTCTATAATTCCATCCCTTCATACTTGCCAAAAATTTAGTTAAAAAAATACCGAATTTTATATTTCCGGAAGTTTGCTCACCCGTTCCCATAATTATGGCTCCATCTATTTCATCACCATAAACAGTAATGAAATATCTTGTTAAAAACGAACCCATACTATGTCCAAGCATATAGTATGGTAATTTAGGATAGCTCTCTTTAGTTATTCGCATTAAATTATGCATGTCCTCAATGAGCGCATGATAACCCTCCACTTCACCAAAATATCCTCTACTCTCTTCATTATTAACAGAGCTTCCGTGCCCTAAATGGTCATTACCTACAACCAATACTCCATTTTCAGCCATATACTTTGCAAATTCATCATATCTCTCCATATGTTCCAGCATTCCGTGAGAAATTTGAAGAACAGTTTTTATTTCGGTTTCCGGAATCCAGATTAAAGCACGTATTTTAGTTTTACCATCCTTAGAATTATAATAAAACTCATCCATTCAATTATTATTCCTCCGTATTTGTAATCCTGAGCATTTTTGCCACGAGCGTAGCATATATGCCCCAAATGCGTAATATCTTCTATTATTTTTACTTTTTAAAAATGGCTGCCAAAGCTGCAGTTAGGGAATGTGCAAACCTTACAGTTTAAGCAAAGCCCACCGGCTCCCATTCTTGCTATGTCTTCTTTAGTTATGGTGTCATCAGCCATAATACGAGGTAGTAATAAATCAAATACAGTTCGTTTGCTATACATTACACATCCCGGAAGTCCTACAATAACAACTTTTTTACCTTTGTAATTATAGTATGATACAAGCATCATAGCTCCCGGCAATACAGGAGCACCATATGATATAATTTCCGCTCCCGTGTCTTTTATTGCTCCAGGTGTATTGTCGTCCGGATCTACGCTCATACCTCCGGTGCATGCAACAAAGTCTGCCCCTTCTTCAATAAATTCAATTATAGATTTAGTGATGTTTTCTTTTTCATCACCTACTATTTTTTGACCTATTATTTCAGTGTCAAATTCACTAAACTTATCAATAAGTACAGGTGCAAATGTATCTTTTATTAAACCATTCAGTATTTCACTACCTGTTGTAACAATACCAATTTTTTTATGTTTAAAAGGGAGTATTTCCAAGATTGGTTTATTACTCGCCAATTCTTTTGCCCGCTGCATTTTTTCTTCTTCTATTAAAAGCGGAATTATTCTTGTTCCGGCAAGTTCATCACCTTTCTTAACTGTTGTATTGCCATGTCTTGTTGCTATTATCATTTCACCAAGATTATTTATTTCAAATAATTTACCTGTATTTAACTTAAATAAACCGTCTATATCAGCAGTTATTGAAATTTTTCCTTCCTTTACTTCACTTGGCTTCATATATTCATTTTTACAAATGTCATACAATATTTGAGCTGCTTCATTTTCATGAAGCATTCCTTCTGATTTTTCCCATATATATAAATGTTCCTTGCCAACTGAAAGCAATAAAGGAATATCTTCTTCTCTGATAATATGTCCTTTTTTAAATAATACTCCTTTTTTTACATCTTTGATTATTTGAGTGATGTCATGACACAGTACATGTCCCACTGCATCATTAGTTTTTATTAGTTTCATTTTTGCTCCTATCTTCGAATATTTAGGGGAGAGCTTCTATTACGCTCCGGATGACGTAAGCTGTTCAGTATGACACATATCAATTACTACAATATGGTTATTGGTTCTATAAAAACTTCTATTATTCCGCCGCATACCATCCCTTCATCTTCCGGCTCTATTCCTGTCATATCAATCTTTAATAACTTACTTTTTTGATTATCAATTGTATTTAATGCCTTTTGTCTTACTTCAGCTTCTACACAGCCGCCGCCAATTGTTCCAACCACAGAACCATCTTTGAATATAACCATTTTCGTTCCAACCTCTCTCGGTGATGAACCTTTTCTTGAAACTATTGTTGCTATAACTTTAGGAATACCGATGTGCTTTTCGCTCAGTATTGCATCTAACAATTCTTCATCATATGAAGTCCTACCTGCTTTATTATTTTTAACCTGTATCACTTCAGACATAATTGAAACTGCGATTTCAGCAGGTGTTTCAGCACTGATTTTCAAACCAATAGGTGTATAAACTTTGTTTAAATCGTTTCTTGATATGCCTTTTTCTTCTAAATAATCTAAAACTTTTGATACTCTAAGCTTACTTCCTATCATTCCTATGTAAGCATTTTCTTTTCTTATGATTCTCTCAAGGCATATTTGGTCATATCTATGCCCTCTTGTTACTATTATAAAAAAAGTACCGCTGTCACCTTGTATTTTATCGAGAGCATCTTCAAAGGGTTCATACATTACTTTATCTGCCCCTGCTTCTTTAGCATTGTTTGTAAATATCAATCTATCATCAATTACTGTAACAGGCAAATCAATAAGCTTGCATATTTTTATAACAGGTATGGAAACATGTCCGGCACCACATACAACAACATTATAGTTTTGCCTAATAAATTCAACAAATATTTTTTGATCATCTATAATTATTGTTTGACTTTTTTTATTCGAAGGAATTGAAGTAGTTAAGTTGTTCCAATCAATTTTAGAGTTATTAGTAAAAATAATTTCTCCATCAGCAAATATTACTTTTGCTCCTGTATTTTCACCTGTTAAATATGTAACTACTATATTTTCCATTTCATTGTCCAATTGTTTTACTATACTAAGAAAATCCATTATATTCTCCTGTTTTAATCATATCCAAATTTTGCTGTATGGTTAAATTATAAAGGTCGATTCCTCTTTCGTCAATATAACTTGATACAGCAATTTTTTCAGTTTCTTATTTTAACATCTTATTCTTTGATTGTCATCTTTATGCAATGAATTAAAAAACAAAGGAACGACTTGGTCGCTCCTTCAACGTTATTTATGGTCTATTCTATTTTGATAATTATCGTCTTTTAATCCAAACACTGCCCTTGCACTTTCTGCTTGAGGATCATGAGTAATATGCTTTGACCTGAATTTTCCATCTTCTCTTTTATTATTTCTTGTGCTTTTCTTTTTATTATCTACCATATAATCTCCTTAGTCAGCTTTATGTGGTGTTGCATTCGTGTTGCTTATGTCGTGTTGCTTTACTTTTTCTTATGCTGATTTTTTTTATGTTAATTATATTTTAACCTAAACAATATTTTTGATACACATTTAAATTTTCCAAAGAACTTAATATTTGCATGGCATTTAAAATAATTTTGATAATTGTTTTATTGTTTTTATAATAAAATAAATTGTTATAAAATTACTTAAGCGATAGGGGTTCAAGTCATTACTTCCATTATAGAAACTTTTACCCATAATTTTAAAACATCCGTTAATACTAATTTACTTACTGTCAGCTGATATTCAGCTGTACTAATTTTTAAGATTCTTTTATCAATTATTTGAGCAAGTATTTCAGCATCAAGGTTTTTGACTTCTTTTCCTAATAAAGTTCTGTATTTTTCTTTAACAGATTTTTCCATAGCTATATTATCAATACTATCAATTTGTTCATTGCTTAATCCCGGAAAATCTAAAACGACTTTAATGTCCTTAAGTACTATAGCGGATTTATTAATAGATTTTTCCAACCTGTCTAACTTATCATTTTTATCAGCAATTGTACTTTCAAGATAAGCAATTTTTTCATATAATTTATCCATTCTAAAACTTACAAGAGCACTAAGCCAAAGTGTTCCTATTATTGCCCCCAATATTAACCCCGTAATGAAGCATATGAAAAATTTATAACCTTTGTCTTTTATCTTCCCCATATTACATCGCACCTTTGCAGTAATTTTATAAATTCATAGCCGATATTTGCTCCGGATAAGGATATTAATATATAAATGGCCTGCTTAGCCAATGTTTTTAATTCTCCATCAAATATTCCTTTCTCTATTACTGTAAAAGATGAGAATGTACCGCCTAACGAAGCAGCTATTGCCCATATTTTAATTGAGCTTGCAACTTGAACCATAACCTTGTATGGTGGATGATTGGTAATTATAGCTCCTACTCCGGAAAACAAGCTGGCTCCTACTACTACACCAAAAGCTATTAAAAAATTTTGTATAATACTTGTATAAAAATAAGACATTCCATCTCCCACCTTTATATCTTTTTTATAAAGGTATGAATGATGTAATGTCTTTATGAGTTAAAAATATTATCCTTGCTCTTTAATTAAACCGATTCTATATGCATCTAAAAGCATTTCTAAATCTTTTATTTGTTCCATCAATTCCTTGCCATTGTCCGTGTCTCTAACCCTTTTTCTTTCTACTTCTTTTTCTAAAACCATGGTTGTTGAATGTATATCTTTTTCTTCTTCTATGGCTTTCAGTGTGGATTCAAAAGGATCATGAGATACCAATAACAGACCATAAGAATTATATATCAAAGTGTATCCTGCTATACCCGTTGTTCCTTGATAAGCTTTTGAAAAGCCACCGTCTATAACCAATAACTTTCCGTTTGCTTTAATAGGACTTTCACCATTTTTACTTTTGACAGGAACATGCCCGTTAATAATATGAGATGTATCAGGATTTAACCCAAATTCTTCAAATATTATTCTGCACATTTTTTCGCTGTCCTCTAATTTAAAGTAATAGCTCTTCTTTTCTTTATGAGTTTCTTTGTTATCCATAAAGTATCTTTCAAATGTAGTCATTTTATCCTTGCCGAAAAGCGGAGAATCTGGACCGGTCCACAGGTACCATGTTATGTCCATACCATACAGCTTTGCTTCCGGATTATTTTCATGGAAATATCCTTCCCTAACCAAAGTTTCAAGTCGGTCAAAATATGCTTTACCGCTGTACGATTTACCGGAAGAGCCAATTTTAACCTTTTTGAACGTTCCGTCTTCATTTACGGGAATGCATCCGTGATAAAGTAAATTGCAGTTAAATTTTAAATACATACTGCCGTTAGATAATAAAAATCTGATATGTTTTTGTAGCTTCTCACTGTTTAAAAACGAAAACTTCAATTTGTCTATTAATTCTTTTTCTTCCTTTGTCAAAGCATATGGATTTTTAGGATCAACCGTCGGAAAGTTCTTATCATTTAGTTCATAAATCTTTCCGTTTAAATTTATAGTTCCATCTTCATAATTAATTTTATCAAGTAATAACCTATCCTCCATTCCGAAATGAGGTCTTCTTTTTATGATTTCGCCTTCTAATTTAAACTGTATGATTGATATTGCTTTATGCATTTTAGCTATTAATTTTAAATCATTATCAGTATAAACTATGTCGTTTTCTAACTTAGGTTTAAATTGAAAGCATTCATCTTCGCCGTAAAACTCTAATGCAAATGTTGCAAGCGGCAGCATATTGATGCCGTAACCATCCTCAATTGTATCTAAATTTGCATATCTGGTACAAATTCTGATAACAGTTGCTATACTTGCTTCACTGCCTGATGCGGCAGCCATCCACAAAACGTCGTGGTTTCCCCATTGAATATCAACAGAATGATAATTTAAAAGTGTTTCCATTACCTTTTCTGCACCGGGACCTCTGTCGAAAATATCTCCTACAATATGTAACCTGTCTATGACTAATCTTTGGATGAGTTTTGACATTGCAATAATAAATTCATCTGCCCTTCCAACCTTTATTATTGAATTTATTATTTCGCTGTAATATTCTTCCTTGTCATATTCTTCAGGTCCTTTGTGCATCAACTCTTCTATTATGTATGCAAATTCAGGCGGAAGTGCTTTTCTAACCTTCATCCTTGTGTACTTAAATGCGGCTTTTCTGCTGACCTCAATTAGTCGGTATATAGTAATTTTATACCATTCTTCAATATCTTCTTCCAGTTTAAGAATCATTTCTAATTTTTGTTCCGGATAATATATGAGTGTTGCAAGTGCTTTAATATCCTTTTCACTCATTATGTCGCCAAAAACTTCAGTAATTTTACGTTTTATGTTTCCAGAGCCGTTTCTCAGCACATGATTAAATGATTCATATTCTCCATGTATGTCCGATAAAAAATGCTCTGTGCTTTTAGGAAGGTTTAAAATTGCCTGTAAATTAATTATTTCCGTACATGCAGATGCAATTGTAGGAAATTGTTTAGATAATAACCTTAGGTAACGCAGTTCTTGTTTTAAATCTAAAGCCGCGTCCTCACTTGAATATGGCATGACACATCTCCTTAATAAGAAATTCTCCATTAATGGATTATTATTTATATTATATATTATAACACAAATAATAATTATGTCATTAAATTATCAATTATTTATACCTTACCACCTCGAACCTTTCCATACTATAGTTTTCATCCGGATTAATTCCTGCCTTTTTTAAAGCTATGCCCACTTGCTCCTCCGGAGTGTCAACGCCTTCAAGGTTTGGTAAAAGCAGTCCGCTTTTTCTTCCCTTTTTAACAATTACTCCATATTTTTTTGTATCAAGCTCACTCATAGATTCAATTGTCTCGGCTTCACTTAATACATCAACCGAATATTGAATTTTATTTAATTCTTTCTTTGTCACCGGGTTGAAACGAGGATCTTCAAGCCCTGCACTTATGGCATTTTGTATAATTTCATCTGCAATATTATCAGTTGTTGGTGAAATAGTACCTATACATCCCCTTAACTGATCGTTCATCTTTAGTGATACAAATACACCGGCTCTTTTTTTAGTCATTTCTTCAGGTAAATTATCCGGCCTTTTAATCTTTTCACCATTAAGCACATAATTTTCAAGTGTTTTCCTTGCTAAGCCCACGTATTCATCTTCATTTTCCATTATGCTTTTTAATCTATTATTTTCTTCTTCATCATATAGTTTACCGAAGCATCTGTTTTCATTATCTTCTGTTACTTCAAAAGAAGCAACCGCATAACCCACACCATATGGTCCTTCGTAAGACAACAATTCTGAATTTACATCTTTACCATCTAACGCACCTGCCATCATTATAAATGAACGAAGCCCACATTCTGCTGCAGCTTCACAAAATTCTTCATTTAATGTTAGGAATTTCATGAAATCTCCTTTCTGCATCGCTTCAGTAATTTCTTTATCAAAAATAGGACCTTCTTCAGAGTAACCGTATGGACCTTCATCCTTTAACATGTGAGATAAATCGCCGCTTGCAATAAAAACAACATTTCTGTTTAATGCTTTTGCAGTTTTGGCAATGCATTTACCGAAATTATAATGCTCTATAAAGGATAGACCTGATATTGCTATACGAACTAATTTATAGCCGATATAATATTTGTTGACAAAATGCAAAGGTACCATTGTACCATGATCTAAGGATTTCTTTCTTTCTCCTAAAGTTCCGGCCGATATTTCTTCTTTTTCTGCAAACTCTGTAAGCTTATTTACAAATTCGGTATCATAATCGACTTGAAATTCCACATCCGGCTCGCCAAATTCACCAAAATCACCTTTTGCACCTTTTCCGGGTGATATATGTATGTAGTCAGAATACATAATTGAATGTGGAGTAGTTACAACAATTGTATCAGGTTTTAATTCAGCTATAATTTTAGCTATTTTGTCATATTCTTTTATTGTTTTTTCAATTTTTAATTCCTGGCCTCTTCCGATTCTTGGTATTATTAAAGGAGGATGCGGAACTATAAAAGTATTTTTTATTGACAAATAAATCACTCCTTACATGTATTTATCATAATGAACCTTTGATATATCAATGTCGTTTTCATCATATGGCCTCATATAATCATTTTTATATCCAATTGCTAAAATACACACTACTCCATAATAATCAGGAATATTTAATATTTTTCTAACTTCATTTTCAGCATCGTCATTTTCATTAAATCTATTTCTGATTTGTATCCATACGGAACCTAAGCCAAGCTCTTCTGCTTGCAGCTGCATATATGATGCTGCAATAGATGAATCTTCAATCCATACATCGCTTTTTATAGTATCTCCAATTATAACTATTGCACATGTGGCGGTTTCAAGCCCAATGTTTCCTTTATTTTTACATGTCATTAGTTTTAAAATAGTTTCCTTATCTTCAACAACTATAAACTCTACCGGTTTTTTATTTTTAGATGTAGGGGCCAAAAGCCCCGCCTTAATTATTTCCACTATAACTTCTTTCGGTAATTTCTGTTCTTTAAATTTTCTTATTGTTCTTCTGCTTTTAATAATATCAAGCATTACTTACACCTCCTAATCTAAATATGAATGCACCCACAAAATTTCTATTCTTTCATCCGTTGGGTTGTGCCATTTGTGCATTCTGTTTGATTTAAAATGAATGCTGTCACCTTGTGCTATTAAAAATTCAATTGTATCATTTAGTGTAACCATAAGTTTTCCTTTAAGTACATATATAAATTCTTCACCGCTGTTATGGTTGTGTGATTTAAAATCACCGCACTGTGGTTCAACGATAAATTTCACTGATTCAATCGAACTGTTATCTGAATTAATTAATGATTCTATTGTAACACCTTTAAGTCCTGTTAACAATATTTTCCCTTTTCCTTTTCTAATCACTTCACTGTCATCATTATTTTTAATATCAAAAAAACGAAGCGTGCTTTCACCGTAAAATGCCGCTAACTTTTCAAGTATTTCAAAGGAAACACTCGTTTTTCCGTTTTCTATGCGACTTAAATACGATGAAGATATACCAATGGCGCAACTTACTTCTTCTAATGTATACCCTTCATCTTCTCTATACTTTTTTAGTTTTGCATGGTAAAATTCCTTATCATATACTGTTTCTTCTTTCCGATATGAAACATCCTTTGACAACAACTGCTTAATTAAGGGTAAACTCATGTTCTTTTTATCGGTATACTCTTTTATTTTTTTCAATATTTCAATATCACTAAAAGTGTATACTCTGTAATTGTTGCCTTTTCTTTTTGGCTGAATAAGTCCTGCCTTTTCCCAATTCCTTACTGTAGCAGGAACAACCCCTACTATTTTTGCTACATCACTTACATTAAAAACAATTTCTTCATTATTATTTCCGTTTTCTATTAAATCTTTCATTTTTTTCCTTCCAAAATTATTTTTGCATATCATTGTAAAACCATATTGACATTATAGGAAACATGTGTTAGTTTTATTATATAATAATTGCATAACATTGTAAACTAATTTTAATGTTATAGAAAATATATAAAAGGTGGGCGTTATGTATAATTTTAATGGTGGTTTAGACTTTGCTAAACAAATGGATTTAAATGATGAACTTATAAGTTTCAAGGAAAGATTTTATATTCAAAAAGACGTAATTTATATGGATGGCAATTCATTGGGATTATGTTCTAAGGATGCTGAAAAATATGTTTATAAAGCTTTAGAAGATTGGAAAACTTTAGGTATAGACCTTTGGACCGATGAAAAAGCAAATTACTTTTTATACCAAGACAAACTTGGTGCAATGATGGCTCCATTAATTAACGCTGAGCCGAATGAAGTTACAGTATGCACTAGTACTACAATAAATATACACAAAGCTATTGCAACATTCTATCAGCCGATAAAAACAAAAAACAAAATTATCTTGGATGATATAAACTTCCCTACAGACAAATATGCTGTTTACAGCCAGATTAAGCTTCATGGATACAATCCTGATGAATGCCTAAAAGTAGTTAAGAGCAGGGATGGCAAATTTATATATGAGGATGATATAATCGAAGCTATGACGGATGATGTGTGTTTAGTTCTATTGCCTTCAGCATTATACAGAAGCTCACAACTTATTGATATGAAAAAACTGACTAAAGCTGCTCATGAAAAAGGAATATATATCGGTTTTGACTTATGTCATTCAATAGGCAGTGTACCACATGATTTTAAAGATATCGATTGCGACTTCGCTGTCTGGTGCACTTATAAATATTTAAGCGGCGGACCCGGTTCAATTGCAGGTTTATATATAAATAAAAAACATTTTGATATGGAGCCGGGACTTGCCGGATGGCAAGGAAATGATAAAAAAACTCAATTTGATTTAAAACAAGAATTTGAACATGCAAAATATGCAGGCGGATGGCAAACAGGTACTCAACCCATACTCAGCATGGCTCCGATTGAAGGGAGCTTAAAAATGTTTGAGGAAGCAGGAATTAATAATATAAGAAAAAAATCATTAACATTGACTGCTTATCTAATGTATTTAATAGATACAAAGTTAGTAAATTACGGTTTTAGTTACTCAAACCCTACAATTGATGAAAAGCGAGGCGGCCATGTTGCTTTACAACACGATGAGGCAATAAGAATCACAAAAGCAATGAAGAAAAACAAAATAGTTCCTGACTTTAGATTCCCTAACATCATTAGATTAGCCCCAATTGCATTATACACTTCATTCGAAGATGTATATGAAATGGTTGAAAGAATAATTAAAATCATGGAAAACAAAGAATACGAAAAATTTGACAGCAACAGGGGAATAGTAGCGTAGCTTTAAAATGACAAAACCAGTACGTGTTTATACTCATATTAGATTTAACGGCAATTTGTCAAGTAACAAAAGCGGTTATTTTCAATAAATAACCGCTTTTTCTTATTCATAAGTTCCTTTAACTAAAGTTTTGCCATTATTGAACATTATAGTTCCATTTGCAATAACTGTTTCAATTTTTAAAGCTTCATCTACTATCAATAAATCAGCATCTGAACCTTCTTGAATTATTCCTTTCTTAGGATAAATTCCAAGAGCTTTCGAAACATTGAATGTAAAGAATGTTAGGGCTTTTTCAATGCTGAAATTATATTCATTAACCATACGCCTAAATTCATTGAATATACTGTTTACGGAAGATACTCCTATTTCTTTTAAATTTCCATATTCATCATAATTAGACCAACTTCCGTAACCGTCTGAACTTACAGTAATATTTTCAAGCGGCACATCTTTTTGTTCAGCTTGAACAATTACGCTTGCAGGTGACATATCATCAGATATACCGCAAGTTAAATCAATTATTCCGCCTTTTTTAGCATAATCATAAGCTTCAAGCAAAAGTTCTATCTTCCTGTTAACATGAGTTGGCCTAATAATTTTAACAGGTATCTCTGTCTTATCCAAAACTTCATTGATTAAACCAAGCCCTGCACGTCCATTACCCATATGAGCCGTTACAATACCTGCCTTGCCTGAAAGCATTCCGGCAACTCTTGCATCCGAAGCTAATCTTGCTAATTCTTCAAAGGTCACGCTTGGTGATCTGTGGTCAGATAAAGCTATTTTTACTCCTATAATTTCATCAATGAAAGCTATATCTTTTTTCACGGAATCTGTTATAGTTACAGATGGATAACCATATGAACCTGTTAAACAATATGCCGATATTCCTTCTTCTTTTAATGCTTTTGCTTTAGCAATTAAGTTTTCCACATTTCTGGTAGTAGAATCTGTGCCGAGCAATCCAACAACAGTGGTGATACCACCTTCTATTAACTTTGATAAAGTAATTTCAGGAACTCGTGTTTTAAAGCTTCCTTCTCCGCCACCTCCTGTAATATGCACATGATTATCTATAAAACCCGGCATAAGCTTTTTGCCTGTCCCATCTATTATTACTAATTTTTCCGTAAACTCATTAATTTTATCTTCTATCAGTGCAATTTTGCCATTAACAATTAAAACATCTTTAGTACCTACACTTTCGGGTGTAAATACTTCAATATTTTTTATTAATATCATACATTAACCGCCTATTTAATTTTTTTCTTAGAAGGATCTATATAAGCAACTCCAATTCCTGTTATAGCAAAAATTATTGCAAATACAATTCCCATATAGCATAATACTGCCCACGGAAGATAAGCCAAAGTGTCAACTCCCAATGTTGCGGTCATGTATGCACCGGCAGCAGACCACGGAATAAGAGGAACCAACACTGTACCTGAGTCCTCTAAAGTTCTTGACAGATTCTTAGCTTGCAAATTGTATTTTTCGTAAACAGAGCTGAATAATTGTCCCGGTAACAAAATTGATAAGTATGAATTACCAGTAACAAACGCAACAGTGAAGCATGATGCAATTGTAGAAATAATAATTCCTGCCGTAGATTTAACTCTGTTTGTTATTGCAACAAGCACAACATCCAACATGCCTGTTACGCTCATTATTCCCGCAAAGCCCATAGCACAGAATACCAAAATCGTAGTCCCTGCCATTGATACTGCTCCGCCCCTGTTTAAAAGCGTTAAAATATCCTTTGTTATTTCTCCTTCATATCCGGTCATAGTAACATTAAATCCGCTGATTAGTGATAAAAATCCGTTTTTCAATGTAAATCCTTGTGTAAATATTCCTATAAGAACAGCAACCAATGCGCTGCCTAACATAGTTGGTATTGTAGGCCATTTAACCAATGAACCGACTAATATAAGAACCACAGGTATCAAAAGTAATATATTCCAGTTAAACATTGCATCCAAATTACTTTGTAACGCATTCACTGCCTCTGCGGTGCTTCCTGCTCCGCTTGAACCAAGTCCGGCAATAAAGTAAACTGTCAATGAAACAATTGTTGCAGGTATAGTAGTATAAAGCATGTGCTTGATGTGTTCATACAATGTTGAACCTGCCGCTAACGGTGCAAGGTTTGTAGTATCTGACAACGGTGATAATTTATCTCCAAAATAAGAACCAGCCACGACCGCTCCCGCTGTTGCCGGAAGAGAAACACCTAAACCTCCGGCTATACCCATTATAGCAACTCCTATTGTTCCGGCTGAGCCCCATGAAGTTCCGGTTATTGTTGAAAATACTGCAGTAATTAAAAATGCTGTAACCAATAAAAATCTTGGATTTATAATTTCTACTCCATAATAAATTATCATAGGAATAACTCCCGAAAACATCCATGATCCAATAAGAGCACCAACACTCCACAAAATTAATATAGCAGGCATTGACATTGAAATTTTTTCAACTATTCCTTTCTGCATATCATCCCATGAATAACCTAATTTCATTGCTATAATACCCGATAAAAAAGCAACCATTATTAATATCGGTTCTGCTTTCAATTTCATATAACCAACACCTACAACCAAAGTCAACATCATGAAAATTATCGGTGTGACTGCTTGGGCAAAAGTCGGTTTTTTCTTTATCTTCTCTTTTTTATCCATTTTACTCTCCTTGAATTTTTTTTACAACTTAAATATACAGCAATTTTTATGCCAATTTATTAATTTAATAATTATTTTTTATGTTTTTTCTATTTATATTAATAAATGAACATTTAAATTATTACAAAAATTTATAAAATATTTAAACTTAAATACCTTTATATTTGTGTTGGATAATAAAAACCATAGCTGGTTTATTTTAACCAACTATGGTCAACATATTTTTCTAAAGTTAATTTTCCAAGTTCTGTGATTTTCGATCCCTTTTTTCCTACATCAACAATCAGCTTCTTATTTTTTAAATCCGATAAAATCTTTCTGATTTTACCCTCCCCAATATCCTCATGTTCTTCCTTGGCAATTTCTGCTATGCTCATTCTTCCCAACAACTGATTTTCATTCATTATAAACTGCTTTAAAACCCATATTTCATTTGGAGCTAAAAAAATTTCATTATCTTTAAGAACATCATACATGTAACTGTGCAAAGAAGACATGGCTATCTTTTCACCTTCATAAATCAGCACTAAATATTCAATCAGATTCAATAGTTCCCTCACATTGCCGGGCCATTGATAATTCAATAAAAATTCCGCAGTATCTTTTACAAAAAATTCTTCTAATTTTTTTATCTTTTTATCCTTTAAATTAATATTGATAAAATAATTTAACAGATATTCTACATCATCTCTTCTATTTCTAAGTGGTATTGTTTCCAGCGGAAGTATGTTTAATCTATAAAATAAATCCTGCCTAAATTTGTTTTCTTTTATTAATTCAATTAGATTTTTGTTAGTAGCTGCAATAATTCTTACATCAACAGTCAATTCATCCGCAGCTCCTATTTTTCTTATTCTCTTTTCCTCCAGCACTCTTAGCATCTTTGTTTGTATGTCGATAGGAACATCACCGATTTCATCTATAAAAATGGTGCCTCCGTTGGCAATTTCAAATATACCCATTCTTCCGCCCTTTATAGCTCCGGTAAATGTTCCTTCTTCATAGCCAAACAGTTCAGCTTCAACCAAACTTGAAGTAAAGGTTGCTATATTAATTGGCACAAATGCCTTGTTGCTTCTGTATGAATTCATATGTATTGCTTGAGCCAATATTTCCTTGCCTGTTCCATTTTCTCCCGTTATCAATACTGTTCCATCGCTTTTAGAAAACTTTTCCGCTCTTCGTATCATATTAATAACTTTGGAGTTTACAGTTATATAATCATTAAAATCATGAAGATTTCTTTCAATATATGTATTAATTTGATTGTTTTTAGAATCAGAATGTGTTAATTCTTTATTGATTTTAACCGAAACAATGAAACCATATCTTTTAGAAAAATTAACCTGATTAAGTTCAACAAAAACTTCCTTGTTTTCGATTCTGGATACAAACTTATTATGATCCTTTGAATTTTGTAAATCTATATTTATTAAATTTTGAATCTTTTTTGAAAGCAAATCTTTTTTCTTAAGTCCGAATATATACTCAAGTTTTGAGTTTGCACTCATTATCTTTCCTTCATTATTTATGAAAGCTACTCCATGCTCTAAGTTATTTACTATAAGTTGAAGCATTTGTTCGGATTCATAATAAGCACGTCTGCTTTCATCAATTCCTTTTGACACATCAATTATATCTCTGATATATTCTATAATTAAGCTATCCTTAAAGTATTTATCCACTTCCAATATTGATGCTATTTCATGAATAGATTGAACATCAAGAATTCTGGAACCTATATCAATAAGCTTTTCAGGTTGATATGGTGCTAATTGACCTTCTCCGGTTGTTATGGCTATTTGCAATTTAGGATATGAAGAACATCCCGGATAATAAGGGTTATACCTTATATGATCAAGTCCCAGCTCAATCAGTTGTTCTATTGCTTCTTTCGTTGATTCATAACTGTCGTTTATAAACAATACATCTTCGTCTTCTTCGATGCTTATTATTTCTTTTATATTATTATGGTCAATCACCCTTTTAGCAATTAAAGTTGGGATGCCGTAATCTAAATATCTTGATGCTCTTCTTTTAAAATGCGCACTGGTATAAAGAATTAAATCAGCGCTATACTTCTTTGTTTTCAATTCTGACACCAATGCGCTTTCCACTTTTATAAATTCACCCAGCAAAGTATTTAATTGTCTTAATATTCTTTGGCCGGTATTAACACCTTCGCTTACTATAAGTATTTTCTTAATAATATTCACCACTTTCAATTCTCACTTGTTTGAATTATATATATCTATGCAATTCAAGTCAAGGACGAACTTTCTAAATATTTGTTTAAAAATCGTGAAGATTATTTTACCTATCTATTAAATAATAAACTTTGAAATTAACGCTTGTAAGCTTTGTGACATATTAGTTAATTCTTCACTTGTAGAAGAAATTTCTTCGGCAGATGCCGCTTGTTCTTCGATAGAAGCACTTGCTTCTTCAGTTGCGGCTGAATTTTCTTCAGCTACCGCAGATAGGGTTTCCATACTTGTAAGGATTTGATCCTTCATTGAACCCATCTTTTCTGCTGCTCCATTTAAGTGAGATACAGCATTTTCAGTTTCTTTCATTGCTTCGGCTATATGTATGTATTTGTCTTTACTTTGTCCTACGCTTTTGTATTGATGTTCATTAATAATAGAGACTCTTTTCATTGTATTAACTGCATTTACAGAATTTTGTTGCAATTCGCTTACAACTTCATCTATTTCTTTTGTTGATAAGGATGATTGCTGTGCCAAATTTTTAATTTCTTCTGCAACAACTGCAAAGCCCTTGCCGGCACTCCCTGCTCTTGCCGCTTCTATTGCTGCATTTAAAGCTAATAAATTTGTTTGCTGAGCAATTGATGATATTACATTGCTTGCCTGTCCTATCTTAATTGAGCTTTCATTTGTTTGTATGATAACACTTCTTACTTCATTAGCAGCTTTATTGCTTTCTTCCGTAATTTTAAGTAAATTCTCAATTTCTGTTAAACCTTCATTAACAACCTTGGTAACATTGCTTGAATGTATATTAAGGTTTTTCATATGCATTTGATCTTCTTCTATAATTCGTCCCAACTCATTTGCATTAATAGAACCTTCTTGAGTATGTTGAGCTTGGTCGGATGCTCCTTTTGCAATTTCCTCTATAGTTTGAGAAATTTGTAATGAAGCAGAAGCTGACTGCTGTGATGCAGAAGATAATTCTTCTGATGCAGCTAAAACTTGTGCAGAAGTATTGCTTATTTCAGTTATAATTTCTTTTAGTTTGTCAGTTATTATTTGAAATGCATTTGCTAAATCACCAACTTCATCTTTTCTCTTTAAGAACTTTTCAGGAACATCTTGAGTTAAATCTAATGAAGCAATTTTTTTAGCATGCTGAACAGCCATTATTATAGAATTTGTAATAGAGCTTCCTATTACATATACAAAAACAACGCTGACTGTCAAAACAATTAATAAAACTATAAAAATTACTTTTTGCAATTCCGGAATTGATGATAATATTTCCTGCTGATTAGCGGTTAGAATAAATATCCAATCACTACCTTTAATAGGAGAATAACCTGCATACAAATCCATGCCTGAAAACGAATAATTGCTAACACCTGATTTTTCTGCTATAGCTTTTTTAAATAGATTTGCTATAGAATTTAAACTATCATCATTTTTTGACTCTTCAATAGGATTAAATTGATTAAATACCTTTTCTCTATCAGGGTGGGCAACAATTGTACCACTTTTATTAATCATGTAACCATAACCGCTTTCACCATATCCTGTATCTTCAGTAATTAAGCTTAAAAAGTTTCCGTCTGTCCTGCCTATTAACGCACCTACCACTTTACCTTCATTTTCAATCGGTGTTGCGTACATTAATACAATTTCATTTGTTACACTGCTTAAAATCAAATCTGATACATTTGGTTCTCCTGCAAGTACCTTTTTAACATAATCTCTGTCTTTTAAATCGGCCGTATTACCACCTGAATACTTTGCCTTTCCGTTCAAGTCAACAACTGCAAGATCCTGGAAATTTGTTCTTTCAACTTGTCTCTTAAGAATCGGTTGTTGAATTGCCCAATCCATTCCTTGAATATCTCCTCTCAGAGCAATCATATCAAGTGTTTTTTGTTGAGTTTCTATTCTACTTTCCGTTAATTTAGCAGCATCTTCAGCCATTATAACAAGAGATGCTTTTGCTTCTGATTTTAAATCCTTTCATTATTCTCCTCCGTTTACAATATAAATAAAAACTTTATAATAAAAAAATGATATGTCTTATTACTTCAATATATTAAATTTATTTAATAAGCATATCACTTTGAATTTTATTTATTTTCAACTATACACTTTATTAACATTTCTTCAATACTCTCTATTTTAAATGGTTAACTGAATATAGACCCGTGTCTAAGCCGATATCCTTTCTCCTCTTATTTAATGATTTGCCCCTGTTTTTATATTTTCCTTCTGATTCCTCTAAACTATATTGAAATTTTATACGTAAATCTAAAAGAAATGTATCTGACTTTTTCATTTGTTTCATTAATCATTTTTAATCTCTTTGTAATCTGCCGTACATTCGTTAGGTGCTTATGTCATAATTCGACATATTTCGACAAAAATTTATCATTTTTTCCATAATTTAGTAATTTTTTTATATATTAAAATCAGTACTGATTTTAGTACTGATTTTAGTACTGATTTTAGTATTTTAAATTTGCTTCAATTATTTTTTTACTATAAAAATCAGAGTAGAAATGATTTCTATATCTACTCTGAAAAAAGTCTAACTTTTTGGGATCACCTTAGACAGCATTATAATTTTATTTAAATAATTTTATCTATCTAACGCATCTCTAAGTTTAATACCTGTATAATAAACAGGATCCCGAGGTAACGAGTACGGCGGTGAATACGATAGGTCAAGATGAATCAAATTTTCCGGTTTTATTTTTAAAGTTATTGCTGTTACTAATACATCCAATCTTTTGTCAACGCCTTCATAACCTATAACCTGTGCTCCTAAAAATGTTCCCGTATCTTTATCAGCCACAGCTTTTATGATAATAGGTTTTCCTCCTAAATACTCCGGTTTGTTCACTTTTTCATCAATTGTCGCGACAACATTAAATCCTTGCTTTTTAGCTTCTTCTTCAGATAATCCCGTCTGACCAACGGTCATATCGAAAATTCTATATATTCCGGTCCCCAAGACTCCCATAAACTCATCTTTTCTTCCGGCTATATTGCTTCCTGCTATAGTTCCTGTCTTGTTAGCTGTAGATCCTAAAGGTCTGTACATTGGCCTGCCTGTAACTGCATTAAAAACCTCTATACAGTCACCACAGCTATACACGTCATTGATGTTAGTTTTCATATATTTGTCTACTTTAATTGCTTCATTTACTCCAAGCTCAACTCCAATGCTTTTAGCAAGCTCTACATTAGGTTTAATTCCGGCTGCCAATAAAACTATGTCCGCTTCAACTAAGTTACCATCTCCCAAAATAACGCCTTTTTCATTTATTTCAAGAGTGGGTGTATTTGTGTAAACATTTATTCCTTTTTCTTTTAAATACTTTTCAATAAATGCAGCCATATCCTTATCTATACCTTTTGATAAAGATGATCTTGCGATAATAGTTACATCCATTCCAAGGTTCTTAAAACCTTCACACATTTCCATACCGATAAATCCACTGCCAATAACCACAGCTTTTTTGGGCTCTTCTTTTTCTATAAAACTTTTAATGTCATTCATATCATTAATATTTCTCAAAATAAAGACATTATTTCTATCTGCGCCATGGATTTCAGGAACCTTAGGGGTTGCTCCTGTGGCTATTATTAGCTTGTCGTAATTATCCTCAAGGATTTCACCTGTGTTTATGTTTTTTACAGTAACGTTTTTGTGGCTTGGGTCAATAGACAGTACTTCATGCTCGGTAAAAATATCAATGTTTCTTTTTGTTTTAAAAAATTCTGCATCTCGTGGTACTAACCCGCTAAAATCACTAAATTCGTTACTGATATAAAAAGGCATACCACAACCGGCATATGATATAAATTTATCCTTCTCGTAAACTATTATTTCCGCGTTCTTATCATTTCTTCGAATTTCCGTAGCAGCCGAGGTTCCCGCTGCAACTGCACCAATAATTATTACTCTCATAAACAGCTCCCATAATTATATTTTTATAATACTTTCATACCCATTATAAAAAATCTTAATCTTAGGAATTTTAGCATATTAAGCATTTTCTTTATGCACTAATTCACTGTTGTAAACATCAATACTTAATTCCCCCATAAGTTTACTTGAAATAATTCCTGCAACCATGGAATCACTAACATTAACCATAGTTCTTGCCATATCAATAAGAGGTTCAATAGCAATTAAAAGTCCTGCCAACCCCACCGGTAATCCCATCGCAGATAACACAGTCAGTGCAGCAAATGTTGCGCCTCCTCCTACTCCAGCGATACCAAATGATGATAAAGCTGTAACAATAATCAATTTAATTAAAAAAGCAGGTGCCAAAGGATTAATTCCAACCATTGGTGATATCATAACAGCAAGCATAGCCGGGTAAACTCCTGCACATCCGTTTTGCCCGATACTTGTGCCTAATGAAGCAGATAAATTCGCATGTCCTTGAGATACCCCTAATTTTTCTATCTGTGTCTCAACATTTAAAGGTAATGCACCTGCAGACGATCTTGAGCTGAAAGCAAATATTAACAGTGTTGCAGCTTTTTTTACATATGTTATCGGGTTTAATTTAAACATAGCTAATATCAATAAGTGAATTATAAATACTATTGCTAAAGCCATATAAGAAGCAATTACAAAATTAATAAGTTTAAGTATTTCATTGAAATTGCTTGTAGATACCATTTTAGTCATAAGTGCCAACACTCCATAAGGTGTTAATCTTAAAATCATTGTCACCATTCGCATTACTACATCATGCAGTGAATTAATTAATTTTGTAAAACTTTCTGCAGATTCCGGCTTAGATTTCCTTATACCTATGGCGGCTATACCAATAAAAGCTGCAAAAACAACTACAGATAAGGTTGATGAACTTCCCTGTCCAGTCATAGAATAAAACGGATTAGTTGGTATTATTTCAACTATCTGGTCTTGAATTGGCTTTGCTTTAAAATCATCATAGCGAATTTCTGTATTTTCAACTGCTTTTTGTTCCTTTTCTCCTATTTCAAAACCTTCAGCCGTAAGCTTAAACATATTGGCGGTACCTGCGCCTACAAAGGCGGATATTGCTGTCGTAATAAGTAAAATTGCAATAATTTGAGTTGCCATCTTACTTAAGTTTTTAGAATTCTGGTTTATTATTGCAGAAGTAATCGATACGAATATAAGTGGTATTACAATCATTCTAAGCAACCTTACATAACCCGTTCCTACAATTGAAAACCATGTATTTGATTGTTTTACTACATCAGATGATGCTCCATAATATAATTGCAATATTGCACCAAAGGCAATTCCAAGTGCCATTGATAATAGGACCCTAACTGTAAAAGAAACTCTCTTTTTCTTTAAAAATGCAATGCCGAATATTATTGCCGACATTAATACTATATTAATTATTACTGAAATATTTGTACCCATCTTATTCTCCTTATTATTTTATTGTTATTTAAAAAGCAAAAAACTCCTGCCTCTGAAAACTCAGAAGCAGAAGTATAATTCCGCGGTCCCACTCTGTTTAGACAATATAATTTATGTCTTTCTCATATCCAACACTAACATGTTGTACCTCTATAACGGGAGACCCGTAGCAACCTACTGTTATTCGGCCTAACATTCATAGGGGCACTTCAATTAAGTTTATGCATAGAACTTTCTCAGCTACAAGCTCCTCTCTGTCTGGTCCACAAAATTTACTTTCCCTAATCACTATGTTTGATCATATTAATTTATATATTTTTCTTGCTTATTGTAATACCAAAATGTGAAGATTTTATGAAGAAAAGCATTTATATTTCTAAATCTTTTTATTATTCCTTCATTGTATCTTCATAATTTATTTGTATAATATTTTATAGTTTAATTTATGTCCCATATAATTAAATAAAAGTTTTACCTAAAAAATAAGCCAACCTTTAAAGAATGGCTTATTTTTTATTTTATTAAATAACTATTGTTTTAAGTAATAAAAAATATCTAACTAAATAAAAAATATACTTTAGTTTTTTGCTTAAAAGTGGTAAAGTATTACGTGACAACGTATATCTTCAATAAAGACTTGTTATGAAATTTGACATGGGCGGCATGTTTTAAACCAAAAAATGATAAGAAGGAAGGTCGTATTATTTGTTAAAACGTGAAAGTAAAGGACTTATTTCTGTTCAACCGGAAGCATTGATGATTATAAAAGAAATTAATAAGATAATTATTGGAAAAGATGAAGTCATTGAAAAAGTACTTATGGCTTTACTGGCGAAAGGTCATATTTTATTAGAAGATACACCAGGTGTTGGTAAAACGACCCTTGCTTTAGCTTTCTCCAGAACAATGGGGCTGGATTATAAACGAATCCAATTTACACCGGAAATCATGCCAGCGGATGTGGTTGGTTTTTCTGTTTATAATAAAGACAAAGAAAAACTATTGTATCAACCGGGAGCAGTCTTATGTAATCTTCTGCTTGTAGATGAGATTAACAGAGCCAGTTCCAAAACACAAAGTGCTTTATTGGAGGCAATGGAAGAATGTTCAGTTACAGTAGACGGAGTTACTCGCGAGCTGCCTAATCCTTTTATGGTTATTGCTACTCAAAATCCCATTGGGTCAACAGGTACACAACTGTTGCCTGAATCACAAATGGATCGTTTCATGGTTCGACTTTCCATGGGTTACCCAGAATTGCAGGATGAAATAAAAATTTTAAGAAATAAACACACAAGAGATTCACTGAAATTACTCAAACAAACCACGAACTCTATAGAAATTTTACAGATGCAGGAGCAGGTGGAAAACGTTCATATGGATGAGGATATTTATGTCTATATTGCTCGCCTCGCCACAGCTACAAGAGAGCATCAATTGATTCGCCTTGGTGTAAGTCCGCGAGGTTCGATTGCACTTGTCAGGATGAGTAAGGCTGCCGCATGGCTTTCAGGAAGGGATTATGTAATCCCATCAGATGTACAACTTGTATTTTTTGATGTTTTAGAACATCGTATAATTCTTAATTCCCAGGTAAGTCTTGGTAATGCAACTACCCACAGCATATTGTCCAGAATTATGCAGACGGTTTTTCCACCGGACATCTTTAGAAAGGGACCTATTCTATGATAATAAAAAGGTTAGAATATGGGTTGCTCTTGTTAGCAGCTGTTGTCTTTCATATATTTATAGTGGATTATATTTCCTTTTGGATTCTTGCCCTTTTAATTATGTTTCCGCTTATTTCTATGCTTATTACGGTCATTGCAATGTGTGGAGTAACATCCGAACTCATGATAAAGAATTCCGCCATACAAAAGGATGAAGCTTTTCCTATACAATTGAAGATATATAATAAATATTTCTTCTTGTTATGCAGGGTAAGGTTAAAATTAACCATACGAAATGAATTGCTACAGCAGGAACAAACTATGACGTTTATTGTTACTGCTAACCATTCCATACAGACTATCGAGCAGTCCATCTCTTCGCAATATTGCGGTATGCTGAGTTGCAGTATTGCAGAGCTTCGAATATATGATGCTCTTGGATTATTTTCATTCTGTAAAAATATCGAATCACGCTATTTTATTGTAGTTCTTCCATCAGTTTATCATCCTATGGCCTTTAGTTCGGTAATTCTTCAGGACATACAAAACAATATAACCTTAAAAAACATAAAGGGAAACGATCCTTCTGAAATAATGGATATCCGTGAGTACCGAGACGGAGACAGACTCGCAAGAATGCACTGGAAGCTTTCTGACAAGTATGATCAGCTCATGGTAAAAGATTTTGGTGATCCCATTTCTAATGATTTACTGATGCTTTTTGATTTAAACGGTAATAGCAACGAGGAAATAAGCGGACTTCTTGATGTAATCTATTCCATCTCTCATTTTCTTCTGAAAAATCAGATAGCTTATGAAATGGAGTGGTATGACAGCTTTCATGAATGCTTAGTACACACTATCATCGCACAGGAAAATGACTTGAGATTGACTTTTGAAGCCATACTTACCAATGGCAGATTACAAAAGCAGCCTTGGGTATTGAAAAATTGCATCAATAATTATGATCACAAACCATATTCGGTTGTATTGTACATTTGCTCTGAAATTACATCAAATAATATTGCCCTTATTCATAAATGCCTAGCTAAAAGCCGAATTAGCATTCTACTTGTGGCGGACTCCCCAAGCACGCATACAGACCTGGCACTAATAGATGTGAAAAATATAAAAGATAGCATGAGCAACCTCGTTATTTAGTACTTTCTGTCATATAGGAGACAAATTATGAAACACCAAATTCCAAAATCAACCCATGGACTTCACCTTGATAATCCTATCCTAATTGAATCAAAGCCCTCTTGCGTAATGCAATTTATTTTTTATTTTTTATTTTTAATTTTAGGAGTTTCAGGGGTGTATGGATGCTTTTATACTGCTTTTTCCCTTCCTCTCTCGTTGCAGGTATTTATTACCTATACAATTGTGTTTTGTGCTGTATTTGTAGTTGTGTTTTTAATCAAACTTAACCGTATTATGTTGCTAATTCTATCCTTAGTTGTTGCTGTTTATGCTCTTTTTCTCAACCGCAGTTTTACAGATGTATTAATCAATCATTTAACACAAGGGTTTTTCCTTACATACAATTCTGTCATTTCAGCATACTCTCAAAAAATACAATATAGTCTTTTCACTTTTCCTATTGCTACTGCTGATATAAATGAGATAACAGCTTCTAACTCAATATTTGCGGTTTTTACTCTATTCTTTTTTACACTTTTTATAGCTTGGATGCTTATTCGGAAAAAAAATACAATTTTGTGCTTTGTGTTTACTATACCGTTTTTAGGCATGTCCCTGGTATGTGGCATTATTCCGCATTATGCATCAGTTGCCGCATTGTACATATTTTGGACCTTTTTGATTCTGAATTCTTCATTTTTTCGATACAAAAACAAGTTTAATAAAAAGAAAGGTGTATTTTATAGTGGTGGAGAAACTGCAGCAAATCCGCAGTCACTAATATTTCTTCCTATTTTGATTGCTTGTATTATACTAATAACAGTCCTGTTTCCAATACATAGCTTTCAGCGTTCTGAATTTGTGAAGAATATGCGCATAGGCTTACTCAATTTTCCGAAGATACCATCACCGATTCAGATTCCCATCCAAAGTATTTTAGGATACACCGACCGAGTAAATCTTCAATTAGTTGGAAACATTACATTTACAGAAAAAACTGTTTTGCGAGTGAAATCTTCAAGTCAACAAGCTGACTATCTTAAAGGATTTGTAGGCAGCATCTACACTGGTCAAAGCTGGGATTCTCTACCTGAAAAAGAATATGAGAAACTAAATTCAATGCTTAATGAGTGGAAAGTTCAAAATTTTACTTCACACTTTAACAAACTTCTTGGAAGACCAACAAACACATATGAACTGACGATTAAAAATGTGAAACGAAATTCACTGCGTGTTTATGCTCCTTATGGTCTGGCTTCAAGACATGAAGAGTTACAGGGCATTAGTTTTATGAATGATGGGTTTTTAATATCTAACAATACTCTGTTCGGTACTGGCGAATACAGTATGAAAGCAACTAACCTGCAAATAGATGGATGGAAATTAACAGAATCGCTGATGAATGCCTTCATCTCGGAGCAGTCATCCTTTATCCATGCAGCTAAGGAGTATATGCACTTTGTCAATTCGCACTATACTCAACTTCCCGAAACACTGAAAGAAAAGCTAAATCAATACCGCAATGAACATAATTTGAATATTGAAAATTACTATTCACCTATCGCATTTGCAAATGCAATCATTACTCAATTACGAAGAGAAAATTCCTATACTCTTTCACCGGGCATGACACCGGAAGGGCGAGATTTTGTCGAATATTTTCTATTTGAAAATCACAAGGGATATTGTGTACATTTTGCCTCTGCAACAGTGGCCTTACTTAGATCTGCTGGAGTTCCGGCCCGTTATGTTGAAGGGTATGCCGTATCTCCCAGTGATTTCGAAATACATGATGAATGGGCAGATATCCCCGATTCCCGTTCGCATGCATGGGTCGAAATATATCTTAGTGCTGTTGGCTGGGTTCCTGTAGAGGCAACACCAAGTGCTAATCTGGGAATAATTAATCACGAAGCAGCTGAGTCGGGAACTTCATCTGTCAGCATCCCTTTGGAAGATGAGATAACTGATAATCAAAAGAACATTCAGGAACTTCCTCACACCAAAGATCCGTCTGATACAGAAAATATTGAATCCGGCTCTATTGAAATTCAAAGTTTAACTATTAGTCCTTTAATGAATACTATAATACGGATGTTATCAATTTTAGCAAAATATGTTTTACTGATAGCAGTTCTAATAAGCAACAGAAAACTGCAAATTTTCTTGCGCAATAAACATTTTACTCAAAAAAATAATAACAAATCAGCAATCGCAGTTTATGATTATATTGTGAAGCTCTATGAGTATGCAAAACCCAATGAAACTTCCGACTATAGGATACCAAAAGATTTATATAATCTTGTACTAAAAGCCCGATTCAGTCAGCATATGCTTTCTGAACAAGAATTAGGAAACCTATTGGTTTATGCCAAAAACCAAGCTTTTGAGATTCAAACAAAAGTTAATTTATTCAAGCAGTTTATCGGCAAATATATTTATGTATTGTTTTAAATAATCAAACATACAAATTGAAATTTAAACTGTGATTAATTAATTTGCTCAGTATTTCTGCTTTTCGTTTCACAGGTTGTAATTCTCCAGCTGCAATAGCTTTAGCAATTTTACTTGTATTAACTTTTGATCCGCAATTAGTCTTTCCACTTTATCAGAATTCGGTACATAATGAGCCACAATATAGTTTCCAGGCATTTTTACTTCATCCGAAAAGATAAACGAATACGTTTCGAGATTAGGATATCTTCTATCATTCCTAGTGAATTCGCTCGTGTTCATCTGGAATTTACAGTGAATTCACTGTAGCAGAAAAATAAAATATATTATATATTATAAACATTTTTTCGCTTATCATTTTATAGTTCAAGATGTAATTTCCTATAAAACGAGAGGATATTGTTGATACTAATTTTTGATTAATTTATATAAATTATATTATTTTTTTAATTGTGATTTCTTTTGATTATATTCTTCTTCTGATATTTCTCCCCTGACATATCTTTCATTTAATATATTTAAAGCATTATTATTTGAATTACCAATAGTCTTAGATGATAGCTGTAGATAATTAATCAGAGCTACAATTCCTAATAGTGTTAAAATAACTACACCTATCATCATAAACCAGCCCCATCCATATCTCATCATTCCATATCCATATCCCATCATCATTTCACCTCCATATTAATAACCTGCTCTTGATAATATATTATTATCAAGAGCATTCTTAAATAAAAATTGACAGGTTCATATAATATGCATTAACATACAAAAAAACTGCAAATATCAATGCATGATTTTTGATATATAAATATTATTCGAAGTTTAATGGATATTATTCTTAAAAATAATTAATTACATATAAGGGCTTTACCCGTCATTAAATTTAGTTATAAATAACATCTTTGTTATTATAAAACATAATAATGAAGATATTATGAATACTACAGGGATATTTATCTAAAAAACAAAAAAATCGAGAACTTTTCCCGATTTTTTGATTTATACGCTTTAGTATATTAATTATATTCTATTTACGTTGGTAGCTTGTTCACCTTTATCACCTTGAGTGATGTCAAAGCTAACCGCTTGACCTTCTTCCAATGACTTAAATCCATCACCTTTGATAGCTGAAAAATGTACAAATACATCTTTTCCGTTATCTCTTGTAATAAAACCAAATCCTTTTTCTGCGTTAAACCATTTTACTGTACCTTTATTCATGAGGTACCTCCTAATTTTATTTTATATTGCATTGTAAGTAAAAAAAATTCACATATTTTTACAAATTATATAGCAAAATATATATATAATCTCTAAAAACATGTGAAATTAATAAATACATCTGTAATACCTAATCAATATAACATATAAAAATTAGGGCGTCAATAGCAAAAAATGTAAAATATTAAAAAATTTCCGGGTGCATTACCCGGAAATTTCTCTTATTTATATATTTATTTAATTAGTGTATTCCGCCCTGGCCGGCCATTTGTTTTTGAGCCATTTCAACTAAATTCTTTACCATATAACCGCCAACATAACCATTTTGTCTGGATGTTAAATTACCTTTATCAATATTATTATAATTTTGTATACCTAATTCATTAGCAACTTCCAATTTCATTTGGTTTAATGCCTCTTTCGCTTCAGGAACTACTACTCTGTTGCTTCCGTTATTATTAGATGCCATAATCTTATTTCTCCTTTTCCTTTAATATTTTGTTGCAATCCATTAATGTCATTAGAGAATAAATCTTTTTGAATAACTGAAAATTTTATTATATTTCATTTTCAATTATTATAAAGATTAAATATTATTATAACCTTTTTTTAAAAAATTATTTTAAAAAATTTTTTAAAAAGTTTCCTTTGCTTTCACTTCAATAAGGGCTTTATCCGTCATTCAACGAATTAAGTTGAAGATTGAACTCCATGCCCTCCATCTTTCATCAATAATAAAAGAATGATGGTTGCCATTAATGACATAAATGCTCCGAATATAAACGGAACCTTAGCTCCATAAGAAGTCCATAAAATACCTGCTATACTACTTGCAGGTAGCAATGCTATCCCAACTATTGTTGAATGCAAACCGAGCATTGTACCCTTCAATTCCTTAGGTGAAATTTCTGAAATAAAAGCCCTTTCTACCCCTGCTGTCATAGCAGTATAAACTCCGTACAGAACGAAAAGAGCAATCATAAATAATTTATTTACCACAAATGCAAAACCTAAATAAACAATTACAAAAATTATATTCCCAGTTATCAACAATCTTTTTCTACCTATTTTATCAGATCTTTTTCCTGCAGGTATAGAAAGTATAGAAGCAGTTGCATTATACAAAAAATAAAGTAAAATAACTGAAGTATCATCAAATCCTAAATTTTTTGCACGCAACAACAAAAATGCATTGGAAGAATTTCCCAAAGTAAATAAAAAGGCAACAAGTAAATACATTATCAGTTGCGTATCAAGTTTTTTAATGTTTTGCCAAAATGGTTCACGTTTCTTAACAATATACTCTTCCTTCTTTTCCTTAATTTTAACAAACATAATAAGGCATATTACAGCCGGTATGATTGATATTAAGAAGATTTGTTTATAGTTAAAACTTCCCTTTGAATTTTTCAACAATAAGTAAGCAATTAATATACCTATTGCAGAACCGGCCATATCCAATGCCTTATGTATACCAAAAGCTTTTCCGGCCTGTCCTTTTTCTGCACTTTCGCTTACCATAACATCTCTTGGTGCTGTTCTTATACCTTTACCGATTCTGTCAATAACACGAGCGCCTAAAATACCTGCCCATGATCCGGCCATTATCAATGCAATTTTATAAATGAGCCCTGTTGCATACCCGGCAAAAGCAATTGGCTTTTTCTTTTTATATTTGTCGGTAACATATCCGCTAAACACCTTTAATAAACTGGCTATGCTTTCTGCTATTCCTTCAATAATACCAACCAATGCAGGCGTAGCGCCAAAATTAGCCGTTAAATATAAAGGAATAATCGGATATACCATCTCTGCGCTAATATCAGCGAAAAAACTTACAAGTCCTAAAAATATTATATTCCACATTTAATAACTCCTTATTTTTTAATAATTACTATTATTAGTCAATAACCTTTTGTATGTTATGTCAATTGCAAAAGCACCTAAGGGAGCAGCAATTAATATTGCAATTACCGCAACAGTTAGAACTATTTGTCCACATGCCAAGCCCATTGCAAGTGGTACAGAGCCGATTGCAGCTTGGACTGTGGCTTTAGGTGTATATGCTATCATACAGAAAAGGCGTTCTTTGTTTAAAAGTTGCATTTTTAACAGGCAGATATAAACTCCAAGCATTCTAAATAGCAATGCCCCAAATATTAGTGTAATCGAACTTACAACTGCTGTAGCCGCATACCTAATATCAACTGCGGCTCCCACAAGAACAAAAAGGATAAGTTCGGCTGCAACCCACAATTTTGAGAATTTTGAAGATATGCGTTCCGCAAGAACATTGTTGTTTTTCTGAATAAGTATGCCAAGGTTCATAACTGCCAACAAACCTGAAAACGGAACAATTTTTTTCAATAGTTCTTCTGCTGCAACCAACAAAAATGCAATACTCAGTATTACAATAACTTTATTCGAATCTCTCATATGAAATCTTTTAAACAGTTCAATAATTATAAATCCTAAAATAAATCCTCCAATAAGCCCCAGAACAATTGATATGGGAATTTGCAAGAGGTTTATTGCCGAAATCTTCTCTCCTTGTGCCAAACCAATAAATGAAGTGAACATTACTATTACAAACACATCATCAACAGATGCTCCTGCTAAAATCAATTGAGGAATGCTTTTGTTGGTGCCATAACTATTTTCCATTAAATTTAACATCTTAGGAACTACCACGGCAGGTGATACGGCACCAACAACAGCCCCCATTATCGCAGCATCCAAAATTGAAACATTAATAATACGTGGCGCCAATAAAATCATACCAATAATTTCGAAGCAAGCAGGTAGAAAACACATTAGAACAGCCGGTCTTCCAACTTTGATTAAATCATTCATATCCAATGAAAGCCCTGCTCTTGCTAATATTATTATCAATGCCAGTTTTCGCAAATCAGCTGATATATCTAAAATTTTTCCATCTAATAAATTTAGCACATGTGGTCCTAAAACAATTCCTGTTATGAGCATTCCTAACAAACTGGGCAATTTAAGTTTCTTGAAAATTGAACCTGTTAGCATACCTATTAAAAAAATCAAAGCTAAACTTGTCAGCACGATTTTACCTCCTGATTGTTATGTAATTTTATTGTGCAAAGATTTAGAATCACTGTTACACCATCCATAGGGTTGTTCTTAGCACCAAAAAACTCCTACAAATGAAAAAGCACTTGTAGGAGTCATCAGCATGTGCATTTTAAGGCGAACTCCATCGCCGTTTATTTGGGTTATTCTATATATGCAATTATACCATTCTAAAATTACTATAACAAGAATTAATTTTTATTATTAATATAAACATATCAATTTTTATGTAGTATAAAACTTATATAATTTATTTTTGTCATTTCACCTTCATACACTCATCTTAAGCAAACCAGTTTTCAAAAATCATACCTGTAAAAGCAAAGAAATTAGTTATTATATGGGCTACTGTTATAACTTTAATAGATTTTGTTTTATATGCAACCAACCCCCATAATAATCCCATAAAAAACGAACCACCTACTAATGAAGCAAATCCACCTTGATACTCAATTCCTTTTGCATAGTATAATGCTATATGCCAAATACCAAAAAATATCGTTGGATATATGTATGCTAAAAATATTTTATTATTAAAAACTTTATTAAAAACTCCACGCCAAAACATTTCTTCAAGAGTTCCATTTATAAGTGCAAATAAAAGAGCAATAGTTAAAACCTTAAATCCCGCTATGGGAGCAAACTCCCTAAATACAACAAAAAAAGTAGCTATACAAGGCATAAATGCAATTAAATTCAATACATTCCTTTCAGCTTTCTTGACATTGGACTTTTGACAATAGATTTCTTTTAGGTCACTAAATCCATTACAACTATATAATGAAAATGGTAGACAAAAGGCAAACCAATATATACAAAACCCTAAAATATATCCTGAGGTTTTTCCTATTTTGTTTGTTAGAAACGGTATTAATAATAACATTGAAACACAAAGGATTGGTGCCACACAAAGTAAAACAAATTGTTTTTTATTAATATTTTTCATTAAAACACTCTCCCCTTCTATTAACTATATCTAATTATAACATATGTATATTTAAAAATATATATATAACAATCACTCAGAGAATTAATAGTTAATGCTGTAATCATACATATAAAACTATTATTTATATATATAAGTAACAGTTTTACTTTATAGGTTCAAAATAGATTTTTACAGTCAGTTTTGTAATAATATTTACAACAAAAAATGCATGTAATTCAAAAAATTGCATGCATTTTTGCGTTATATTAGTTCGCATAATATAAATTATATGTAACTAAATTCAATTTTTATAACCTGCTTTAAAGTACTACCATTATAATATATACTACTTGATTTATTGATATTCTATTTTTGTGCACCTACAATATAATCTGACATTTTTACTTGGTACCAATCGTCTGTTGCCAAATTTAATGAATATAGAGTTATATTGTCATTTTCACTAATTACAGCCTTGAAATAGAAATTCATATTTTTAGGTTTCAAATATTCATCGTAATATATTTGATAATTCTTGTCACCTCGTTCCTTTGCTTCTTTAATGTATTCAACTGTATCAGGATCTCTGTCATAATTTTTATGAATTATTGTATAATGAAAAACGGTTTCTATATTTCCATTTATGACTTCTTCGTCGCCATAATCAAATATTATGAAACCTAACAGTTCATAGTAAGGAGAAAATACTTTTATAGATTCTTCCTGTAAGTATGAACTTATTTTTAAATAATTCAAATTATCAGACTCATCTGCCGGAACTGTCTCTCCAGTTTTAATGTTAACTTTATATAATCTGCTGGTATTTTCTTCTTGATAATTATATGCATTAATATATAACCAATCATCTTTTAATTCCATGTAAGAATTAGACCTCATTCCTATTGAATTATTATCTATATCTCTGTAGGTAGTTACACCATAAACATAGTTATTATCTCCCAACTGCCTTTGTTCTTCACCATTTATTGATATATATAGTTTTGAAGAATACGCAATTCTATAACTTTTAATCTGTATATTGATCTTATCATCATTTATTTCATATGTTCTATCAAATATTAATGGCCATGGATTATCTGGATCTGCATACAAAGTCGGAGGCGTGGAATTAATTATTAATCCGTCTTCACTTGTGAAACTGTACTTCCATCCGAATTCATCTACTGCAAAACGCCATGTCATTGGAAAATATGTAACATTTCTGAAAGACAAAAGAGGATATTTTTCTGTAGAATTATTAATTGCCTTGCCATTTACTACAATATTAAATTTTGGTATTGAAGCAGTATACTTATTTGAATTTTTCCAGTTTTGTTTGTATGGTTCATATTCTACTGTTTCAGTTGTTTTGTATATTTCAAGACCTTTGAGATTATCCCATTCAGTTACAAGCCCTAAAAATCTGCTGTCAAAATAAGTCATAGGAAAATACGTAATGTCCTTGTACACAATAAATGGGTATTGTCTATATTCATCTTCAATCTCTACCCCATTCATTGTTACATCAAATGTTGGTAATGATACCGTAACTTCAGCTGCATATGTAGTAGTATCTCCTACACAAATCAATAGTAACATACTAAACGTTAAAAGAAATAAATTAAGATTATGTTTCAATCTTCTCATTTTTTACCTCCCTTTAAATTATAAAAATTAATTCATACAATTCTACTCGCAGTTCTTCTATAAATTTGAATTGTCTTAGGAATGTAGCAATAGTCAATGCAATAATATACTATCATGAAATCTGTTGATTTTTCATCGCATTGACAGACCTTTCACTTATGGAAAAAACGCTAAAGTTCCATTGGAAATCGAAAATGTTTCACCGAAGATATAAAACTCCCTTACAAACTCTGCAGAAATAGGGAGATCGTAAGAGATGTTTATCACAAACGCCGAAACCGGCTTACCCTCACCGTCTTTACCACTCATGATACCATAACTGAAATCCTCTTCTGTAAGTATGGTACCATCGGAGAGTGTGACACTTATACTCCCAACTTCAGATGAAAATGCTTCAAAAACATCTTTATTATGTAAATTATATGAAAATACAATCGTAGAGCTCATGGGAGTTATTTTAATATTCTCAAGCATAAAATTGTATTCATTTACTGCAACCGGCTTTCGTATAAGAAAAGTGCGGCTGTATTTGCTTCCATCTGTTAGCTCCAACTCGAATTTCCACTTACCCTTATATAAGGGTTTCATTACAAGAGAGGTGCCATTGCTAACATAATACCCAAAATTTTCGAGTATTATTGAATACGTACCAGCTTCAAAATCATTATGGTTTATGATAGTGTAGAGTATCTCAAACTGATTATCCGCAAGAGTAGGATCATCATCACTATAATAATAACGTACGCTCGTCTGTTCCATGTTTTTGAGTAGGCTTCCGTCAATCTCAGCGAACCTATAATTCATGAGAGTTTCATATCCTGTATCAAATAGCACACTTTGCAACTCTTTTGCAGTAATTCTCAACATTACCATCGCCATATTTCCACTGGATATAACGTCCATAACTTCGATTTTAATTTCATTAGTTTCGATAACTGTGCCAATTGTCGTCCCAGAAATGGCACTAAGTTGCTCAACATTCATATAATCATATACTCTACCAGAGCTTTCCGCCTTATTTGTAAACAGCTGAATAAAATATCCTCCAACTATTGAAACCGCCAAAACTGAGGTAGATAAAATTATTACTAATATCAAAACAGCAGTTGCAGTCAAAGGTAATCGCCTACGTCTGACTGTGGTTTCTGACATCCCTTCTATTTTAACGTATAGTTTTTCCTTCCATTCTGTCGGTGTTATAATATTTTTAAAATTATTGAAATCACTCATCTTTAATCACATCCTTTAACATTTCTCTTCCACGTTTAAGTTGAGATTTTATTGTGTTTTCGTTTCTTTTGAGAATTTCAACAAGCTCCTTAATGCTGTATCCCTCATAATGATATAGATAGATTACCTCGGAGTATTTGTATGGCAAGGCTCTAACAGCATACAGCAAGCTCCAATCGAATTTCTCTACATACGGAATCACCAGCTTATCTATGTCGAAATGATTTCTGCGAAATAGCTTCCGGTGTATATCCCGGCTTTCATTAATAGTGACGGTTATAAGCCATCGTCGAAGCTCTTCATCTGGTTTTTGCCACATCTCCTTTAAATTATATAACTTAATAAATACATTTTGCCAACAGTCTTCAGCATCTGCGAGGCAATTAAAACGGAGATAGCATATACGTGTTACCATGTCAGAATATTTTTCAACATGGTTAACATATAAATCGTTCGCAATCAATAAATTCATGTCTACATAACCACATCTTTAACTATAGAACGTTTCAGGATAGCTTTTGGTTGCATTGGAATGTAAAAATTTATTATATCATAATTTATTCACAATATTTATTATCAATGTCGCAATATATTACTTATACGAGTTTCTATATATTATAAACTATTTAAGACAAAAAAGTATATTTAGAAACTTGGGGTAGATATCCAATTTACTAATCTCATTAAACTCAAACCATCGAAAAATCAACTTTATATTATTCTCATTTCCTTCAAAATCTCCTTGTATACCATGAAAGTTACATTCACTATTTAGTTGCCCCAAATAATAAAATCCCATTTCATGTAGCCCTTTTGTTTCATATGCATTGAAGTTTTCTATAATCCAAACAAGTCTTTTGATGTTAATTTCTACTCCTAATTCCTCTTTCATATCTCTAATCAAAGTTTCGCCTGATGTTTCATTAATTTCACTTCTGCCACCTGGTAATACCCAAGCCCCAGATTTTATTGCTTTCTGTAATAAAATCCTATTATTATGCACGAAAATTCCTGCAATCCTAAATGAAAAGCTTTCTCCTTTGCCCCTTATAGAAATCATTAGAATTCCTCCTATAATAAATCGTTTTTTTCTACTGATTTGTAATATTCGAATTAAAAGTTTTCTCTATAATTGAGTTTATTTTTTCCTTAAGAAACTCAACTTTAAATGCAGAATTATCAATTTTGTACTTGTTAAAATTAAGCGAATCATAAATCTCTTTTTCAAAACTATTTCTTACTCTAAGAACTTCCATTACTCCGTCTATCCCATGTAAGTTATTATGCAAACCATAACCTTGATTTGTATAGTAAGCTGTAAATCTGTCAATCCATTCCTTTGGTCTATCAGATAAAGCTTTCATAAAAGATTCTTTGATAGAGCCTTGGTCTACATATATTAGTAAGGGCTCTAATGGCATAATTATATTTGCCAAATTGTTTATATAGCTTATAGTAATATCTCTGTGACAATTATTTTTAATCATAGTAACTGTTATTGGATTTTGTATAAAACAACATTCAAAAACCACAACTTTATCCTTATTTACATATTTTTTGCAAAATCCCTTCATCTGCTTAATATTAATTCTATATGAAGCTCTATAGGCAATTCATAAATATCATTTTTAGTAATATCATTAAATAAATCATTTTCAAATGATAATTGTTGCTCTTCAATAGCTTTTCTATATGGAATTAATTGTTCATTATGATATTTAATTTTTATTTTATTTAGTATATCATTACTTCTTAAATGAGATTTCTCAAGAATGTCGAATTCCTCACTGTTAAAGTAAGCTACACCATCAAAATCTGCTGGATGATTAAAGTTTCCTTTTGAATAAAATTCAGTATCAATTCCTTTAGCTTTAAGAATACCACACACCTGTTGTGCTGTTGTTGATTTTCCTGCTCCTGGCAACCTTTCTACAATTATCAATTTAGTAGCCATCTGTTTCCCTCTGTTATTTCGAATTATTCAACTTTTCTGACATAATTATTTAACATTGATGAAGCAATTATCTTATGATAATCTAATATAAAATTATACTATTATCTATTTCTTATAAATTGGAATTTTTCAACCTAAATTATCTGTATTTTCAATGTAGATAGATACTTCACCACAGCTTGGGCAAATGGCTACTTTTGGCTTTCCGATTCTATTGGCAAACAAACGCTTGTCATCTGTAGCCATTACGATACCATAGCCAGCACCTTCAACTTTTATTGAACAATTTTCAACCATCTCCGTTTGACACCTAATGCACTTTCTCATACATATACCTCCCAGATTCATATTTGCGATATGCTTTTTTGTTTATTTTATTCGGTCATTTTTGTGACTTCTTTTGTTTTAAGTTTTTATGAAGGTATGAATAAAAATATTCAATCATCCCTCCATTATATAAAATCCCTTACTGTAAAACAGTTAGTCAAATTCTTCATTAATATTTTCCATATACCCCCTGTTTTTAAAATTGTACTGTCTAATTACTTTACCAATAATATTTTTACCTTAGCTTATAAGTAGATTTTAAATCTCCTTACCAAAATAATAATCATCATATGAGTCTAAACTAAAATCTAACATCCTTGCCTCAAATTTATAGTCCTTCATTATCCAGAAGCAAATAGCGGGTTTATTTCTTACACTGGTTTTCACATATATTTTTCTAACACTATTCTCTTTTAAAATTTGCTCTAAATATTGTACCAATTTAGTTCCAAGTCCTGTCCTCTTATTATCAGTGTCAATTCCTAAAAATACAATTTCTACAATTCCGTTTCCACCTTCAAACGGATTAAACTTTATAACACAAAAGCCCTTCACTAAATTTAAAACTTCAATTACATATACAATGTATGATTCACTATTCATAAAAAAGCCATCTACTAATGACTTTGATACTTCATCTGCATTTTCATCACCTAACATAACTTTTATTAGTTTTTCAATGTCATACCTATCATTAATATCTGCAACCCTTATAGTTTCTATAATTCCCCCTTTTTTAATCTTGTAACTTGCCTACATCAGAAGAACTCCCAAAATACATAATCATCTACTTTTAATTAGTTATTGGCTTTAGTTTTAAAATAAAAACTTATAAATGTACCCAGTATCTTTCGAAGTATACGTTATCAGGCTCACAATAAACTGTGCTTTCATATACTCCACCATTAGCCAAAATAGTATGTTTACTGCCTTCATTTCCTTGAATGCACGTTATCAAAACATCCTTGAGACCATATGATGTATCAATACCTTTTTCATGCTTTTCACAAATAAAACATCTTTCATTTTCCACTTAAATCATCCTCCTTTAAATAAGTACAAATAATCTTATTACGTACAATTATATTAGTTATTATGAACCTATCAGATTGTTGAATCATGTACACCAAATTCTTTTGAAAGTTGTAATTGTGTAAGGTTTCTATTTCTCCTTTGCAAAGAAATGTTTCTGCCAAACACTTCTGCTGTCTTTAATAATTGGTTATACATAAAATACCTCCTGTTTTATTCAGATAACGCTTTTTTTCATCTCATATTTTTTACATTATATCCTAAGTTAGATAAAAATGGAAATGTTTATTATGTGTCGGTTATATTGTTTCATTCAAAGCTGTGCAAGCATTAAAATATTTATATTAATAAAAATTTGAAGTAATACTTTATAGTATCGAAAAGTAAAATATAGCTAAGTAAGATTTTATACTTGGTGAAAGGATAATGAATCGAAAAGGTGGAGATTTCACAGACCAAAAGAATAAGAAACCTTGCATTGATTACCTATTGAAGAATTAGCTAAAATGAATATCTTAATTTCTAAAAACAGCATTATTAACAATAGGCAAAAACATCGTCCATATTATTTTACGTGATTAGTTTTTGTTATGTAATACCTTTATAGTTCGCATCATTCAAATTATAGGACTAACAAGATAAAAAATCACTTAAAGGATTCAATCAATCATCCTTTAAGTGATTTCTATGTTACAATTTATGACAATATTTATTTCTCTATAAATCATAAAACTTACATTTATAGCTTTGAATAATTATTCACTTGCCAGTTTACAACTTTATTGTACGACTACAAATGCTCTGAGTGATTGTTTATGACATTATTCGACAGTAACACTTTTTGCTAAATTGCGGGGTTTGTCAATGTCGCAGCTCTTCAATAGTGCTGCATAGTATGCAAGATATTGAGTAGGTATTATTGATGCTAATGGGGATAATAGTTCGTTTACATCATCTATAATAATTTGGTCTTTCTCCTGACTTATTTTTTTCATAGAGATAATTAGGGCTGCAGCGCCTCTTGCTTTTACTTCCTTGATGTTGCTTCTTGTGCTTAAATTTATATTATCTTGAGTAATAACCGCAATAACCGGAGTATTTTTCTCAATTAAAGCGATAGTTCCATGCTTTAATTCTCCTGCTGCAAAACCTTCTGTCTGGATGTATGAAATTTCTTTTAATTTCAAAGAAGCTTCTAAACACATAAAGTAGTCCGTGCTTCTACCTATATAGAAACAATTCCTTGAGTTTATTAAATACTTTTTAGCTAAATCTTTGTATTTTTCTTTATCATTACAAAGGGTTTCCATTGTATATGCTATTTTACCTAATTCCTTAAAAATATTTATATTAATTTTATTATCAACCGATGTAGCTAATATAGCCAAGACTGCAATTTGAGCTGTATATGCTTTTGTTGAAGCAACTGCTATTTCCGGCCCTGCATAAAGAAGCAATGTGTTATCGGCTTCCCTTGAAAGAGTTGAACCTTTTACATTTGTTAACGTCAATGTTTTATAGCCCATTTCTTTAACCTTTACCAATACCGCTCTACAATCAGCAGTTTCGCCACTTTGGGATATAAACATGAACAGCGGTTTTTCTGTCAATAAGGGCATGTTGTATATAAATTCGCTTGCAATAACTACTTCTGTTGGCTTTCCCGCGATTCTTTCAAAAAATTGCTTTCCAATTAAGCCGGCGTGGTAGCTTGTTCCGCAAGCAATAATATATAATTTGTCACAGTTTTTAACGTCATAAACAATCTTGGGCTCCATAAACAATTTGCCGTTTTCATCAGAGTATTCTTTAATTATTTTTCTTATTACAAATGGCTGTTCCTCAATTTCCTTCATCATATAGTGAGGATAAGTTCCTTTTTCAATATCGGTTGCATCGATGTCTGCCTCGTATGGTTCTCTGTCAACCTTGTTTCCGTCTATGGTATAAATCTCTATACTTTCTCTCGTGATTTTAAGAAATTCTTTGTCTTCTATTTCGAAAAATACATTCGTGTAATTAATCATTGCCATTGCATCGCTGCCAAGCATATTAAAGCCATTGCCCTTACCAGCCAATAATGGAGTTTTATTTTTTGCCGCATACAAAGTACTCATATCTTCCTTGTCTATAATTGCAAGTGCATATGAACCCTTAAGATCTTTCATGGTATGTCTTATGGCATGCTCAACACTTTCACCGTCATTCACAAACTTCTCAATAATTTGAACTATTACTTCTGTATCTGTATCGCTGATTAACGTTATATCTTTTAAAAATTTCTGACGCAATTCCGATTCATTTTCGATTATTCCGTTGTGTACTAAGGTGAATCTTTTAGAGTTGCTTTGATGCGGATGGGAATTAACACGATTTGGTACACCGTGAGTTGCCCATCTTGTATGCCCAATACCTATATTTCCTGTTATACTGTTATCTATGCTTTGTCTAAGTTCTTTAATTCTTCCTTTTTCTTTAATTACATTTACTTCATTGTTATTTGCTACGGCAATTCCTGCAGAGTCATAACCTCTGTATTCTAATTTTTCTAAACCGCCTAAAATTATTTCCTTTACGTCTTCAAAACCTATATATCCGACTATTCCACACATATTTCTTCTCCAATCTATTTTTTGCATAAGCAGATGACCCAAATTTTAATTTGGTGTCAGTCGCTTATGCTGTATGCATAAAAATCAGTACTTGAAATTTAATTTTTCAAGTAAAAAATATTTAATAATTCAACACAAAAACAAGTGAGAACATTCGCTTCTCTCATGATGACATAACATTAAATTTGATTGGGAAATGATTAAGATTTTATTATTTTAATAAGATGTGTAAGCTATTGGTTTTCTTTTGTCACAACCGTTGCCGGATGTATTTGTAAAAACCATATCGATGAAGCTGCACCGCAGAGCGTCCGCCGAATTTTCGATAACTCTGTCCTCGTCAACTTTTACAGTTCTGGCGCTATAATAGTTTTCTTAATTTTCCCTTTAAAATTAACCTCCTTACTTTCTAATAATAATTTGTTTTTGTGCAATCATATTAATAAGTTATGAATTTTATTATAATTCGTTACTTCATTTTTTTATTTTATCATAAATTTAAACAATAGTATATGTTTTTTTGTTTTTTGTAAATATGCCAATTCTTAACCTTTTGTTGAATTATTTGCCATGTATTATAAAGAAAACGCGGTTAATAATAATGTTAGAAAGTTAAACATATAACTTTCAAAATTTAATCTTGTAAAATGAATTGACCTGTAACTTACATAATAGTACACAGGTTGATTGGGCCCAGAAAGTATAGTATTCAAATAGAAAATATTACACGATTAAATTAAATGACGAAATCACACAACAACGAAAGGAGAAACAAAAATGGCATCAACAAACAATAGCGGAAGTAACAACATCGTTGTTCCAGAAGCAAAACAGGCATTAAACCAAATGAAAGCTGAAATAGCTAATGAATTAGGATTAACAAACTATGAACAAGTTGACAAAGGAAACCTTACAGCTAGACAAAATGGCTATGTAGGTGGATACATGACTAAGAGATTAGTTGAAATGGCTCAGAGACAAATGAGCGGCGGCGGAATGAAATAAGGTACATTAAAAGATAAACAATAGGTGAATAACGTAAGTTATTCACCTATTTATGTTACCAGTTTTTATTAACAGGCATCTGCATTGTTCGACCAAGGGTATTGCATATATTTACTTAAAACCAAGTATAATCAGCTCCACCGTTTGTTTCGTACATATTATAAAAATCCTTATATCGTGGTGCTTCTGCATCCGGATACCTTCTTGTAGAAGCAAATCCACCCGGTTCAAGATAAATTTTAATTTTTGTTGAGCTGTTTGCCGATAAAGAAGGAAGTTTCAAACCTTCTACAGGTTTAAACAAATTTAAACAAATTCATCTACTCAATATTCTTCCAAACAAAAAGGACTGGCTGATTAATTATACAGTCAATCCTAATTTTAATTACAATTATTTATCTCTGTTTACTTTTTCTTTTTTCAGCTCATCTATTAATAAAGGAACTACTTTGAATATATCTCCAACTATACCAACATCGGCAACGTCAAATATGGGAGCAGTTTCATCTTTATTTATTGCTATGATATAATCAGATTCTTCCATACCTGCCAAGTGTTGAATTGCTCCTGAAATACCGCAAGCTATATAAAGATTTGGTCTAACTGTCTTTCCTGTTTGACCAACCTGTCTGTCCTTTGGAACCCAGCCGGCATCTACAGCTGCTCTTGAAGCAGATATAGTTCCACCAAGTAAATCCGCAAGTTCTTCAAGCATCGGGTAATTTTCAGGTCCGTGCATTCCTCTTCCGCCTGAGACCAAAACTTTTGCATCTTCAATATTCATTCTTTGTTGAATAATTTTAGTTATATCTAATATATCAACATTTTTGCATTCTTTAGGAATATTGATTTTATATTCTTCAATATTTACAGGATTAGCTTCTGAATATTTAGCCGCCTGCATAACTCCCGGTCTAACTGTTGCCATTTGCGGTCTATGGTTTGGACATGCAATTGTAGCCATTAAGTTACCGCCGAAAGCCGGTCTTGTCATCATGAGATTTAGTTTTTTCGGATCTTCTTCATCAGGTTCGATTGTTAAGCCCGTGCAGTCTGCAGTTAAGCCGGTATGAACTCTTGCAGATACTCTTGGAGCCATATCTCTTCCTATAGCTGTTGCACCGAATATTACTATCTCAGGTTTTTTATCCAATATAATTTGATGAAGTGCGTATACATACGGTTCAGTCATGTATATATCAAGCAAATCATCATTTACATAAATAACATTATCCGCACCGCTGTAACACAATCTTTTAGCTTCATCCTGCATATCTTTACCTAATAAAACTGCAGTTACGGTAGTGTTTAATTCTTTTGCCAATTGTTTACCCTTACCGATTAACTCAAGGGCAACTTTTTGAACTTTTTTGTCTCTTTGCTCAGCAAATACAAAGACACCTCTATATTCTGAATTTTTCATTGTCCGCCTCCTACTATAAAATAAACTTTTCTTTCATTTTATCAACTATCAATTCAGCTGATTCCTGTGGCTCAAGGTTAAATATCTTACCTGCTGACTTAGCGCCTTTGGTAAATGATTTTTTAACCTTTGTAGGAGAACCCTTAAGTCCAATGTTATTCATATCAACTGTTAAATCTTTAAGTGTCCAAACAGTTACCTTCTTTTCTCTGAATGCATCAAATATTCCACCGGGGCTCATATACCTAGGTTCATTTAACTCAGATAAAGCTGTAATCAGTACAGGCAATTTTGCCTTTAATAAATGATATCTGTCCTCATATTGTCTTTTAACAATTATATGATCTTTTTCGATTTTTATATTTTCTGCATAACTGATGTTAGGAAGTCCTAAATGCTCTGCTATTTGTGGACCAACCTGAGCTGTATCACCGTCGATTGCCTGTCTTCCGGTAATTATTAAATCATATTTCAAATTATTTAAAGCTGCAGCCAATGTTGAGGAAGTTGCCCATGTATCTGCACCGCCAAATGCTCTGTCTGTAACAAGAATTGCTTCATCAGCACCCATAGCCAGCGCTTCTCTAAGGGCTAAATCTGCCTGCGGAGGTCCCATTGATACAACTGTTACATGCGCTCCCATTTCATCTTTCAATCTTAAAGCTGCCTCTAAACCTGCTTTGTCATCCGGGTTAATTATACTTGGTACGCCCTCTCTTATAAGTGTGCCTGTCTTAGGGTCTAATCTTACTTCTGTTGTATCAGGCACTTGTTTAATACATACTACTATATTCACTATTCCTACCTCCCTACTTTAACATGCTTGCACTGATAACCATTCTTTGTACTTCTGAAGTACCTTCATAGATTTCAGTTATTTTAGCATCTCTCATCATTCTTTCAACAGGATAATCTCTTGTATAACCGTAACCACCGTGCAATTGAACAGCTTTTGTTGTAACTTCCATTGCTGTTTGAGAAGCAAACAATTTAGCCATAGCTGCATGAACACCGTATGATTCTCCCGCATCCTTACTTAGAGCAGCTCTATAAACCAATAATCTAGCTGCATCTACCGCAGTTTGCATTTCTGCCAACTGGAATTGAGTGTTTTGGAATTTAGAAATAGTTCTTCCAAACTGCTTTCTTTCCTGAACATATTTAACAGTTTGATCAATTGCTCCTTGCGCGATACCAAGAGCTTGAGCTGCAATACCGATTCTTCCGCCGTCAAGAGTTTTCATAGCTATTTTAAAGCCCTGTCCCTCTTTGCCAAGCAAGTTTTCCTTCGGTACTATACAATCTTCAAATACCAATTCACAAGTAGCTGAACCTCTTATACCCATTTTTAATTCTTTTTTTCCTATTGAAAAACCGGGGAAGTCTTTTTCAACTATAAAAGCAGATATACCTTTTGTTCCTAATGATTTGTCAGTCATAGCCATTACTATATAAACATCCGCATAGGATCCATTAGTTATAAATATTTTACTTCCATTTAATACATAGTGATCTCCGTTTAAAACTGCCTTTGTTTGCTGACCTGCTGCATCTGTACCTGCTCCTGCTTCTGTTAAACCAAATGCACCTAAGGCTTTACCTGAAGCAACTTTTGTTAAATATTTCTGTTTTTGTTCTTCTGTACCGAATTCATACAAAGGAGCTCCGCACAATGATGTATGTGCTGATACAATAACACCTGTAGTTCCGCAAACCTTTGATAATTCTTCAACTGCCATAACATAGGTTAAATTATCGCAACCTTGTCCTCCGTATTCCTTTGGAAACGGAATTCCCATGAAACCGTATTTTTTCATTTTTTCAACTGTTTCAACAGGAAATCTTTCCTCTTCATCAATTTCTTGAGCTAATGGCTCTACCTCGTTGACAGCGAATTCTCTGAACAACTGTCTTGCCATTTCGTGTTCCTTGCTTAATTGAAAATTCATTATTTCACTCCCTTAAATTTTTTGTCTGCCATTCCCTTATTTGTTATTTATTTAACCGCCTGAGTTAAAAAAATAATTCACACAAACAAATCAATTATACTAAATTGTTTAAAATTTATCAAGACATAAATTATTCAAATTCAGGTTTTCTTTTTTCCAAAAAAGCAGTCATACCTTCACTTTGATCTTTAGAAGCAAAGCATAATCCGAATATATTGGATTCATAAGCTATTCCTGTTTCTATATCTGTTTCGATACCTCTATTCATAGCTTCTTTAGCATAACTTAATGCGGCCCTTGAATTTGATATTATTTTTTCAGCAATTTTAAAAGCTTCTTCCATTAAGCTGTCTTTATCTGTAACTTTATTAACAAGACCGATTCTGTAAGCTTCCTCTGCATTTATATGTAAACCTGTAAAAATTAATTCCTTTGCTCTTCCTAAACCAATTAATCTTGCCAATCTTTGAGTTCCTGAGAATCCCGGTATAATGCCAAGACCTACCTCCGGTTGTCCGAATTTAGCTTTGTCGGAAGCAATTCTTATATCACATGCCATAGAAAGTTCACATCCCCCTCCTAATGCAAAACCATTTACAGCCGCAATAACTATCTTTTCCATTGTTTCAATTTTTCTAAGCAATCTTGAACCGTCCTCTGAGAATTTCTTTGCTTCTGCAGGACTAAGTTTACTCATATATGCTATGTCAGCTCCGGCAACAAATGCCTTGCCTTCACCTGTTAATACAACAGCCAATACTTCTTTGTCATCCTTGATTTGGTCAAATGCATACTCAAGTTCGTCTAACATTTCAGCATTTAAAGAATTCAAGGTCTGAGGGCTATTTAATTTAACCGTGCATATTCCTTTGTCTTTCTCAATGATTAAATTTTTTAATTCCATAGAAACCATCCTTATCTTAAATTTTTTGCAATTTTATTATATCACGAATAAATACTAAAAACATACCTAATTGATTAAAATTTGTTAACAATTTAACATTGTTGTTTTGTCATTCTGATACATAGCGAAGATGCCCTAACCCTGTTTTTCAGAGTATTTTTTCTGAAAAACAGCGGTAGGTCATTCGCTTCGCTCTAAATGACAAATATTACACTATTTTTTTTATATCAATCATTTTATCCAAAACGTATTTAATGTTATATTGATTTTTTAGCTCTTCCGATAATTTATGCCAGCCGCACAACACCGGTGTTACATTAGAATTAACGGCGCATTCCATATCAAATCTTGAATCACCGACATACAGGGTATTTTCTGTCTTGCTGTTTAACAGCTCCATTGTTTTAATAAGTGGCTCACTATCCGGCTTATGTTTTTTTACATCGTCAGCGGTGATAACTGCATCAAAGTATTTTTTAATATTTAAAGTGTTAACGGCTTCCAATGTTGAATTTTTCAACCTTGAAGTAGCAATTCCCATCTTTATATTTTTGCCCTTTAAATAATCTAATGTTTCTTTAACGGTTTCGTAAAGCTTTACCTGGTCATTAAATCTTTCTACCTGGTATTCTCTGTAGCAGGCAATAACATCCTCAAAGCTATGTTCAGAAAAATCCCTTTGTAAAGTTAATGCAAGCGGTTCTCCGAATGTACTCATTACATAATCTTCATCAAAACCATCCTTGTTAAATACTGAATATATATGTTTAAAGGAATTAATAACTATTTGGCCTGTATCAGCCAAAGTACCATCAAAGTCAAATATTACCGTATCTATCATACTTACTCCTGTTTTATCTTTTTGTTTTCATGCTTAATCCGATTTTTTGTCTTTCTTTATCAAGCTTAATGATTGTAACATCAACTACGTCTCCGACCTGCACTACTTCCATGGGATTTTTAATAAATCTATCGCTCATTTCGGAAATGTGAACAAGTCCGTCCTGCTTAACTCCTATATCAACAAAAGCGCCAAAATCAACTACATTTCGGACAGTTCCTTTAAGTTTCATACCAACTTCCATATCTTCAAACTTCACGACATCACTTCTGAAAATTACTTTAGGCATTTCATCTCTTGGGTCCCTGCCCGGTTTTTTTAACTCTTCAATTATATCTGTAAGTGTTGGAACACCAATATTAAGTTCTTCAGCTAACACATTTATCCTGTCACTTATTTTTTCTCTTGCTGTCTTTTTTTCTTCTTTAAAATTTATTTGAGAAAGTGCTTCAAGACCTTTTAATGTCTTATTAATTGAAGACATTTGAACTTTTTTCGGTTCCTTAACTTTTACATTCATTATTCTTTCATTAATATCATTTATATTTGTATTTTTTAAATCATCTACATTATATCCCAATCTGTCTAACAAACTAACAGCTATTTCATATGATTCAGGGTGTACAGCAGTTTTATCCAACAGATAATCACCGTCAGAAATTCTTAAAAAGCCGGCACATTGTTCAAATGCCTTTTCTCCAAGCATCTTTACCTTCATAAGCTCATTTCTGTTTGTAAATTTACCGTTGTCTTCTCTGAATTTAACAATATTTTTCGCAATTGTCTTTGTTATGCCTGAAACATATTGTAAAAGTGCAGTGGAAGCAGTATTTAAATCAACTCCTACACTGTTTACGCAGTCCTCTACAACTCCGTCAAGCTCCTGACTTAGCTTTGTTTGGTTGACATCATGCTGATATTGACCGACCCCTATGCTCTTTGGATCTATTTTAACTAATTCAGCCAATGGGTCCTGTAATCTTCTGCCTATTGAAATAGCACCTCTTACAGTAACATCTAAATCAGGATATTCCTCTTGGGCCAATTTTGATGCAGAGTAAACAGAAGCTCCTGCTTCAGAAACTATTGTATATGTAACATCTTTACCCATTTTAGACAACATGTCTGCAACAACCTGCTCAGTTTCCCTTGAAGCTGTACCGTTTCCTATGGTTATTACATTAATGTCATATTTATGGATTAGAGCTGACATTACTTTTTGAGATTTCTCTACTTCATTTCTTGGTTCACTTGGATAAATAACTGCATCCTCTAAATATTTTCCTGTTTCATCTAATACGGCTAACTTGCATCCTGTTCTGTATCCGGGGTCTACGGCAAGAATTCTTACATCTTTTACAGGAGGAACCATCAACAGATTTTTTGTATTTTTACCGAAAACCTTAATTGCCTCATTTTCAGCTCTTTCAGTTAAAAGGTTTCTTACTTCTCTGTCAATTGAAGGAGCAATTAATCTTTTATAGCCGTCTTCAATTGCAGAAAAATATAAATCAGTTGTTATTGCTGACTCATTCTTAACTTCTTTAGATTTTAAATAATTAACTATTTTTTCATCAGGGGTTATTAGCTTGACTTTTAGTTTCTTTTCCTTTTCGCCTCTGTTTATGGCAAGTATTCTGTGATTTGCTATTTTATTTACTGCTTCTTCGAATTTATAGTACATTTCGTAAACAGTCTTTTCTTCTTCATCTGCTGCCTCTGAAGTTATTACTCCATCTGCTATGTAAATTTCTCTTATATGTTTTCTGTAATCTGCGTTGTCAGAAACCATTTCTGCTATTATGTCACAAGCTCCTTCAAATGCTTCCTTAACATTATTTATACCCTTTTCTTCATCTACGAAAGGTAATCCAAGCTCATCTAAGTTTCCTTCTGTTATATTTTGCGCCAATATAATATCCGCAAGCGGCTCAAGTCCTTTTTCCTTTGCCTTAGAAGCACGTGTGGATTTTTTCTGTTTAAACGGTCTGTACAAATCTTCGACGCGCTGCATAACATCTGCATTTAATATTTCGTTTTTAAGTTCATCCGTAAGCTTTCCTTGTTCTTCTATTAAACGGATAACTTCTTCCTTGCGTGTTTCAAGATTTCTAAGGTAAGTTAATCTTTCAGATAAATCTCTTAGTACCACATCATCTAAAGAACCGGTTTGCTCCTTACGATAACGTGCTATAAAAGGAATTGTATTCCCCTCATCTATAAGCTTAACGGTATTTTCAACCTGAATAGGTTTAATATTAAATTCTTCACATAAAACTTTTAAAATATCTATCATTTATCTCTCCCCTGTTACAATGGATAATCAATTGCCACTCAATTGATTTTTTGATTTCATCTTTAAATATTCATTCATAAACATATCTAAATTGCCGTCCATAACTGACTGCACATTGCCTGTTTCCGCATTTGTGCGATGATCTTTAACCATACTGTATGGATGGAAAACGTAAGACCTGATTTGACTTCCCCATGCAATTTGATTATATTTACCTTGAATATCTTCGATTTTCTCTTTATTTTCTATTTTTTTAATTTCCAAAAGCTTTGATTTAAGCATCTTCATTGCAGTATCTTTGTTGCTATGCTGTGACCTTTGATTTTGGCATGATACGACTATTCCTGTCGGTATATGAGTGATACGAATCGCTGAATCTGTTGTATTAACGTGTTGTCCTCCTGCTCCGCTTGAGCGATAGGTATCAATGCGTATATCCGATTCATTAATATCTATTTCAACATCATCATCTATTTCAGGAGTTACATCAACAGATGCAAATGATGTATGCCTTTTTTTAGCTGCATCAAAGGGTGAAATTCTTACTAAACGATGAACTCCTTTTTCAGATTTTAAATATCCGAAGGCATTTTCACCCTCTACTAAAAGAGTAACGCTCTTAATTCCTGCCTCAGTGTCAGGAAGTATGTCTAATACGGTCAAATTATAGCCGTGGGATTCAATCCACCTTGAGTACATACGGTACAGCATATCTGCCCAATCCTGGGCTTCTGTACCACCAGCTCCTGCATGAATGGATAAAATGGCATTGCTTTTATCAAATTCATTGCTTAATAGCGCAACAATTCGTGCATCATCAAGAAGTTTGGCTACATCATTCATAGATTCATATAGCTCAGGCAAGTGACTTTCGTCATCTTCTTCAATAATCATTTCAGCAAAAACTTCTAAATCTTCAATCTGTTCTTTTAATTTTTTATATTCATTCATTCTGTTGGTATTTTGCTTTAGCTTTTGTGAAACCTTTTGAGCCCTATCCTGGTTGTTCCAAAAGTCCGGCTCCTGCATTTCAGATTCTAATACTATGTTTTCTTCCTCTAACTTTGAGAGGTCAAAGAGAACCACCAACCTCTTTTAATATTTCATTGAATTTTTTTAATTTTTCATTAATTTCATATAAATCTATCAACCCATCATCTCCCTTTTATTCATTTTGCCCACAACATTTTTTATATTTCTTGCCACTGCCGCACGGACACGGATCGTTTCTCCCAATTCTTTTTTCTTTGTTTACAACCGGCTGTGGCTTTCCTCCCACATCTCCACCGCTTGTTCCCGTAATTTTAGCAACCTCTTTACGCTGCATTTTTTCCTGTGGTCTTACGCGCATCAACATTTTGATTGTATCCTCTTGTATGGATGCAGTCATTTCTTCAAACATATCAAATCCTTCAACCTGATATGCTCTAACAGGATCTTCATTACCGATAGCACGAAGCCCTATACCCTGTCTTAACTGATCCATGGCATCAATATGGTCAATCCATTTTGTATCAACATTTCTTAAAAGAACAATTCTTTCTACTTCTCTAAATACATCCTCACCGAATTCTTCTTCCTGTCTTCTATAATGTCTTTCTATTGCATTTTGAGCTCTTTCCTTCAGCATTTCCTTAGTAACATTTTCTTTACTTTCTCCGTCAAAGCTTATTAAAACAGAGAATGTTTCAGCTATATACTTTGCAAAGCCCAAGATATCCCAATTGTCTGTATATCTTTCATCAGTGGTATACATTTGTATACCCTTGTCAATAAGTTGTTCGGTCATACTTAAAATATCTTCCTTTAAGCTTTCTCCAAACAATACTTTTCTTCTTTCTGAATATATAACCTCTCTTTGCTTGTTCATGACATTATCATATTGAAGAACATGCTTTCTTATTTCAAAGTTTCTTCCTTCAACCCTGCCCTGAGCTGTTTCAATGGTTCTTGTGAGCATTCCTGCTTCTAAAGGTTCATCCTCCGGCATTTTTAAAGTTTCAATTATTGTTTTTACCTTATCCCCAGCAAACAATCGCATTAAATCATCTTCAAGTGATATATAAAAACGTGTTGATCCGGGGTCTCCCTGTCTACCGGCACGACCTCTAAGCTGATTGTCTATACGTCTTGACTCATGGCGCTCTGTACCTATAATGTGAAGTCCGCCTGCTTCTTTGACCTTTACTTGTTCATCCGCTAATTCATTTTTTGACTGTTCTAAATATTCCTTGTATACTGTTCTTGCATTCATTACCTCTTCATCATCAGTTTCATTGAAGCCATCTGCCTCTGCAATCAATTCATCAGTAAATCCTTTTGATTTCATTTTATGTTTAGCAAGAAACTCAGGATTACCGCCAAGTACAATGTCGGTACCTCTACCGGCCATGTTGGTTGCAATTGTAACTGCACCCAAACGTCCTGCCTGTGCAACTATTTCTGCTTCCTTAGCATGGTGTTTAGCATTCAATACTTCATGCTTAACTCCTGCTTTCTTCAGAAGCTTACTTAACAATTCTGATTTTTCTATTGATATTGTACCTACAAGTATTGGTTGACCGGTCTTATGTTTTTCTATTATTTCATTTATAACAGCAGTAAATTTCCCTACCTCTCCTTTGTAAACAACGTCTTCATGATCATTTCTTACAACATCTTTATTAGTTGGTATTTCAATAACATCCACACCATAAATTTCTCTGAATTCTTCTTCCTCTGTCTTTGCAGTACCGGTCATACCACAAAGTTTCTTGTACATTCTGAAATAATTTTGGAATGTGATAGTCGCCAATGTTTTTGATTCTTTTCTAACTTCAATTCTTTCCTTAGCTTCAATTGCTTGGTGTAAACCGTTGGAATATCTTCTGCCGTACATTATACGTCCTGTAAATTCATCAACGATTAAAACCTCGCCGTCATTTACAATGTAGTCAATATCCTTTTTCATTGTATTGTGAGCTTTTAAAGCTTGATTAATATGATGTGATATTTCCATATTTTCTTGGTCTGCCAAGTTTTCTATATTAAAAAATCTTTCTGCCTTAGTTATACCGCGAGCAGTAAGCGTAACATTCTTTCCCTTTTCATCGACTATAAAATCAACAGTATCGTCTTCTTCAACATCTCCCATAATATAATCCATTTTTGACTTCTTTTCTTCAGGAGATTGTATTTTTCCTTTCAACGGTAATACAAAGCTATTAGCCATTTCATACAGGTCTGTTGATTTTTCTCCTTCACCTGATATTATCAAAGGAGTTCTTGCTTCATCTATCAAAATTGAGTCAACTTCATCTATGATACAGTAATTCAAATCTCTTTGAACCATTTCTTCTTTTCTGATTACCATGTTGTCTCTTAAGTAATCGAAACCAAACTCATTGTTTGTTCCATAGGTGATGTCACATTGGTAAGCTCTTATTCTTTCTTCCTTTGTAATACCATGAACAATGCAACCTACAGATAAACCTAAAAAGTTATGAACCTTGCCCATCCATTCACAGTCACGCTTTGCTAAGTAGTCGTTTACGGTTACAACATGTACACCATTACCTTCAAGGGCATTTAAATATACAGGCAATGTAGAAACTAATGTCTTACCTTCACCTGTTCTCATTTCTGCTATTCTTCCCTGATGAAGAACCATACCGCCTATTAATTGTACGCGATAATGTTTTTGTCCTAAAACTCTCCAAGCCGCTTCTCTTACCACAGCAAAAGCTTCAGGCAATATGTCATCCTTTGTTTCTCCGTTATTTAATCTTTCTTTAAGCTCAGCGGTCTTCGCTTTAAGCTGACTGTCGCTTAAGCTTTGAATTTCACTTTCTAATGATAGGATTTTATCAACTGTCGGCTCTAATCTTTTAACTTCTTTTTCGCTATATGACCCAAAAATTTTCTCTAAAAATCTTTTCATATCTATATCCTTTCTTCAAGTATTGAACTGTAATATCCGGCTGTATACCCCGAACTCCATGCCCATTGCAGATTAAATCCACCGCAGTCACCATCCACATCAAGCACTTCTCCGCATATATACAAGCCCTTTACTTTGGTTGATTCAAGAGTCCTTGAATTTACCTCTTTCATATCTATTCCACCTGCAGTTGATTGTGCCTGCTGCCAGGTGTTGTGTCCTGTTACTTCAAATTTCCATTCTTTTAAAATATCTATTATTTTATAAATTTCCTTTTTATTTAATTTCCCGGAGCTTTTATTTAAATCCTCAAAGCCCGCTTCTAAAAGCACAACGGATATCAGTTTTTTATTTATAAATCCAATCAAACTTTCTTCTATGGTTTTATAACCTATATCCTTAAACCTTGTACTTAAAAGCTCATAAAGTTCAAGTTTTGTTTTATCGGGAAACATATCAACCACTATATAAACAGAATTTTTCTTGTTTAATTCTTCAATTATTTTTCTGCTTATTTGAAGTATTGGAGGTCCTGAAATTCCATATTCGGTGAAAAGTATTTCACCTTCATCTTCTCTGATTAATTTATTATCTGTAATGCCCTTTACAATTCCATCAAATCTTATTCCTGTTATTCTCTTAAAATATTTACCCTTTAATTTTAGTTGAACTAATGCAGGAAAGGGCTCGATGATTTTATGACCGAAGGATTTTGCGATCGTATAACCTTTGCCGTCACAACCAAGCTGTGGCGCAGCCATACCGCCCGTTGCCAATATAACCTTATCAGCCAAATAAGCTTCACTACCTATAATACTGAATTTATCTTTACTTTTCCTTAATTCCATTATTTCACAATCGGTAACCTCTTTAACTTTTAACCGTTCTGCTTCGTATCTTAGCACATCCAATATGCTTGATGATTGCAAAGAATTAGGATAAATTTTGCCTAATTCGCCTTCATAAGGATAAATACCTAAGCTTTCAAAAAATCTAATGGTTTTGTTTAGATCGAAAAATTCCATAGCCGGCTTAGCTAATGTAACATTTTTGCCGTGATACCGGTCTATGTTCATGTTTAAATTTGTATAATTGCATCTGCCGTTACCTGTTGCTAAGATTTTTTTACCCACTCTATTTAGTTTTTCATAAATTGTAACTTCGGCACCATTTCTTGCTGCAGCAACAGCTGCCATAAGACCTGAAGCACCTCCGCCGATAACGGCTATTTTCATGGTATCATTCCTTTTTATTCATTGGTTTGTATGTTTTGATTATTTGCTCTGCAACCTTTAAACCGTCTATTGCTGCGGACATTATTCCGCCTGCATAACCGGAGCCCTCACCGCATGGGAATATTCCTTTTACATTACTCTCTAAATCATCATCTCTATTGATACGAAGAGGTGAAGAAGTTCTTGTTTCTACACCCGTCAACACTGCATCATCTCTGTCAAAGTTTTCAAGCCATTTGCCGAATGCCGTTATTCCCTCTACCAAGCTTTCACATACATAGTTTGGCAAACAATCCCAAAGGTTAGCAAATGCGGAACCCGGTCTATATGTTGGGTATATTTCACCATATGAAACTGAAATTTTCTTTTCCTTAAAATCCTTGAAAAGCTGCACAGGAGCATGATAATTACTTCCACCTATCTCAAAAGCTCTTCTTTCATATTCTCTTTGGAATTCAATTCCTGCTAATGGATTTTCATCTCCTCCGAAATCTTCAGGATTAATTTGAACAACTATAGCAGCATTTCCATTTTCTAAATCCCTTTCATGGAAGCTCATACCGTTTGTTACTACATGGCCTGTTTCAGAGGTAGAAGCAGTAACGACTCCCCCGGGACACATACAAAATGTATAAACACTTCTTCCATTTTTGCTTTTGTGAACAAATTTGTAATCTGCAGGTCCTAAATTCGGGTGACCTGCCATATCTCCGTACTGCGATTCACTTATCATTTTCTGAGGGTGTTCAATTCTTACACCTATGGCAAATGGTTTAGCTTTTAATTCGACCTTGTTGTATAACATTTCAAAGGTATCTCTTGCACTGTGTCCTATTGCAAGAACCAATACATCCGTATCAATTATGTCACTTTCAGTCACGATGCGATATACACTGTTATCTTTTATTTGAATATCGGTGAGTTGTTCTTCGAATCTGAATGTACCGCCCAAACTGATAATTTTCTTTCTGATATTTACCAAAACATTTCTTAATAAATCAGTTCCTATGTGTGGTTTATTTACATATGTAATTTCCTCAGGTGCTCCTGCGTAAACAAACTCTTCAAGAACCTTTTTACCTCTTTTTGATCTGTCCTTAATCAAGGTATTAAGCTTTCCGTCTGAAAATGTACCGGCACCGCCTTCACCGAATTGTATGTTTGATCTGACATTTAGGGTTCCGTCCTTCCAAAACTTGTCTATGTCCTTAACACGTTCTTTAACTTTTTTGCCCCTTTCAAGAACAATAGGGTTGTAACCCTTTTCTGCAAGAAGCAAAGCACAAAAAAGTCCGGCAGGACCGCTACCTACAACAACAGGCCTGTTATTTAACGATTTTTCTCCTGTTGCCTCTGCTTCATATATAAATGGCTCAACCACTGTGACATTAGTGTTTCTCTTAGAAATTTTTATTTCATTATAAAGTTCTACATCTAATGCGTAAATAAATAATATTTCGTCCTTTTTCCTTGCATCTATTGATTTTCTGAAGATTGATAAGGATTTTATTTCTTCTTTTTTGACCTTTAATGCCTCTGCTGCTTTTATTAACAAATCTTCTTCTTTATGATCTATAGAAAGTTTTACTTGCTGTATTCTTAACATTAATTACACCTCTTAAGTTTAAAGCTATATACTTTTTAGCTTGATTTAGAACCTTAACATTATACCACATATTAAAAAATAATCTATGTAGTTTTATATAATCTATATTTTTGAGTATATTAAAGATATTATGTTTCTTAGGGAGAAATTTATGAAAAAAAACAATAAAGCGATAACTTTAATGCTATTTTCTGCTTTCACTTTTTCATCCATGCAAATAATCGTGAAACTACTACCCCAAATACCACTTATGGAAAAGGTATTTTTTAGAAATTTTATATCACTCATTATTGCTATTTTCATAATTAAAAAAAAGAATTTAAGCTACTTCGGCAAAAAGGAAAACAGAAAATATTTATTTTATAGATATCTGTTTGGTTTTACCGGAGTAATTCTGTTTTTTTATGCCACAACACAAATGTTGGCAGCTGATGCTGCCATCTTAAATAAGCTTTCCCCTGTATTCGTAATTATTCTTGCATATTATTTTTTAAAAGAAGAAATTAATAAAATAAAAGTAACAGTTTTATTAATTTCATTATCCGGAAGCTTATTAGTTATAAAACCACAGTTAAATTTAACAGCTCTGCCTGCGGCATTAGGTTTCTTATCAGCTGTTTTATCAGCTGCTGCCTATATTTCTATAACATTTATAGGAGATAAGGAAAGTATATACACTACCGTATTTTACTATTCGTTTTATTCCTCCGTAAGCTGTTTGCCTTTCTTTCTCTTTAGTTTCTCTTTGCCGAATTTTTATGAACTTTTCCTATTAATATTATTGGGACTTCTTGCTGCATTAGGACAAATTGCACTTACTTGTGCATATAATCAGTGCGATGCCTCAGAAGTATCTATATATGATTATTCCAATATAATATTTTCTTCTCTCCTTGGATATTTCTTTTTATCCGAGATTCCGGACATACTCAGTATGTTCGGTGGAGTTCTAATAATATCATCTTCTTTTTTACAGTACATATATATAAAAAAGCAAGATAATTAAAGTTCTTTTCCTTCTATAGGGCTTGACATTATGATAAAGGTTTCAGTATTTCCAAAAAATTGAACCCTTCCTACAAGCTCTTCTAAATGGTTCATTTCTCTTAAGTAAGCTTTCATAATCATGCTGTGAGGACCGGTAACATGGTGACACTCAACAATTTCCTCTGATTTTTTAGCAAACTCTAAAAAGCTATCTTGTTTTTCCGGTTTTATAGAAGCGTTTATTAAAACGCATATTGGTTTCCCGACTTTTTCGTTATTTATAACTGCCTTATATCTTTCGATTACTCCATCGTCCTCTAATCTCTTAACTCTTTCAGCAACCGCAGGAGGGCTTAAAGAAACTTCCTTGCCTAACTCCTTCATGGATATTCTTCCATCATTTTGCAATATGCTTATTATTCTTAAATCCGTTTGATCCATATTTACCGCCTCATTAAATTAGTTATAATTTCTAAACAACCTTATATATATAAGTATTTTCTCAAAACTTTTTATTTTAATTATGTACTTATATTGATTTCCATGATATTATACTGATATGCAAAATATATATTCAACAATGCTTTTGTAATCAAACTATTTTGTTATCAAAATAATATATACAATAGAAATTTTATATGTTATTATACCATTATACATAATTCATATCAAGAAAAAGCTTAACATAATATGGTTAAACATATGAAATCACAATTAAATTAAAGAATATAACCAAATTGAATACCGTGCAAAGTCCTTATTGAAGGTTTTTAAAAGATAATAATGTAATATTTTTATGATAATAATATAAAGAAAAAATTTTATTAGGAGGTACTATGATTAGAATTACCGAAACATCTTTGAGGGATGGACATCAATCTTTAATTGCAACAAGATTAACTACAGACGAAATATTGCCAATTTTAGCAGAAATGGATAAAGCGGGCTTTTATTCCATGGAAGTTTGGGGAGGTGCAACATTTGATACCTGCCTAAGATTCCTAAATGAAGATCCATGGGAAAGATTAAGAAAGATAAGAGCAAATGTTAAAAATACAAAGCTTCAAATGCTTTCAAGAGGTCAAAACATACTTGGATATAAAAATTATCCCGATGACATTGTTGAGAGATTTTTAAAGAACGCAATATTTGAAGGAATTGATATAGTAAGAGTTTTCGATGCTTTAAACGATATCAGAAATTTAAAAAAATCAATTGATGTTATTAAAAAAGAAGGAGCTCACTGCCAGTGTGCTATTTCTTACACCATAAGTCCGGTTCACACAACCGAATATTACTTGAATTTGATTAAAGAATTTGAAAATGTAGGCGCGGATTCTATTTGCATTAAGGATATGTCCGGTATTTTGTTGCCTTATGAAGCTTACAACTTAGTTAAAGCAATAAAGGGAGTAACGAACCTTCCGTTAGAATTTCATACACACTGCACAAGCGGCGTAGCGCAAATGGCTATGATGAAAGCTATAGAAGCAGGTATAGATATAGTTGATACTGCAATATCTCCACTTTCTTCAGGTACATCACAGCCGGCTACAGAATCACTTGCATTTACATTACAGGGAACAGACTACGACCCTAAACTAAATATTGACAGTTTAGATAAAATTGCAGATTATTTTAAAGAAGTTGTTAAAAAATATCAAGATAACGGCACATATAACATAAAGGTTCTTATGACTGAGCCAAACACATTGAAGTATCAAATACCCGGTGGTATGCTTTCAAATCTTATTTATCAAATGAAATCACTTAATGCAAGTGATAAATACGAAGCTGTTCTTGCAGAGGTACCGAAGGTTCGAGAAGATTTAGGATATCCTCCGTTAGTTACACCAATGAGCCAAATGGTTGGTGCTCAGGCAGTTTTCAACGTAATTTCAGGTCAAAGATACAATATAATACCAACCGAAATTAAAAATTATGTTAAGGGCTTGTATGGAAGATCGGCAGCACCTATATCTAACGAAATAAAAGAAAAAATAATCGGAAATGAGGAAGTTATAACTGTAAGACCTGCAGACTTATTGTCTGATGAATACGAAAAACTAAAAGCAGAAATAGGTGACTTAACAAAATCAGAACAGGATGTTTTATCCTACGCACTATTCCCACCGGTTGCAAAAGCTTATTTCGAAAAAAGAAATTAATAACATTTAATTTAACCATTTAAAAGATAATCTGTCATTCTTCCGGCTCTGCCCTCAGAATGACAGATTAATTATTTTTTTATACTTTCCAAAAATATTTCTATTTCCATCAATAATTCATCAAAATTATCAATTTTTATAGACAATGTTTCAACCGGGCACATACCTGACTTATCACGATTTTTTATATATGGTGTATGTTCATCATAATTAAATTCAATATCAGTTTCCTTTAATACATTTATCGCGTTGTCAGAGATTACCTTAGTTTTTAATTCCTTAATGCATGCATTGACGCAGATCATTGCTGCAGCTTTTCCTGTAACCCTGTCTGCAACGCTTGAACCTTTTAAACCTATGTGCTCCTTATATACTGTATACAAGGGCTTAATACCTTTGTCACAGCTTGAATAAATTAAATTTCCATCTTTAACTGCTGCCAATGTGAGATTTTCCTTTTCCAAAAGCTCCACTGCTATTTCAATATCTTTCATTATTTTGCTTCCTTTTCTATAAATTTTTAAGCTGATTTTGCAGCAACACTCCAACCGTATCCGCAAATCTGTTTAATGAATTAATCCTAACAAAATTATGACCGTAAATTTTTTTAGCGGAAGGTAAATCTTCATCGTTGCCGGTGAAAACACAAAGTACTGTATTGCCTTTATATGTCCCTTTTTTAACTTCCAGTGCAGTATCACTGACACCCTTAACCCCAGAATACTCAATATGAGTAGGGATTATGCCTGTTCCCGGATTTGTCTCAATGTCATTTGGCTTACAATCCGAAAGAACTATCAATATTTTATGTTCACTTTGATTATTCTCCATCATGTGAAGAGCTGTTCTTATTGCTAAACCGTCACGATTACAACCGGATGTTCTATAATTAAATATTTTGTCATTTTTATCATTTTCTTCATAATCACGAAGTAAATTTATTACAGTATAAGTTCTTAAACTGCTGAATGAATAAACCTTAACAGGTATTTGACAGCGAGTTAAGCTTTCAGCTATAATATAACCCTGCGAAGCAATGATTTCCTGCCTTTCATTTTGAGAAGCAGATGCATCAAGCAAAATATCAACAGAAATATTACCCAAGTCATTTCTTAAATCCCTTATAAATATATTATTGTCACTCACATAAATATTTCTCCAGATTTTGTTGGCCGCTAACTTCCCTTCCTTAGACCTTATAACAGATTGTTCAAAATTCATCATCATTGTGTTTCTTACTTTGTTGGTCAAATTTATAATGCTGTTTAAATTTCTTGCATAGTTATCGTAATAAAAATTAATATTCGCTTCTCTTTTTTCTAAAGCAACTCTTTTTATATAATTTGTATCAGCATCAATAATTGTAGAATCATACTCTCCACGGGTAAAATGAAGGTGATTGTTTTTATGATTTCCATTACACAATGTCTTTTCAAGTGCCATTATTTTTCTTTCGGGTAATGTTGAGCTTCCGTAGTATTTTTCTATATATTTTCTTTCCGCATCTACCTTACTGTCTCTTAATTTGTATAATTGAAGCTGAATATCCTTATTATCTTCATCTTGTTCGAAAAAAACAACCCTTGTTGTTTCAGCTGATTCTATTTCTAAATCCTTCATAAAAGGATTGCCATCATCTGATTTTTCCCTTGTTTTTTCATAATGCTTCTTTATATTTTTAGCATCCTTTTTGTTTTCTTCAAACTTTTTAAATGATTTTTCATATTGACCTGCATTGAACTTGAAATAATTATCTAATATTTCATACATTTTAGATATAATTTCGTCAGTACCCATGTGCTTGTCAAATTCGAGCTCATTTAACAAATTAAGCAATCTTTCTTCTATTTGAGGGGTTTCACCTATAACTTTTTGATAATGAGCTTTTTTTATTTCTTTTAAAATAGTGTTTTCAATATTAATAATTTCTATGGAAAGAACCTTTTTTGCATAATTATTTCTCAAATTTTTTAAAGCCGGGCGCTCACTTTTACCTTTCTCAAAAGTAGAATTTTCCAATCCAACCCAAAAAAGCTCCTCGTAAAATTCATGGTCTGAATCAGTTCTTAAATAGTTAATGAATTTTTGGAGCTTAGTATATTCATAATACTTTCTTACTGCGCCTATTATATAATTTAAGTATATATCCGCTTTGCCTTCTTTATCAAACGCTTTATATTCCGGCAAAAACGAATAATCTTCAGAGGCATTCCAAATGATGTTTACTGCTCTTTTTTCATTGATTTGATGTATCATATCAGTAAGTAAAAATTTCACCTCTTTCAGTATCGTCGGATATTCTTAGTTTTATAACATCCTCCACCAACTTGCGTTCAAACTCATCAAAGGATTTATTTACTATACCCATCTGCAAAGCTTTAATCGGGTCTAGCCCCTTATCCATTAAATGAATTGATGATAAAAGTCCTCTTAAGTCAACCGATTTAGTAGATATTTCAGAATTATCACTTTTTAACTTTAGATCCTGAAAAAGTTCTGTAAACTGCTCAAGATATTTATCATTAAGATTAGAAAATTCCTTAATCAATATTTTTCTTAAACTATCAGATGTAACATTAGGCATAGCAATAACCATAAACCTGGATGTAAGTGCTTCATTCAATTCCCTTGTCCCTGCATAGCCGTAGTTCATCGTTGCAATAAATCTTACTGCATCATCCAATTTAATTTTATCATAACCGGGCACATCAATAATTCTTCTGTAGTCAAGTGTTGCATGCAAAACTGCCACCGAATCATTTTTAGCCATGTTGATTTCATCCAATATACCAAAACCACCATATTTAGCACACTCATAAATAGGGCCGTTTCTAAATACAACCTGTCCGTTTTCAAAGGTATCAGTACCTATTAAAGATGTTGAATCAGTATTTATATGAAATGAAATATCCCAACTTGGCCTTTCAAATACGCATGCAAGATTTTCAGCCAAAACATTTTTTCCTGTTGCCTTTGAGCCAACCAATAATATATTTTCTCCGCTAAGTATTGCTGTAATTGCTTGCTCCCATATTTCTCTTCCATAATAATTATATTTTGGTTTTGGAATTCTGTAATCATAACTTGAATCTACCTTATATTGTTTTCTGAATTCTTCTATTCCTTTAATCAGCGTTTCGTTAATACCTTCTTGTCTTAAAAATTCTATCATTTTGTCACCTTTCAATTAGTTTATTATAGTCAAAGCTTGATGGATTTTGGAAAATCCTCAAATCGAAAAATTCTGCCACTGCAAGTAAATGGTCAAAAATATCTGATTGAGCAGCTTCGTATATATCCCACACAATATCATTTATAAAAACATACACCTCTAAAGGCAATCCATTTTCGGTAGGAGCTAATTGCCTAACCATTCGGGGCATATCGCTATGAACCTTAGGGTGATTGTTTATATAATTTTGAGCATAGATTCTAAAAATACCTATATTGGTTAAGTTTCTTCCATTTACAAGAACAACTTTATTTTCAACCTTTTCATTATATATCTTTAGTTCTGCTTCTTTTTCTTCGATATATGTTTTTAAATAATTTACCTTTTTATACTTTTCAAGCATTTCATCAGTACAAAATTTTATACTGCTTAAATCAATGTTTATTGCTCTTTTAATACGCCTTGCACCTGTTTCCTGCATTCCTCTCCAGTTCTTAAATGAATCCGAAACTAAGGCATAGGTTGGTAGTGTAACTATAGTTTTATCAAAATTACGTACCTTTACAGTAGTTAAAGTTATTTCTATCACATTACCATCAGCGCCGTACTTTGACATTTCAATCCAATCGCCAATTCTTAACATATCGTTCCAAGTCAATTGTAATCCTGCAACAAAGCCAACTATGGAGTCTTTGAATATTAAGGTGGTGATCGCTGTTAAGGCACCTATTCCGCTTATTAATGCAACCGGACTCTTGTCAATAAGAATAGATACAATCATAATTCCAAATATTATATATAATAAGATTTCTATTACCTGTAAAAGCCCTTTTATAGGTCTATCCTTTGAAATCGGGAAATGTCTGTAAATGTCATCAGCAGAATTTATCAAGCTTTTAGCGGTTATAATTATTATAATTATAATATAGATAATTGAAAGCTTGGAAATCAAAACTGATATATTACCAAAAGACCCTGCACCGTTATAAACAACAATTCCGGGAATAATCATTGATAGCTTTTGAAAAACTTTGTTATTTAATAAGACATCGTCCCAGTAGTATTTATTGCTTTTTATCCGTTTAGCTAAAAACTTCAATATGATTTTATTGATAATTAAAGTTATGGTTACCGATACCACTGTGATAATAAGCATCATAATAAAATAATACATATATTTAGCTGTTGTTTCATTAAGTCCATAATCCACCAATGAATAATAAATAGTATCCATGCTTCACATCCTTAAAATAATAAATCCATTACCTGTCTTATATTATTAACAGGTATTATTTCTATATCCTTTAAATTCTTAGTTATATTTTCATTTGATTCTGCAATTACAGCTTTTTTAAATCCCATTTTTTGTGCTTCCATTAATCTTTTTTCTATGGAATTAACTCCTCTTATTTCACCGGTTAGACCTACTTCTCCAATTAAGATCGTTTTAAAATCCACGGGAATTTCTTTAAAGCTGGACGCAATGGCACATAATACTGCCAAATCCGCTGCAGGTTCTCTAAGCTGAAGTCCACCTGTTACATTAATAAAAGTATCTGAGCTTTGAATTGCAAGACCTGCCTTTTTCTCTAAAACAGCAATAAGCATTGCTGCTCTGTTTTTATCAATGCCGGTTGTTACTCTGTTTGCAAATCCAGCAGGAGAATATGTAACTAAAGCTTGAATTTCAATGAGCACCGGTCTTGTTCCCTCCATAGTTGCTGTTACTACGGTTCCATAGGCATCTACCGGTCTACCTTTTAAAAATACCTCTGATGGATTTTCTACTTCTATAAGTCCTTTATCACGCATTTCAAAAATACCGATTTCATTTGTTGAACCAAAACGGTTTTTAACAGCACGAAGTATCCTGTAGGAGAAGTGCCTCTCTCCTTCAAAATAAAGAACAGTATCAACCATGTGTTCTAAAACTCTTGGTCCTGCTATAGCCCCTGTTTTAGTAACATGCCCAACGATAAAGGATGCCATATCTCTTACCTTCGTCATTCGCATAACCATTGCAGTAATTTCTCTGACCTGGCTCACGCTGCCCGGCGCAGATACTATTTCCGGATAATAAATAGTTTGAATAGAATCAAGTATTAATATATCAGGTTCTTCTTTTTCCACATATTCTTTTATTATGTCTATGTTCGTTTCTGCCAATATGTAAAGCTCCCCATCACCAATATTCAAGCGGTCAGCACGAATTTTTATTTGTTCACCTGATTCCTCTCCGGAAACGTATAAAACTTTTAAATTTTGTTTGGAAATATAATCGGCAACCTGCAACAAAAGTGTGGATTTTCCTATACCGGGATCTCCTCCGACTAATATTAAAGAGCTTTTAACTATTCCTCCTCCTAATACTCTGTCCATTTCCTTACTGCCTGTGGAGTATCTTTTTTGCTTAGTTGTATTTATATTTTGAATTTTTTCTATTTTCCCTTTACTTATGCCCCTTTGACTTTTGGTATCATTTGTTTTTGATTCTATTTCTTCCACAAATGAATTCCATTCACCGCATGAAGGGCACTTACCAAACCATTTTGCAGTTTCATAACCACATTCCTGACACACGAACTTAGTTTTTATTTTCGCCATAGTTCACCTGCTTTCTTAATTGTATTAAGTTTATAACATTGAATTGTACCTGTCAATCATTTCAAATGGGGAAATTACGCTGGCATTCAGGATGACAAAAGACCGTCATTCTGAATGCGTAGCCCAAAGAATCTCATTTTGCAGGAGAGGTTCTTCCAATAATATGTCAAAAAATTACCATTTTAGATTTTAAAGTTTAGTATACTTAAACAATGAATATTTATTTTAGTATTCTTATTAAATAAATTTCACATATTCAGTTGATTTTATTGTTGACATAGGATTTCTTAGTGTGTATAATAAAAATCGATTTAAATGTTTACTAACTTTAAACTTTGGGTTTAATAATATAAACAAAAATACAGAGGTGCATATGAATATCGGTGAGAATTTAAAAAGGTTAAGAATTGCCAATTCTTTAACTCAACAGGAATTAGCGGACAGATGTGAGTTGACGAAGGGCTATATATCACAATTAGAAAGAGATCTAACATCACCTTCTATTGCGACGCTTACTGACATATTAGAATGTTTAGGCACCGACTTAGGAAGCTTCTTCAACGAAGCTGTTGACATCAAAATAGTATTTAAAGAAGAAGATGTATTTGTAAAGGAAACTGACGACAATTATAAAATAAACTGGATTGTTCCCAATGCACAAAAGAACAAGATGGAACCAATATTGGTTGAGCTTGGAGCCAACAGCAAAACAAAAGAAGATGAACCTCACGAGGGCGAAGAGTTTGGTTATGTACTTTCAGGAACCATCATGCTTAATTACGGCAATCAGATATATAAAGTAAAAAAAGGCGAGTCTTTTTATATTAAAACAAATAAAACTCATTTTATAGAAAATACGAGTAAAAACCCGGCACGTGTTATATGGGTCTCTACTCCGCCAAATTTTTAAAAGAGGGGGTTAAAAATGAATAATGCAATAATTCAATTAAATAATATTACTAAAAAATTCGATGGTGAAATAGTTCTTGACGATATTAATTTAACCGTTAAAGAAAACGAATTTGTTACACTGTTAGGACCAAGCGGCTGCGGTAAAACAACAACCCTCAGAATTATAGGTGGTTTTGAGACCCCTGATGAGGGTGAAGTATATTTTGACGGACATTTGATAAATGATGTACCACCTTTCAAACGACAGCTTAACACGGTGTTTCAAAAATATGCTCTTTTCCCTCATATGAACGTTTTTGAAAACATTGCCTTTGGTTTAAGAATAAAGAAAATGGATGAAAAGCTTATAACAAACAAAGTTGAAAAAATGCTCGAACTTTTTAATCTGAAAAATTACGGCAAAAGAAGAATCGATCAGCTTTCAGGCGGTCAACAGCAGCGTATTGCCATTGCAAGAGCACTGGTAAACGAACCTAAAGTTCTTTTGTTGGATGAACCTTTAGGGGCTCTTGACTTAAAACTTAGAAAAGAAATGCAACACGAGCTTAAGGCAATGCAAAAGCAAATAGGAATTACTTTTATATACGTTACTCATGACCAGGAGGAGGCCTTAACCATGTCCGACACAATTGTTGTTATGAATGATGGAATTATTCAGCAGATGGGTACTCCAATTGACATATACAATGAGCCGGAAAACGCCTTTGTTGCTGACTTCATTGGAGAAAGTAATATCATAGGCGGTATAATGCATGATGATTATTTAGTAGAATTTTTAGGCAAAAAATTTGAATGTGTTGATAAAGGATTTGGCCGAGGTGAAGAGGTTGATGTAGTTATTCGTCCTGAGGATTTGGATTTGACTCACAGGGGTGAAGGAAAATTAGAGGGAATAGTTAAATCAGTTACATTCAAGGGTGTTCATTATGAAATGGACATAGTAGTAAATGATTATGAGTTTTTAGTTCACTCAACAGATATGGCGCCTGTGGGAGAAACTGTTGGCTTAATTTTTACTCCTGATGATATTCACATAATGGAAAAGGGGGATTAAGTTGAAAGATAGAACAAAATATTTTGCTTATCCCTATTTGTTTTGGATAATCTTATTTATTGTTTTTCCATCAGTCTTAGTTTTCTTGTACAGTATGACAACAAAAGAATCAAATGGACTGACAACAATACAATTTACATTAGAAAATTTTAAAAAGTTTTTTAATCCGTTGTATGTAAACATATTGTGGGATTCCATATATTTAGCAGCAGTTTCAACCGTTATATGCCTAATTTTAGGATATCCTGCAGCTTATATTATATCAAAGGCACATTTGTCCAAAAGAAATACCTTGTTATTTTTATGTATATTGCCTATGTGGATGAACATGCTCCTCCGAACATATGCCTGGATGACAATACTTGGTAACAACGGCATAATTAATAATCTGTTAAGTTATTTGGGCCTTCCTACATTTAACATGCTTTATACAAGAGGAGCTACGGTAATGGGTATGGTTTATAATTTCTTGCCCTTTATGATACTTCCGATTTATACAGCCCTTAGCAAAATGGATACAGGAATATTGGAAGCAGCTGATGACTTAGGCGCAAATAAGTATATTAAGTTCAGAAAGGTTATATTACCTCTCAGCATGCCAGGAGTTATTTCCGGCATCATAATGGTTTTCATGCCTGCCGTTAGCACATTTATTATACCACAGCTCTTAGGCGGAAACAAAAACATGATGATCGGTAATTTAATCGAAAAATTGTTTATACTAAACGGTGATTGGAACTTTGGCTCATCTATTTCAATTATAATGATGATTATTATATTGATTTCTATGTCGATAATGAACAAATTTGATATCGATAAGGAAGGAGGGGCAAGATTATGGTAAAAAGATATTTAACTAAAATTTATATGGGATTAATTTTTATTTTCCTGTATGCACCCATAATTGTTCTTGCTGTTTTTTCCTTCAATGAATCAAAATCAAGAGGAAATTGGACAGGATTTTCACTGAAATGGTATATAGAATTATTTCAGGACATGGATATAAGAAATGCATTTTATTATACTATTTCCATTGCCATAATATCAGCAATAATATCCACAATATTAGGAACTGTTGCAGCAATAGGTATTAACAGCATGAAAGGCAAACTAAAATCTATTATATTAAACATAAATTATCTGCCGGTTGTTAATCCGGACATTGTAACAGGTATTTCGTTGATGATATTATATATATCATTCGGTATTAGCTTTGGATTTAACACAATGTTAATTTCACACATAGTGTTCAATACCCCTTATGTAATACTTTCAATACTTCCAAAGTTAAAGCAGCTTGATGTCCATATGACAGAAGCAGCAATGGATTTAGGGGCAACACCCATGTATGCACTTAGAAAGGTTATAATTCCAGAAATCAAACCGGGAATTATCACAGGATTTTTAATGGCTTTCACTTTGTCCATAGATGATTTTATAATAAGTTATTTCACAAAAGGCGAAGGTGTTACAAATCTTTCTATAGTTATTTACTCAATGGCGAGAAGAGGTGTACGCCCAACAATCAATGCATTATCAACAATAATGCTCACCGTGGTGTTATTGTTAATGATATTAATAAATAAAAGATCAAACGGGGCTGAAAGCCGAAATAAACTTAATAGAAGTGAGGTATATAAATGAGAAGAAAATTAATGCTGATTGCAATCATCCTTTGCATAATTTTAATTGTATTAACCGGCTGCAAAAAAGAAGAAACTCAAACTTTGAGCATTTTGAATTATGACATTTACATGGATAAAAGCTTAATTAATGAATTTGAAGTAAAAAATAATGTTAAAATTAAATATGACACATATTCAACACCCGAAGAAATGTACATCAAAGCTAAAGCAGGAGCTTCTAATTATGACTTGATAATTTCAAGCGAATATATGATTGAGCGTATGATTAATGAAGGAATGGTTAACAAATTAAATTTTGATAATATACCAAATTATGAATATATAGATGAAGCTTTCAAAAGTCAACCATATGACCCAAATAACGAGTATGCTGTTCCATATTTCTGGGGTACTTTAGGTATACTTTACAATAAAAACACAGTGGATGCATCTTCTGACAGTTGGTCAATGCTATGGGATGAAAATCACGGCCAAAGAATAATAATGATGGATTCACAGAGAGATTCTTTCGGAGCCGCTCTTAAATTATTGGGTTACTCAATGAATACCGTTAATGAAAAGGAATTAGATGAAGCAAAAGAATTGTTGATTAAACAAAGGCCGCTTGTTATGGCATATATTACGGATGGAGCACCTGATATTATGATTAATGAAGAAGCTGACATGGCTTTGGTTTGGTCAGGTGAAGCAGTTTCTGCAATGGCTGAAAACGAGAACTTAGATTTTGTTATCCCAAAGGAAGGAAGCAACATTTGGATTGATGCAATGTTTGTTCCCACAACTACAAAGAATCAAGAATTAGCTGAAAAATTCATAGATTTTCTTTGCTCCACTGAAGCAACTTTAAGAAATATCGATGAAGTATGGTATTCAACAGTTCATACAGAAGCAATAAAAGAAGTTGATGAAGAACTTTTAAACAATTTAGCTTTCAATATTCCGGAGGAAGATATCAACAAAATGGAAATGTTCAGAGACCCTAAAGAATTTATAGATTTATACACACAAAGATGGACTGAAATAATGGCAGAAAAGAAATAAAAAATTGAGATCTCAGATCTCAATTTTTTTATAAATTATTCATTATTTCCGTTGTTTGCATCCGCTTCTTTTATGTTTAACAAATGAATTGCAGTAACTACAGTAATTGTTATCAATGATGCTAATACTAAGAATGACATATGTATTCCTCCCTTATATATTCCCATACTCCAATTTTATTATACAAACCTTATGCTTTTCTTAAACTTTACATTAATTATACCCATTTTCGCAGTTTTAAAACGGGTGTCATAAGACACCCTCTAAAATAGATCACAATATTTACAACCATTGCATATTTCAATTTTTCCTTCAAAAATTTTCTTAATAATTTCTATTGTATTTTGAGCTTCTTTGTTTTTCTTATCTATTTTTTGTTCATGAAGTATTATTTTTTTCGGTGACACATTTAATAATATATTAATAACTGACTCATCATATGCCACCTTATTGACCAAATCACTTGAAAATTCAACATTGTTAATATAAGTCATCTTTTTCATGTTTTTATCATATACCTGAATTTTATCGTTGGTATACATAATATTAACCAAATCATATTCTGCTTCTTCTGTTTCAGAAATCAACTTAATAATACTTATGAAATCCATGTATTCCTTTTTCATAAGATAGCTGTCAATGCATTTTTCTACTACTTGAGCAGCATACAGTTTAATAAACTTTAACCTAAAATTAATAAAACCATTTAAATTTATGAGATTTGAACGTTCTAAAATTTCTTTAAATTTATTTTTTATAATAAGTTTAATTTTAACATCATTATCTATTTCATTTTCAATATCAGAAATAATAGAACCGACTTCTTCTTCATCAAAATAAAAATAAGTCTCTTTTAATACGTTAATACTTTCTAATTTTGTGTATTCTATTAACAGTTTAGTTATTCTTCCAATAATTTTTTCAATGTACTCTCTTTTGTTTATTTTATTGTCCGTAAAGTATCTTAGTCTTATGTTTCCTTCGTCAGTTGAAGATATTTCTATATTTATATCACTTTCATCTAAATTTGTGATTATTTTAATATTATTAAACACTTCATGATTTTCATTTTCATTTAACTCTAATGATAAAAGCTCCACTAAGTCACTCCTCTCTTTAAGGGAGGTCAAATTATTGGTATCAGCGATCCCAAATCTATTATTTGCTCATTTGAAGCTTCATCATAAACATACCCTGCCGAGTGGATAAATTCTTTTAATGTGATTAAAATATTCTTATCAAGGATTTTACCTGTAGATAAGAATATTTTTTCATTGATTAAACCTGTACAGCCACCTATAAATCCATGATTGTAACCATTTAATAAAACAACATCCGGATTTATGTACAAACAAGCTATATTATATGATGTGAGTTTTTCATGTATGGATATATCTGATGTCAAAGCCATGTTTTCGCTTATTGCCGCTGTTGAACATTTAGAATAGCCCTGTCTTACATGAATGAATTCAATGTTTGCTTCTTCCAAATAATACTTTAAAACCTGGTCTGTATGCTGCAGGTTGTGTACAGCATATCTCCCTATTCTTGCTACATTATATGCTATATCCTCGGGATAGTTTCTACTTAGAGTTTTTCCACCTTTAATAACTTTTATTCCCGTGTCCTTTAAAACATTTCTGTAATAATCATATACATTTGGCGCAACTACAAAGGTTTCATAATCTATCGGGTGTATCACCATATCCGGATGCCCGTTTACCGGATCCTGCAAATCATCGCATTTTATCGTTTTAATCGGTTTTATATTTAATTTCTTAAAATAATTTATTATTTCATCGCTTGCCCTGTAATCAATAATCACATAACGTGGTGTTTTAGGTAAAATATATGGATTCATGACTTTTATCATCCCGAACTTAGTGAGGGATCTCCTTTTGAGTTATAGAATAGTAATATTTTTGTTTATTATATCATTTTTATAATTTTTTTGGTATTATATATTCATAATTGGAGGAACCAAATGGAAAATTTACATTATATATTACAAATTCGATTAGCAAAAGAAGAAATATTTTTCGGACCGGGTGTGAGAACTTTGCTTAAACTAACCAAAGAATATGATTCTTTGAATGCAGCTTGCAGGGAAATGAATTTATCTTATACAAAGGCATTGAAAATGATTAGGGGAGCAGAAAAAAACCTTGGTTTTAAGCTTTTAGACAGAAAAATAGGCGGCTCCGGTGGCGGAGGTTCAAGCTTAACCTCAAGGTGTATTGAATTTTTAGATAAATATGAAGAATACGAAAAAGAGGTAAAAAATAAAGCCACTGACGTATTTGACAAATATTTTAATGAGTATTATTAAAAATTAAATTAAAAATAATATTGATTCTTCAGAGATTTGTAAGAAAAGTTTATCTTTATTCATTATGTTATCCCACTCACTCTTTTTTATTTTAAATATAAGTGATTTACCGATTTCTGAAGTTTTATTTTTAAAAACTATACTGTACTCAAACAGTTCATCTGTTATATCTATAATTTCGCAATCTATAATATTTTCTCCTTCATTATTATCCATAATTTTAAAACTGTGAGCTCTTATACCTAAATGTGTAATATTTTCAGGTATCTTTTTCTCCGTTTTCAGTATAATATCCCATTTCTTAGCATAGATGCTATCTGATGAAACAACATCGCAAGCGGAAATATTTTTGCATCCGGTTATCTTTGCTGCTTCAACTAATTTTGGCTCATTAAATATTTGCTTTGTATTTCCATATATGATTGTTTTACCTTCATATAAAATCGCAACATTTTTACAATATTTATAAATTTCATCCCTTTGGTGTGTCACAATCAACACATCACCCTTATACAATTTCAAATACTCAAATACCTCTGTTTGCAATTCTTCCTTAAGGTGTGTATCCAATGCAGAAAAAGGTTCATCAAGTAATAAAACATCCGGTTCATACGCAAATATGCGAGCTAATGCAACTCTTTGCTGCTGTCCTCCTGAAAGCTGTAAAGGATATTTCTTTTCTAAGCCATCAAGATGAAATAATTCTATCATTTCTTTTATCTTTATTCTCTTATCTGTTGTTGAAATTTTTAGACCACAAGCGATATTTTGTTCAGTTGTCATATTAGGAAATAAGGCATAATTTTGAAACAGGTAACCTATATTTCTGTCTTGAGGTTTTATATTAATTTTTTTATTCGAGTCAAACAGAACTCTGCCATTAAAAACTATTCGACCTTCATCGGGGGTTTCTAATCCGGCTATACATTTTAATGTCATGCTTTTACCACTGCCCGAAGGCCCTAATATACCTAAATAATCACCATTATTTTCTATATTTGCATCTAAATTAAAGTCCTTGAATTTTTTCTTTATTGATACTGATAAACTCATCTAAACTCATCCTTATTTGAATATTTGTTTTTCTTCATTAGAAAATAATTCATTAAAGCCAGTACAATAAATGAAACTAAAACAACAACCAGCACATATCCATAAGCACCTTCCGTGTTGCCGGCTACAACCTCTGAATATATGGCAAGTGGCAACGTCCTTGTTTTACCAGCAATGTTTCCGGCTATCATAGCTGTCGCTCCAAATTCACCAAGTCCTCTCGCAAAGGATAAAATACCGCCAGATGCGACTCCCGGCAATGCAATGGGCATTATAACTCTCCAGAATATTTTTCTTTCTGACATTCCAAGTGTTCTTCCTGCTAATATTAAATCCTTATCAACTTGTTCAAAAGAACCTCGAGCTGAGCGATACATAAGCGGAAAAGAAACTACAACAGCAGCTATGACAGTAGATACCCAAGAAAACACTATTTTTACACTTAGAAATTCAAGCAGAAATCTTCCAACAGGTCTTTTGACTCCGAATATAAACAGCAGGAAAAAACCAACAACTGTCGGTGGCAGCACCAAGGGGAGTGTTAATAATCCATCTATTAAAATTTTTAACATGCCACACTTCATATTAACAACTACTTTTGCAGCGAAAATACCAAGAAAAAAAGTCAATAACATTGCTAAAGATGCTGTTTTTAATGAAATCAACATTGGAGATAAATTCATTTCATCACCTGTTAATAAGCTGTAAAGCCATATTTTTTAAAGATTTCTTTTGCTTCATCACTTTGTAAAAAATTAACGAAAACATTAGCTGATTCCAATTTAGTTGTTGCTTTTATAATAGCTACAGGGTAAATTACCTTTGATACACTTCCTTCAGGTGCTGATAAAACAACCTCAACCTTATCATTAAATTTTGCATCTGTAGCATAAACAATTCCTGCTTCAGCGCTTCCTTCCGCTACCCAATTTAACACTTCAGTTACATTAGTTCCTGAACTTAATTTATTTAACGCCTCATCCCATAAACCAAGATTAGATAACAACTCTTTTGCATATTGTCCTGCAGGTACACTTTCAGGATCTCCTATGGCTATAGCTTTAGCTTTAAGCATATCCTTAAAATCTTTTATAATGTTTTCATTTCCCTTAGTCACTATAAGTACTAACTTATTTTCCAACAAAGGTACAATAGAATTCTCAACAATTAAACCTTTATCATTTAATGCATTCATTTGTTTTTCTGCAGCAGACATAAACACATCAACATCTGCTCCTTCTTCAATCTGTGTCTGTAACTTTCCGGAACTGTCATATGTTGCCTCAATTTTTATATTAGTATTCTTTTGTTCAAATATGGGTATTAAATCATTTTCCATGCAATTTTTCAAGCTTGCTGCAGCCGCCAGCATAATAGTTTCTTCTTTTGTTTTATCAATGCATCCTATAAGATTTGATACCATGCAAATAATTAATGATAGAATAATTATCTTTTTCATTCTTACACATCCTCCTTATATACGTTATATTTTTAAATATATAACGCATATAAAAACAATAGAACAACATACATTGTTCTATTGTTTATTATAAATTACTTTCCCAATAATTTCAATTTGTTTTATTGACATTTCTCTACTGTATTTATTATCCACCTGCTAACAAATGAATCATCTGAACATCATCACCGTCATGAACAATAGTTGTAGCATAATCCACTTCCTCTACATGCTTATTGTTAACCTTTACAATGATTCTTGAATATGAAAATTTTTTAATTTTCATTATATCTTCAATGGTCATTCCTTCTTCCCATTGAAAATCTCTGTTGTTTAACTTAATTATATAAATCACATCCTTGAACTACTGTAAATCTTTTATAACTTCTATCAATTCAGGCAATTCCATATCCAAATATTTTAAATGCTCTAATGTAGGTACACCATTAGAATTCCAACCTCTTCTCTTATAAACGGCATCAATTAGTAATTCATATTGATTTTCTCTATATTTTCTTAGAACAGACATTTTTTCTTCTGTAGATTTACCTTCCGGGTCAAATCCTATTTTTTCTTTTAATTGTTTGTCGTATCTTTCCTGTCTTGATTCGTATTCTTCCTTAGTAACAGGACCCATTGAACGATATGGTGTTCTGTCATTTGCTCTTAGACCTTTACCCATTCTGATGCCGAATATTTTTTGGAAGTTATATACTCTTTCAGATTCCTTAATCATATCAGCGACACTTAATCTCTTACCTGTAACACCGTATACTACGTCTAAATAGTTTTGTACGTGTTCCGGAACTTTTGCCGGTTCTGAAGTATATTTGTTGTCAGCAGGAACAATATCATTCCAAGGAAGCTTACAGAGTCCATAAAGTCCGAACCAAGTTCTGAACATTGGGAAATAATGAAGTGCTTCTGCCTTATCTTCGAATGTTGGAATTTGGTTATTAACCATATCCATGAATATGAGCCATGCTTCATCGTGCTGAGGACCTTTGTTCGTTAAACCGTATCCACCTTGCTGTGCCAATGATTCTTTAGAACCGTATTCTGAATATTCCAAACCCTTTTGTTCCATACCTATGTCAAACAAGAAATCCGGATCTGCGCCGTATTTTTCTGCAAATAATTTCTTCATTCGATGGATACCTTGGCCAACTACAACTCCAAACCCTTCGCCCATTGACATTTGATGCAAAAGCTCTGCTGCAGCTTCAAAGTTTCCAAAGTTTAGTTCCATGCCGCCTGTTATATCTTTATTTATTATTCCTCTTTCATAGCACTCCATTGCAAATGCTGTTGCCGTGCCAAAGGAAATTGTATCTATTGCGTATGTGTCACAATAGAAGTTAAGCTCCAAAATTCCCTCCGGATCAAATATTGCACAATTTGAACCTAAGCCGGCAGCATTTTCATATTCCGGTCCGTCAACAGTAACTTTATGTCCTTTATAAGGACCTGTTTTTAATTCAAAGTTATCAGCTGCCTTTGCACATGCCATTGAGCATCCATACCAGCAACCATCTTGAACACCTTGAGTTATATACTTATCTATAAATATTGTTGATTTTATTTTTTGAGTATCAGGGTGCATACCGTACTGGTAGTTCATAACAGGTAGTAAATCATAGGCATCCATAACTTCAATTATATTTGCTGTTCCTATTGCTCTCATATTATTTTGTTTACTGTCAAGATCATGAATTTCTTTATGATACTTAATACCTGTTTTATTAATTATAGATTGATCAAAAGGATTATTTAAATCACCTTTTACATTGCTGAATTTAACTATTAATGCCTTTATTTTTTTATCTCTGAAAACTGTTCCTATTCCGCCTCTGCCTGCTTGTTTTAATCTTGTAACTTTTCTACGAGGATCATAGAATGTAAAGTTTAATAGTCCAAAACGCGAATGTTCTGCACCTGTGCCTGCTGTAACAACCGCAACATTTCTTTTATCCGCTTCATTATCGGCATACATTTCCGTTAATTGTTCACCTAATACGTGTCCGTCAATTGCCTCAAGAGGAGCCTCTTCTATTGTAACAACACCTGTATTTCCGTCTATATATACAATTACATCCTTTTCTGCTTTACCTTGAACTTCTAAAGCATCAAAGCCGGCAAATTTCAAAAGAGGACCAAAGAATCCGCCTACGTTTGAATCTATAGGAATATCCGTTAAAGGAGATAAGCTGCATACTAAGGATTTACCTGTACCGGCATATTGAGTAATTCCACAAACAGGTCCACCTGCTATTACTATTTCATTTTCAGGGTCGCTCCATTTTGTTGTCGATGTTACTGCATTCCACAAATACCAGAGTCCAAAACCTTTACCGCCTACAAATTTATCCTTCATAAAATCGGTAACGGGTTTTTCCTTAATAGTATTGTCGGAAATATTTACATATAGGGTTCTGTTTGCATAACCTCTGTCAACTTTTCCTAATTCATATTTATATTCTTTTAACAGTTTATGACTGTCTTTTAATGTTTTAATTTCCATACCGAACCTCCTACTTATTAAATAGTTTATCTAAAGGCATTTCCAAAGCTTCTGAATCATCTTTTTCAGAAATATAAATTGCTCCTGTAGGGCACACCTTAGAACATAAATCACACGCAATACATTTAAATGGTTCGATATGGTCATCATGCTGTCTCATGGATAACTTAGAACAAAATCCAACACACATGAAGCATCCTACGCATATTTTTTTATTGATTCTTACAACTCCACGGCTTTCTCTCGTTATAGCCATTACCGGACAAATATCTATACATTCGCCACATTGGTCACAAACGTTTATTTCGGGTTTCCCGTCTTTTTCATTAATTTGAATACATGATTTATTCCTGTCATTTACTTTAAAGTAGGTTGTAGAACATATTTCTTCACAAGCACCACACTGAATACACTTTGTACTATCTTTAGCCAAATACTTCATCTAACGTCCTCCCTTTATATTAAAAATATTATTGTTGTCCTATATAACTTATTGTTCTTCATTAATTACATTAATATAATTATAATTAATTTTTTACTATATATCAACCTCATTTAGTAATATATCAGGTATTAATTTTTTCTATTAGTGGTATTTTGGGCACGGTTAAGAAATCTATGATTTGGTGTCAATCGCTTATACTGTAAGTGAAAGCAGATGACATTATTCTATACTATTTAATAAATTCTTTAATTTGTCACCATGGAATAAATATTTCTCATTGCAGAAGTGACAAACAGTTTCTATTTGTTCATCTTCCTCGATTATTTCTTTTAAATCCTTTTTGCCCAATGAAATCAAACCTCTTTGCATTCTTTCTTCAGAACAGTCACATTTAAAACCAACCGATATTTTATCCATTATTTCAATATCAAAATCAGCAAATAATTTTTTTGCTATTGCTTCAACATCTTCATTGTTGTCAAAATAATCAGAAACTGATTTTAAATTATTTAATACATTTTCTAATTTTTCAAGGTCTTCATCTTCTATAAACGGAAGCGTTTGAACTATAAAGCCGCCTGCAGATTTTATACTGTAATCCCTGTCAACTAATACACCTAAAGCTACTGCAGAATTTTGCTGTTCAGACAGCCAATAATACATTGCTATATCTTCACCTATTTCACCGGTTACAATATCCGTGCTTCCAACATACGGTTCCTTTAAGCCAATATCCATCATTACAGTAACCTTACCGTTTAATCCAACAGCTCCCCCCACATCTAATTTTCCGTTTGGCTTCAAAGGTAAATTTACATTAGGATTTTCTACATATCCTTTTATTTCGCCATTGTTGTTTACAACAGCCATTATCGTACCTATAGGACCACCGCCGTTTATATTAATAGTTAACTTATCCTTTTCATTTTTCATCATATAACCCATCATAAGTCCGGCAGTCAGAGTTCTTCCCAGCGCTGCAGATGCAGTTGGAGTGGTGTTGTGCCTTTTTCTTGCTTCTTCTACAGTTTCAGTGGATTTAACCATAAATAATCTGAATGTTTTTTTCTTATCTATTGCTCTTATCATATAATCCATAGTTTATTTCCTTTCAACGTTTTTATTTCTTACATACAAACACAGCTCGTAAAGATTTGTCATTGCATAGTTTATTGTTATAATCATCATATATTTCAATATTTTTAAAGCCAATTTCATTTAATAATGAAATTGTTTCTTCGTATCTATGTATATATTGTGTCTGTATTTCATTGATTCTATTATATTTATCCGATGAATCCTTTATGAAAAAGTTTATTTCCATATTAATTGTATTATTTGATACATCAGCCATATTCTCCCACACATAAAAAATTTCACCGTCATCATAGACATAGGTGTCATTAAGCATTGTTTCATATTTATATTGGGTGCTCATGTCAAAAATAAAGTAAGTATTTTCATTCAAATGTTTGTAAACATTATTGAAAAATTCTTTTAAACCTTTTTTATTTATATAATTGACTCCGTCACAGCAGCAAATTGCAGCATCAAATTTATCATCTATTTTTAATTTAGTCATATCCATATTTAATAATTTTACCTTTGGATTAGACCTAAGCTTTTCATAAGCTCTCATAAGCATGTCCTCTGAAAGGTCGAAAGCAGTAACTTTAAAGTTTTTTTCAGCCAATAAACGTGTTATGTTCCCCGTTCCGCAAGCTGCTTCTAAAACCTTACTGCCATCAATTTTTTCTGTCATAAAGGATGTCCACTTTTCATAATCAATATCATTCATCAAAATATCATAAATTTGAGAAAATTCTTTGTAGCTATTAAGCATTTTATTTCTTCCTTTGCTTTTTTTTAGCGGTCATTAAACCGCCTATTCTGCCGGTTTCTTTTGCAGTTAAACCTCCCCATCCAAATTCATCCACTTTTTCCATCAAGCCAATTTCTTTTGCTATTTCTAATTTCATTATATCGTTAGGGGTAAGTTCTTTTTTCTTTTTAACATTCTTTTTTACATTCTTTTCAACCATAATATCCTCCTTGTTATGAGTTTATTATGATTTAAAACATGCAAATTATTCTTATTTTTCCTTTTTTGTAAGCAACACTACTCTAATCTCTTTTAATGTTAAAAGTATTTTGTTTAAAGTATACTGTATACTAACTAAAATAATAAAAAACATTACTACAAGTATAATTTTAATTTGTAAATCCATACGTTTCTCCCGATTTTTCTTGTTTTAAATTTATCATCGATATAAAGGCACTTATAAAAAATACTGCTGCAGCTGATATAAAAGGTAGGGTACTGCCAAGCTCATAGATAAATCCAGAATACAATGACCCAAAAATCATTCCTATTGCCCTGACTGAATTAAATATGCCGGATATTAACCCGCTTGTTTTTGAATCCTGATCTTTTGTTACTATATCTTGCTGTATAGGCAAATAAATTGCATTAAACATAAAAAATATTATATTCGCAATAAAAAACGGATAAAGTCCCGGTACAAACGTAACAGCTAAAGAGGATATACCGCACAATAACAACGCAACTATCATTGACTTTCTTGCATTTAAATATTTTTCAATATATATATTGACTGTAAAATTAACGGTCAATGTCACAATACCTATTATTGCTTTTATTATACCGTTATATGAAGACGGTAAGTCTAAAGCATCTTTTAAATAATAATTAAATGCATTGTCATAAGAAGTTGAGGCAAAACTTGTTAAAAAAACAGCCATTAAAAATGTTACAAGTATTTTCGGCATTTCACCCATAATTTCATTGTATGATTTAAATGGATTTAATGAATGTGATGTGAATTTCGTATTGGTTGATTTAATTTCCTCGATCAATAAATAAGTTAAAAGCCCACACGACAATATAGTTGATGTTTGTAATATAAATACCGCGTTTATGGAGAAATTGCCCAATACACCACCTATAAAAAATCCGAACGCGGATAATACAGAGTTAATCGCAACGTAATAGGACATATGGCGTCCTCTGTTGTTTTGGTCTGTAATGTTAATAAGGTATGCCAGGCTGCATACATATATTCCAGCACTGAAAAATCCGCCTATCAGCCTTGCAACAATAGTTAAAAACTCAGTATTAGAAAATCCAAACAACAATTGAGAAACTCCATACACCGGTCCCGTAAATGCCATAACCTTTATGTGCCCATATCTATCGCCAACTGACCCCCATATTAGAGAACCAATAAAATAGCATAGTGACATTGCAGCAAATGATACTCCAAATAAATAGTCACCAAATCCCTTTTCTATAAACATGGTTGGTGTTACCGGATGAGCCATGCCACTGCATATGGAAAATAAACCGAAACAAAAATATAATCTAACAATTGATATTTTTCTCAATTAATACTCCAATTCACTAATTTTCTTCAATCCAATTCTGGGGACGGTTCTTTTTGATTGATAATGACTATCAATCAAAAAGAACCGTCCCCGAAACTCCGAAACTCGAAAAAAATGAACATGTTATTTTTTCCATGTTCACCTTCTATGTCATATTCAGTGCGGATAACAGGATTTGAACCTGCACGAGCTGCCCCACACGGACCTGAACCGTGCGCGTCTGCCAATTCCGCCACATCCGCTTGTTGTCACTGAAATATATTAACACAATATTTTTTATTTTGCAATAATTTTTATAAGTTTTTGAGGATGACCCTCTTTATGACATTATAGTATTTCTACTTTGTATTTCTTGCTTAATTCTGTCTTTTTATCGTTGTATACTTTTTCTTGTTTTTCCATGAAGCAGCTGTCTTTAACTTCTTGAATTACTTCTTCAAAGGATGCATTTCTTTCAGTAGTGTGGTCAGTTAATTTAATAAGGTGATAGCCAAACTGAGTTTTAACCGGTCCACTTATTTCTCCTACCTGCATTGAAAATACAGCTTCTTCAAATTCAGGTACCATTTGACCTTTACCGAATTGTCCAAGTGCTCCACCTGCTTGCTTTGATGGGCAGCTTGAAAACTGTGTAGCGGCATCTTCAAAAGATAATCCGTCAGTGATGTCTTCTAAAATTTCATTAGCTTTTTCTTCACTGTCTACAAGTATGTGGCTTGCTTTCACCATTTCTTCAGTAACAAACATGTCCTTGTGACTCTCATAATACTCTTTTAATTCTTCATCAGAAAGAGTTATTTCATTAAACATTTTCCTTAGGTTATACTGCTGAAGCATTGATTTTTTCATAGTGTTCATTACTTCAATGAATTCTTCATCATTATCTAACCCCTTTTCTACTGCATCCGAATACATTAATTCATGCATTACTAATTCATCAATTAGTTTTTTTCTTCCGTCAGGACCCTGAAAATATGCTGCATTTTGCCCTAAGTTTTTAACTAATGCCTGTAAATCTGATTCTCTTATTTCATTACTGTTTACTATTGCTATTGTTTTATTTTCCATTTTATCTCCTAAGTTTTGATTTTCATCCTCCGATAGCGAAAGATCTCCTTAATCGATGAGATTCTTCGGGCTACGCCCTCAGAATGACACAAGTTTTGTTCATACTGTCACAAAAAATGAAAAATGGGATAGGTTATACCCCACTGTCACTGTCTCACCTTTTATTCTTCTTCTTCCATGAATTCTAATAAGTTAGCTAATTCAGCAATGCATTTGTCTTCATCAGAGCCCTTTGTGATAATTATCAGCTCATCACCCTTCATTGCTCCTAACGCCATAATACTGATTATGCTTTTACCGTTTGCTTCTTGAATTCCTTTTTTGATTATAATTTCACTGTCAAAATTTCTTGCTTTTTTTACGAATATTGCTGCCGGTCTCGCGTGCAGCCCTATTTTATTTTTTAGTACTACTTTTTGTGATCTCATTTTACACCTCTTTTTTCATGCTCTAAATCCTTAGCGATTTCTTCAATTTTTCTTAATCTATGATTCACACCTGATTTTCCAAGGGGTGGATTTAACATTTCACCCAATTCTTTTAAGCTTGCATTTGTATGTTTTAATCTAAGGTATGCAAGTTCCTTTAAATGGTCAGGGAGTTTATCAATAGCTTTATGTTTTTTTAATACCTTAATATTGTTAATCTGCCTCATTGATGTATCAACTATTTTGTCAAGGTTTGCAGTTTCACAGTTTATGACCCTGTTTATCTGATTTCTTGTTTCTTTAACGGCTCTTACATTTTCGAAATCCAATACTGCGTTACTTGCTCCAAGCAGTGCCAGCAAGTCTGAAATTTGTTCACTTTCTTTTATGTATGTAACATAATTGTTTTTTCTGAACAATGTTTTTGCGCTTATCCCGTAATCCTGCAGCAATAAACAAATTCCATCGCTGTGTTTTTCTCTGCTGCTAACAAATTCTGCATGGTATGATTTTTCAGGGTCGCTTACAGAGCCACAACCCATAAATGTACCTCTCAAATATGCTCTTTTACATTCATCGTTGATGATTAAGCCATCAGGAACACCGTAATCAAATTCCACGAAGTTAAAATTATTATTATTGGCTATTTTAGTTTCCTGTAAAAAAACTTTGGCATATTTATCTTCAATATTAATGATATAATTATTGCGTTTCTTTAACCGGTTTGTTTTTTCAACGCTTACCTGTGTTGATATTTCAAATGCCACTTTTAATAATTTAAAAATTCGCCTTGCCACTGCTGCATTTTCTGTTGAAAATTCAATTTCAATTTTACTTAACCCTTTCAGGTTAATATAACCCATTGTCCGAAATAAAGCTGCAAGTTCTGCTTTTGTACTAAGCATATCAGTTATTTCTGTTCGAGACAGTTCATCCTTTATTTTAGAAGAAAAAGTCATATCATCACCTTACTTGTAACAATGAAATTTAATATCTTCAACGGCTTTCCTAATAATTTTTCTTTCATCATCATAACGAGCAATTATCAAAGTTCTTTCAAAGGGAAGAAATTTTGCTTCTACAAAACCTTCGTTTTTCTGAGCAGTACAATTCATATTGTGTGCCATCATCAAATACCAATGGACTTCCTTACTGATATGAATTCTGTCCATATAGCAGGTACGATTAAATTCATAATTTATCTTGCCAAGATATTTAATTGTAGTAACCTTTGCCTTGGTTTCTTCATATACCTCACGCAAAGCAGTTTCTTCTAAGGACTCATTTTCTTCAACCCTTCCTTTTGGAAGTACCCAATCTCCGTTAAACTTTTTTAACATCAATATATTATTTTTGAAAAAAACAATTCCACCTGCGCTAACTTCCTGAATCATATTTGACCCGCCATTTTAATATTGTATTTTATATAATAACACAATATTAAAAAAAATCAAACATATATTTACAGTGTACAATAATAATGATTATATATCAATCTTTTTATAGCCATTATCTGTAGGATTATTCATTTCTATCCTTATCAGGTCTTTCACCAAAATATTGATAATAATCAACCCTTACATCGCCGTTGAAAAGCTTTCTTTTTCTATCAGGTTTTCTTCCAAAATCCTTCTCAAATGTTTCAACAGAAGTTATTATATAAGATGACCAAGTTTTATCCTTGCCAAACACTCTTCCTAATTTTTTATGAATCTTTTGGATTTCTTCAACTTCACCGATTCTATCTCCATATGGTGGGTTTGTTATTAAAACTCCATATGAGCACATTGGTTCTATAATTTTGTTGATATCCTTGACGAAAAATTCTATACAATCTTCAACTCCTGCTTCTGCTGCATTTTCCTTAGCTATTTTTATTGCCTTTTCGCTTATATCAGAAGCATAAATTTTAATATCAGAATCAAAATCTATATTCTTTCTAGCTTCAATCTTAGCATTTTTCCAGTATTCTTCTTTTACTTTGCTCCAATTCATCGATGCAAACGAACGATATAAACCCGGTGCAATATTTCTTCCTATTAATGCAGCTTCTATTGCAATTGTTCCGGAACCGCAAAGTGGATCGTACAATACTCTGTCCTTATTCCAATAGCTTAATTTTACTAATGCAGCAGCCATAGTTTCCTTCAAAGGAGCTTCTGTTGACCTTTCCCTGTAACCTCTTTTAAACAAACCCTCTCTTGAACCGGTTGTATCAATTGAAAGAGTAGCAACATCCTTGTGAATAGATATAAGGATGGTAAATTCGGCTCCTGTTTCCGGCATCCATTCTACATCAAAGTGTTCGCATAATTTTTTAGAAACTGCCTTTTTAACAATCGCCTGGCAGTCAGGTGTACTGTAAAGCTTTGATTTTACGCTTTTACCTTTTACCGTAAATTTACCGTCTTTGTCAATCCAATTTTCCCATGGCAGTTCAAATGTTTTGTCAAACAATTCTTCAAAGCTGTAAACTTCAAATTGTCCCATAACAAGCATTACTCTATCGGCGCATCTTAAGTTTATATTTGTTTTCGGTATATCTTCTACTTCAGCATCAAAATACATCCAGCCGTTATCTGTGGAAACATTTTGATACCCAAGGTCATCTAATTCTCTTTTTACTATTGCCTCCAAACCAAAGCTTGATATTGCGGCTAATTTTATTTTTTCCATTATAGTCCTTTCTATTGTACGTATTGAGTACGTATGGAGATTCTTCGTTTCGCTCAGAATGATAAATCAAACCATTGTTCTACCACTGTTCTCCCATAGTTATGCCATATTTCTCAATTTTATAATACAATGTAGCCCGAGGAATTTTTAATCGTTTTGCTGCTTCAGATTTATTGAAGTTTAATTCCTTTAATGTATTTTGTATTATTCTTTTCTCTATTTTTTCAAGATATTCATCTAAGCCCGTTTCATAATGTTTAATCTGACTGACATTGATAACTTTATTGATTTCATCCACTTCAATTTTTTGCATATAGGTCGGAAGAAATTCTTTTTGTATTTTATCTTTACCGCTTTGGGATGCATAAATTACAGATCTTTGAATTACATTTCTTAATTCTCTCACATTCCCTTCCCAGTGGTATTCAGAAAATACATTTAATATATCATCAGGTATTTCCATAATGCTAATACCCTGTTCCATACAAAATTCCTGCAAAAATTTATTTGCTAAAAGAACAATATCCCCTTTTCTTTCTCTTAAAGGAGGAATGTTAACCTGAAAAACGTCCAATCTGTAGTAAAGGTCATTTCTGAATTTATCTTCCTTAATAAGGGTTCGTATATCCTTGTTTGTCGCGGAAATAATCCTTACTTCGATTTTTCTTGGTTTGTTGCCACCTATCCTTGTTACAACACCTTCCTCTAATATACGCAGAAGTTTCGGTTGAAGTTCTAAAGGCATATCAGCAATTTCATCTAAAAAAAGAGTGCCACCCTCTGCTTCTTCAAATTTGCCCTTTTTACCTTCGATTTTTGCTCCGGTGAAGGCACCCGGCTCATAACCAAACAACTCGCTTTCAAAAAGCTCCCTTGGTATCGCGCTGCAGTTTATCGGTATAAACTTACCTTTCCTGCCGCTTTCATAATGAATTGCTTTCGCAAACAACTCTTTTCCGGTTCCGCTTTCGCCTTTTAACAAAACATTTAGAGGTGACTTGGATATATTTTTGCACAAATTAATTATTTGTATGAAATTTGCATTGTTGCTTATAATTTTTGAAAAATAGGCTTCACCGGAGGTTGCTATTTTTGTATATTCCTTTTCAAGCTGCAAAAGGTTTGTTTGAGTTTTATTTAATAATTCACTCAGCTTTACGATTTCTGTTATATCACGGTCTCTGGCAAGTCCGCCAATCATATTACCTTGCTTATCATGAAGGGGTACAGCGCTGGAAACAACAAAACTGTTTTCTCTGGGGCTGTTGTATATATTGTGGTACGAAGTTTTCTTATCAAGTACTCTCAAAAGTAGTGCATTAGGAAAAAAATCTTTTATATCACTGTCTATTATATCCCTTTTTAAAACATTAAAATATTCTTCTGCAGTGGAATTAAAAAAAATCACCTTTCCTTCCATATCCACAACAGTTATAGAATCCGGTATATTATCTAATATATATTCAAATATTCCTCTGTCTCGCTTATTAAAATAGTTCTCGGAATTCATACAACCCCCGTCTACAATAGATTTACGATTGATGGACAATTGAGTAGCAATTGAAAATCTATTGCTACTCCGACACTGTCTGTCGCCTGTCAATTACTTATTCATTGCATTTCTATCGCTTATTAATTGTTAAAATAATTTTCTATAAATAAATCATCCAAATTCCAGAATTTTTTAAAGTTTTTGTATTCTTGTACAGCACCGTCATTTATCTTGCTTGACTTAATTGCTCTTATAAGAATATTTTTCGGAGTGTGTTCCATTGCTATAAACTCCATCAACTGTACCTTGTAGCCATTTGTTTCAAGAAATAATCCTCTTAATGAATCCGTTACTAAGGATGAAATTCTTTCTTTGATTAAACCATGCTTTAACATTGGTTCTAAATCACTATTTTTTATTTTATCATAAAACTCATGCTGACAGCACGGAACAGACAAAATTATATCAGCATTCCATTTGATTGCTTTCACTATAGCCGCATCTGTTGCAGTGTCACATGCATGAAGTGTAACTATCATATCTATGTTTTGTTTATATTCGAAGCTACGGATATCTCCGTAAATAAATTTCAAATTATCATAATTTAATCTTTCAGAAATTTCATTACAATAATTTATTACTTCTTCCTTTAAATCCAGCCCTAAAATTTTTACTTTTATGTTTCTTATTTGGTAAAAATAATAGTATAAAGCAAAGGTTAAATATGCTTTACCGCACCCAAAATCTATAATCATAAAATCATCCCTAAGTGTTTTACCCTTTAAGGAATCATCCACTATTTCTAAGAATTTATTTATTTGTTTAAACTTATCGTATTTTTTTGAATATACCAAACCCTCTTTATTCATTACACCAAGAAGTTCTAAAAAATCACAGGGCTCATTTTCATTTATTATATATTGTTTTTTCTTGTTATGGTCTTCTATGCCTTGTGTTTTAGATGGTTGTCTTTCAGTAACCTTAATGCTGCCTTTTTTACTTACAATTATCTGGTAGTCTGCATCTATAGTAAATAAATTTATGTTTTTATAACCATCAAATATTAAGTTGTTTATTTCTTCTTTAGCTTCTTCATATAAATGATTTTCATGGAAAACTTGTTTGTCTGTAAATTTTTCAAACTGTATAATGTTTTTGTTTTTAATATTAACAGGCCTTGCTGTAATTTTTTTATAGGGATTATCTGATTTGTATTTAGGTGTTGTAAATACACCGTAAATAAATTTGTTTTCATCAAAACTTTTATTAACTATTTCTTGTATATTCAAATGTACCACCCCTTGCGGAAAATTTAAATTTTCCTGATTGGCAATAGATTAGCTGTAGATTAAGCGATAGAGGAGAAATTGTAATCAATCACTTTATCTATCGCCTATCAACTGCTATTCAATTGCCATTCAATTGATCATTTATAGCTGCTCTTTAATTGTACGATTCGGTTAAATACTAAATGTTCTTCGGTTGTATCCTGATCTATTATGAAAAATCCATGTCTTAGGAATTGGAATCTGTCACCAATTTTATTTTCCTTCATTGTAGGCTCAACCTTGCAATTCTTTAAAACAATTTTAGAATCAGGATTTAATTTTTCTAAGAAGTTTGATTTATCAAAATTTTCATCTTCCATCATATAATCATATAATCTTACTTCTGCATTTACATAATGCTTTGCAGAAACCCAATGTATTGTTCCTTTAACTTTTCTGCCTGTAAATCCGGAGCCACTTTTTGTTTCAGGATCATAAGTACAATGAACTTCGACAACATTTCCGTTTTCATCCTTAATAAAGTTCTCACATTTGACGAAATATGCATTTCTAAGTCGAACTTCATTGCCCGGGAAAAGACGATAATATTTTTTTGGAGCCACTTCCATGAAATCATCTCTTTCAATATAAAGCTCTCTGCCGAAAGGAATCATTCTGCTGCCCATTTCCTGATTGTCAGGATTATTTTCTGCTTCAACGTATTCAATCTTATCTTCAGGATAATTTGTTATAACTAATTTTATCGGGTCTAAAACTGCCATTGTTCTTGGCGCTTTTAAGCTTAAGTCATCTCTTACGGCAAATTCAAGCATAGCTATATCAACAACGCTTTGCGCCTTGGAAACTCCAATTGCTTCACAGAAATTTTGTATTGATTCAGGAGTGTAGCCCCTTCTTCTTAAGGCAGCAACAGTAGGCATACGCGGATCATCCCATCCATCCACGTATCCTTCCTCAACCATCTTTTTCAAATATCTTTTTCCCATCATTGTTTTTGACAAAAATAACTTAGCAAACTCTATTTGTTTTGTAGGTGCCGCTTTAAAATCATCTATATTTTTCAAAACCCAATCATAAAACGGTCTATGATCTTCGAATTCTAATGTGCAAACAGAATGTGTTATTCCTTCTATCGCATCCTCTAATGGATGAGCATAGTCATACATAGGATAAATGCACCATTTATCACCTGTGTTGTGATGAGATTCATGTAATATTCTATAAATTACAGGATCCCGCATATTGATGTTTGGACTTGCCATGTCAATTTTTGCTCTTAGAACTTTTTCACCGTTTGCATATTCGCCGTTTTTCATTTTTGCAAACAACTCTAAGTTTTCCAGAGCAGAACGATTTCTGTGCGGGCTTTCTTTTCCCGGTTCAGTCAATGTTCCCCTGTATTCTTTTATTTCATCTGCTGACAAATCATCAACAAAAGCAAGACCTTTATTAATTAATTCAACAGCATAATCGTACATCTTGTCAAAATAATCAGAAGCGTAAAATATTCTTTCCTCCCAATCAGGGCATAGCCATTTAACGTCTTTTATAATAGACTCTACAAAGGATACATCTTCTTTTGTAGGATTAGTATCATCAAATCTTAAATTAAATGTTCCGTTGTTTTTCCTTGCTAAGCTGTAATTTAAACAAATTGATTTTGCATGACCTACATGAAGATAACCATTTGGCTCCGGAGGAAATCTTGTATGTACCCTGTTTCCGTATGTACCATTTTCAAGGTCTTCATTAATTATTTTTTGAATAAAATTAACCGATTCCCTATTTTCGATTTCGCTCATTATTTTCCTCCTTAAATCAATATAATATTTCATTTCATTATATATAATGAAATTACTATTTTCAAGCTAAATATTCCAATATGTTTATTGCATCCCAAGTTTATATAAAAAACAAAAAAAGTCATCCTAAGCGTAAGCTTAGGATGACAAATAGTTTATCAATTTTTATTTACTGTAGTCGTAGAATCCCTTGCCTGTTTTCCTACCAAGCAAGTTTGCTCTTACCATTTTGCGAAGAAGTGGATGTGGCCTGTATTTTGGATCCCCAAATTCGCTGTATAAAACTTCCATGATGGCAAGACATACGTCAAGACCTACTAAGTCACCTAATTCTAATGGACCCATCGGATGATTTGCACCTAATTTCATAGCTGTATCTATTTCATCTCTTGAAGCAACTCCATCAGCTAATATGCCAACACCTTCGTTTATTAAAGGAATTAATATTCTATTTACAACAAATCCCGGAGCTTCGTCAACACTAACCGGTGTCTTGCCTATTTTTTGAGATAACGCAAATATTTCATCATGAACTTCCTGAGAAGTAAGTTTACCTTTTATAATTTCAATTAATTTCATAACCGGTACAGGATTAAAGAAATGCATACCAATTACATTTTCAGGTCTTTTCACTTTTGCAGCAATTTCAGTTATAGAAAGTGAAGATGTGTTAGTCGTCAAAATCGCAGTTTCTTTTGCTATTTTCTCTATATCACCGAATATAACGTGTTTTGTTGCCATATCTTCCGCTATTGCTTCAATGAATAAATCTGCTTCAGCACATTCTTCATATGTAGTAACTTTTGTTATGTTAGCAATTGTTGCATCCATAGCTGCCTGTTCCATTTTTCCTTTCGCAACTAATTTTGCAAGACCTTTTCCTATAGTATCCTCTAATGTATCATAAGTTTTTCCTAATCTTCCCTTAACTATAACCGGGTATCCTGCCTGTGCAAAAGTTTGTATAATTCCTTTTGCCATTGTACCTGTTCCAACAACACAAATTTTTTTAATTTCCATGTAATCCTCCTGTTTTATTGGACTTTTGTCCTTTTTTGCCTACCTCGATTATAACATTGAAACAATGTTAAATCAAGAAAATTGATATTATTGACAAAAATTTAACAATTGCATAGTTTTAATATAAAAAGTGTTTTTTGTAAATAATATCTATTATAATAAGTCATTCTGACGGCGATAGCCCGAAGAATCTCCACATGATAATAAAAAAGGTGAAATATGCTTAAAAGATTTTTAGTATTTATAGTTAAGCTGCTTTCTAAAATGAAGGATGACAATATATTCGAATTAAGTGCCCAATTTTCCTATTATATAATATTAGGAATTTTTCCGTTTCTAATTTTATCAATTTCAATTTTATGCAATTATAGCTATGTTATTTATGATATTTTATATTCTATGGAGTCAATTTTACCTGCGGATGTATATGCAATTGTGTTTAATGTAGTTTATAAATCGGTAAACAGCTGTAGCAAGCCATATATATCATCAAGCTTACTAATCGTTTTATGGTCCGCAACAGCAGGAAGCTCCACTATAATATCAGGTATAAACAGAGCGTATGGCTTCGCAGTTACTCGTAATTATTTTTTCATGAGATTAGAAGGTATAATTTTTTCGTTTGCCATTATGGTAACCATGCAAATTATTTTTGCACTGATTGTTTTAGGTAATCAAATTGTTACATTAATGCAAAACTTAACATTATTATCTGATATTACTTATTCACTAATTCATTTTCTTAGATATGTATTACCGTTTTTATTAATGTTTTTAGTATTTTCTGCTGCATATAAATTTTTAACCTATGAAAAAGTTAATTTTTCATTTGTATTTCCGGGTGCTGCGTTTGCTACCATAGGTATAATTGGCGGTTCCACTGCTTATTCGTATTACATCGGTACGAAATCAATTTATTATAATACCATATACGGCAATTTATCCGGCATAATAATTTTTTTGTTATGGATATTTATATTGTCCGTAATCTTCTTAACCGGTGCAGAAATTAATTACTTTGTAGGCAAAAACAAACAGAAAAAAATTCAGAATTAATTATAGCTAAATTCTTTACTTAGTTCAGGATGACAGATAGCTCTCAGAATGATTAATGTCATGTCATCCTGAGCAATAACAAAGGGGCTCCTGCTGTTAAAGTTTTTCTGCCCTAAAAATGAAGTAACCTGATTTTTTGTTTACAGTTTCGCAGTTACCGAATAAGCTTTCTATTTTAGCTTTAGAGCTTGGAGCGCCCTGCTTTTTTTGTATAACTGCGTATAGCTTGCCTCCCTCATTCAAGTGCTCGTAAGCTCCTTCATAAAATGAAAATACAACATCCTTGCCTGCCCTTATTGGTGGATTTGTTACTATAATGTCATATTTATCATTTATATTTTCAAATGATGAGGACTTAATAATTGTCGTTCTACTATCTACATTGTTTTCTTTTACATTCATTACACAAAGCTCTAAGCTTCTTTCATTGACGTCGGACATTGTAACATTGGTTTTATTTAAAAGCTTGGCAATAATTATACCTATAGGGCCGTAGCCGCATCCTAAATCCAATACACTTCCCGAAAAACCTTTATTTTCATTTAAAATTGTTTCAACTAAAAGCATGGAGCCGAAATCCATGCCGCTTTTAGAAAAAACACTGTTACTTGTGTAAAAATAAAATCTTTCCTGTCCTATATTCCAGTCAAATTTATATATTTCCTTTTCTGTTGTAGGGTTTTGATTAAAATAATGGTCCATTTATTCGCTCCGATTAATTATGATAATTTATTATAGCTTATTTTTACCAATTATAAAAGAATAATTAAAATAAAACAGGCAGTCATAGGACAAATGAAACGTCTCCGTGCTCCCCCCCGTGTCCCCCGAACAAAAAAGACGAGATCCTTCGCTACGCTTCGAATGCGAAGCGTTAAGAATCTCATCTTTTATTACAAATTACTATTTACTGCTTACGCAGTTTGCTTTTAAGTTAGCTAAAAATGCTTTTTCAACTGTATCGTAGATCTTGTATTCTTTTTCTTTATTATCGAAGGTTGGAACGTAAAGCTCTTGTTCATAAACCTTTCTGCAGTTTTCAACCGACTTAGCGTTTAATAACTCCGCAATTGTTGAAAACATCTTTAAATTTGACATTCCTGCTAATGGTTTAAAGGTTTCAACAACATTTTTAACAGTACCGTCTGCACTAACTACAGTTCCCACAGATTCAGCTAAGCTGTTTAAAGGAAGCACATATTCAGCGGCAGCTGTTGTCTCATTTTCCATAATATCAAAGCTTGCGAAGAATTTAAGGTTATTAACTGCTTCTTTTAATTCTTTATCATTTGATAATATATCTTCTCCTACAACAACCAAACCTTTAACATTTCGGCCTATGATTGCTTTTCTGATTTCTACACCGGGAGTTTTGAAACCAACATTCCAAGCGCCCTGACTGTTAGATTTAGCTTTTAATACTATGAAGCCCCTGTGAGGTTTATTGTTATTGCCCATCAATAGGATTATATCGGCTAAAACCTTAAGCGCCTTGTTGTTAACTGTGTTTGAATCAGCGATTATTATTGGTTTTTTAGCTTTCTTGATGTTTTCTGCAACCATGTCAGCTGATTGTAAAACTTCAATATCCTTTATACTTGATAACAATTTCTCACCGTTAGGTAATTTATTTACTTCATCCGCTTTTATAGCACCTTTGTCAACCAATGCCTTTAGAACCTGCGCAAAGAAAGCTTCATAATGATGAACATCTGCTTTTACAGCCCATTTGTCTGCTTTAGTCGGCTCTGTTGAGCAAGATATAATACTTCTGCCTGTAGATAATCTTCTTAACTTCATACCCATTGATGGATGATGTTCGTACAATTGTCCAACAGAAACTATCAAATCTGAAGCATCTAATTGTTCAAAGTCTATAGTAGATTGATTCTTGCCTAAAACTCTTTCAATACCCGGCTCTTCATCAACAGTAAATGAACCCTTGAAGTGGCTGCCTAATTCTTTAACTATTGATTTTATAGTTAATAATTCTTCGTTTGTTAATTTTGGTGATACAACAAATGCAACACTGTCTTCACCATACATATTTTGTATGCCTCTTAGGCGTTTTGCTGTTTCATATAATGCAACATCCAAGGCAACCGGCTCTTGTGCGCCTTTAACTCTAACCTTTGACTGTAACAATCTGTTGTCATTGTTAATATGTTCAATACCAAACTTACCTTTTCCGCACAATGGAATTTCATTTTCTTTAGGGCTACTTGCCTTGTAGATTATATTGTCCTTGTGTTCGTAAACTACATCACAACCAACTGAACAATAGCTGCAAACAGATTTAGTCCCTACTAAATCAAGCGGAATTTCCTTAATATTATCTCTTCTGTCAAGCCATGCACCTGTTGGGCACACATCTATACATTGACCGCAGGAAATACATTCAGTTAATTTTAATTCCTGTTCAAACGCAGGTGCTACAAATGTTTCATTTCCTCTCTCAACGAAACCTAAAGCATTTGCTCCTACAACCTCATTACAAGTTCTTACGCAAAGTCCGCAAAGTACGCACTTGTCAACATTTTGAGATAAGAAAGGATGATCTGTTTCCTTTTGTTTCTTTTTATTTTCTGCATGATACTTAACCGTATCAGTTTCATATTTCTTAATATAATCAACTAACTGACATTCAAAGTAATCCTTACATCCGCATTCAAGACATCTCTGGCCTTCTCTAACCGCTTCTTCTTCTGTCATTGTAGGAAGTATCGGCTGGAAGTTTACTTTTCTGAGTTCCGGCTCTACAGTTCTGTGCTGAACTCTTGGAACTGATACTCTGTCTTTAAAATCATCCTTAGTTACTTCAGTGTATACTAACGGTAATTTTTTGTACGGAATTATTTCGCCGTTTAAATAACTGTTGATTACCTCGCATGCATGCAATGCCTGAGCAATCGCTTCTATAGCAATCTTTGGACCTGTAGCTGCATCACCGCCGGCAAATACTCCTCTTAAATTTGTTTCGAATGTTTCCTCATTAATTTGAATGTTTTTCTTTTTACCCTGTGCTACATTTATATTTCCGCAATCAACTTCCTGTCCGATTGCTGCTATGATTGTATCAGCTTCAAATGTTACAAATTCGCCTGTCGGTTCAGGTTTTTGTCTGCCTGATGCATCTTTTTCACCAAGAACCATTATTTCGCATTTTAATCCTGTAACTTTATCGCCGCCTTCAACTAATACAGGAGCAGAAAGATAAGAGAATATTACTCCTTCTTCCTTGGCCTCTTTTATTTCTATTCTTTCGGCAGGCATTTCGCTCTCAGTTCTTCTGTAAACTACTCTAACTTCCTCTGCGCCAAGACGGATGCTTGTTCTTGCAACGTCCATTGCAGTGTTCCCACCGCCTACTACTATAACCTTTTTGCCTATCTTAACAGGTTTGTTTTCAGCAACACTTATTAAGAAATCAATTCCGCCTAATACTCCGTCAAGGTTTTCTCCTTCACATCTCATAGGTGAGCTTTTCCAAGCTCCGATTCCTAAAAATACTGCATCATAATTATTTTGTAAATATTCAAGAGACATATCATCTCCAATTTTTACTCCATAATTAATTTTTGCTCCCATTTCTTCAATAATTGCAACCTCTGCATCTACTACATTTTTAGGCAGACGATATTCAGGTATACCGTATCTCAACATTCCACCCGGCTTGGGCATTGCTTCAAATATTTCTACTGCATGACCATCCCTTAGTAAGAAATATGCAGCTGATAAACCTGCAGGACCTGCTCCAACTACTGCAACTTTCTTGCCGGTTGATGGCTTTAATACGGGTATATATTGTTTTTCAGAATTTAAATCATAATCTGCCGCATAAGTTTTTATACATGCAATTGAAACAGATTCCTCAACATGCTGTCTTCTGCATGCTTTTTCGCATGGATGAGGGCAAACCCTTCCTATACATGCCGGAAGCGGTAATTTTTCTTTTATTAATTTTAATGATTCTAAAGGTTGTTTGTTTGCTACCAATCCAACATACCCCTGAACATCAGTTTCCGCAGGACAATTTAAAGTACATGGCGGTTTACAATCACCTATATGTTGTGAAACAAGTAAATTCAAAGCTGTATTTCTTGCTTCAACAACTTTTTTGGTGTCTGATCTCACAATCAATCCGTTTGCTACAGGTGTAGCACATGCTCTTGCAGTTTTTGGCTGTCCTTCAATTTCAATTAAACACAAGCCGCAACCTGCATATACTTCTAATCTTTCATCAAAACAAAGGTGCGGAATGTGAATGTTATTTTCCAATGCTGCCTGTAATACTGTTTTTCCTTGTTCTGCTGAAATTTCTATACCATTTATATTAAGTTTAACTAATGACATGTTATCCTCCTTCTTAGTTCTTTTCTACTGCGCCAAATCTACATACACTGTAGCAATTACCGCATTTTATACAAGCTTCTTGATTGATGACATGAGGATTTTTAACAGTGCCATCTATACATTTAACAGGACATTTTCTTGCACATAAAGTACATCCTGTACATTTGTCCTTGTCAATCTTGTATGTCAATAAAGCTTTACAATGTTTAGACGGACATTTTTTATCTACAACATGGGCAATATATTCATCCTTAAAATATCTCAAAGTTGATAATACAGGGTTTGGAGCTGTTTGTCCAAGACCGCAAAGAGATGAATCCTTAACACTGTTTGCTAAGCTTTCAAGTTCTTCTAAGTCCTCCATTGTACCCTTGCCCTCCGTTATTTTTTCTAATATTGAAAGCATTCTTTTTGTACCTACTCTGCATGGAGTACATTTACCGCAGGATTCATCAACCGTAAATTCCAAAAAGAATCTTGCGATGTCAACCATACAGTTATCCTCATCCATTACGATCATACCGCCTGAACCCATCATTGAGCCCACAGCCATTAATGTTTCATATTCTATCGGAGTATCAAGATGATCTTTAGTCAAGCATCCTCCTGAAGGTCCTCCTGTTTGGACCGCCTTAAATTCTTTTCCGTTTGGACAGCCGCCGCCTATATCGTAAATAACTTCTCTTAATGTTGTTCCCATAGGCACTTCAACAAGTCCTGTATTAACAACCTTACCCCCTAAAGCAAACACCTTTGTTCCCGGTGCTTTTTCAGTGCCAAAGCTTTTAAACCATTCCGGTCCGTTATATATTATCTGAGGTATATTAGCCAATGTTTCAACATTATTTATACATGATGGTTTACCCCAAAGTCCTTTGAGTGCCGGGAATGGAGGTTTAACTCTTGACATACCTCTTTTACCTTCTATTGATTGCATCAAAGCAGTTTCTTCTCCACAAACGAAAGCCCCTGCTCCAAGCCTGGTTTCTATTTCAAAATCAAATCCGGAATTAAAAATATTCTTTCCTAAAAGCCCAAGTTCCTTTGCTTGTTTAATTGCAATTTCTAATCTTTTAACTGCTACAGGATATTCTGCTCTAACATAAATAAATCCTTTTGTTGCGCCGATTGCATATCCTCCTATTGCCATTGCTTCTAAAACAGCATGCGGGTCTCCTTCAAGAACACTTCTGTCCATGAATGCGCCCGGGTCTCCCTCGTCGGCATTACAGATAATATATTTTTGATCTGCTTTGTTAGGTGCAGTAAAACTCCATTTCACGCCCGTAGGGAAGCCGGCTCCTCCTCTTCCTCTAAGACCTGACTCCTTCATAAGCTTTATAACCTCATCAGAAGTCATTTGAGTCAAGGCCTTGCCTAAAGCCATGTAACCGTCTCTTGCAATGTATTCGTTAATATTTTCCGGGTCTATAAAACCGCAGTTTCTTAAAGCTATTCTTTTTTGCTTTTTGTAAAAATCGCCTTCCATTAAAGATGTGCTTTCTACAGGCTCTTCAACCTTTTCTGCAAATTCGTCTATTATTTTTTTAGCTTTTTCTGCGTTTACGGATGTATAGGTTACCTTTTCCTTATTTGGTTCGTATACTTCAACTATAGGTTCATAGACACACATTCCTATGCATCCTGTTTGAACTACTTTTATATTTCTTAAATTCTTTGTCTCTACCTCGTTGATGAGTGCATCAAATACAGGTTTGGCACCGGCTGATATACCGCATGTAGCCATACCTACGACAATTCGTATCTCATCTTCTTTTTTATCCCCTTCAAAACTTTTTGCAAATTCGTCTCTTAAATCTTTTAATTCATTTAATGTCTTCAAGTTTGCACCTCCTAATTTTTATACTTAGCTATAATTTCAGGCACTTTCTTAGGATCAACTTTTCCATAAACATCTTCGTCTACAACCATTACAGGTGCTAATCCGCAGCATCCTAAACATCTAGTTGCCTCAAGAGTGAACAATTTATCTTCCGTAGTTTGTCCTACCTTAATTTCTAACTCATCAGCTAACTTGTCTATTATTTCCTGAGAACCTTTTACATAACAAGCAGTTCCTAAACATACTCCAATTTTATGTTTACCTTTTTCTTCTATTGTAAATTGAGTATAGAATGTTACAACACCGTAAATATCAGCTAAAGGTATATTTGTTTCATCAGAAATGAACTGCTGCACTTCCAAAGGTAAATAACCAAATATATCTTGGGCCTTCTGTAAGGTTTGCATCAATAAACCTTGTACATTTTTTACAGAATTAATATACTCCTTTAATTCTGCAAATTCTTTTTGCTTTAATTTTATAAAATCATTTTGCAATTTAGGTCCCTCCACTAAATTTTATAACATTGTAATTATATATTCTGAGATATAAAAAGTCAATGAATAACAATATCCATAACATAACAACAAAGTATCTTAAAACAAAAAAATCCTCATATTTGAGGATTTTTTAAATATTGTTAATAAACTGTCAAACATTAGAAATGATTGTAAAATGTTTTATACGCTTTACATGTCATATAGAGGTCTGTTTTTGATATTATTTCATATGGAGCGTGCATGCTCAAAACAGGAACACCAAGGTCTACAACATCCATATTATAATTTGCCATGATGTATGCAATTGTTCCCCCGCCGCCTTGGTCCACTTTTCCAAGTTCAGCCGGCTGCCACATTACATTATTTTCATTAAATAATTTTCTTAGTTTCCCTATATATTCTGCATTTGCATCGTTAGCACCTGATTTACCCCTGCTGCCTGTGTATTTAACCATTGCAACACCCTTGCCCATTATAGGAGAGTTTTGTATTTCTGAAACATGCGGATATGTTGGATCTACACCTGCTGCAACGTCAGACGAAAGCATGCTGCTGTTTGACAAAGCTCTCTTTAATGATAATTCGCTGTAATTTCCGTTGTTTTGCAGTGCTATTAATTCAGCAATCATATTGTTGAAAAACATTGAATGCATTCCTGTATTTCCAACGCTTCCTATCTCTTCTTTGTCAACGAATAATGCAACAGCTGTTTTATCAGGGTTTTCTACCTCTAATATTGCTTTTAGGGATGTATATGCACAAACTCTGTCATCATGACCATATGCAGCAATCATTCCTCTATCAATTCCTACGTCCCTTGATTTACCTGCAGGTACTATTTCAAGTTCTGCTGTTTGGAAATCTTCTTCAATCATTCCATATTTCTCATTAAGAATTTTTAATACATTGTATTTAAATTTTTTATCTTTTCCATCTTCACCGTCATTTCCCGTACAGTCTGCAGGAAGAGAACCGATTATAACATTTAATCCTTCTCCTTCGATAGCTTCGGATAGCTTTTTGTCATTTTGATCCTTAGCTAAGTGTGGAAGTAAATCTGTTATATAAAATATGGGATCATTTTCATCGTCGCCTATTGTTACATCTACTACCTCACCATTTGCTTTAACAACTGTACCATAAAGTGCAAGTGGAATTGTAACCCATTGGTATTTTCTGATGCCTCCGTAATAGTGAGTTTTCAATAATGAAATACCGTGTTCTTCATACAAAGGATTTTGTTTTAAATCTATACGAGGGGCATCAACGTGACTTCCTACTATATTCATACCGTTTTCAATTTTTGCTTTTCCTACAACCGTAAGTACTGCATTTTTTTCTTTATTTATGTAATACAGCTTGTCACCGGGCTTTACTTCCTTAATGCTTTCTACATTAACAAAGCCGTTTGCTTCAGCTCTTTTAATAATTTCTTTTATTGATAATCTTTCCGTCTTTGCTGCATCCATAAATTTTCTATAATCATCACTTAAATTAAAAACTTCAGTTCTTTCATCGTTACTTAATTTTTCCCATATAAAATGTTTCTTATAAAAAAGTTTATTTTCCATACATACTCCTATTTAATTATTAATTACCAAAGAAGAAAGATATATTTTTTTATCTTCTTCGATGCATTTTATATCATAATTTCTAACCATGTTAAATTCGCCGTCATAACCGCTCATTTGCCAGTTTAAATCTGCATTTATACTGATGACCTTTTCTGTCCTTTCTAAGCTGTGAATTTTCTGAACTTTCACATTCATAGCAAGCTCAAGGTCAGTTGGATTATCTGCAATCTTATTTAGTATATCAAGATCATTATCAAGCAACTTGTCTACTTCAATATTTACTAATTTATCCTCTAACAAGCTCATATCTTTAAATCCATAAAGGAATTCATTCATTATCTCAATACGCCGATTTAATAAATATTCAATACATGTTATCTCTTCGTGATATTCAAGTCCACCTATTGAAATATAACTAAACATCAATGTGAAAATCATTAAATAAATAAATCTCTTTTTCATTTGTAATCCCCCTACAATATACTGACATCTATTATAGAGGGATTACATGGCTTATGTTAGCGCTATTTGTCAATAAGATTTGTCTGTTTTTTTATTATTTTCAACAAAAAACGTCATTTTTAAAATTGACAAAAGATTAAATTCACACTAAAGATTTAACGCTTTTTCTCTTTTCAAGAGTAAATGGCAACTCCATTAAGCCCTGTTGAGTTTTGTCGCCCTTTATCATTTTTATGAGCATTCTCATTCCTACTGCTCCAACATCATAATATGGCTCGCCTATAGTTGTTAATTCAGGTCTTACAAATTTACCTTCTCTTATATTACCGAATCCAACTACAGAAACTTCATCAGGAACTTTTATATTGTTATCAATAAAGCTATCCATTATACCTATTGCTATTTCATCATTGCTGCAAACAACTGCAGTAAATTCTTTTGCATCCTTTGCAATGGATTTTCCAAGTTCATATGCCTTACTGTGCTTGTTTCCTCCAACAACATATATTTTAGAGTATCCTAAATCACTTTCTTCGATTGCTCTTAAATATCCTGAAATTTTGTCGTTTTCAACTGTAGATCTGTCTTCAAAATCTGAAACATAAACAATATTTTTATGTCCTTCCTTGATTAAGTAATTGGTCATTTCAAATATTGCAGCGTTGCAGTCAATAGAAATATGATTCATATTTTCACGAACATCTCTTGTGAAAAAAATACATGGCTTATTAAATCCTTTTGCAAGCTCTATAATTTCATCATCAAACTTATTTCCTACAAGGAAAAGACCTTCTGCTTGTTTTCTATCAAGAAGCTGCAAATATTTTTCCTGAGTTTCCTTGCTTGAATAACTGCTGCATAGAAGAATATCATAGCCGTACATTTTCCCTATTTCTTCAATTCCTCTAACTATATCCGCAACATAGCTTTGTGCAAGGTTATTTACGATTACACCTATTAAATAAGATCTTCTTGTAACCAAACTTCTTGCCACATCATTTGGCTTGTATCCGGTTTCTTCGATAACCTTTAATACTTTTCTCCTTACTTCGGGACTTACCGGTTTAGAATCATTTATTACTCTTGAAACTGTTGAAATTGATACTTCCGCAAGTCGAGCAACATCCTTTATAGTAACCATTTTTACCTCCATATAAAAATTTATCTTTTCGTTTTTCCTGTTATATATACATTATATATGTAATTAATATAATAATCAATCGTTTTTTCCTGGTTTTCCTGATATAATATTTTCCCAATAAAAAAATTCTGAAACATTTTATACTTCAGAACATAGAAATTTAATAAATTCAGTTTTAGAAAGTTTAAATGGCGCACGTTGTTCGCTCCCTTTGGTCACACAAATTGGGATTGCGCTGTATCTGACCTACCGCTGTTTTTTCTTCCCTTCGGTCGAAAAAATAGGGTTAGGTCATGAAAAAACCCGCATGAGCCGCAAACCTTTAATTCACACCCGCATCTAAGCAGGTGGGATTTCTGTTAACTGTTTCTGACTTCCCGTCAAAGCGGGCCTGCCATAGGCACTTAAACACGAATTCCCTTTAACAATATGTCGGTTGAATTAATAGGCATCCGCACTCCGCAGGCCTTTGTTATTAATGTTATTATACCACAATTTCTGCATTTTTACAACTGTATTTTACGGTTACGTTGTGCAATTTTTACCATTTCACCCTGTAATTTATGTGAATATTACAATTTTTTTGTTATTCTGAACGCAGTAAAGAATCTCGACGAGATAAACAGGATGACATTATATATTATATTATTTCATTTAATTCTTCTTCATATACTACTTCTTTTTCCATCAATAATTTAGCTATTTTTTCTACTTTTTCTTTGTTGTTATCAACTATCTTTACAACATCTTCATAAATTTCGACAGCCAAACTCTTAACGGATTTTTCTACTGAATTTAGAGGAATATTAAGTTTTTCGGCCAATACTCCTAAATTCATAAATGCACTATCATCATCCATACCATACTTTGCAATGTAATCAACTGCCAATGAAGTAGCTTTTTCAATGTCGTTTTGTGCCCCAATAGTAATATTTTCCTTTCCGAAAAATATTTCTTCGGCAACACGTCCTGCCATTAAAACAGCAAGTTGATTTTTAATGCGTTTTTTGGTTACAACCTCTGCCCCGTTCGGAGTGCTTAATGTATAACCGCCTGCACCCTTGCTTGTTGGAATAACTGATACTCTTATAACCTTATTGTCTGGCATTAAATATTTTGATACAAATGCATGTCCCGCTTCATGGTAAGAAGTAACTACTTTTTGTTTGTTGTTTTCAGCTAAATTCTTTTTTTCTGTTCCGGCTATTACTTCAAGATATGCCTTGTTTATATGTTCTTCATTAATTTCATCAGCATTTTCTCTTATGGCTAAAAGAGCTGCCTCATTAATTAAGTTCTCTATCATTGCACCGCTGAAATACACTGTTAAGTCAGCAATTTCCTCTAAATTTATATTTGCCTCTGCTTTTTTCTTTAATAGATATAACTTCAATATATCCTTTCTTGCATTTCTGTCAGGAAGCATTATTTCAATTTGTCTGTCAAATCTTCCCGGCCTTAAAAGTGCTGAGTCTAATGTATCAATTCTATTGGTAGCAGCTATTACAACCGTTCCGGAATCATCACTGAAGCCGGACATTTCAGTTAAAAGCGCATTCAGTGTTCTATCGCCTTCATCGCTGCCTCTCATGTTTCCATTCATCCTTTTTTTGCCTATGGCATCAATTTCATCTATGAATATAACGCTTTTTCCTGATTTTTTAGCTTTCTTAAACAGGTTTCTTATTCTTCCGGCTCCTAAACCCGCATAAACCTGCACAAAGTCCGAACCGGAAACTGCGTAGAAAGGAACTTTAGCTTCTCCAGCCAATGCTTTAGCCATGAGTGTTTTTCCTGTACCTGGTGAACCGTATAAAAGAACCCCCTTTGGCATTCTTGCATTAAATTTACTATACTTTTCGGGATTTTTTATAAAATCCACTATTTCTTGCAAGCTATCCTTTGCTTCATAGTTTCCTGCCACATCATCAAATTTCATATTCGATGAACTTACATATTCTATTTCATTTAATTTATTTATTTCTTTTTGTGCTGATTTCTTATTTTTTAATAACAATAAAACAACAAAAATCAGTACTACAATTACTCCTGCTATTTGAAATTTATCCATATTTATACCCCCTGTAACTATTAATATGCAATTGATTTGCTGTTGATTGCAATTGATTCTACTATTTCTTCTCTATTGCTTCTCTATTGCTCATCCATTGTTATATTGTATCATTTGGATATATATTTGGATATACTTAATATATAGATAGATTTCAATGTTTTTCCTGATTTTCCAACAAGCAAACCACCTGTGCAGCTATGCCTTCACCCCTGCCTTCAAAACCAAGATGTTCTGTTGTGGTTGCTTTAATATTGATATTTGATATATCCGTTTCTAAATCACAAGCTATATTTTTTTTCATTTCATCAATAAACGGACTCATTTTTGGTCTTTGAGCTATAATTACTGAATCTAAATTACATAGCTTCAAGCCATTATTTTTCATGTGAGTTACCACTTGTCTTAATAAAACTCTGCTGTCAATATCCTTGTATTTGTCATCAGTGTCTGGGAACAGCTTGCCTATATCTCCCTCACCCATAGCGCCTAACAAGCTGTCCATAATTGCATGAATTAAAACATCAGCATCAGAGTGCCCAAGTAAACCTTTTTCATATGGTATTTGAACTCCACCGATTATTAATGTTCTGTTATCAGTTAACGCATGGACATCATAACCTAATCCTATTTTCATAAAGCCCCCTAATATAAACTTGCAAAAATTTCTGCAATTCTTAAATCCTGAGGTGTAGTAATTTTTATATTCCTCATCAAACCGTCAATAGTTTTTACTTTGTAACCGTAGTATTCGGTGATGGATGCATCGTCGGTAAAAACAGCATCTTCCATTACAGCGTCATAGTAGCAGTCCCTTATAAGCTCATATTCAAATGCCTGAGGAGTTTGGACAGCTTTTATCCTTGCCCTGTTCAATGTATTTGTCACGAAACCATCTTCGGATATTTCTTTGACAGTATCCATAACATCAATAACAGGAATGCAAGCTCTGTAATTACTTGCCCCTTCCACACAGCTTGTAATTAAATTGTATGATATAAAAGGCCTCACACCATCATGTATAAGAACAATTCCACAATCCTTTCTAACGGCTTTAATCCCCTCATATACAGATTCAGTGCGAGTTGATCCACCTGGTTTAACACATGTTATTTTATTATAATCTACAGCAATTTCATTTCTTACAAACTCTAAATCTTCTTTATTTACAATCAGTATTATTTCATCCACTTCATTGCTTTTCTCGAACTTGTACAGAGTTGTATCCAATATGGTCTTGTCCCCGATTGTCATATACTGTTTTGGTAATTCAGAACCCATTCTTGTACCCTTTCCTGCAGCAACAATTATAGCTGAAACATATTTGTCTTTATACATAAATTTAAGTCCCCTATTGTTACAGAATTTTTTTAATATTCAAATCTTCCAACATGACTTCCGGCAGACCAAGCTTCCTGCTTGGTATAAACATTCCGTGGCAGTCAGAACCTCCGGATATCATTAAGTTATTCTTCCTGCAAAAATCAATATAATATTGCTCTTCTCCTTGATTGTAAGGTGAAAAGCATTCTATTCCATCTATTCCCGCTTCAAGCCAAAATTCTAATTCTTCCATTGGCATGCAGCTGTTTCTGTAATGATATGAAGGGTGAGCCAAAAATATTTTACCGCCGCTTTTTTTAGCTGTATTAATAACCTCTTCCGGATCTTTAAGCTTAGCTTTAAGACCTGACTTTCCCACATCAGACAAATGATATAAAAAATCCTTGTGAATACCTTTGTCTATTAAGTAATTTGCAGATTTCCAACCGCCTCTTTTTCTGTCATATTCATAGTTTTCAAAATCTTCAAAACTTATATTATCATATTGTTCAGAAACATATTTTATATAATCATTGTTAGAGCATAACTTGCTTTCATTTGTCCACTTTATCATATCCAAAAGTTGTTTATTTTTAACATCGAAATTGTACAATGTCAAATGATATTCTTTTCCCTGGTACTCACAGGTAAGTTCTGTACCCGGGATAAAAATTAAATTGTCACTTGGTTTTAATATTTCCTGCATGCTTTTTATATTTTCTATGCAATCATGATCAGTTATTGAAAATATATTAATTTTATTTTTAAGTAATTCTTCTTTTAATTCTATTGCGTCCCATGTACCGTCAGAGGCACAGGTGTGCATGTGCATGTCAACTTTTTTCATATTTCCTCTTAATATAGTATGTCTTCATTAACCGTGGTGTAAAACATTTCCTTTATTTCATCATAATCCTTTGTTTGAGCCATTATCCACATTAGCTTAGTTATGGCTGACTCAATTGTCATATCATATGCTTGAAGAACATTGTATTTCTTTAATGCCTTTATACCTACTTCATATATACCCATATCGCTGCCTTCAAACATAACCTGCGTTGCGATTACGATTATTTTTCCCTTTTCTGTTAAATGACCTAACTTTTCTAAAAAATTTCTTTTATCCAAGAATGGAAGTCCTCCGACCCCATAGCTTTCAATTACAACACCTTCATATTTTTCGCCTATATAATCCAAAACATCCGGCTCCATTCCCGGTGCTAATTTTAATAAAAATATTGAAGGGAATATATCCTTATAAAATTTAACACTCTCAGTAAATTTATCATTCCTTATATACTTTGTAATTCTGCTGTCATCAATTATGGCTGCAACAGGAAAATTAATCGATTCAAAAGCACTGTAGCTCTTTGACTTAACTTTTCTTGCTCTTGTTCCAACTATAGCTTTCCCGTCAAATACCAAATATACTCCGCATACATCCTTTTCTGCAGCGAACCTGAAACTATCAAGAAGGTTTTTCTTGGCATCGGTTATATCAGCATTTATTGGTTTTTGCGCTCCTGTAATAATTACAGGTTTATCTAAATTTTGAATTAAATAAGAAAGTGCTGCAGAAGTGTAAGACATTGTATCAGTTCCGTGGGATATAACAAATCCGTCATATTTATCATAATTTTTTTCTATTGCCTCGGTCATTAAAACCCAATATTCCGGTTGTATATTTGTACTGTCAATATTTAAAAGCTGTATTGTTTCTACATTGCAATATTTTTTAATTTCAGGCACAAACTCAAGAAGCTCCTCAGAAGTTATTTGAGGTGCTAATCCATCCTCTGTATTTTTAGATGCAATTGTTCCACCTGTTGCAATAAGTAATATATTTTTCTTCATAATATTATAACCCCCTCCATATCTTCCGGCAACGGACAACTAATTGTTATTTCGGCTCTGCTTACAGGTTGTAAAAACTTCATTTCACAACAGTGCAATGCCTGCCTTTTTATTAAATTACTTTCACTTCCGTATAAAGTATCTCCCAAGACCGGATGTCCGATATGTTTCATATGAACTCTTATTTGATGTGTACGCCCTGTTTCAAGCTTTAATTTAATTAAAGTCATATTATTAAGATGTTTTTCAACGGTGTAGTGAGTAATGCACTCTTTACCGGAAGTGTGAACAATCCTTATTATATCATCTGCATTTAGCCGTGCTATCGGTTCATTAATTGTACCCTCATCCTGTTCAATAATTCCTTCTACTATTGCATAATAATATTTATCAACTGTGTTCTTTTGCATTTGTTTGGATAGTTCATTATGGGCATAAGGGTTTTTAGCAATTATAACAATTCCTGAAGTGTTCATGTCAAGACGGTTTACCAATCTGACCTTTCTTTTAAGCCCTTTTTCCTTAAAATAATATGCAACACCGTTGGCAATCGTATTGTTTTGGTGGGATTTTGTTGGATGGACCACTATATAAGGAGGTTTATTTACAACTAACAGATCATTATCCTCATAAACTATATTTATAGGGATGTCTATAGCATCATATTCGTCTTCATCCTCATCAAATTCAACAGACACAACATCACCTTTTAAAACCTTTTTATTTAATCTTGTTATTTTACCATTTAAAAATATTCTGTCTGAAAGCTCTAACCTTTTAGATAATCTTTTAGAAAAATTTAAATTTTCAATTAATATGTCCTTTACAGTTTTATCATTTTCTTGTATTGTATAGTTAAGAATATTGTTATTCATTAAAAACTCCTGTGATTTCGTCACTATAAATATAATATAAAAAGTATTTTATGTAAAGGGGATATCATGAAAGAAAGAGTTATTAATATATTTGCAAACCAAGATGAATACACGCTTGAAATAAAGGATAGATTAATTGAGTTGATAAATAAAAAAGGTTATATACATAATGATGAATTTTCCAAAGAAGCTGAACTTAATATTACTATAGGCGGAGATGGTTCCTTTTTAAGAGGTGTTAGAGACAGTAACTTTTCAAAAATTCCTTTTGTTGGTATCAACACGGGAACTCTTGGATTTTATCCTGAAATATCTCCCGAAAAATTAGAAACATTCGTATCAGATTACATATTAGGAAATTATACTATCAATAATGTTAATCTAATAGAATGTGAAATCAGTGCCGGCGGACAAAATGAAATCATATATGCCGTTAATGATATTGTTCTTAAAAGAAAAGATATGAAGACAATACACTTAGACGTATATATTGCTTCAAACCACTTAGAAAAAATAAGTGGTGACGGTTTAATAATTTCTTCACCCATGGGAAGCTCTGCATACAACAAATCAGCAGGAGGAAGCTTGGTTTATCCTTCACTTAAAACACTGCAGATAACCCCTTTATCACCAATAATTTCAAACGCTTACAGATGCTTGGAATGCAGCATAATAGTACCGCCGGAATTTGAAATAAAAATTTTCCCGGAAAGAAAGGTAGATTATTATGTAGCACTTATGGCCGATGGAGTTGTTTTTGAGTACGATGAATTGGAAAGTTTACAATTTAGAACATCTAAAAAAGTAATTAAAAGATTAACCACAGGCAAATTTAATTATTGGAATGTAATAAAAGACAAATTCTTGTAGCTTATGGTAATATTTCCCTCTTTATTTTGTTTGTAATTTGTCGAGTTATTATTAAGACAAATTATTGACAATTGAGAGGTAAAGGGTAATATCATGAAAAAATTGAAAGGTTTTAAATCGACTAAAACTAAAAAAAATGTAAACAAAAGCACAGCTAAGAAAAAACTGAATATTTTCAGCTTAAGAAATTATTATCAAAATTCAAAAATTTCTAAAAAACTTGTTACAGGATTTCTGAGTGTTTCAATTATTACCATTGTAGTAGGTATAGTAGGTATAATCGGTATGAAACAAATAAGTGATGCTGATAAAAGGTTGTATGAACAAGAGACCGAACCGTTGGTACACTTATCATACATGTTGAACAGCCTTACTGATATGCAAGCATATTTAAAAGATGCAATAATCAGTTCGGGTAAATTACAAGCAATTGATTCATTTGAAAAAAAATTCTACGAAGAACATGAAAGTTTTAAAACTTCATTAGAAGCATATAAATTAAAACTAAACTCAGAGGAGTTGAATGCATTATCAAGTACAGAATCCATAATAAATAATTATTATCTAAGCAATTCGGCGAATAGCTTCACTCTTGCTAAAAGTGGTAATTTAACAGGGGCATACTTAAATTCACAATCTATGTCAAGCTCAGTTGATTTTATTTTTTCTTATCTTAATGATAGCTTGAATTCTAAGGTACACGAAGTTGAACTGACAAGTAAAGCAAATACCAATCTATCTACAACGCTGTCAATAGTGTTAATAGTTGTTGTAGTGGCAGGGGTTATTATATCTATATTAATTGGTTCTTTAATATCTAAAACGATATCCACTCCGATTAATTCTATGGTGGAAGCAGCAAATAAGCTTGCTACGGGAGATACGGAAATAGACATCAAAATTAATTCAAACGATGAAATAGGTACACTTGCCATTGCATTTAGTAAAGTTATCGATGGCATAAAAGAGCAAGTAGATCATGTATATAAAATTGCCGAAGGAGATTTATCATTTAGCATAACCCCTAGGTCAGACAAAGATATAATGGAAATTTCTCTTGAAAAAACTATAGAGAAGCTAAATGAAATTCTGACCGATATAAATGAAGCATCGGCGCAAGTATTGTCAGGATCAAATCAAATATCTAATGGCGCTCAGGAACTATCACAAGGTGCTACTGAACAAGCAAGTACAATAGAAGAACTTTCAGCTTCTATAAATGAAATTTCAACACAAGTTATATCTAATAATGAAAATGTAAAAATTGCTGAAAAACATGTTAACTCTGCAGAAGTTGCGGTTACTAAAAGCAATGAACAAATGAAGCATATGCTCTATTCAATGTCTGAAATAAATAAATCGTCAAATGAAATAGCAAAGATAATAAAAGTTATTGATGATATTGCTTTCCAGACAAATATATTGGCTTTAAATGCGGCAGTAGAGGCTGCAAGAGCAGGTGCTGCAGGAAAGGGTTTTGCGGTAGTTGCAGATGAAGTAAGAAATTTAGCTTCAAAAAGTGCCGATGCAGCAAAACAAACCACCGATTTAATTGAGAATTCAATTAAATCGGTTAAAGAAGGAACAAGTATAGCTGAAAATACAGCAACACACCTTAAAAATATAGTGGATAGTACTAATCTTGTTGTAGAATCCATAAATAAAATAGCAGAAGCTTCTCAAGAGCAAGCAAATTCTATAAAACAAATCAATGTAGGATTGGAACAAATTTCTGCAGTCGTACAGACAAATTCAGCATCTGCTGAAGAAAGCGCTGCAGCATGTGAAGAATTGTCAGGGCAAGCAGATATGTTAAAAGAACAGATTTCTATATTTAAACTAAGAATGTCTGCTGTAAATATATAATTAATAAAACAACTATAAAACAAAAACCTGATGCGAAATTGTATCAGGTTTTTAATTTATACTATTATTACATTCGCAAGGTAAATTTGCTTCCTATATTTACGGTGCTTTCCACAGTTAATGAAAACCTATGAATATCCGCTATCCACTTTGCTATACTTAAGCCAAGCCCTGTTCCGCCTTCACGATGGCGAGCTTTGTCTGCTCTGTAGAAACGGTCAAATATTCTGTCTAAATCTTTTTTTGCTATTCCTATTCCCGTATCCTCAACAGAAAATACTTTTCTGTTTTTTTCTGTATATAAACTTACTGTAACCTTTCCTGTTTCGGTATATTTAACGGCGTTATCCACTAATATTACGACTAACCTTCTGATTTTATCGTAGTCCGCCTTTAATTTAATATTATCTTCTATGTTAACTAAAAAATTAAGATTTTTCTTCTTGGCAATTACCTCCATGCTTTGACACACATTTTCAACAACTTCAGATAATGAAAATTCAGAAATAGTTAATTTTTCTTCATTGGCATCTGCCTTTGCTAAAATCAAAAGCTGATCGATTAATTTAGCCATAACCCTCGTTTCAGAGTATGCATTGTCGAGCCACATTTCATTTTCTTCAACAGTTCCCTCATTGTCACACAATACAACATCTAAGTTTGTTTGTATTACAGTAAGCGGAGTTCTAAGCTCATGAGATGCATCCGCAACAAACTCCTTTTGTCTGATCCATGTATCCCTTATAGGTTTTATTGCCTGACCGGTAAACATAAAGCTAATACATAATAAAATTGCAGTCCCGCTTAATCCTGTAACATACAGTACTGTTTTTAAAAATGACCACAAAATATCTTCATTTACAGTGTTTTGATAAACCTGCACAACGTTACGTCCGTTAAAATCATTAAAATACCTTGTATAAATCCTGTAATTAAACCTTCCTACTCTTCTCAATGTATATGAATCTTTTTGTTCTTCGAAAGATTTTACTGCAAGATGGCTTATTTCATCGGCAATAGCAATTTCATTTTCATCAGCTAAAACCCTTTCCATATTTTCATTATACATTACATAACAGGCATCCAACCTTTGTGGCCCAATAAAAGTAATGCTTGGTCCAATCCTTTCAATTCCGAAACTTCCGCTTATGCTGAAATTCATGTACGAAGAATTTTTATATGCATATACTCTAAGAGCTTCAGAACGCATTAATTCTTTATTGCCATCCTCAAAAACAATGCGTGTAAAATTGTATATGCCGGCTGCTATGAAAATCATAAATACAACTAATATTAAACCCATATAAGCTGTTAATTTAAAATGTAACCTTCTAAACATATTATTTCTCCTTGAGCATATACCCCACACCGCGGACAGTTTCTATTTTTGCCTTAGTTTCATCCAATCTCTTTCTTAAATGATGCACATATATTTCAATATTGCTTTCTAAAATATCCGCCTCAAGTCCCCAAATTCTATCTATAATTTGTTCTCTTGTAAAAACCTGTCTCGGTTTTTTAATGAACATTTCCATAAGCATTGCTTCCTTTAAAGGTAGTTTATATTCTTCACTTCCAATATATAAAAGATAATTTTTTACATCATATTTAATATCTTCAAATTCATAAATTTCGCCTACATATTCTGTGCTTTTCCTTCGTGATAACGCCTTTACCCTTGCTATAAGCTCCTTAGTCGCAAATGGTTTAACCAAGTAATCATCGGCGCCGGTTTCAAGCCCAAAAACCCTGTCATCAACAGTATCCTTCGCCGTAAGCATTATTACGGGGGTTTTTATTCCATTTTTTCTTATTGCTTTTAATATTTCGATTCCATCTACTCCGGGAAGCATTATATCAAGAACAATAACATCATATATATCCTTCTCAGACAGAATAAGTCCCTCATCTCCATCATTAGCAATATCAACATCAATTTTCTGCTTTGCAAACAAGTAACTGAGCGCCTGAGTAATTTTTATTTCATCTTCAACGATTAATATCCTCATAAATACCTCCATTTGTCAATCCTGAGGCGAAGCCGAAGGATCACATACTCCTATAATAATTCCTAAATCTTAATTTTACATTAATACTAACTATATATTATTATTTAAATAAAGTTTGTCAAGAAAAAAGATGACATCAGATGCCACCTTTAGCTACGCCTGTTATTTATTTGCCTTTATATGCTCTGCAACCTTCTTATCTTCGGATTTTATATGATTAATAAGCCAGCCGCCGATAGACATGTTAACCTTAGCAACAAGTCCTATGCTTGCTCCATTTTCTTTAAATTCCTGATATATATCATCAACAGTATTCTTAAATGCTTCATGCTTTTCCTTGTGAGCCTTATAGTCCGGATAATTTGACTTTATTTGAAGCTTTTCTTCATCGTTAAAGTGCTTAACTACATAATCCTTAAGAAATTTAAGAGTTTTTTCAACTTCAACCCTTCCTTTTCCCATACTGCATGCATCTAACAAATCGTTAATTGCCTTTATTATTGATTTATGTTGCTCATCAATAATTAAATTACCTGTTTCTAATGCCTTGTCCCAATTATATGCCATAAAGATACCTCTTTCTTATTATATTTTGTCATTTATATTTAATCTATGATATAACTTGTTAGTTTTTTAAGCTTGATACCATCAACCAATCCCTTTAGTACCTGCGCCAATCCGCTTAATTCTTCACTTGCTGCGGCGCTTTCTTCTGAAGTAGCCGAATTAGTTTGAACAACTACAGAGATTTGATCAACTCCAACTGAAACTTGCGAAGTTCCTACCGCTTGTTGCCCGGACGCTTCAGCAATTTGCTCAACAAGCTCTACAGTTGTTTTAACTTTTTCAACTATCACTTTTAGTGATTCTTCTGTTTCATATGCTATTTTAGAACCATTTTCAACAGCCGATAATGATCTTTCAATTAGCTGGGTTGTATTTTTAGCAGCTTCCGAACTCTTAGAAGCAAGATTTCTAACCTCATCTGCAACAACTGCAAAGCCCTTTCCCGCAGAACCTGCCCTTGCCGCTTCTACCGCAGCATTGAGCGCAAGTATATTTGTTTGGAAAGCAATATCGTCAATTGTTTTAATTATTTTTGATATTTCTATTGATGTTCCTTTAATCTCATCCATCGCTTTAACCATATTAATCATATGGCGGTTTCCGTTTTCAACTTCAATTGAAGTTTCTTCTGAACTTAATTTTGCTATTTCTGCATTTTTAGCATTTTGATTTGTTTGTTCGGATAATTCATTAATAGTTGCTGCTAACTCCTCTATAGAGCTTGCCTGTTCTGTTGTGCCCTGAGATAAAACCTGAGCATTTTCTGCTACCTGCAAAGCTCCTGTTGATACCTGCTCTGAGCTATCCATTATCCTTGCCATTAATCTGTTCAACCTTAAGTTAATACGATTTACAGCTTCACCTAACTGTTTAAACTCACCGGGATATTCCCTTTCTATTGATAGAGTAAAATCACCCTCATCTAATGCAATCAGGTTTTCAGTCAATTCATTTAATATGGATTTTAATTCTTGTACAATATTGTTTATTGACTTGCTTAACAATCCTATTTCATCATTCCTGTCTATTTCTTTAACTTCTGTATGTATGTCACCTTTAGCTAAAGCTTCTAATCTTTCTGAAAACTTATTAAGTGGATTTACTATACGATCAGTTAATTTAATCGCCAAAACGAAAGAGATAATTATCATAAAAGCCGATAATAAACCAAAAACTATAATTTCAGCCGTCTTTAAAGCACCTGTAGCAAATTTAAAACCTAAATATGCAGATAATGCGGATATTAATATTATGGTAACAACAACTAATGAAACTACCCATATTATGAGCTGTTTTTTAATACTGTTAGATTTTGTATCGTTCATTTTCAACTTTTTCATTTTTTATCTCCTAACATTGTATTATTTAATAAATTATTCCAATACTGTAAGCGGATATGTTTTTCTACCGCTTTTTATAAGCTCTTCTTAATCTGATATAGGGATAGGTCTTTCGAAAATAAAACCTTGAGCCATATCACAACCAATATCCCTTAAAAAATCTAACTGCATATTTGTTTCAACACCTTCAGATACCACGTTTAAATTTAAATTTTTAGCAATATTTACAATGTTGTTAACGATTATTTGTGAGCTGTAATCACCTATATTATCCAAAAATATTCTGTCTAATTTGAGGGTATCTATGGGCATGTCCTTCAACAAACCAAGGGATGAATATCCTGAGCCGAAATCATCCATAGATATTTCAAATCCATCATTTCTAAATTTTCGCATTACAGTAAATACTTCATTTTCATTTTCATTGTTGAATACAACTGATTCTGTAATTTCAATTTCTATCAGATTATCAGGTATTCTGTATTTTTCTTTTATACTGTTATAATCAGATACAAATTTATTGTTTAAAAAATGTATTCGGGACACATTTACTGAAATCGGGGAAACGTCATATCCTAAGTCAATCCAATTTCTTAAATGTATACAAACCTGTTCAAAAACAAATTTATCTAATTTTACTATGAAACCATTCTTTTCAAAAATAGGTATAAATCTGATTGGTTTTAAAAGTCCGAGCTCAGGATGTTCCCATCTTACTAATGCTTCCGCACCGGAAATTTCTCCGGTCTTTAAATCCACCTTAGGTTGTATATAAACCTTAAATTCATTTTTTTGCAAAGCTCTATGCATATCGTCTTCTAATTTTTTAATTTCAATTAAACTATTACCAATGCTGTCATTATAAACAGCATAACTACTTTTATATCCGTTTTTTAAATCGCCTTTGGCAAAAGCTGCCTTATCGATGGCTGAACGAACATCAATATTTTTATTATCTATAAAGCATATACCTGTAATAATTGCCGGTTTTATATTTACTTCATTCCATATATCCAAGCTTTCAATTTTTTCGGTAATACTTGTAATCCTACTTATTAACTCATCATATTCAGAATATTCAAATAAAACGAAAAAATTATCTCCTTCGGCTTTGCCGGAAACTTCATTAACAAAATTATCATTTAAAATCATACATATATGCTTAAGTATTTCATCACCGATTTTATAACCAACGCTGTTGTTTATTATAGTGAATTTATTTATATCATAATGGGCAAGTGCATATTTTTTTTCTTTATTACTGATAATATGGTCTTCTGCATCCACTATAAATTTAAATTTATTTCTCATATTAGATAACATATCGGATTGATCTAAGTTTTTAAATTTATTCGTTATATATCTTTTAACCAATTTATAACTATTAATTATTACAAAACAAAGTGCTATAATTATTGCAATCAAGATAAAGTTAAGCAATGTTAACATCCACTCGCTATTAGATATTTCATGTCCCCTTATAATACGTATTATCGAAAAAGTTATTATTAAGGTACTAACTAAAGCAACCATAATAAATCTTTTTAGCATGGGAGTTAACTTCGTCATTTTGTCGTTATTCATTTTCTCCATATCTGGACTCCATAAAAAAATTGTCGATACTATTATAATATCGACACATTTTTCATAAAATTTATATGTATCCCTATATTTTTTAAAAAAATAAGGGGTTTCCACCCCTTATAAAAGTTTTAATTATTGTAATAACTGTAATACGCCTTGTGGCTGTTGGTTAGCTTGAGCAAGCATAGCTTGAGCAGCTTGAGTAAGAATGTTATTCTTTGTATATTGCATCATTTCTTTAGCCATGTCAACGTCTCTTATACGAGATTCAGCAGCTGATAAGTTTTCAGAAGTAACGTTCAAGTTGTTGATAGTATGTTCAAGTCTGTTTTGTAAAGCACCCATTTTTGCACGTTCATCTGAAACTAATTTAATAGCATCATCAATATGGCTTATAGAAGTACCTGCTAAAGCATTTGTAGCAAATGAAATATTGCCTTGGCTTATGCTTAAACCTGTTGTCGCACTCATATCAGCAAAACCTACTGTTATAGTCTGACTTTCATTAGCTCCAACCTGAAGAGTAAATGCAGAAGTTGTTGATGCTTTTGTTCCATCGATTAATGTTTGTGTGTTGAATTCAGTATTTTTTGCTATTCTGTCAATTTCCTCTAAAAGAGCATTGGCTTCTTTCTGAAGTTGTCCTCTGTCTGCACTAGTGTTAGTATCATTTGCGGCCTGAACTGCCAATTCTCTCATTCTTTGAAGAATTGCATGAGTTTCATTCAAAGCGCCTTCTGCTGTCTGAATTAATGATATACCATCTTCTGAGTTTTTAGCAGCCATATCAAGACCTCTTATCTGGCTTCTCATTTTTTCTGATATAGCTAATCCTGCAGCATCATCGCCTGCTCTGTTGATTCTGTAGCCTGATGATAATTTTTCTAAGTTCTTACCTGTGTTTGTGTTGTTCATTCCCAACTGTCTAAGGGAGTTCATAGCATTTAAGTTGTGTTGTATTCTCATAATTACCTCCGTGTAATTTTATCGGGATCCTTCCCTATTTTTATTTTTAGTATTTATTTTCAACATTGAGCTCAAGTGCTAAAAATAAATTACCGTTACAAAACATATATCGGAGCATTAAAAAAAAAATTTAGTAATTTATTAAAAATTTTTCCACAAAATTAATTTTCTTTATTTTCAATAATTCTAAGCTCATCTCCACTCATAATCCCCTTGTACATTTCCACAAGCTTATCATTGTTGTTTTGTTCACTTGCCTTCAAAAGATAAAGCTTATCCTTTAAGCTGTCATAGTCATAAATTCTCCGGAAAAATTCAAAAATGCTTTCTTCCATCTCCACAGTCAGGAATGTATTTATAAGTACACGTAGAATCTGATAGTTATATTTGTTGACATTCAGAATGGCTGTACAGAGCTCCACAATTCCGTGTTTGTTTCCTGCCAAAATATTAGCCTGAACAAGTGCTGTGTATACAATCTCTATATTTGCCACTGAATTGCTTTCAACATCCATTTTGTAATTGTTGCATAGCTTAATACATTTTTCAAGATATATTACTGCATCAATATGATTATTTTCTCTTAATGAAGCAAGTCCCATTATGTAGTAATAGTCAGGATATTCGGGATATTTCTCAACCGCTTCGTCAAACACTTGCTTCATTTCCAATAATGATGAATGCATTCCATTCATGCTGCGCAATATATTACGATATATGAGAGAGTAATAAAATTCTCTTACACTTTCATTTTTATACTTAAGGGATTCCTGAGCAGATTTCACAGCCTCTTTATGTTTTTCCACTCTAAAATATTCATTGGACAAGTAATAGTGCAGCTTTGCATCTTCAGGACTTTCAAGAATAGATGATTCAAGCATGCTTATATTTCTTTCAATCTTGTTTTTTTCATTAACTATTTCTTTATCGTAACCCATATGATATATTACAATATCATTGCCGGCGTCACCAACAGTTAGGGTACCGCCTCTCATATATGAGTTATATAGCGCTTCATGAATTTTGTTTCTATATCTCATGTTTTTTTTATTTTTAAATATACGCGGACTTATATTATTAACGACGGCTATGAGATTATTGTTTTTATCTATATTGACCATCTGGCACATAATGGCATCTATGTTCTTATTCTTATCCCACATCTTTATGTATCTTTTAAGCTTCGGTACAGAGTCATCCGAAAAATATTCATCACAGTCGAGAAATATTATCCAATCACCCTTTGCTTTGTCTATGGCAAAATTACGGGCAGCACTAAAATCATTTATCCATTCAAAATGAAACACCTTGGCACCCATTTTTTCCGCCAATTCCACCGTTTTATCTGTTGAGCCTGTATCCACCACTATCTGCTCAGATACAACAGATTTAAGATGCCCAAGACAGTGTTCAATATTTTCTTCTTCGTTTTTTACGATTAAGCATTGCGATATATACATTTACATTCTCCTTACCACGCTTTTTTCTATACGAAATCATTACGAATTTTTTCAATTTCTGACATCCTGCTTATTACAAGCTGCTGACCTTCTATGTCAGCATAAGCCTGAATTATTGTAAACTTCCAATTCACTTTCATTTAAGATACTCCTATAATAATCACTCAGGCTTTCAGCTTTTACGCTGTTACATGCTTTGAGCAGGTAAATTTTATCCTTAAACTTATTGTAATCATATATCTTGCTTAGAAAACTAATAATATCACGTTGATTTTCTACCGTTAACAAAATTTCTAACAGTGCAGTCAAAGTTATAAAATCGTATCTATCTGTATTAAGAAGTACGGTTGCTACTTCAACAGTTTTAAATTTATTGCCGGACAGCATATATGCTTTCAGCAAACTCTTATATACATGTTTAATTTGACCGATAGCAATGCTTTCAACATTACTGTGATAATTATTGCAATAATATATACATTTCTCCAGGAAATCTGCCGCTTCATCATTTCTGCCATATAGTAGTGCAGACATACCCATTATCATATAATAATCAGGGTAAAATGAATACTTTTTAATTGCTTGTTCAAATATTGATTTTATTCCATCATACGTTACAGACAAAGAATACATGCTTGACATAATGACTCTATAAATAATCGGATAATAATCTTCCTCTTTATATTTGTCCATATATTTCAATGATTGCATCCCGTAATTAAGAGCTTCCATATACTCTCCATTCATGTAATGAGACTGGCTAACATATAAATTCAATTTTAAATTCTCAGGATTTTCGGAAAGTTCTTTCTTTAATATAGTAATATTTCTTTCATTTTTATTTTTTTCCCTAACCACTGTTTTATCATATCCTGTATGCAGAATTTTAAATTCCTTACTACCATCCGAACAAACAACAGAGAAGTTGAATTCTTCTCTTTCCAAATCAGCAAGAAACTCATGAATTTTGTTTTTATACCTGATATTTTCTTTGTTTCTGAAAATTCTCGCACTTATGTTCTTAGCAATAGATATGATATTTTTATCTTTATCTATATTGATAAGTTCAGACAATATGCCGTCAATATGTTTTTCACCATTTGTTATTTCTATGTACTTCCTTATCAGGGATACTGAACTATCGTCAAAATATTCATCACAATCAAGAAATATAATCCAATCACCCTTTGCCTTATCTAAAGCGTAATTACGTGCTTCACTAAAATCATCGTTCCACTCAAAATGAAATACTTTAGCACCTATTTCTTTTGCTATCTCCACCGTCCTGTCCGAAGAGCCGGTATCCACCACTATCTGCTCATCTACGACGGACTTAAGGTGGTTCAGACAATATCTAATATTTTCTTCTTCGTTTTTCGCTATTACACATTGTGTTATGTACATTAAGATTCTCCTATAATTTATATGTGCCCTCAAAAAAACAAATATTTTTAGTATCAAAAATAATTTTATCTTTTAGTTTACTAATATTTTCTATTATCTCATTATGTGATACCATAATAATTATTAAATCAATTTCATTTAAAAAATCATCAAAATTATTATATTGATTTTCTACAATTTCTTTTTTTATAAATGGGTCATATGATTTTAGCGGTTTTGCTAAATGTTTTATCATAAAATCTATTAATTGTAAAGAAGGGCTTTCTCTTGTATCTTCAACATTTTCTTTATAGGTTAAACCATATAATCCAACTCTATCTATATCAGAAATTCCGTTTTCCTTCATAATATTATATGTTCTTTCCAAAACATATGCGGGCATAGAATCATTAATCTTTCTAGCTGCCAATATTATATTAGAAAGTCCCGGATAATCTCCTACCAAAAACCATGGATCAACCGATATGCAATGACCGCCAACTCCCGGTCCAGGTTGTAAAACATTAACTCGAGGATGCGTATTAGCAGTTTTTATAATTTCATAAACATCCATATTATCCGATCGGCAAATCTTAGCAAGTTCATTAGCAAAAGCAATATTAATATCACGATAAGTATTTTCAACTACTTTTGTCATTTCAGCAGTACGAATATTAGTAATAATAATTTCTCCTTCACAAAAACAAGAGTATAATTCTTTAATCTTCTTACCGATTACTATATTATCCGTTCCAATTATACGAGTATTATGTTTCAGTTCATATACCATATTGCCTGGTATTATTCTTTCCGGTGCATGTACTAAATGAATATCTTGTCCTAATACTAACCCTTGTTTTTCTATTTCCGGTTTAATATATTTATCAATTGTTCCCGGGGATACTGTGGATTCAATAACTATTATTGTTTCTTTAGAACATATTTCCGCTATACCCCTTATGGCCTTAATTAAATATGTTGAATCAATTTTTTTACTTTTTTTATCATAAGGTGTAGGTACAGCAACTATATATATATCGGTATTAACATATTCATTTGAAAATGAAATATTTTTACAAAGAGCATCTCTGAATAAATCATCTAATCCTTTTTCTTTAAAGGTTATTTCACCCTCTTTAAGAGAATTTATCAAACTTTTATTATAGTCACTCCCCACAACTTTTACATTATGAGATGCTAACATTAAAGCCGTAGGCAAACCTATATACCCTAATCCTATTACATTTACAATACTTGTATCTTTTATTTCATGTTTATTTGAATAATTTTCATTCATGTTTAACCTCATATTATATCTAATTAAGATGTTTAAATAATTTAATAACCTTGTTTTACTACTTTTTATTACCTGATATTAAATATATCTTATTCAATCCGCCAACAGAATGCTCTTGTATTTCTTCATATTCAACATATTTTTTATATCTAAGGAAAACATCCTGCTTTGAATTAAACCATCTGACATGTCCGTCGGAATAAAAATTCGGTACTGAAAATAAAACAAATGAATTTTTTCTAATTTTTTCCAGTATAATTAAATCGTCATCAACATGCTCTAAAACTTCAAATATTATCACAGTATTATAGTCTGTATTAAAAATGTTTGATGTATAGGCATTATCAATATTGAATAAATTCTTATACTCACTATTTCTAATTTTAGCATATTTAATTGCTTCACTGCTAAAATCTATACCTTGATAATTATTAAAACCACTATCAAATAATAAATTAGCAAATTGGCCTGGTCCACACCCAATCTCTATAATATTAGGATAGGTGATATGTTTTAATTTCTCTAAAGCACTTAGCCAAATTCTATAATAATGCGACTCTCTATAATGTTTAAAATACATATCATTCCATCCACCACTTTCAAATAAATCATCGTAAAAATTAGAGTTTTTTTCACTCAATTTTAAGGGTGTTTTAATTTTAAATTCACTTATTATATCTGAAAATGCATTGGATAACTCCTCAGTCAGATTTACCCTGCTAAATTTCTCAATATCTTCGCTTATTTGATAATTTGAAGTATTACCTCTTTCCCAGTCAGTATACAATTTTAATATGCTATTCTCAATTTGGTCTATTGCTTCAAACTCAGCATTAATTCCCCTGTTTAAATTATTCAGCAACACGTCAACAGCGCTACCTTCAGGAGATAAAGACAAAATTGGCTTACATAATCTTAAATATTCGAATAATTTTCCGGGATAAACTGATTTATTTTTCTCGCCTGATCCAACTATCAATAATAATGCATCAGATTGACCCGCTAACATAAGACTCTCTTTATGTGGCATATAGTCTAAGAATTCTACAATATCATTTAATCCCAAATCATCTCTGATTTTTAGCCAATCGCTTAAATTCTCCGTAAATCCAAAGATTATTTTAATTTTATCTCTTTTTATCTTATTCTTCTCTAAAGCATTCTGAATTGCTTTCATAAAAGTTAATGGAGTTCTAATCATATAGAGTAGTCCATTATGCATAATAGTAAATTTTTCATTTTTAACATTTTTACATTTATATAAAGAAAAATCTTCTTCATCATATCCATTTGGTATCTCCAGTACCTTAGATGAATTAAGACCAAATAATTTTTCGTAGTTTAATTTTGAGACCGGAGTTACTGAATTAATTTTATCTGCATAATGCACAATATTATTTTCCATAGCAAAATTCATTTGATAAAAAATGCTTTCTTTATCAAAATTGACATATGGATTATTAGTCCATTCATCTCTAAAATCAGCTAACCATGATATGTTATGTAATAGTTTTAAATAATAACCGATAATATGATTTGAATATGGGCCTGATGTGGTATATATAATATCTATTTCAGAGAAATCTACCTTTTCATTTATTTTATCCAACACTTCAGTTGCCCATAAGATTTTATAGTCCGGAATCAACAGATATTTAATTGCATTCTCTTTATCTCTGCTTAATGTATTTATATATTTATTTATAAGTTTACTATCATTCACAACTACGGAAAATAATTGTATTAACTTGTTTATAAAATTATTATCAATGTTCATTGTTATTTTTTCTTCTATTCTTATTATTTCAATTTCTTCAGGAATTTCATTGTTTAAAGTTTCATCTTTAAGTAGATACTGCGAATTCTCAACAGTTATTACCACTGGTTCAAATCCAAATTCTCTTAGATATTTTACAAACTTCAGAGTCCTTTGAACTCCGGAACCGCCTAAAGGTGGAAATATATAAGCAATCACTAAAACTTTTTTCCTTAAAATATATTCTTTAACTATATTTATACGTTCAAGCTCCCCTAACTTTTCATTTATTTCACTGCTCATTTCATCATCAGCAACTTTTAAAGCTTTAACATAGTATCTGTATGCGCTTATATGCTTTTTAACTATTTCATACACATAAGCTAAATTATACAATAAATCAAAGTTAAATGATTGTATTTCTAAACCTTCTTTTAGTATCCTCTCTGCACTATCAAGATTCCCTTCTATTATATTAATAACTCCCCTTATGGAAAAAACTTCAATATCATTTTTTACAATTTTATCATATTCATCAACCATATATTTAGCTTCTTGTATTAACCCTTGATTAATTAATTCTTGAATACTATTTTTAAACTCTTTTTTATATCTATCAAATTCATGTAAAGAATCATATTCATTACCCATTACTATCCTCCCTAAGCTTTACACTATATTACGTCAAATATTTTCCGTTTAAATATTTATATAATTCATATCGACAAAAAATATAATAAGTTTATTAACAAATCAACTTAAATTTATTAATTTCTTAAAAAGTGTGCCGATATATAATTATAAGGAGGTGGTAATAATGATTAATAAGGTTAATTCCATTAATCCGTCAACAGTGCATAATAAAGCTATAGAAAATTCTAATCAAAAAGACATAAATAATGTAAATTCAACAAAAAAGAATAAAAAATATGACAGTATAGAAATTAATAATCTAATCGAAGATAACGAAAAAAGAATAAATGATTTTAAAGAAACAATCCGAAGAATGATTGCAAAACAGGGTGAAACTTCTAACTTAACATTGTTTGGACAAAAATTGAATGTTACGGTTGAAGATTCACAAAAAGCTGCCGCGACAATTGCAGAAGGCGGCGAATATTCAATTGATGCCGTTGCTACAAGAATTATGGATATGGCTAAAGCTCTTTCAAGTGGAGACAAATCAAAAATTCCTTTACTTAGAAATGCTGTTAAAAAAGGTTTCGAAGCGGCAGGTTTGGAATTGAATGATGGTGCGGGGCTTCCTGATATATGCAATAAGACCTATGATGAAATTATGAGGCGCTTTGATGAATGGGAAAAAGAATAAAAGAGTTGGTTTAAACCAGCTCTTTTCTGTTTATCCTATAGTTTTATTGCATATCGGCATATATCTTCTATTTTAATAATGCAAGTACCGATTCAGACTTAACTTTCATTTGGGGCATAAGACTATAATTTGCCTGTATTAAAATCTGCTCCTTCATATATGATGTCATCTCCTTGGCCATATCAATGTCTCTTATGCGACTTTCCGAAGCAACGGTATTTATATATGTATTGTCCACATTAGTTTTTGCATGCTCCATTCTGTTCTGCAGAGCGCCGAATACGCTTCTTTGTCCGGAAATTATTTTTGAAGCAGCATCTATAGCGGAAATCGCTTTGTTCGCATCTTCCCGTGTCAGAACAGAAATATTGCTTATTCCAAGCTTTTTATTGCTTAGAGCATTATAATCTATAGAAATTATTTCTCCCTCGTTTGCGCCGGATTGTATTTCTAAATTGATTATATCCTTTTTTTCATACACCGGAGAATCTACCTTTACATCATTTAACGTTTCTCTACTGATGTAAGTATAGGTGTATGAAGGGTTATTAGTACTTTCATTTCCCGCATATATATCAAGACCTTTTATATTTAACAATTTATCTTTTATCGTATCAACTGTATCCGAAGCTCCTACAGCAATTCTCATGGTTATATTTCCTACTAATTTGTAACTTATAGAATCTCCAGAGTTTATCTTATAATCAGATTCAGAAGTCAAATTAAAATTAACATAAACATATCCGCCTGTTCCATTAGTATCATTCAGCAGACTTACTCCAGCACCATTATTGAGGGAATATACAACAGAATTCAAATCAGCCTCATCACCAACAGGAGAATATAACTTTGTATATTCCTGCATTTTCCCATTAACTTCATGTTCACCCCACCACTTTTTATCAGGATCCCTCCAGTTACTAAAATAGTTTGTACTATAAGATTCAGCTTTTACCGTCCCGATATTTGGCATATTAAATTCAAGCTGCCATTTCAATGTCGGGTTGGATTCAGTAGGTTCCTGAATTAAATTACTTTCATCAGAGCTTCCGTCTATTGAACTTTCAATAAATGTAGTATCATAATTATTAAAGTCCTTTTCGGATGCCAGCAACGCCTCATAACGAATTGATGCTGAAAAAGAAATCCCTCCAATAGCATTTCCGTCATCGGTAAATATTTCTGTGCCGACACTGTTACTTGTAATGCTGTTTACACTGCCACCATTTATTGATGCAATTACATCTGAAAGCTCGGCAAATTTATTAACGCTATATGAATAATCAAAATCAAGGCCCATTAATTCTGGATTTTTTGTCAAATCCAAATAATCTGAAAGCTTAAAGCTGTGGTTTCCTATTATATTTGCAGGCCATGATATGGTATCAGAATTATACTCATTGCCATTATAGGCCTTCCAGTTTACAACTATTCCGTTTTCGTCAGCTTTCAACAAATATGTTCCATCCGCAGGAACAGAGTATTTATTATTGTTATCAAGTGTATAGCTAGCATTAAGCACATTTGCCGTCACGGCTGTTACCTTCTCCACACCAATCTGAACATCTGTATACTGATCCCAAACCTTTATGCTATTAAATTCAGTATCGTTAAAAATATGGCTTAGCTCCTGTTTCAGCTGCTTAACCTCATCTTCTATTGCTTGTCTGTCTTCAATTTGATACACATCATTAGACGCTTTCACTGAAAGCTCCCTAATCCTTAATAGTATATTCTGAACTTCCTGTAAAGCTCCATCGGCAACCTGAACGTAACTTGTGCCATCGTCAATATTATGAGAAGCTTGAGAAAGACCACTGATTTGTGCCCTCATCTTTTCCGAGACTGCAAGTCCGGCTGCATCATCCGCTGAACGATTTATTCTATATCCAGAAGAAAGCTTTGCACAGCTCTTTTGTAGTTTATTGTCTACCTTTTTCATGTTACCATAAAGGTTTATCGAAGAAATGTTGTTTGAAACTAACACCGGATAACCTCCAAAGCAATTTCAGCGACGTCACGCTTCAATTGTTCTCTTTATAATATCACTCATATATTACAATCTATATATCGGATTATAACTAAATCTTTTTACAGTTATTATGTTACATTTTTTTAACAATAGCTCTAAACAACACTAATGTCTTATACTAAGCCCTTAACGAACTTTCCCATCCAAACTGTCACTCCCACTGAACGCATAAAAAAAAGAGATGGTTTAATATAACCATCCTTTTTTGACAATATTTGGTTAAAAATTTATTCGGCTTTAGCAGCACTTGTTCCTGCTATTTTTCCAAATACTACTGTATCTACTACAGCATTTCCTCCAAGTCTGTTAGCTCCATGAATTCCACCTGTAACTTCACCTGCACAGTAAAGTCCTTTAATTATTTCACCATCAGCATTTAATGCATGACCTTGAGAATCAATTCTTACTCCTCCCATTGTATGGTGAACAGCCGGTACTCTTGGAACTGCATACCATGGCCCATTTTCAAATTTCTTCTTCAAAAGCTCTCTTCCAAATTCATCTTTTCCTGCATCCACAGCTGCATTATATTTATCTACTGCTGCAATCAAGTTTTCTGAAGGCATGTCTAATTTTTCAGCAAGCTCTTCTAATGTTTGTCCTGTTTGCCATCCATATGTGTTGTTCTCTAATATTTCCGACATCGGAACTCCTTCAAGAGTCTTAGCTTTTGTGATATCAGGTAAAACATCTGCACTGTGAATCATGTACATAAGTCCATCTGTTTGTGCAAGTATATTTGTACAAATCAGGTCACGTCTACCATCTTCTCTTACAAATCTGTTTCCTTCTTTATTTACAAATATGGTATTTTCGGCTCCAAGATTATATAAACCTGCAATACCGCCGTTTTTAGGTATACTTAAATATAATAATTGGATTTGTTCCATATCTACCAAGTCAGCACCTGCTTCAGAGGCCATTTTAATACCGTCTCCTGTTACCCCGGGCATATTGGTAGTCGGTATATTCTCGCCTAAATCGCTCCACTTTCCGGAAGTATTATACTTTTGTCTTAATTCAATATTTCCTGCGAATCCTCCGGTTGTAATAATTACACCTTTGTTTGCTTTCAATGTTAATTCACTACCATCTTCATTGGTTGCCTTAACTCCTACAACTCTATCTCCATCAACTATTAAGCTTTCGCCTTTTGTATTGGTAAGTATTTTACATTGTTCTCCTCTTGAATCCAATGTCCTCATATATGCATTGATAAACCCTGTTCCAAGTGGCTCTAATGATTGATGTGTTCTTGGATAAAGAGATCCGGCTCCTTGAATAATTTTATCATCAAATTTCATACCCATATTTTTAAGCCACTGTAAGCCATCATATGCATTTTCACACAAAGTTTGTACTAAATCTAAATTTGCAACTTTGTCTCCACCTTCATAAGTTTGCTTAACATATAATTCAACAGAATCTTCTATTCCTTGTGCCTTTTGACGTTCAGGATCAGGTGTGTTATAGATTCCACCGCAAACTATGGTGTTTCCGCCTAAGAATCCCATCTTTTCAATAACCACAACGCTTGATCCTTCATCAGTAGCAGCTACTGCGGCTGATAAGCCTGCACCGCCACCGCCGATAATAATAACATCTGCTGTTAATTCATTTGGATATTTCTTAACAATTTTATCTGCATCGGATTTATACGCATTTATCTGGGCGCCTGCTTGTTTTAAGCAATCTTCAACAGAAGCTAATATAGCGTTACTTGTCAATGTTACACCTGATATTGCATCTACTTCAAGTGTCTGTCTTTCTATTATTTCTTTAGGTAACTTTTCAATTGCTACTGTACCTACACCGGGAGTTTCATAGTTATCAAGTACTTTAATATCAATTATTTTATCTTTATCTACCGTTACTTGTACTTTTACTTTTCCTCCCATACCTTGAAATTCTCCATTATATGTACCTGGAGTCAAATTACCTTTACTTATTGCGGCCTCTTCTGCCGGCTTATCTTGTTCTTTAGGAACTTCAGTTTCTTTTGGTGCACATGCAGCTAATGAAATCAGCATAACAAGTGCTAAAATTAATGATACCACTTTTTTAAGTCTTTTCATGTCCTATCTCCTTGTTAAAATTTTAACTCATATTTTGATGTTATCACCTTGGTTTTAGCTTGTCAAGCCACAAATAAGCAAAAAAGCTGACTAAACGTTTGCAAATCTATTTTTTACATATTATATTACAACTAATATTCGTTATTTAGACGCAAAAAGGTAAAATTTGTAAATGTGCATCGTTAAAGTAATAACCACTAATCAAAGTCAAAAAAATTATCGATTAGCGCCGAATTATGTATTACCTTGGAAATATATAAATATTCCTGATGACGATTTGAGAAAAGTTTATATCGATAAAATAATAATCAAGGATATCATAATAAATATGGGGCAAATTAAAAGAGCTAGTTTTTTAAAGAACCAGCTCTTTTTTAATACTATTGGAATCCTTCTTAGATTGTGATCTCAATATTAGAAAAACTCAGGAATTAAAGTTTCTTTGAAAATTCACCTATTTTTTTATCTGCATTGGAAATATGTTTTGTAAGCCAGTCTAAAATAAACTGATTTGCACTTATTATAACTGATATATTTGCACCGGCTGTTTCATATTGTTTTCTTAATTCTGAAAGCTTTTTAATAAAATCTGTATGCATTTGCTTCTGTTGAGGTAATTCAGGATAATTAATTCTCTGCATATATTTTTCTTCATCCCTGAAGTGAGTCTTTGTATATTCATCTAAAAAATCAAACATTTGAATAATATATTCTTTTGATTTTCCATTTTTCCCGGCTTCAAACAGTTGATCGGCTTTTTCAAACCAGTTTTTATGCTGGGAGTCAATAAGGTCAACTCCTACCTCTAAACTTTTAGTCCATAATAATGCCATAGTGTTACCTCCATAAATGTATGTATTTTATATAGACGAACTTGTCGTCTCAGTTTTAAAATTATTTACTAAATCGTTAAGCAAATGAACTTGACCTGAAAGCTCTTCACTATTTGCAGCACTTTCTTCTGCTGTTGAAGCATTTTGTTGAACAACTGAAGATATTTGTTCTATACCACTTCTTATCTGATTTACAGATACAGTTTGCTGGGCTGATGCATTAACAATTTCATTAATAAAATAGTTTGTTTCTTGCGTTTTACTTACTATACCCGATAGTGACTTGCCGGCTTCATCAGCCAATATTGTTCCTTTATTTATTGCATTAATAGAATTTTCAATTAAAACGGTTGTTTGTTTTGCTGCCTCTGCTGATTTTTGTGCTAAATTTCTTACTTCATCAGCAACAACTGCAAAACCCTTACCTGCTGCACCTGCTCTTGCTGCTTCAACTGCAGCATTTAATGCAAGAATATTAGTCTGAAATGCTATATCATCAATAACTTTAATAATTTTCCCAATTTCACTTGATGAATTGCTTATTTCATCCATTGCATTAAGCATGTCTTTCATTTGGGTGTTTCCTTTTTCAACCTCATCTGATGCTTCTAAAGCTTTTTTGCCTGCGTTCTCTGCATATTCAGCATTGTTAGCTATAGTTTTATAAATTTCATTAACTTCAGCAGATAATTCTTCTATGGCACCTGCTTGTTCAGTAGTTCCTTGTGCAAGTGATTGAGCCCCGGATGATACATGTTCAGCGCTCATATTTATTGAATCTGAGGCATTTTTAATTTTGCCTATTGTCTCAGTTAAAGTGGCTGAAACATGAAGTAATGAATTTTTTAATTTAACAAATTCTCCGGTATAATCATTGTTGAGCTCCATAACTAAGTTTCCTTCTGCAAGCTCATCTAATACATTTACACTTTCACTAATATAATCTATATATGATTTTAATCTGGTTGTTAAACTGCTGATAGATTTTGCCAAATCTCCGATTTCATCATTGCTATTTACATTAATATCAACGTCTAATTCTCCGGCTGCTAACTTATTTGTTATATCTGTAATATTCTTAATTGGCTTAGTAACAATGCCTAAAATTACAAACATTGTTGCTAATAAAATTATAATCGTAATTATATAAATTAATACAATTAATTTTATTAGTTCAATTGTGCTGTATGTAAACTCGTCCATTGGCATTGCTGATATTATCTTCCAACCGGTGCTACCTATAATAACACTGTTTCCCATAAACCTTTCATTGTTATATGAATACTCAACAACCTCTTCACTATTGTTAGCTAATGAATTTAATAAGCTATTACTAACACCAATTTCATTTACAGCTTTTAAAATATTGTCGGGATCTCTATGAGATGTTATTACATTATCCTTTGTCAATAATGAAAAATATCCGTTATTTCCTAATTTATAATCTCCTACCACCTGTGATAATGCGTCTATTGTAATGTCAATTCCGGTTAAACCAATAGTTTTTCCATTAACATTCACCGGTGCAGTTATGGTTATTACCATATTTCCTGTTGCCACATCCACATATGGCTCGGTTATATTGACCACTCCGTCTGTAACTGTCACATAATAATCTCTTGTAGTAAGGTCAAAGTCTGTATCTGACACACCGCTTAAATCGTCAACATAATATGATGGATTTGCCTCAGCTATATATGCAGATAAAATAACATTTGGATGTGATTTTTGAGTATCAATAAGTGTTTTCCTTACGATGTTAAATCTTTCATTTTTCTCTATATCATTACGTGTTCTTACATCAACCAAAAAATTTTGTATATTTTTATCCTGTGTCATTTGCTCTGCTATTGTAACATAACGTTCGAAAAACAATTCTGCTTCCTTACTTATACTCTTAGCAGTTTCCTGCAATATTATCTTTTCATTTTGAGTGAATCGATTATTTATAGTATTAATGATTATGACGCCGGTTAATGATAATAAAAAGGTTATCCCTATAAATAAAACCGACATCATTTTTCCCTTAATACTTTTATTGTTTTTAATTCCCCTTTTATTTGTTGCTCTTTTTAACTTCATTTTTCTTTTTGCCTCCATTTGTTTTATAACAAAATTAATTATTGAGTTAAAATTACTTGTGAGCTACTCATATATATATATATCGGCTAATATTTCAATAACTTTACTTTAATATATTAAATAGAACCAACTAAAGGTTGTATTTAATTGGTTCTATTTAGTGCTATTAGATACTTATGCAATTTCAAATGTGGTTTCTATGTCCTTAAGCTTTATTCCTTCGATAAGACCTTTCAATGTATGAGCTTGAGCACTTAATTCTTCGCTTGCTGCTGCACTTTCTTCTGAGGTTGCGGAATTTGATTGAACTATATATGAAATTTGTTCCATTCCTGACAATACTTGGGACACTGCTTCTGCTTGCTGTGTAGATGCTATAGATATTTTTTCTATCATATTAGCCGTTTCGTTAGCTTTTTCAACGGCTAAGTCTAATGCTTTCTCAGTTTCTTTGGAAATTTTAGCTCCTACTTCTACTGCTGCAATAGAGTTTTCTATAAGTGCTGTTGTATTTTTTGCTGCTTCTGCACTTTTAGTTGCAAGGTTTCTTACTTCATCAGCAACAACTGCAAACCCTTTACCGGCTGCACCTGCTCGTGCTGCTTCTACCGCTGCATTTAATGCAAGAATATTTGTCTGGAAAGCAATGCTGTCTATAACCTTTATTATTTTGGCTATTTCAGCTGAAGAATTATTTATGTTCAACATTGCTTCATTCATTTCCTTCATATGGTTATTTCCAATTGCAACCTGCTTAGACGACTCAACAGATGCTTCATTTGCTTTATTGGCAAAGGAAGCATTGTTATTAATTTGTTCTGATATATCTCCTATGGTAGCGGAAAGTTCTTCTACTGAGCTTGCTTGCTCTGTTGCTCCTTGAGAAAGGGCCTGTGCACCGCCTGCAACCTGCTCTGCTCCGCTTGAAACCTGTTCTGCGCTTTCATTAACCTGTCTTACTACAACATTTAAAAAGTCGCTGATTTTTTTCATTGATACAGCTATTGAATTTAAGTCTCCATTGTATTCAATGTCCATATTTTTAGAAAAATCCCCTTCTGCTATGGCACTCATATGAAAAGACATATCAGTTACTATTAAATTCATCCCTTTTACAGTTCTGTTTAAGGATTTAAGCAATTGTCCTATTTCATCTTCTCTGTCGGTTCTTTCAATTTCAGTATGTAAATCGCCATCAGATAGTTTTTGAAGTCTTTCAGCGCAAAGAATTATGGGGTCTGCTATTTTTGTTGCTGTGTTTTTTCCTACTAAATATGCTGCGATAACAGATAATATAGATACTAATAATATGGTAAACAAACTTACATATGTTGAACTTAAATATTCCGATTGAGGTGCGCTGACAAAAAATCCCCAGCCGTTACTTCCCTCAATAGGATAATAAGATATCAAATTTGTTTGATTATTTAAATTATAATCGCCAAAAGTAATTTCACCGTTTAATAACTTTTTTTCTGTAACAGCAATTGATTTGTTACTGCCATCGGTTTCGTATGAAGCTATTATATTTTCTCCGTCTAAAACTTTGTCATAATCAGGATGTCCGATTGTCAATCCTTGTTTATTTAAAATAAATCCATAACCTTTTTCACCAATTTTAACTGATGAAGCTATATCCGATAAAATTTGACCGTCTAACACTATTACTGCAACCCCGTTTACATCGGATCCATATACTCCATCTTTCCAAATTGGGGCTGATACTGTAAAAGTATATTTTTTTAGCTTTTTATTCATTGAAGGCTCAGATATAAATATTTCTCCTTCCATAGCTGCAAGAAAATAATCTGTATCACTAACCATATATAATTCACCGGTTACAGGTGATTCGCCTGTGCCCATAGAAGATACGTTATATGCATCTAACAAACCATACATATCTACTATTTGTTTAACAATTTTAGCTTTTTCATTTTTATTGATTTTAAAATTTGACAATACAGGATTCAATCCAAGGTCTGCTGCTACAGACTTATAAATTTCCAATTTATTAGAAATAACAGTTGATGATACTTCAGCCAAATTTACCATGGTATTTTCTAAGGTGTCAAAGGTAGTTCTATAATTCTGAAAAGATGATATACCGCCTAAAATAACAACTACAACAATTATTAATGATATATAGCTTTTGAATATTTGAGTTTTTATGCTTTTTTTACCATTTGTTTTTTTGTAATTAATTTTAAGTTTATTCTTTGCTCCCCACTTCTTTAACATATTGCCTCCGAAAAAATGTTATTTTATTTATTATCGGCGTATTTATTTGAAAATTTACTCTAATAAGCAGACACCCCAAATTTTACTTTGATGTTTGTCGCTTATACAGTAAGCACAATAAAAATTGGGGGCAGAATGCCCCCAATTTTAAAATGCCTCTTCTACTCCCTTATTAAATTTAAATTTACTTATTAAATCGTTTAAAACTTGTGATTGTCCTGAAAGCTCTTCGCTGTTTGCAGCGCTTGCTTCAGCTGTTGCAGCATTTTGTTGAACTACTGAAGAAATTTGTTCGATTCCGCTTCTTATTTGATTCACTGAAACAGTCTGCTGAGCTGATGCATTTACAATCTCACTGATTAACTCATTAGTTTTGTTTGTAATGTCAACAATACCTGACAAAGATTTACCTGCCTTGTCCGCTAACATAGTTCCTTTTGAAATCGAATTAATAGAATTTTCTATTAACGCTGTAGTTTGTTTTGCTGCCTCAGCAGATTTTCCTGCTAAGTTTCTTACTTCATCAGCAACAACTGCAAAGCCTTTGCCTGCAGAACCTGCTCTTGCCGCTTCAACTGCTGCATTTAATGCTAAAATGTTTGTTTGGAATGCGATATCATCAATTACTTTAATTATTTTTCCTATTTCATTTGAAGATTCACTTATTTCATCCATTGCAGTAAGCATCTCTCTCATATGTACATTGCCTTGTTCTACTTCTTTAGAAGCCTCTAATGCTTTTGTACCTGCATTTTCAGCATGTTCTGCATTATTTGCAATCGTATGATAAATTTCATTTACTTCAGCAGATAATTCCTCTATTGCACTTGCTTGTTCTGTTGTGCCTTGAGCAAGAATTTGAGCTCCGTTTGAAACTTGTGTAGCATTTATGTTAATAAAAACCGATGAATCCTTTATTTTTCCGATTGTATCTGCTAAAGTTCCTGATACATGAAGTAAAGCTAATTTCAATTTAGCAAATTCTCCTTCATAATCATATTTCAGATCCATCACTAAATTTCCGTTTGCTAAATCATTTAACACGTCAACACTTTCGTCTATATAATTTATATATGATTTTAATCGTACAGTTAAGCTTTCAATAGAATCCGCAAGAACTCCTAACTCATCATCACTCTTCACATCAATGTTTACGTCCAATTCACCTTGAGCTAACTTATTTGTAATGTTGGTTATATTTTTAATAGGTTTTGTCATTTTCTTAATAGCTATAGTTAAAACAACCAACAATAAAATCAGCACTATTAAGAACACAAATACTATTGTAAATATGAGCTGCATTGTGTCAGACATAAATTCATCTTTCGGAAATGATGATAGAATCTTCCAGCCGGTATTGCCTATTTGCACACTTCTTCCTAATACTTTTTCGTTATTATACGTGTACTCAACAACATTGTTGTCATTATTACCGATTGATTGAATAATATTGTTACTCACTCCTATTTCATTAACAGTTTTTAATAATAATGATTCATCCTTATGAGCTGCAATAATATTATTTTTAGTTAGCAAAGAAAAATATCCCGAGCTGCCTAATTTATGATCATTAACCATAGTAGTTAATTTGTCTATTGCTATATCAACAGCAGCAAGACCTACTGTTCTATTGTTAACTTTTACAGGTGCTGAAATAGTAATAACAACACCGCCTGTAATTGCATCAATATATGGGTCAGTTATCCAGACCATGTCTTCTGTAATTGCTTTATAATATTCCTTTGAAGTCACATCATATCCGGAATTAGCAACAATGGTTGGAGATGCAAGATAATAATCTTCCTCAGCTATATAGGCAGTTAAAATTACATTAGGATCTGATTTTTGTGTATCTTCAGTGGTTTTAGCTGCAGTCATATAGCCTTCAGTTTGCTTTAATGTGCTCCATCCCTTTGCATTAACCATGAAATCTTGTAAATTTTTATCCTGAGCCATTTGTTGTACAATAGCTATATACCTTTCAAAAAAAGCTTCTGATTTGTTTCCTACGCTTTCAGATGTTTCATTTAATACTATCTTTTTAGTTTCTATAAATCTATTATTAATTGTAGTTCCTATGATTAATCCTGTCAGAAGTAATGCAATAAAACATACTATAAAAATTGAAAACGTTATCTTAAATGTAATGCTCTTTGTTGAAATACTCTTAGATGAATTAACACTTTTAACCATATAATTACCTCCATAATTTTAATTGTTGACTATATATCGGATAATTTTAATAAATATTTATACTGTAAGTACTAATATAACGAACAGGCAATTAAGCCTGTTCATCATGCTTTAATGCTTATTGATTGTGAATTATCCGACTTACTCAAATTCTTTTTTACTTCTTTTAACTCATCACTGATATTTTTGCGAATTATGTTGTCCATATCTGCAATTTCCTTGAAGGTAGCTCTTATCTCTTTTTTTATAGCTTTTGTTTCATTTGTTTCATCAAAGCAGCTTTCGTTTAATTTTTCATTAATAGAATTAATTTTTTCAATAAACGCTTGTCTTTGTTCAATCATAGAGTTTATTTTATCGTATTCCGTTTTTAATGATACCTTTATAATTTTTTCAGTAAATACTTTTAGTTCATTAACTGCTTTTAATTTACTATTTAATAACACGTCCATAAATCACCGTTAATTCTTAGATGCCTTAGCTATTTTATCCGCTTCTGCCCATGTATCTCGCAAATCCTTTATCATAGGCATTATTTCATTTATATACTTAGGGTCATTATAGCCGGCTGCCTTAATCAATTCCTTAATAAAAAACATATATAATTCTCTCAAATTTGAAGTAATCTCATATTGCTCATCTAATGTAGCTATAAGATAATTAATTATTTTTTTACTTTTATCTAAATATATTTTCGATTGGTCAAAATCCTTGTTTTCTATTAGTACTATGCTGTAGTTAAGCTTCTTAATTAATTCATCAAATATCATTAAAAGCAACTCACCTTTTGTCATAGTATTTATAGAATTTATTTTGTATTGTTCATATGGATTCAACATTATATCACCTTTCTTATCCCATCATATCTGTTAACCATGAGCTTTGAGCATTAAGTTTATTTAAAGATTGCTCTAATGCCGAAAATTGATTCCAATATCTTTTTCTTTCTACTTCTAAAGCTCTTTTCAAAGCTTCCATCTTATCATCATGTTCTTTTATTTTCTTGGAAATATTATTCTTATCTGATGTTAACCCACCATCTAAGCCGGCTTCGTCAATAAGAACACCCGAGTTACCAAAAGCTCCTATGTTCTTATATAGTATGTCTCTAACCTGAATAGCTAATCCCTGCTTTGAACCTTCATCGCTTTTCGTACCTGTAAATAATCTTATTATTTCATCAGGTTTTTCCATTAATTTTTCTTTAAATTTCTTTTCGTCTAACACCAATTTTCCGCTAGTGTCCATAGCAGCAGCCGATATACCAATGTTTGATAAAGCCAAATCGCTTACGTCAGTCTTACCCATTAGACTTATTCTTAAATCAGAAAGAAGAGCCGTCATTTTTCTGTCACCGAACAACACACCTTTTGTGGCTTCTTTATTCCAATTCTCAATTTCTTTCTCTTTCATTTCTTCCTGTTGGTCAGGCGTTAATGGTGGGTATTTGCTGTTTGGCTTTTCTTTTGTCTTAATTCCTATCAAAGTTATAATTTCATTATAATCATCAATAAACTTCTTAACTTTTTCTACAACATCGTCGACATTGTTAGTAACATCAAAGGTTATAGGCGAACCTACCACAACGCTTCCTGCTGCTTTTTCATTCAATTCAATATTTATTCCATCAATAGCAAAATTATCAGTACTACGAGTAATATCCACATTTTGTCCATTAATAGTAATATTCATTTTTGTATCTTGCCCTGTTATATTAGTGATATTGGTTCCAAAAAGCTTATCAGCTAATACTCCTGAAATATTAATTTTTGAATTTTCACCGGTTTCTTTTGACTTAATAATAAATTTATCTGTTGTAGAAGAATATGTAATATTTATATCAGATTCACTGTTTATTTTTTTCATAATGTCATTAATAGACATAGTATCATCTATATTAATTAACTTACCATTAACAGTTATTGAATAGTCTGCTAACCCTTTTAAATTATTTATACTATTTATAGCAACTGATGTATTTAATCTATTACCGTCACCAGATTCAATACCTATCATCCTACTAAGCTCACTGCTAATTCCACTAACTCTTAAAGTGTTATTGATATTGTCTGAAATCATAAAAGTAAACTTATTATCTATTTCATCAAAATTCACAGTGACTTTTCCTGCACCATAGGCTTCATCTAATTTAGTTTTTAAATAAGTCTCCAAACTTGTTCCGTTTGTTAATCCATCATTTAAGTTAATTTTCTTGGTTAATCCATTATATTCAAAAGTTATATAGTTTGAAGGATCAGAAAAAACCTCTGCTGTATCCCTTACTAAATCTTCTAAAACAATATCTACTCCCTTTGTTTCTGCAGTTGTATTAACTTCCATCTTTAATATGTTAGTTATGCTGTTACTTGCTGCTACTAAGGTTGCCGTTGTCCTTCCATCTAAAGTGTTAAACTTTATTTTATTGCCATCAGAAGTGTATTTTAATTTGTCAAGTGTCTCGTTTCCCTCAATTGTAGCAAGTTGTTTATTTAATTGATCAACAACATCATTAACAGATAAAGTTTTATTATCTTCAATAAATTCATCATCCAATTTCAAATTATAAATTTTATCATCAAGCTTTATACTCATAGTTGCACCAATTAGTGCAGATACGTTACCCTTAATATCATAATCAGAACTGATTGAAGTACTTGAAGCCGATACAGTTGATGTATATGTTGCTGCAGTAGCAACTTGTGAAATATTATTAATAGAAAAATTCTTTATATTTTCTGCATTCCCTGTAACATTAACATAATTTGAAGAAGACTTAAAGGTATATGCTTCAAAAAAGCCTGCGCTCAAAATATTGGTTTTTAATCCTGATGCATATGAAAAATATTTGTCACTGAAAGTTTTAAGCTTTGAGCTGATTTCTCTGTATGCTTCCTGTCTGTACAATAATTTTTGCTTTGCTTGATATTGTCTGTTTATTTTGTTTCTAGTGGCTGCCGTCATCTTGTTAACTAAATCATCTGTGTCCAATCCCGACAATAAACCACCAACACCTTTGTTAGCTGTTGAACCATATATGCTGTTTGATATTGATGACATAAATTTCTCCTTTCCTGAAAACAACACAGTGTTATTCTCATTTGTACTACTTATTTATATTTTATTTAAATGCTTTATTAATATTTCGGCAATATTATCAATTGATGCTTGAATTTGTACTGCACCTATATTGTAAGCCACCATAGGCATTCCATAAACTACGCAGGACTTTTCATCTTGCCCGATTGTATAAGCACCGAATTTTTTCATATTCATGAGACCTTGTGCTCCATCCTTACCCATTCCTGTAAGTATAATACCTACAGAATTTTTACCTGCTGTTTCTGCAACTGAGTTAAAAAGCTCATCCACTGAAGGACAATGACCGCTTACCTTATCCCCGGGTTTACAAGATACATAATATCCTTTTGTATCTTTTTTCAATCTCATATGTTTATCACCCGGCGCAATTAATGCAAGTCCGGTTTCTACCCTATCTCCATCAGCAGCTTCTCTTACTTCTATGCTGCATATTTTGTTTAACCTATCCGCATACATTTTTGTAAATCCGGGAGGCATATGTTGAGTTACCAATATTCCAGGAACCTCCTTAGAAAGCTCTTTAAGGATTTTAAGGGTTGCTTCGGTTCCGCCTGTTGAAGCACCGATTGCTATTATTGTTTGTTCTGTAGTTCTTAAAACCTTTTGTGTTTCTTTTTTTGGTATACTAATCTTGTCATTCTCAATAAGTGATTCTTCTTTTTTTACACTTGAATATGTTACTAACTTTGCTATTGAAGCAATTTTTATTTTAGTTTTTAATTCCCTAAAAAACATCTGTAAATTATTATCTGATGACATATCAGGTTTTTTAACAAAATCAACTGCACCCGAATGAAGAGCATCAAAAACACTTATATTCATTGAACTTACCAAAACAACTTTCACAGGATGTTCAACCATCAACTTCTTAATAAATGTTAAACCATCCATCTTGGGCATCTCTACATCTAAAGTAAGTATGTCCGGGTTAAGTTCTTTAATTTTATCCATGGCGTCAACCGGATCAACAGCTGTCCCAACCACATCTATATGTATATCCTGATTCAACTCGTTTTTTAAAACATTTCTGAACAACAGGGAATCATCAACAATTAAAACTTTTATATTTTTTTCTATCATATGTTATTCCTTTTTATATATTGCCGGGCTAACATAAAGATACTTTGATTTATTTCTTTGAACTGTCTCAGCATGTCCAATCATTAAATATCCTCCTGATTTGGTTGCTTCATAAAATTTATTTACAATGTTAATTTTAGTATCTGCATTGAAGTAAATCATTACATTTCTGCAAAATATAACATCATATTTGTTTTTATCAACAATAGGATCCATTAAATTGAACACCTTAAAGGTAACATATTTTTTAATTTCCGACGATACTTGGTATTTACCTTCTTTTGTCTTTTCAAAATATCTCTTTTTGTATGATTCGGGCAAATTTTTTATACTTTCTTCCGAATATATTCCTTCACGCGCCTTTGAAAGTACATTTTCAGATATATCCGTAGCAAGAATTTGTATTTTCCACTGACCGGCAGAAAATTTAAAATAATCGTCTATTACCATAGCCAATGTATATGGTTCTTCACCTGATGAACATCCTGCACTCCAAATATTTAAAATCTTTAACTTATTATTTTTCTCTTCGTTAGGCAGGATTGTTTCCTTCAAATATTTAAAATGATTTTCTTCTCTATAAAAATAAGTATAATTTGTTGTCAGTTTATTAATAAGCATTGTAATTTCTTCTTTATTGTTTCTTTTAATACTTTCCAAATACTGACCGAAACTGTTCATACCCTTTCTTTCTATTAAATTTGATAACCGTCCTTCAATTAAAATTCTCTTTTTCGAAAGGTCAATACCGTAATTTTTATGCATATATTGAACAAATTCTAAAAATTCACTGTCTGTTAATTTTACCATAACTACATACTTTCTATTATATTTCCTATATCAAGGATTAAATTTATACTTCCATCCCCCAATATTGAACAACCTGAAATTCCTGCTTCTTTTAGATTGCTTTTGTTTAATATAGTCGGAAGCGGCTTAACTACTACCTGTTGTTCTCCTATAATACTATCTACAAACAAGCAAATACTTCCGTCTCCTGATTCAACAAGTATCAAAATTCCATCTTCTACATTTGTAGCATTTGTTTTAATATTGAAATATTCATTAATTCTTACTATGGGATAACATATTTCCCTTATTAATATCATTTCTTTTCCGTCTGTATTATGAATGATATCATTTTCAACTGTTTTAAAGGATTGTTGTATATTCTTTATTGGGATAATAAATTCAGAATCTCCAACTACTACCTGCATACCGGATACAATTGTTAAAGTAAGAGGTATTTTAAAGGTAACTATTGTACCCATATCTTCTTTACTGTCTAATACAACGTTCCCTCCTACTTTTTCTACATTTGATTTAACAACATCCATACCTACGCCTCTGCCTGAATACTCAGTCACTGCTTCATTTGTAGAAAAACCCGGTTGCATAATAAACTGAAATATTTCTTTAGGGGTATATTCGCCTTCAGGCTTTGTCAACATATCCTTAGCTTTAGCCTTAGCCAAGATTTTTTTATAATCAAATCCTTTACCGTCATCTTCTACAGTAATATGAATTTCTCCTCCTGTATTTGAAGCTGATAATCTTAAAGTACCTTTTCTGCTCTTGCCTTTTTTGATTCTTTCATCTTCTGATTCGATACCATGATCCATAGCATTTCGTACGAGGTGCATAATAGGATCTGATATACCGTCAACAATAGTTTTGTCTATTTCAGTATCCTCGCCTATAAGAACCAAGTCAACATCTTTATTAAGCTCTTTGCCCATATCTCTTACAATTCTTTTCATTTTTTGGAATATACCTGATACTGGTACCATTCTTAAAGACATAACTATGTCCTGCAACTCATCTGTAAGCTTTCTCATTTGTCTTGTAGATTTTGTGAAGCTGTCCAAATTTAATTTCTTTATTTCATTGTCAGCAGCAACCATAGATTCGGCAATAACAAGCTCTCCAACAATATTTACAAGTTTGTCAAGCTTAGTAAGATTTACTGTGATTAAGCTTTGCTTGCTATGTTTTGATGTGTCAATCTTAGTGTTTTTTACCTCTTTGCTAATTGCTGTTGTAAAACCTGCATCAGCTTTCAACTCTGTTCCTTCTCTTATCTGTTGTTGATCATCTATATACTCTATTACAGTATAATTTTTTACGTTTAAAGCCTCTCTCACTACACCTACAGCTGCATTTAAGCTTTCCTTATCATTTACATATACAAAAAAGCCTTCTTTAACAATCTCATGAGAAGTTTCTGAAATTTTTTCAACATTTTCAGGCTTATATGTAAAATCAATTCCTGTTTCTCTGAGCTGATTTATTATAATATATGCTCTAATATTTTCCATTCCAATATCATCATCAAATAATATTTTAATTGCGTATTTATTAGAAACATTCACTTCTTCTGATACTAATTCAACATTATCCTCAATTATTTCTTCCGCTGATAATGCTGACAACTGTGTTAAAGCTGCCTCATCCTTGTAAGAATTCAGAGTGTCTGCAGGTGTTTTTCCTGTAATTACTTCTAAAAAGTTTATTATTTCTTTTTCAAATGGCTCTAAATTTTCTTCAAGCTGTTGTCCGTCTTCTATTTTAGAAATTTCATCCTTTATAAAGTCTGTAAATTTAAAGACAAGATTAACAAGTGATTCATTATATTGGCTTCTTATGCCGTTTTCTCTAATATAATAAAATAAATCCTCTACTTTATGAGATATTGACATTATACTGTTAAACTGCATCATGGCAGATGAACCTTTAATTGTATGCATTATCCTGAATATTTCATCTATGCACTCTTTATCAAAAGCTTGTTCACGTTCTGCCCTTAATAAAATATCATCTAATTGTTCCATCAATGCATTTGCTTCAAAAAGATACATATCAAGTACTGAATCTAAATTATTATCCATATTATACCATTCTCCTTATTCGGCTGCTATCTGTTTTTTATATCGGCATTTTTTTTTATTTATTAAGCATATGGATAGTTTTTTTTATTTTTTCATTTGGCTGCTTATTTAAATTAATAATTTACCGATATATTTACAGATATGGTTTAATTTTTTTTATTTATATAGTATAATTAATATAAAGAATATACAGGAGACTTATATGTTAGATAATAATATAAGCATTAAAACGCATAATCCGATCAATGATAATAATCTTAATAAGCCAAAGATGAAATTAGAAGAAATTCAACCTTTTAACATAATTGACCCAACAAAGGTTATAAAGGCACTAAAACAAGATCCCAGCAATCAAACCGGACAAAATTTATATAACTACAACCCGGATTCTGTTTTCGAAAAATTTATTAAATCATTACAAAGTTCTCCTGTTTTTGCAGAAGGTGCAAGAAAGCTGATTTTAAACAAACAATTTATAAATAATAATATAAAAAGTGATCCTATTCTCAGCTCTTTATTTAAATCATTCTTAGATAGTATAGAAATGAATGATACTGAAATATTGAATTTTCTTAAATTTCAACATGGAACTTATACAAAATTTAACGGTAAATTCTTTGATACCATAAGAAATCTATTAGGTAACAATCTTAACAATACTGACTTTAAAACAACACTTAGAAACTTCCTAAGAAGTTATGATTGTTTTGTATCTTTAGATGAAACTAATAAATCAATTGTATCGACACTAAAAAATATTGAAAGAAATTTACCGGAAATGCTGAAAAAATCTTTCAATGAAATAACAAGTAAATTGATGTTTGATAATACTGATAATTTGGACACAAATTTGAACTTATTAAAAAATGAAATTTTACCCTTTATGGGGAGATACATTTCTAAAATGAATGATTTTGGTACTGTTAAAGACTATGTATCCTTGCTTATCCATAATATGGTAAGATTGGAAACTGCATCTAAGGACTACTTTGCAGACAATATGGAAACATTATTTGAATATATAAAATACAACTTTAATTTTAGCGAAAAAGACATAGAATCTTTAAAATTATCATTGCTAAATACATATGAAACATCATCTAACATTAAAAATGATTCCATTGATTCATTTCTTAAACTTATTAAGTCAGGTGTTAGCGACAGTGAAAACTTGGTAAGTAAAGGAGTAATGGAAGAAATGACGGAATCACTATTGTTTAGTCAAAATGTTCATCTTCCGTTAATGCACATGTTTTTACCTTTAAATTATAATGGAATGTTTATGTTCTCAGAGCTTTGGCTCGGAAAAATTTACGAAGAAAGCCCCAATAAAAAGAAAAAACATGATTATGTGGAAACCTACAAAGTATTTGTTACTTTTGACATACAAAACTTAGGATATTTTGAAACTACATTAGTGTTAAAAGAATCAAAGTTAACTTTAGATATATATGTTCCAAATAATCTTTCAAATAATATAAAAAAAATAAAAGATGATCTGATTGATATTCTTAGTAAAAATAATTTAAACATTTCTAATCTAAATGTTCAGGAGAGTGTAAAAAAGCGAAGATTCAATGAAGTGTTCTCTAATTTTATTGAAAGGAAGAGCGGTGTAGATGTCACAATATAAAGAAAATTCTAAGAGAGCTGTCGCTCTTAAATATGATACCAATAAGAATAATGCTCCGGTCATAATAGCCTCAGGCTCCGGTTATATCGCAGATAAAGTAGTTGAAATTGCAGAAGAAAGTGGAGTTCCTGTATATAAGGATGACTCACTGTCTGTTTTATTGTCTCAACTTGATATAGGAAGTGAAATACCTGAAGAACTTTTCAGTTCAATAGTTGATATATATATATATTTTCTTAATTTCAAACTTTCGAAGGATGAGGTTTAATATGAATGATTTAATATTTGCCTTAGATATAGGTACTCGTTCTGTAGTTGGAATAGTTTGTGAAAATGTAAATGGTGTTTTGAGTATAAAAGATATTAAGACCTGTTTTCATAAGCAAAGGGCTATGGTTGACGGTCAAATAGAGGATATTGAAGAAGTCAGCAGGATTATAGGCACAATAAAAGATCAACTTGAAAAAAGTTTAAATATTAAATTAGAAAAAGTCAGTATTGCTGCTGCGGGCAGAGCTTTAAAAACAGAACGCATACTACTTGAAAAAGATATGGATTTAAGGGTTCCAATTACTCTAAATTTTATTAAAGCTATGGAAACAGAAGCACTCCAATTAGCTCAAGAAATATTTTCAAGAAATTCAAATAGTGATTTATTCTATTGTGTCGGTTATAGTGTTCTTGGTTATAAGTTAGACGGGAAAACCATGTCTAAAGTAGAGGGACACAGAGGTAATAAAGTAGCAACAGAAATTATTGCAGCATTTTTGCCTCATACAGTTATTGAAGGACTATACTCTTGCATGGATAAAAACAATCTTGAGGTGCGTAATTTAACATTAGAGCCGATTGCTGCAATGGATTTGATAATACCTCCTGAACTAAGGCTTTTAAATTTGGCATTGATAGATATTGGGGCAGGTACTTCAGATATAGCTATTTCTAAAGATGGCAGTATAGTAGGTTATGATATGGCAACAAATGCAGGTGATGAAATAACCGAATGTTTAATGAGAAATTATTTAGTGGATTTTAATACAGCAGAGGAAATAAAAGCTGCTCTAACTGAAAACAATGATTGCATATCCATTAGCAACATCTTGGGATTTACTCAAGAAATAACCAAACAAGAAATTTTTGAATCAATTAAAGCAGCAGTATATGATTTATGCGCTGACATTTCTGAAAAAATATCAAAATTAAATAACAGCTCACCTGCAGCAATATTTTTAGCAGGGGGAGGAAGCAAGACACCTTTTTTAAGGGAATATTTATCTGAATTCTTAAATATTCCTCAATCAAGAATTGCTTTAACTGATAAAAATAGTCTTCGAAATGTTGATTTGACAACATTAGATTATTATGGACCTGAACTTATAACGCCATTAGGTATTGCTTATTCTGTAGTTCTTAACAGAAATTATGATTTCTTCAGTGTAACAATTAACAATGAAAAAGTAAGATTATACGGTATAAGACAAATGAAAGTTATGGATGCCATTTTGATGTCAGGATTTGATACAAAAAAACTGATTGGTATATCAGGAAAAAGTTTGAGGTTTACATTAAATGGAAAACATCGTTATTATGCTGGTGAATTCTCTACTCCTTCGCAAATATATGTTAACTCTAATATTGCCAACATAGAAACAACAATTAGACCCGGAGACAAAATAGAAGTTATACCTGCAAAAGATGGTGACACACCCGTTATAAAAATATCTGATATAGTAGAAGAAACTAAAAGCGGCAATGTGCATTTTAACGGTATTAAGACTAAATTATCAACTAAATTCTACGCAAATGATATTGAAGTTAATGCGGATTACATAATTGAAAACTCAGATGCAATAGAAGTTTTACAAATTAAAACTATTAATGATTTGTACAAGCTGTATGATATGAATGAAAGCTTATATAATAGTTATATTAAAGGTAATATTGTAAATTCAGATTTTGAATTGTATGATGGCTTGATTATTGATTTAATGAAAATTGCTGATGTAATTGAAATAAAGCAGCCAAATGTTTTTATAGAGCATGAGCCATCTATAAATGAAGAAGTGCAGAAGATTGAAAAATCGCAAGAGTTTGAAGCGATACAAGAAGTTGAAGAATCATCAATTAAAGTTACAATAAATAATAAACAAATCAAACTGCCAAAAAATACAGATAACATACCATATATTTTTGCGGATATGCTGAATTATACTGACATTGACCCTTCAAACCCAAAAGGCAATATTGTATTACTTCATAACGGCATGGATGCTTCTTATTTAAATTTAATATCTGAAAATGATGAAATAATTATTAAGTGGGAGTCTGAATAAAAGGTGAAAAAGCATGGAAAATACAGATAAGTACATTAAGGTATATAATGAGAACCACGAACTGCTCTGTAGTGGTCATCTTTTAAGCATAAACAACGGAATTATAATGGTGAAAGGTAATGATTTACCGACAATTGATACTAAGACAAAAGTTATAATAGAAATTTACAGTGTTCTTTCAGGAATCTCACCATATTTCTGCGAAATCAACGTATCGTCGCCCAATCAACTTAATGCAAAAATAATAAGAACTGATCCGATTACGGAAAGAAGAAATGCTTTAAAGGTAAGAACCGATTTATGTTTTATGTTAGATACACTATACAGAAATGATGAAGATATAAATAAAGATATCCCAAAAATTATTATAAACATACTTAATTTAAGCGTTGGCGGAATGTTGATATCATCAAATTATGATTTAATGATTGGTGATGTAATAACATTTAAATTTATATATGAAAAATACCGTATTATTTTAAAAGCCAAAATAATTAGAATTGATAAAAAGTATGATAAAATTACAAAAGAATTATCCGGTAAAAATTACGGCTGCTCATTTGAAAGAATGTCAAGCTTTAATGAATCTGTAATTACGAAATATTTATTTGACAGGCAGCTGCAATTATATAGAAATGAGTAGGAGATTTTATGAAAAGGATAACGATAATTACTATTACATTAATAATATTATTAAGTATTTTCAATATAACCTATGGAGCAGTAAGCAGGGATATTAAAGTTAAGTTTTCTGTAACAGATATTTCGGGAACTGATTTTAAGGAAATTAAAATAACTCCATATAACAGTGGTGATGATGTTGAAAAAGAATATAGAATATATTTACCTACAGGTTATTTTGTAGACGGAATTAGTGCTTCTTTTGTTGCTGACAGAAATGGTAAATATCCATTTACAGTATATGATGGAACTAATAAAAAAACTTTTACTTATACCGTTAAAAATATTGACAAATCTGAAGAAGACAATAAGGTTGACAAAAAAGACATTAATTTGGATTATAGTTTGATGTATGATTATGAAAAAAAGCAGATATTGTTCAATTTAAAATTAGATAAACTAAGAACAGTAACAACTCCAGGCAACACTTCAAAAACAAATGAAATTAATTATTATATTAAAGAATTAAAAAATAATGTTCCCTATGATTTACCGATTACTATTGATAAACACACTTTTGATTTCAAAATTATTAAATCGGGGGAATTTTATCTGTTGATTTATATTTCACCTGTTAATTACAACGATTACAGCACAATTGTTGTATATAACGGTTATAACTTCAGCAATAATGAATATTTCACAACAAATCCGGCAAAAGATATTTATGACGATAACGGTGATTATCAAGTATTAGTTAAATCCGACAATTCTCAACATGTGTTTAATTTTAATATAGACGGAATTGATTACAGAAGGCCTTCTGTAGATGTTGAACTTCTTGATAATGACACATTTAATTTGGAAATGGAAGATGATTTTGGTCTTGATTATATTATTACATTTGATGGTAAGTATGTACCTATAAAAAGCACAACAGAAGATAAACCTTTTACTTACAATCATAACACAGAAATAAAATATAGAGGTGAATATACATTTATTGTAGTTGATAAGAAAGGAAACAGAACTGTGGAAACAATAGATGTTAAAGATAAATCATTAAGAAATACCCCAAGAAATCACAAATTTGATCCGAAGGTTCATGGTTCTGATTATAACAAAGATATATTTGAAAACATAGGTTTAAAATATGAGAAACATGATGATGAAATAAGAGTATTTGAAAATATACTTCCTGCTTATATGAATGGTAAAGATCCTTACAATTTTAGTCCCGACACACCAATATCAAGAGCTGAAATGATTACAATATTCTGCAGATTAAATAATCTGCCCTATGATAACAGCGCATACTTAAAAACAAAATTTACTGATATAAATAATCATTGGGCAAGAGACTATATTGCTATGGGTAGCAGCAAAAAATATGTTTCAGGTTACAAAGATAATACCTTCAAGCCTGATAATAATGTTACAAGAGCTGAATTTTGTCAGATGCTTACTAAAATAAGTGCATATAAATCATATCTAAATGTCATTCCGGCATCAAGTAACATTAACTATACCGATATAAGCGGTCATTGGGCTGAAAAAGAAATCATTAAAATTGCCGGCAGAAATTTAATCGATAGCGATAATAATTTTTATCCTGACAAACCTATAACAAGAGGGGAAGTTGTTCACGCAATAAATATGCTTTATGGATTCAGTCCTTCATATTTGGAGTTAGGACATACAAATACCTTATACAATATAAATTTTAATTTTCAAGATATTTATAGACATAAATATTACAATGATATTATTATCTCTGTAGTAGGTATGTACAGAGAAAAAATAAATTAATTAATCATAAGGGGATTAAAATGGTTGTAAATTATATGGAAGAAATAGTTAAAAATTATTTGAAACAAACATTAAAAAATGACCCGACATACAGAAATATTTGCACATGCGACCAATGTGTTGACGACATAATGGCTAAAACATTAAATAACATAAAACCATACTACATCACAACAAAAACGGGAGAAATCTACGCAGAGTATTCTTCTTTAGCAACCCAAAACCACGCAGAAGTAATTACAGAAGTAATCAAAGCAATTGAATTTATATCAAATCACAAAAGTCATGAATAGGCAAGAAATGGACGGTACTTTTAGTTTCCAAACAGGAAACAAAAAGTACCGACTCATTTTTGCTCTAAATTACTTTCAAATTTTTACCGAAGGATTTAATTGTTAAGTCACCTGTTATACTGTTAAAAATAATTGTACGTCCATAATTTTGTCCGACATCCTCTGCGAAAAGCTTAACTTTTAATTTTTGTAATGTCTCCTTTGTAGCAGCTACATTTCTTTCACCTATATTTCCTATGGTAGAGCTGCCTTTTATTTCGAACATTTTGGCTCCTCCGGCAATTTTTACTATCATTCTTGATCTTAAGGCGCCTAAGCGCTCCATTTGTCTAATCATTTCTTCTATTCCTGTATCCGCATACTTGAAAACATTACTTTTGTCCGAATTGTTGTTGTAAGGCAGCATTATGTGAGCCATCCCTGCGATTTGCGCTGCTTTATCTATAATACAAATACCTACACAAGAACCAAGGGCATAAGTAATTAACCCTTTTGGGACACTGACTATCTTCATGTCTGAAATACCTACGTTTACTTCTTGACTCATATTTCTATTCCAAACCTCTTCAATAAAATTCCCAGGGATGTCATACTTGGTAATAGAAGCATGTGGCTGTATACTGTTTCATCTTGACAATAGTATTTTTCTTTTATAAATATTACTTTATCGGCAGCTTCTGAAAATTCAGCAGTGACAGCGTCCAAAAGTGCACCGGACATATCAATATTCAATGATGGCACTGTTATTTCAATTTTCATATTTGTCAATGAAGAAATAGAATTCACATAGGATGATACCATAATATTTCCTATTTCAGATAACGCTGACATATCCATTTCAGATATTTCTTCAAAGCTGTGAAGCTCTGTTCCAAGAAGGGAATTTAATATAAGATGAACAAATTCCTTTTTTAATAGGAATAATATTACTCCATCTATATCTCCTTCAAAGCTAACCAAAATTCCGACAATAATATTTTCTGCGCCTCCAATAGATTCAATTACATCATTATAATTTAACAAACTAACTTCAGGCACATTCATGTCAATCCTTTTAGAAAGCATTGCTGAAAGAGATGTCGCTGCGTTACCGGCGCCAATATTTCCTATTTCTTTTAATACGTCTATATGTATTTCATTTAATTCCAAATTATTGCTCCTTCCTAAATTGCTTACATTTCAAAGTCTCCTGGGTTTAACGGCACAATAGAAATGTCATTGCCATCATTATATATTTTACTATAATTAATATCCTGTCTTACTCTGTATTTCATCCAACCTATAGATATTCTTGTATTTGAAAAAATAGTCCCCTTACAGATTATCTTGTGATTTTCTATGTTGTCAGTAGGGATAACTTCCGTCAATAATCTTTGCATGTCACTAATATCATTATTCAACTTAATCTTTTTAAGTAACAATTGTCTTTGTACTGCATTTTTACTATCGTTATCAAGAGCAGAGTTTAATATTAAATCAATTTTTTCTTCTAAGTCCTTTAATTCACTTTTCTTTTCGTTCAGTTCTCTTTCTATTTTTAAGTTTAGTCTTTTCTTTGATTCATATAATTTCTGTTCTTCTTGATACCTTGTTAAATTAATAATAATGTTTGTTTCCGGGTTTGTTTTACCGCCTATTGTTTTAGCTGATATAATATTTTCCGCTTTAGTTGTGCCACCAATTATTGCTGCATTAGATCCGCGAAGAATTATGGAATCATTCGCTTCTACATCACTGTTTATTAAAGCTTCGGCATAAACGCTGCTTTCTGTAAAAATCTTAGCATTCTCGATATATTTGCTTGTAATATTACCTTTTGCGCAAATAGTTCCTTTTCCCATGCCATTCATACCTTTACTGATTACTATTTCGCCATCCGATTTTATATAAGCACCTTCAACCATACCTCTTATTTTAATATCACCTTTAGCAGTAACCGAGAATCCGGCTTTTACATCGCCGTTTATTACCACACTTCCTATGAAATCAATATTACCGGTAGTATTATCAACATTGTTTACCTTATATACACTATCAACAACTACCTTGCCATTCTTATACTCCACACATCCGTCAGTGCTTGCTAAAAGCTTCTGTTCATCTTTAGATATGTATGTATTGCTTCCAAAATTAAAAGAAACACTTTTACCTTTTTTATAGATTATCGGATTGCCATATACGTCAATTCCATCTTCTCCTTCTTGCGGAGGAATTATATGACACAGTACCGTATCCTTGGTAACATTAATTACATTGTTTAAATTTCTGAAGTCAATTGTTCCTGCATCATCTTCTACAAACTTATTTTCACTGGAAATATCAAAGTCATAAACAATCTGTGCATCTTTTCCGTTTATAGGTTCTTTTCCATATGCAGCAACCAATTCTTTTGAATACTCTTTTTCTTTGCAAAAGTTCTTGATTTCTTCTTCCCTGATTCCATATACAATTTCTTGTTCAGATAGATAAGCAAAAATATCATTGCAATCCACCTCAGCTAATTTATCTAATAATTCAATTCTTACATAAACTGTTAATTTGTTCGCAGAAACTAGATGGTTAATTACGTACTTAGGCTGCTCTTCCTGGGGTATTTCAATATTGGTTTCTTCTGCGATCTTATTCTCAATTTCAAAAGCCATATAACTATCCCCCTATTTTTTAACCTCTCAATGAATTTATTGTCTGTTCAATTTCGTCTGCTGTTTTAATGATGTTAGAATTAAGTTGAAAGGATTTTTGAACTTGTATAAGTTTTACCATTTCTTCTGAAATATCTACATTTGATGCTTCTATATAGCCTTTCATAACCTTTGCATTTTCAAGCAAGCTATATTCAGCATCTTCATTTGCAATTCTGAATAAATTATTTCCTGTCTGGATTAAATCCTCATTATTATTAAAAACAAATACACCTACATCTATATCGTCAGTATTTTCAATAATTATAGGTTCTTCTTCACTATTTAAAACATATCCTCCTTGATACATTAAATAGTTTTCATCATCTATATTTGTAATTTTAAAGCTCCCGCCTCGTGTATACATGTTTTCTTCTTCAAATTGAACTGCGAAAAAGCCATCACCTGTAATTGCGAAATCTGTGGGTACTCCAGTAAGATAAGGGGTACCTTGACTGAAAATTACATCTGCCTTATTTAGCTTAGAGCCGCTTCCTGATTTTAATTCTGTATTAGCTCCCTCGGGACCTCGAATATTTGTATACATTAAATCGGAAAATTCACCTTTTGATTTCTTAAAGCCTTCTGTTTGAACGTTAGCCATATTGTTCGATAAAACATCTAAATAATTTTGACTGCTTATTGCTCCGTTTGTTGCAGTATAATATGCTTTTATCATTTATTCTCCTCCTATTGAGATTCCTAAGCTGTACTCGGAATGAAACATGCTTTAATCTGAATTTAGCTATTTAAATTAATTAATTTTTCCGATTTCATTTACTGCTTTATCATTAACCATATCATATATTTTCAATGCCTGTGATGCTGTCTGCAATGATCTTTGAGATGCCAATATTCCTGTCAGTTCTTCTGTTATATTAACGTTAGATCTTTCAATTGTTTGATTTAATATTTTAGGATAATCAACTAATTCAGGGGCAACGTCAGAAATATACATTCCTTCACCATATTTATTTAAGGTATTATAATCAGCAAAATCATACACTGCAATCCTGTCAATTACTTCATTTTCTAAAATAATGCTGCCGTCCTCTGCAAAGTCAAATTTGTCAGTTCCTAAATATATTTCCCCGAATTCTCCCTGAACTCTGCCGCTTCCCTCTAAAACCAAGTACCCATCTGCATCAATATTGAAGCTCCCGTTTCTTGTATACATTATTTCACCGTTATTGTCTATTTGAAAAAATCCGGGACCCATAATTGCAAAATCCGTCATACGTCCTGTTTCCTCCAAAGTACCCTGGGAATGATAAGTATTATTTTCCACTACTGCATGTATCATTGAAACATTATTTAAAGGTGTTGCTTCTTCATATATTCCGTTTTGCTTGTATTTGTTTATTAAAAGGTTACCAAAAGTCGTGGTTACGGCTTGTTCTTTTTTGTAGCCTGGTGTATTCATGTTGGCTACGTTATTGCTTGATATATCTATTTTTCTTTGCTGAGTAAGCATACCTGATGCTAATGCATAAAACCCTCTTGTCATTTAATCACCTCTTATCCTTTTCTATAATATCGTTTTGATAGTTTCCGATATTTTTCTCCAATTTTTGAAGTGCTGAAGTATGTATCTGAGAAACTCTTGAATTGCTTATGTTTAAAATATCTGCTATTTCCTTAAGTTTTAAATCTTCCTTGTAATAAAGTGAAATAACTAACTTTTCCTTCTCTCCAAGCTTATTTACGCTATCGACTAAAACCTTGTATAATTCCTTTAATTCGACTTCTTCTTCAGGTAGCTCATATCCAATATTTAATTCAGTTTCAATTAAGTTAGCTTCACCAAGCAGTTCTTCAAAGGATAATATGCTTGTACCAAATGCATTATTAACAATTTGGTTATAATCCTTCATATCCATTTTAAGATATTGTGCTATTTCGTCATCCTTAGGTGTTCTTCCTAAGCTATTAGTAAGCTTATCCTCAGCATCCTTGATATTTTTATAATCGCTTTTTACTTTTCGCGGTATCCAGTCCTGTTTCCTTACATAATCAATGATAGATCCCTTTATTCGAATTGAAGCATATGTTTCAAATTTTGTATTTTTCGTAATGTCATACTTTTCAACAACATCCATTAAGGCAATTATGCCTTCATTTACTATATCATCCACATCTCCGTAGTGTTGATAAATACCTCTTAGCTTCAAAGCAATTATTTTAACTAAATAGCTGTATTTTTCAATTATTTGATTTCTTACATGAATATCTCTGGTAGCGTAATATTGCTGCCATAATTCAACTTCATCAATTTCTACATCGTAATCATTAGTTAAAATCATATGCATCACTCTTTCTTTAAATTGCTATATTGCCTAATGCTTGTATTTGAACTGAGTTATCAATTTCATTGAAGGATAATACAACTGCCTTAGGGTAAAACTGATCTAATAATTTTCTGAAATAACTTCTCACAAATGGTGATGTGAGAACAATAGGTATATTCATATCACTTTTTAATTTATTAATATAATCAATAAGTTGACTGACAATATTTTGCAACAATTCAGGATCTATTGATAAATAAGAACCTTTATCATTTTTGCTAATAGCATTCAATATTAATTTCTCAATGTCAGTGCTTAATGTTATAACCTTAATTTGTCCACCTGTAGACCACTTATGAGTAATTGTTCTCTTTAATGATTGTCTCACATATTCGGTCAACATTTCTGTATCTTTTACTGAAGTTCCATAATCACTGATTGTTTCCAAAATAGTTTCCATATCCTTTATAGGTATGCCTTCTTTTAATAAATTACCTAATATCTTTTGAAGGTTACCTAATGATACAACTCCGGGTATTACTTCCTCTACTAAGGATTCATTAGATTTTTTAACATTACTTATTAATTGATTTAAATCTTGTCTTGATAAAAGTTCATGTGCATGTATCTTAATAATTTCCGACAAATGCGTTATTAATACTGACAAAGGATCAATAACCGTATAACCGTAAATTTCCGCTAATTCTTTTTTATCTTTTGTAATCCATAAGCTTGGTATACCATAAGCCGGCTCTATAGTTTCAATTCCATCCACCTGACCGGTTAAATTGCCGGGGTCAAGAGCTAAATAATATTCCACCAATATTTCCCCTCTTGCAATCTCTTCACCTTTAAGCTTAATTACATATTCATTCGGATTTAAATATCCATTATCTCTTAATCTTACAGATGGAACAACCATTCCCATATCCTGAGCAAACTGCCGTCTAAACAGTACCACTCTATCAATAAAATTACCTCCGCTTGCTTCATCAACTAATGGTATAAGACTGTAGCCAACTTCCATTTCAATAGGATCAATTTGAATTAATTCATATATATTATCAATATTTCTGAAATACTCTTCTTCAGAAGCCGGTTCATTTTCATGTGTTTTTTCATATTGTTCACTTTCAATTATGTTGTTATCAACATTTGCTTTTAATAACCTGCTTCCTAAAAAAATCAATATGACTGAAAGAGTCAATACCTGAGGTTTTGGGAAGCCCGGTATTATTGCCATCGCTAAAAGAACTATTCCAGATATTATCAAAACTAAAGGCTGAGACTTTATCTGATTGGTTAAGTCAACTTCTAAAGTTGATTCTGATGCTGCTCTTGTAACAATCATACTTGTTGCTGTTGATATCAATAATGCAGGAATCTGAGAAACTAAACCATCTCCGACCGTCGCAATGGAATATGTCTGTAAAACTTCTGCAAATGTGGAGCCACCCTGAACCATACCTATAATAACACCGCCCACAAAGTTAATTGCGGTTATTATTATGGACATTATGGCATCGCCTTTTACAAATTTTGTAGCTCCATCCATTGCTCCATAAAAGTCTGCTTCTCTTTGGATGTTTCCTCTCCGGCGTTTCGCTTCATGTTCAGTTATAATTCCGGAGCTTAAATCAGCATCTATAGCCATTTGCTTGCCCGGCATAGCATCAAGAGTAAATCTTGCCGTAACTTCGGCAATTCTTTCAGCACCTTTGGTAATAACTATAAATTGTACTAAAACTATAATTAAAAATACTATAAATCCGACTACTGCATCTCCTTGAAGTACAAAGTTACCAAAAGTAGCTATTACTGCACCTGCTTCTCCACCGTTTGTTAATATTAACCTTGTTGAAGAAACGTTCAAGGACAATCTGAACAATGTAGTAATTAAAAGAAGTGATGGGAATACAGAAAACTCCAAAGCTTCTCTTATGTACATTGTTGTAAGTAATATAATTACTGATAATGATATGTTGATAATAAACATTAAATCCAAAAAAAACGGAGATAATGGTATTATTATCATAAGTATTACTGCTATTATAAATAATGTAATAGAATTATTTAATATTCTCTTCATTGTGTGTGAGTTCCCTTTTTCTTTAGCCCATAAACCCAAGCCAGTACTTCAGCAATCGGTTCATAGAATTCTAATGGTATTTCCTTATTAATTTCTGAATCAGCATATAAAGCTCTTGCTAATGGCACATTTTCTACTATATTAATTTTATATTCTTCTGCTTTATCTATAATTTTCAATGCTATATTATCCTTACCTTTTGCTAAAACTATAGGAGCATTGTCTTTTTCAATGTTATATTTTATTGCTACAGCATAATGAGTAGGGTTCCTTATAATAACATCTGCTTGCGGTACCTGCTGCATCATTCTTGTCATAGATATTGCTCTTTGCTTTTCTTTAATTTTGCCCTTAATTAGCGGGTCTCCTTCTAACTGCTTGTACTCTTCTTTTACCTCTTGTTTTGTCATTTTAATATTTTTTTCATATTCCCACCAAGAATATAAAAAGTCAAAACCGGATATTACAACAAAAGCTATAACAACACTTTTTACAATTGACATTATTGTTAAAAATATGAATTCAATTCCTGATACTAAATCTATTGAAACTAATTTTGGTATTTGCAATAATTCATCTATTACCGTAGAATAAATAAGAAATCCTAAAATTGCTATTTTAATAACATTTTTTAATACTTCCATGACGGAGCGTAATGAAAACATTCGTTTTATACCGGTTAGCGGGTTTAATTTAGAAAATTTAAATTTAATATTTTCCTTAGTTATCAAAAATTTTGTTTGTGCTCCGGAAAATATTATTGACGTCAACATAACAGCAATCATTAACAGTCCAATAGAGCCAAAAATAGTATATGAAATATCTTTAAACAATTGTACGATAAATGTATCGTTAATATTGTATGTTGAATTCATAAGTGAAATGTACTTATAAAACATATATGATGTATTTCTGTATATATATGGAGTCAAATATTTCAGTATATAAAATGAAACTGCAATAACTCCTACAGTGACAACATCCTTGCTTTGAAAAACATTCCCTTTCTTTCTCTCATCCCGCCTTTTCTTGGGGGAGGCTTTTTCGGTTTTATTTTCGCCTGACATATCAATCCTTTTTCTTTTATGTTATTAATGCACTTAAACTGTTCTCCACCGTGTCAAACATTAAATTGACCGTATTGTCTATGAATGTTGAAAATGTTGGAACCAACAACATTATTAACAACAATCCGACAATAATTTTAAGCTGTACATTAACTGAAAATACTTGTATTTGCGGTATTGCCTTCATTAATATACCAACACCGGCCTCTAATATAATTTCAACTGCAATGATAGGCATTGATAGTTTTAAAGCTAATACTAATATTTGTTGAAATAATTCAACCATATTGTAGAATAAATTCTGCGGTATTGAAAAATTTCCTATTTCAATTAATTTGCAGGAAGTTATGAATATATGTATTAACGTCAAATGCCCGTTTGCACTGAAAAAAACTAATATCAATATAACATTTAAATAACTACCTGCTATGCCCATTGAAATATTACTGTTTGGGTCATAAATCTGGGACATAGACATTCCTATTTGCATTCCAAGTATTTCACCGCTTATAACTACTGTGCTGAAAAACAAACTTATTATATAACCAATCAAAAATCCGATAAATATTTCCTTTATAATAAACAACACGTATTCTATTATAGATCCAATAACCATATTTCCTTCAGGAGGCAGCATTCCATAAACTGTTACTGTTAAAAATAAGCTTATTGACGTTTTTAATAAAGCAGGCAGATTTCCTCTCCCGAATATTTGGTTAAAAAACACGCATCCGCTCATTCTCGCCAGTATTAATAAAAAATATGTGAAATCACCTGAAAAAGTCATTTTTAATCCTCTTTAATAAAATGTAAGCATTAAACCAAAAATATAATGTGTAAAATCAGACATTACCTCTATCATCCATGGCCCAAGTGTTATCAACATTAATGCTGTCACAAAAAGCTTTGGTACAAATGTCAATGTTTGTTCATGTATTTGAGTAGCCGCCTGAAAAACGGCTATTACCAAGCCAATTATTAAACTCAACAATAGTATGGGAAGTGCTATTTTGATTGCGGCTCCCGAAGCTGCTTGCATTACTGACATAACCTGAGAAATACTCATATTTATCTCCTAATTTAAAAATTGAATGTAGTAACTATTGTCTTAAATAATAAAGACCATCCGTCAACAACTACAAACAGCATTATTTTAAAAGGCATTGATACCATAATAGGCGGTAGCATCATCATTCCCATTGACATTAATACACTTGCAACAATCATATCTATAATCAAAAATGGTATATAAAGCAAAAATCCTATTATAAATGCTCTTTTTAGTTCACTAGTTACAAATGAAGGAATAATTACAGTCAAAGGTAAATCATTTACACTTCCTGCATTTGCTAATTCTTGGTTATTTGACATATCAACAAACATTTTTAATTCATTGTTACCTGTCTGCTTAAGCATCCAAACTTTAATAGGTCCGGAAGCTCTTTCGTAAAATTCTTGTTGTGATATTTCTTCATTTTTATATGGCTTATAGGCGTCCGTGTTTATTTCATCTATTACAGGTGACATAATAAATAATGTTAAAAATATTGCTATTCCTATCAATACTTGATTAGGTGGTGTTTGTTGAAGACCTAATGCATTCTTTAAAAATGACAGTATTATCATTATCCTTGTAAAAGCTGTCATCATTATTAAAATAGACGGAAGCAGAGAAATTACTGTTAACATTACAAGAATCTCGACAGTTTCAGCGGCGTTACCGTTAATATCCATGTTGATGACACCGGCATATGCAGGTTGAAGTGTCAGAAACATAAAAATCATAATTATAATTAAAAATTTTATTGATTTTATCTTATTAGTCATCATTTTCGGTTCTTTCTTAGACATTCGAAGCTACCTTTTTAAGAATTTATTGAATATATTATGGAATTCCAAGTTATTGTCCGGCTTTATATCAGGCAACGGCTGAAAGTTCTCTATCTCATTAATAATTGTAATATCTTTTTCTGTAATGCTTACAAGATAATACTTATTGTATATCTCAACAATTGCCAAAAACTTATTTTGTCCCAACATGATTTTATCCATAATGTTCATATGCTTGGACTTCATTGATAAATTTGTCCTTGTTGAAAGCCATTTCGTGGAATAATAAGTTAAAAATAATACTAACACTATCCCTATAATTGAAAATATAAGCGAAAATATATCTTTTATTATGTTAATCAGCTCCTAACCAAGTATGCCTTGAACTGTTTTTAAAACCCTTTCTGCTTTAAATGGTTTTACAATAAAATCTTTAGCACCGCTTCTAATTGCTTCTACTACCATTGACTCTTGTCCCATAGCAGAACACATAACTATTTTAGCATTAGGATCCATTTCCTTTATTTCTTTTAAAGCTTCCAAACCGTTTTTATTTGGCATTGTTATATCCATTAAAATTAAATCCGGTTTTTCTGTTTTATAAGTTTGAACTGCAATTTCCCCGTCAGCAGCTTCTATTAAATTTTCATACCCGTTTTTCATAAGAGTATCCTTTATCATCATTCTCATAAATGCAGCATCATCTACTATCATTATTTTTTTATCCATTTTATCCTCCGCTAAGCCATATTATAATGTTAATTTTATAATTTCTTCTTTCTTTATTATTTCTACTACTCTTACTCCAAAATTATCGTTAACCACAACAACCTCACCTTTTGCAATCAACTGTCCGTTTACAATAATATCTACTAAAGCACCTGCTTGTTTATCAAGTTCTACAATCGTGCCTTGCGAAAATCCTAAAATATCCTTAATCTGTCTTCTTGATTTTCCTATTTCAACGCTTATTTCTAGCGGAACTGACATAATTAATTCTAAGTTTGACCTTTGCTCTTCTGACAGCAAATCCTCTTCATCTTCAAATTCATCATATTCCATAGGTCTTACACTTACCGAAGCTTGCTGTTTTTTCTTTGGTTTAACTTTCTTAGGAGTATTTTTTACCGGTTGTACTTTTTCTATATATTCTTCTTCGTCTTCTTCAACTTCATCTTCTATATCATAATCATCTGATGAATCATCGAAAGATTTTACTTCAATGCTGTTTATTTTATTATTTAATTCAGAATCGTCAATTGTTTCAGTACCCTTCAGAAAACTTGATACTATCTCCCTTGCTAATGCAACAGGTACAACATTTATAAACTGACTTTCAACACTTCCTTCAATAAATAATTCAAATGCTACAGCTACTATAATATCTTCCTCTGTAAAATACTTGTTTTGAAATTCTGTTTTATCGTCAATCTCATATGCTATTGGAGTTGATATATTTATTGACTTCCCTAAAAAATCTGACAATGCTGTGGCGGCAGAACCCATCATTTGATTCATAACCTCGCATATGGCACTTGTATTTATTTCATCCATCACAAACTCTTCGTCCTGTATGGATTGTCCCAATAATATTTCTATTATTGTCTTAGCGTCCATCCTTTTCCAAATCATCAGGTTGACACCATTTAAACCTTCAACATAGTTAATTTCAACCCCTATTGCCGGCTCTAAATTTTCATAACTGAATTCCTTTGCATTTAATACATTAACCTTTGGTACAGTTATTTCAACCCTTTTGCCTAATAGAGAAGAAAGTGAAGTAGCGGATGAACCTAAACTTATATTCATTACTTCCCCTATTACATCACGTTCCATATCTGAAAAAATATTTTCATTTAACATAGATTGCTCCTCATTAATGTGTAATTTTGTTTATCTTAATGACACCTTTCTTTTTTCTTACGCCCCATTTACCTTCAAACCACTTTCTACCGTTTACATTTAAATCTATATCACTATTAACATTTCTATCAAGTATTATTAAATCTCCTATTTGCATATTCAAAACATCTTGAAGCGATGCCTGAGATTTTCCAAGCACTCCTGTTACTGTAAGTGTAGAAGATTTAATAGAACTCATGATTGCTGCTTTTTGCTCTTCTCTACTTTGATCTGATTTCTTATTGTTCTTTGTATAATTGCTGGCCTTTTTAAATATTTCTTCTAAAATGCTTGAAGGAATACATATAGTTATTTTTCCGGCTGACTGATTTAATTCAACATTTAGAACAATTATTAAAACAGTGTCATTATAGTTAATTGATTGAATAAATCTTGAATTAGTTTCTATTTTTGCAAGCTCTGTATCAATTTCTAGTGTGCTTTCCCAATTAGAGCCCATTTGCTTTACAAGCTGCTTTAGCATGTTTCCAAGCAACGAAAGTTCAATATCAGTATAATCTCTATTATATTCATAATCCTCTCCGGTACCCCCTAACAACCTATCTATAATAACAAAAGAAAGCGGTTTGGATACTTCCATAAGAATTTGACTGTCTGCAACTGTATTGTCCGGATATTTAACATCAACCAGCCCCATTAAGACATAATCATCCAATGCATTGTTGTATTCATGAAATATACTTTCCTCTACTTGCTCTACAGTCACATCACACATAAGTCTTAACATTGAAGTAAGCCGAGATGTAACCATTCTGCAATAATTCTCATAAATACCATTTAATAACTTTATGGTTTCCTTAGTAATTTTTTTAGGACTTCTAAAATCATATTCTTTTATTTTTTTCTCGCTTGCTTCAAGCTCTTGTATATTTACATCTCCGGTGCTTAAATTATTAAGCAACTCATCTATCTGGCTCTGAGATAGTATTTCTGCCATATCCTTTGCCTCATTCCATTATTTTTGCTAATCAATCATTGTTGTTTGTTGATAATCTATATTGTCAGTATTAATATCCTCTTTGTTTAGTGTATCCTGTATAATCTTTGTATAACTCATAGGATGTCCTTTTCTGCTGATATATATTTCAACTCTTCTATTCTTTGCTCTTCCTTCAGGAGTGTTATTTTCTGCTATGGGACTGTACAACCCATATCCTATAGCAAGGTATTTTGAAGGATGTATCACATTTTTATTCTCCAAATATTTTAAAACCACATTTGCTCTATCCGTTGAAAGCGTCCTGTCTATATCTGTTTTGTCATATTCCACTTCTGCCGTATGACCTGCTATTATAACTTCTTCTATATACTTGTCTACTATAGTTAATCCTTCCGCTAAAACATCTAATATTGATCTGCCGCTTATCTCTAAAATATCGCTGTATCCTCTGAAAGTTACTGAATCTGAAAATCTTATAAACACATACTCTTCACTTTTTTGAAGCTCAACCTGACCTGCTAAATCATTATCATCAATATATTGTTTTAACATTGAGTACAATTGATCCAAATTTCCTTCTTCTGATTCAGAGACAGTTTCAGGATCAGAGGTGTCTTCTGATTCTGATGACTCTTGTTGTTGTTGATAAGCAACCGGATTCATCTGCTTAGAAAATGATTCAATAATTGTAGCATATTTTTGTGCATCAATTGTTGACATAGCATAAAGCATAATAAAAAATGTTAATAACAGTGTTACCATATCACTGTAGGTTTCCATCCAACTGGCACCGCCACCGGTATCCCTATTTTTCTTCCTAGCCATAATTTCACCTACTTGCTTTTAATTTTAAGCTTTTGCTTTTTTCTTCCCAAATCTTTTTTTTCCCTTCTTGCCTGTTCCTTCTTCATCACTTTCTGTTGGTATTAATCCTCTTTCCTGGTATGTAATGTATGAATTCAATTTTTCTCTTATATATTTAGGGTTTTCACCGGATTGTATTGATAAAACACCTTCCATAATTAGTTCTTTCGCAATCAGTTCTTCATCATGTTTTGCTTTTAACCTGTTAGAAATTGGCGCACAAATCATATTTGTAAGAATCGACCCATAAAATGTAGTTACCAATGCCACTGACATGCCCTTTCCAAGAGCATCCGCTCCTTCAGATGGATTCATATTAGCAAGCATATTTATCAGTCCAACAAGTGTTCCCAACATACCAAATGCCGGTCCAAAGGATCCCAATGTATCAAACACTTTCCACGCAGATGCATGCCTTGATTCTATACAGTCAATTTCATTTTCTATTTGTGCTCTTACTTTTGTAGGTTCAATTGCATCTACTATGAGCATTACACAATACTTTAAAAATTCATCCTGAAGCTCTATATTGTTAACTTTTTCTTCTAAAATCAACAAACCCTTTAATCTTGCTTCTTTTGCCAATTCTTCTATTGCATCAATATACAAGTTCAAATTGATTTTTTCTTTTTTCATAAGAACTTTCATATTTTTGGGTATGTCTTTTAAATACTTAACAGGAACTGACATTATAGTAGCTGATATAGCTCCGCCAAATGTAATATACATGCTTGGAATATTAACAAAGCTGCTGATAACTTGTGAAGGGCTTGATCCGCTCTCCAATATCCCATATACTACAAGTCCAAATCCAGCCAACATTCCTATTATAAATGATAAATTCATTATGCACCTCTTATTATTCAGCAGTTACGCCTTTTAAAATTTTTTGATTGTAGTTAATTATTTTATTAACTATATCTTCCTTTGAATCTTTTACTAAATAATATTTTCCTGTTGTCAATGTAATTTTTGTTTCAGGAATAAATTCTATTTTTTCTATTAATGTTGCATTGATTAAAAATTCATCTCCATTAATTCCAACAACTTCTACCATAGCCCCTCCTATTTTTTATAAAAGCATTAATCATAATCATAATTATTTACAATCATGATTAATACCTTTATTACTATGGATAGGCAGTTGACAGGCAATGAATTGGCTGTTGAGAAACAATCGTAATGCTATTACTCGTCTATCGCTCATCCATTGCTCGCCTACCGCTTATCTATCGTTTAATTATCTCTTAAGATTTACTAATTCTTCAAGCATTTGATCAACTACAGAAATTATTTTTGTATTTGCCTGATAACCTCTTTGAGTTATAATCATATCTGAGAATTCATTTGCCAAATCTACGTTAGACATTTCAAGTCCGCCAGTAACTAAAGCACCAGTTCCCGAACCTTTTGAGCCGGGTTCATTATATGTTATTGTATTGCCGGAAACAGCATCTTCGGCATTATTACCTACTCTGAAATAAGAATTACCTTCAAGCACTAATGCATTTGGGTTAGGAATAGATGCTACGGCAATTTGTCCTATTGTTACTACCTGATCAGAAGGATTAACAGCAGAAATAGTACCGTCAGGATTTATAGTAATATATTTATAATCCTTAAAGTTTGTAATATGAATAGCTTCTACATTAGCAGGACCAGGAGTAGTACCATTATTCCAGCCCATAACTATTGAGCCGTTAGGGTCAACAAGGTTTCCTGCAGAGTCAAAATTGAATGCTCCCAATCTTGTATATAATAAATCTCCTGATGTAGTTGTGACTGCAAAATAACCATCACCGTTTATATATAAGTCTGTTTGACTGTTAGTTGGTGAATATCCTGATATAGTATGCAATGTATCAATTGAACCTAATTTTGCACCATAACCTACTTGTGCAGAGTTTGTTCCCCCTCTGTCAGCAGTAGCTTGACTTGGGTTGCTCACTGTTTGATAATATACATCCCTAAATGTTGTTCTTTGTGATTTGTATCCGTATGTATTTACGTTTGCTATGTTGTTACCTATTACGTCCATTTTTGTCTGGTGACTTCTCATTCCTGATACACCAGAATAAAGTGCTTTCATCATAATAATTCATTCTCCTTTTTTTATTAGCTGCATAGTCCGTCAAAATGTCAGGACTTTCGCCTCCTTAAAAGGACCGGCTATTTTATTACAGCTCCATCGATATTTGTAAATATATTTTCTTTTAAATCATTACTGTTTACTGCTGTTATAACTTTGTTGTGCATTGTGCTGATTATAAAGGCTTGATTGTCAATCATTACAAGAACATTTTTTAATCCTTTGTCCTTTGCCTGTTCTGCTGCCTCATTCAGTTTCTCTGTTACATCTGCACTTACTTCAATATTTCTTTCCTTAATTCTTTCATTAGCATGTTTGGAAAAGACAACTTCACTTTCAGTTTTTTCTTCTCTTTGAATTTTTTCGTTTAATAACTCCTTAAAAACTGAGTTGTTAACTTCTTTGCTATTAACAAAAGAATTTGGCTGAAGATTATTGTTTAAACTGCTTATTTTCTTAATAAAATTAATATCTGTCAACATATCACCTACTTACTCTAAAGTTGCATCAATTTCAGGTTCTCCCTGGTCAACTGGCTTGTCCGGCTCAGCAACAGAATTATTTAGTTTGTTTATTCCTGTTAGTATTTCTTTCAGTGTTTTCAAAACAGGGTCTTCTGCAACTTCTTCCTTTTCAACTGTCTTAATTTCCATTACATTTGAGTAATTATACTCTTTGTCATTTACAAACAATTTTGCTTCACCGCCGTATATTGTAACTCTCTGAACAATGCCCTCATCCACAATCAACTCGCCTTTGCTGTTGTAATCAGCAACAACGACATTTTTCCCAATAAGAGATGTTGCTTGCCCCTGCACTGATATTTTTGTTAAATCTGACATTGCCTGCAACGATGAAAATTGGGCCATTTGTGAAATAAATTCTGTATTATCCATTGGATTCATTGCATCTTGATTAGTCATTTGAGCTACCAACAAGTTTAAAAAATCCTGCATATTTAAAGTCTCTTTTTCTTTTTGTACTTTAAGGTTGCTATTGTTAACTTGGTAACTTTGGTTATATGCCTTTATTTCCATTACTGCCCTCCTTTACAAATTTAATTTTATGCTTCTTAAATTAATAAGCTCTGAAAATTTGCCGTCATCATCACTGCTTTTATTGTCCTTATCATAATAATAGTAATTTCTTTTCTTATTGTCCTGGTGAAGGTTTTGATCATCCTGATAATTCTGACTATTGCTATGAATTTCTTTATCATAGTTATTTATAAGTTGATGTTCATAGCTTGAATCATTTGACTTAACAACAATACTGACCTTTTCTGATGATTTATTCAGAATATTTAAAAGTTCATCTGCATTTGAAGCAATTATTTTTTGTGTTTCTTCGTTTAATGCTTTGACCTCAACTGTAATCTTGTTATTTACAATGGTCATCTTTATATCCACTTTTCCAAGTTCTTTTGGATTAAGCTCCATTGTAACTTGTTTTACGGTATTACCATCTTCTGCATTTTGCTCAGCCATTACAACAATTTTATCCCTTACTTGATGCAACACTTGAGATTTAATTTGTGTTGATTCATCACTTAACTGGATAATATTGGTTTGTTCTGAGCTTAATACTTTATTGCCCATCAGCATTTCAGCGTTTGAACTAATATCGTATATTAACTTTTCTCTTTTACCTTCAATATTTGCAATTAACTTCTCAGCTTGAGGACTTAAAGTTGGTTTTGCAATTTTTGTTTCGTCATTGTAGGCATTTAATTCATTTTCAGGTGCATAATGTTTTAAATTTTGCAAATTATTGTAATTCGATAAAGGCATATATGCTTCAAAATTTGCATTAACCGATTCAGTAATGTTGTTTTGGTCAGTTTGTAAACCCGTAATCTCCGGAGCAATTGAGCTTAAATAAGCTTGCATCATATATGAGCTTTCTAAAATCTTATCCGTCTCTGATTTTCCAATTTTGCTGTTATCAGTCAAATTATCTAAGTCGGTATTTATATTATTTGTATTTAGTAAATCCAAGTAATTAGTCATACCGTTGCTGCCAGCCAAAAGCTCCATAATACTATTGCTGATATCCGTGTTGCCAGTAACTATGGGAGTCTGAGCAAGGTTATTATCAGTCATCATCATTGTCAGCATATTTAAAAATGTATTCTTATCCATGGTTGAAGTTTGCTTATTTGCAATTAAATTGTTGTTTTGCACCTGTGTTAACATATTGTTCAAATTCATATTTACATTCATTTTCTCACCCCCTTTCAATGTTTTTATATTTTCAATTATTAAACTGCATATTTATCTGTCATGTTTTTGTTTGAAACAAATTCTTCTATAAATATTTCTTCACTTTTCATTAATGCTTTTTTATATTTTTCTAATTCGTTTTCTTTAAGCTTCTCAAGACTTGATATTTCCATATTAGCATTTATAATTTCATGTCTTTTAGCTTCTATCTTCATTAAAATTATATTTTTTTCTTCTTCCTTTTTTTCTTTTTGTTTTAAAATATTACCCATATACATTTTATAATAGGTCATTTCACCAACAGAAACAGAAACTGATGATTTTTCAATAAATTCACTGTTTATTGATTCAAATTGTATTTTTAAATTCTCAATTTGCTGTGCAATATTCTCATGTTCACGATTCAAATTACTCAACTCGATTTTGAGATTGTCTAAAACCTGTTCTTTTATTTCCAAAATTTTTTGAAGTGAAAAGCTAAATTTTTTCATCATCTACCCCATTTTTCAAAATACACTATTCGAATATTTTAATAATGATTAAATTTCTTCCATTAAATTAAGTATTTCTTCAAAGGAATATTTTTCACTGACTCCTTGGATTAAGAAATTGTTCACCTTGTCAATTTTGCTTATTGCTTCATCTAATTTTGAGTTTGTACCTTTTTTGTAAGCTCCGATAGAAATCAAATCATAATTAGAGTAATAAATTGATAAAATTTCTCTTAATTTTTTGGCTTGTTCATTATGCTCTTTTGTTGCTATATCAATCATCAACCTTGATATGCTGGCATTTATGTCGATTGCAGGGTAATGGTTTGAGTTCGCTAATTTTCTTGTTAAAACAATGTGTCCATCAAGTATACCCCTTACAGTATCTGAAATTGGCTCATTTGTATCATCACCTTCAACCAAGACAGTATATATTCCCGTAATTGAGCCTTTGTTAAAATTACCGCTTCTTTCTAAAAGCTTAGGCAGCTCAGCGTATATGGAAGGTGTATATCCTCTTGATACAGGCGGTTCTCCGGTAGCAAGTCCAATTTCTCTTTGTGCCATTGCAAACCTGGTTAATGAATCCATCATCAACAGTACATCCAAACCCTTGTCTTTAAAGTATTCTGCGATACTTGTAGCTACAAGAGAACATTTAACTCTTAACATAGCCGGCTGATCGGATGTTGCTACTACCAAAATTGACCTTTTTAATCCTTCCTCGCCTAAATCCTTATCGATGAATTCTCTTACTTCTCTTCCCCTTTCACCGACAAGAGCTATAACATTTATATCTGCTTTTACATTTTTAGCAACCATGCCAAGCAATGTACTTTTTCCTACTCCACTGCCTGCAAATATTCCCATACGTTGGCCTTTACCTATAGTTAAAAGTCCATCAATGGCTTTTACTCCAAAACTTAAGCTTGAATCTATTCTTGGTCTTGATAATGGATTTATATACTCATTATCTACATAACAATATTCATTGCATATAAATTCTTCACCATCATCTATCGGCTGCCCTGTTGCATCAACTATTCTTCCTATTAAAAAATCTCCAACAGGTATTTTTAATTTGTGCTTTGTAGATTTAACTGTATTACCAAGTCCTATGCCTTTTATATCTTCGTAAGGCATAAGTAATACTCTTCCATCATTAAAACCAACCACTTCAGCTCTTACTGTTTTTCCTAATGTATCAGTGGATATTTCACAAACTTCGCCTATTTTATACTTCTTCCCGGTTGCTTCAATCATCATACCGGATATTTTTTTTACTTTTCCTATGTATGTGCATAAGTCATCCTTAGTTAGTGCTTCTTGAAAATCTTTTATTTTCCGGCTAAACTGCATTTTTATTTAACACCATTTCTTTAAGATTTTTAAGTTGTGTAGTAACACTTGTATCCACTATACCATCAGGCGTTTCAATTATAGCACTGCCTTCTTCTAATTCTTCTGAAGTTTCAATTACTACATCACTTGATATTTTGTTCAAATCACTAATTAAACTTTTATCTGCCTTTATTGATATGACATCATCTTTAGGAGAAATATATACTTTTACCCACTCAACATTTCTGTAATCCTTTATGACATTTTTTATTAAGGCTGTAATTACATTATCTTTTTCATTAATTTTTTGCTTTATTATTTTTTCGGCTATATTAAATACTAAATCCGTTAAATCATTTTCATATTTAGAGATAATTTCTTCTTTTTTATCCTCTATTTCAGTTATCATTTCACTTAATTCATTTAATTTAGATTCATTTTGTTCGTTAATATCTTCTTTACCCTTAACTGTTCCAATTTCATAGCCTTCTGTATAACCTTTGTTTTTGCCAATTTCTATTCCTGCATTGTAGCCTTCTTCATATCCTCTTTTTTTGCATTCAGCTATATCAGCCTGAGCATTTCTTTTGGCTGTATTTATTATTTTTAATGCTTCATCTTGTGCTTCTTTTAAAATAATCTCTCTTTGGTTATATATTTCATACAAATCTTCTTTTGGAGTGCTTAATGTCTTAGCTTCTTTATGTTCTTCAATATTATTAATGCTTTTTTTATGATTATCAAATACTACATATTCAGCTTTAATTATATTAGACAATAATATCATCCTTTCCGCCTTTTGCTATAATCAGCTCACCTTCTTCTTCTAAGCGCCTAATTACAGAAACAATTCTTTGCTGAGCTTCTTCCACGTCTCTTAACCTTAAATTATGAGTGTATTCCAACTCAGATTTAATAGTTTCGCCCATTTTCGTTGACATGTTGCTAAATAACATATCGGCAACTTCTTTATTGGAGCCTTTAATTGCATATACCAAATCTTTACCATCAACTTCACGAAGAAATCTTTGAATGCTCATTGAATCCATAGTAATAATATCCTCAAATACAAACATTCTCATTCTGATTTCATCAGCAAGTTTTGCATCTTTTTTGTTAAGTTCATCAAATATGTATTTTTCATTGCCTCTGTCCATGTTATTCATTACATCGGCAACATAGTTTACTCCGCCTATTTCTGTAAAATCTACGGATATTATTGAATTGAATTTTTTTTCTAATTCTTGCTCAACATATTTGATTATTTCAGGAGATGTTCGATCCATTTTTGCAATTCTTTCTACCACATCAATTCTTTTTTCCTTAGGAAGCTCTGAAATAATTGCTGATGCCTGATCTGCTCTGGCATATGACAATATTAGTGCAATTGTCTGTGGGTGTTCGTTTTGTATAATTGTCAAAAGATTTTTATAATCTGCCTTCCTGATAAACTCAAAGCTCTTAGTTCTTAATGTCTTAGTTACTCTTTCCAACAAGCTTGCTGCTGTTTGAGAACCAAATGCTTTTTCAAGGACATTTCTGGCATATTCAAATCCGCCTTCGGTTATTACTTTTTGCGTTAGACACAAATCATAAAAATCCTTTAAAGTACTTTCCACAGTATTCGGACTTAAATGTTGCAACCTGGATATTTCATATGTTAACTGTTCTATCTCATCTTCTTTAAGAAATTTATATATTTTTGATGCATCATCGGCACCAAGGGATATAATAATAGCTGCAGCTTTTTGCTTTCCGGTTAATTTAGTTTCTGCCATATTAATCATCATCTCCCTTTATCCATGTCCTGATAAGTTGTGCTGCTATTTCAGGATTAGCCGCTGTGAAATCCTTCAACTGTTTTTTTATTACCTGTTCTTGTGTTTCTTGAACTTTTATTTCATCTTGAATATCTGCCCATGAATAATCATTTGTTACAGCGGTTTCAGTAGCAGCATTTAGTTGTTCTTGTTTTTTCTTCTTCCTCTTTTTCAGCATTATACTTAGTATAAATGACAATACTGCTAAAACAGCTAAGGCTATACCACCATAAATCAAAATATCTTTTAATTGCAGTCCGGCAATAATACCGGGTTCAGGTGTTACAACAGGAACAACCGGTTCATCAGGATCATAAAATATAATATTGTGCACAGCAACATTCTCTGTGCTCATTCCTACAGAAAAAGCTATAAGCTCCTTTATTTCTTGTAGTTCTTCATCTCTCATGCTTGCTTTGTTAATAACTGCTGCGACAGTCAAACTATCTATATTACCGGGATTATGTTCAATTTGTTCTTTTAACTGACTAACTAAGTAATTGATAGAATTAGAGTCTTTAAAATATATGTTGTCCCCTTCAATTACCACCCCCGGATATATTGGTATTTCTGCATTTGTTTCAGTTCCGGCAACTCCGCCAACAGTTTCTCCCGGTCCTGTTATTTCTCTTTCGTTTTTAGTATCACTTGGAACGCCTGTCTTTGTTTCTTCATCAGGTATGTATTGCAGTAATTCGCTTAGTTTTTTATCAAAATTAATTTTACTTTTTGCTGAAACTTTAATGTTTTCATGTCCGTATATTTTAGCTAAAAATTCTGTTACATCATTGATTGTTTCTTTTTCAAATTCTTTTTCTATTTGTAATTTAAGTTTTATTTTATCTGTTTGCTGCATTTCGTTGCTTACAATTAAGCTATTACCTTCAGTATCTAAAATTGCGACATTTTCTTCTCTCAATCCCTCTACACTTTTTACAACTAACTGCATTATTCCGTTTGTTTGAGAGTTTGATAAAGTATAACCCTTTGCAAGATTAATTTTAACTGATGCTGTTGATTCTTCTTTATTTGTTTCCCAGGCAAAATTCTTGTTTTCAGGAACATTGATTGTTACAATAGCTTTTTCTACCCCATCTATTGTTTCTATTGATTCCTGCAATCTTTCCTGTAATTGAAAAATCTCATACTTTCTTTTTTCATAGTCCGTAGTCATGAAATCTATATTTTGAGTAAATACATCGTAATTAGTGCCAGTTCTTGGATGACCGGATTGAGCTAACTGCATTCTTAATTTACTTTCCTCTTTCTCCGGAATAAGTATGGAACCGTCTTTTTCATATTTATAATCAACTTTATTTTCTTGAAGCATCTGCATTACTTCTGTTGATTCTTCCTTATCTATATTGTTAAAAAGTACTACATACTCATTTTTGTTTAATAAAAAAGTTATAACTATTGCGGCTAAAAATAATGAAACGAGTCCCCCGATTATTATTTTTTTTCTCTTACTGCTTTGTTTTTCCCAAAACTCTACTAAGCTTTTCCAAATATTCATAAATTGCTCTGCCATCTATAGCTCCTAAGATTATGCAAGTGAGTTTTTAAATACCCATGCGCATTATTTCATTATAAGCATCTAATGCCTTATTTCTAAGCTGTATAACTAATTCTAAGGACATTTCCGCTTTTTTCGTATTAATCATTAAATTATGTAAGTCGTCACTTTCTCCGACAGAAATCTTATAAATATCTTCATCAACTTGAGTTTCAGCTTCAACATAGTTATTAAGTGCATTCTCAAAAATTGACTTAAATGACAAATTGTTTTCTTCCTTTGAATTTGATACTTTTTTCAAATCGTTAATATCATTAATACCTATAATAGGTTTAATTGGTTCTATAAACATTATTACCTCCCAATATCCAGTGCTTTAACTGCCATTTGTTTCATAGTGTTTAGAGCAGTTATGTTAGCTTGGTATGCCCTGTATGCTTCCATAATATCTACTGTTTCTTTTAAAGAATCTACATTGGGCATTCTTACATATCCGTTTTCATCCGCATCCGGATGTTCAGGGTTGTAGGTAAGCTTAAACTCGCTTTGGTCTTCAATAATTTCTGTAACTTCAACTCCGGCTTGATATTCGTTAATATTATCTATTAACATATTTTGAAAATTATTGGTTGCAGAAAGTACAACCATTTTCCTCCTGTAAGGATCGCCGTTTTCTGTTCTTGTTGTATCTTTGTTAGCAATATTTTCCGAAATTATATCCATCCTCAACCTTTGAGCTGTAAGTCCGGAACCACTAATATTAAGTGAACGCAAAAAAGACATAATAACCTCCTGTACTATTTTTTCCCTTCGGAAATTACTGATTTTAGTTTTGAAAAATATGAATTTATTTCTGATACAGTATACATATATTGAAGTTGCGTTTGTGCAAGTTGGAGATTTTCTTTTTCAATGTCGACATTGTTGCCGTCAAGACGCAAAGACAAATTATCGTTTTCGTCAACAACAATTTTGCTGGATTGTATTTGATTGTTAATCTCAGAAGTGGTTTTTTCGTTATAATTTTCCAAGCTTGATTTTAAGAAGTTTTCGAAATCTACAAATTTACTCTTGTATCCAGGAGTTGAATAATTTGCTATATTCTCCATGGTTACCTGCTGTCTTAACCATAGACCATCTAACCCCTTATTTAATAAATTAAAACTTGAACTGTTCATGATTTTCATTTTATTACCCCCTTATATGAAAATTTGCACAAAAAAAATAATTTATATTAATTGCCACTCAGCACAATAAATTATATATATGCATTACATTTATATAGATTATCATTGGCAACTGGCTACCATAGAATTCCCTTAGGCCCTTTAGCTTTGCGACACTACCTTTCAGCAGTTTAGCTTTTTCAATTCTTAAAAATTTCTTAAATATAAGAGCATTATAATTCAAATTAAGACAAATTGCAAGCTTTTTTGACAAATTTTACTAAGAATTCAACGTTTTTTTATGTGTATATTTATTCATACCCTTATTTAACACTCGTTAAATCATGCATAGTGTTTGCTGATTTTTTAGCCTATTTATCAACAAAAAAAAGGATGTGCACTATAATGGCATCAATCCTTGTTATATTTTTATCAATCTTGTATTCGATTTATTGCATAAATAACAAAATTAAGCATAAAATGCAAAAAAATATTTTAAAAATTAATTTTTATCTGCATTTTTAAGCTTGTTTTTTAGATTATTTAAGCTATTTTTATCTATTTTTTCAGAAGCAGTTTTATTAAATTCACAGGTTTCTTTTAATTCTTTCCTGATAACTTTAATTTTTTTCGGAGCATTTATTGCAATTTTTACTTTATCTTGAGATATTTCCGAAATTATTATCTCAATATCATTTCCAATAAGTATTGATTCAGAAACTTTCCTTTTTATAACTAACACTTAGCATCCCCCTCATCTACGATAAAATTGTATCTGAGAGGATAATCATTTTGAAGTATTACCTGCTTAGCTTCCCTTGTTATTGGGTTTAACACAACAGGACTTTTTAGGTTAACAACAGAATCTTTAATATTTTCTTTTATTATTGCTATCACTAAATATTTCAGATCTGCTTCACTTTTTACCTGCAGTTCGTCTAAATCATCTTCATTTAAATAAGGGGTATATTCTTGTATAATTGAATATGGATCAATTAATACAAATGATAAATCCGCGTTTGTCAGTGATTGCAAAAACATAATATCATCTTCTGGATTATCTTTTAATATAACATATTCCGTATATTGTTCAAATCCATACATACCACCTACAAACCTAATCACATCATTATCATTTACTGAAATTTCGTCGAAATCTCTTGTTTTAATTTTCTTATTATTCTTATACAAATGTATCTAACTCCTTATAATTAGGATTCGCACTTGGCGGCACAAAAATCGGGGTACCTATATAATTAATTTCAATACTTGCATATTCCTTAACTATGAATTCTATGCTCCCCGGTATAAAAGTAATGGTCGGTTTTTCCACATTCCAATCAAAATCAAGGTCATCCATTTTAAAATTCATTGAAATTCCCCCAATATCCCATGAAATATCAGGTCCGACTTCAGGAGCAAATCCAAGGTTAAAATCCACATCACTTATAAATTTTTTCATTGCAATTTCAGCTATCGGATTTTTCATTATGTTGATATCCAACTTCATGTTACCCTCTTTAGCATATGTGGCAGTTGCCTGATAACCTGCCTGGACACCTTTTTTGGCAAAATCTTGTACTGAACGCATAGCGCTTTTTATTCCAGCTGAATATCTCGCTTCTACAGTATCAATGTTTAATTTAGTGGGCCTCATTTGCATGTCAAGTCCACCCTTGTTTCTTTTCAGCTCAAATGTGGCATTGGTTGTCGCTATTTCATATCGTGCTTTATTTATTTTCATTTCAAACGACATAGGAATTGTTTTAATTTCTAAAAGCGGTTCCATCATAAATTAACACTCCTTATTATTTCATAAAATCTATAAAACTATTTTGGAGGATTTTGTTGCCCATTGACAATGCTGCATTGTAAGCATATTCCTGCATCTTAAAGTCTACTATTGCTTCTGCAGGATCTACCATTTCTACCTCTAACATTTTCTTATTTAAGTTAAATTGGTTATCTTCATTTCGAAGTTCTAAAAAATCTAAATAATTTGTTTTTGCGCCAATATCTGTTACTGCTACCAATACATCATTTTTTTGTTTTTCGAACTTTGATAAGTAAGGTGAAATATCACTAATTGAGAAAGCATCCTTCCTCAATTCGTCTTTGATTTTTCCAATTAATGTGTATATGTTGTTTGGAGTAGTATTTCCATCAGCGTCTGTGTTCATTCCATATCCCATAAAACTGATTCCTGACATTGACATATTAAACACTGTATCTTCATTTAAGCTATTACCATTAAAAGTCATTCCCAAGCCAAGGTCTATAAATATTTTTTCATTTGCTAATTTTTCTAAATCTACATCATTCCCAAGCTCGTCCTTTCCGGTATTAACATTAACACCCTTAAAAAACAATTGTTTTTCAACAGTTGAATCTGGTAATGTTACTTCTTTTAATGTAAATGGTAATACATCTTTGCTGGTTCCGCCAAAAACATATCTGTCCTCGAATTGAGCATTGAGTGAAGTCAGTATGGATGCCTGTAAATTTTCAAGCTCTTTAGCTATTGCTTCCCTTTCCTCTTTTCCCATTGTACCGGTTATACCTCTTAAATATAACTCATGTACTGATTTTATATTTTCACCCATTTCCATCATATTTGTTTCAGCTGCAGTTAGAAAAGAATTTACATCCTTAACATTGGTATCATATTGCTCGGTTTTTATATATTCTCTTCTTAGCTTGTATGCTTTTATGGCAGATACAGGTTCTTCAGAACCTTTGAAAAACTTTCTGCCGGTTGCTACTCTTTCGTTTAAATAATTCATTTCATTTGCAGATTTATTTAAATTTCTGATATATCTACCGGACATCATACTTGTAGTAATTCTCATATTCTACCTCCTATACTCCCATTCTGTTAATTAATGTATCTAACATTTCATCTAAAGTTGTCATCAATCTTGCAGCGGCATTATACGATTTACTGAATTGCAATAAATTTACGCCTTCTTCATTTAAATCGACTGATGATAAGCTGCTTCTTGCATAGTCAATTTCATGCTGTGATATTAAATAGTTTTCATGCGACTTTTCAGTATCATTTGCCTGGAGATTGAGTCGTGTTGTTGTAAATGACATGAATTCTTGAAACGTACCCTTGAACAAGCCGTTTCCTGAGCCATCAAATTCAGTGGTAAAGTCACGCTTTGCTTTAAAAGCATCAATCATTCTCAATATATTGTCTGTAGCACCCGTACTGTCATTTCCGTCAGGCTTAACAATAGTATTGGTTATATATGTCTCTGTTGCTTTAGCCCATGCATCTGATATTTTTATTGTTTTAGCAGTAATATCTCCGCCACCTCTTGATTCAAACAAATCTCTTAAAGTCCAACCGATTACATTGCCATCACCATCAAATCCTGTAGGTTTTTGATTCAAATAGTTCATTGTAGTCGCAAACTTATTTGCCAATGTATCCAACATATTTTGATAATATTGAATGCCTTGATTTTTAGAATCCACATCTGTTACTGCAGCATATTCACCTTTACCGTTTAAAAACTTTATATATCCTCCGATTTTACCGTTATTCACTAATTCGGTTAAATCTATCGGACCGGGAGAAGGAGAATAATCAGTATCTATATTCTTTTCCAATTCAAATACAATATCTTTTTTATCTTCTGGAGTGGGTGGGGTTGTTGTGACTTCTGCTTTAAATTTTGCAAACTCTTTATTTTCTACAATTCTTACCTTATTGCCATCAGACAATTTTAAATATATAGATAATTCATCAACGGTATTGTCTCCACCGATATTTATTTTGTTTATAGCAACCTCTATATTAAGATATGATGAAAGCTCATCGATAAGCATGTTCCTTTCGTCATTAAGCTCTAATGCAGGGTTACCGCCTATGTTATTTTCTCTTATTTCTTGATTTAAATTTGCTATATTTTTCAACAGTTGATTAACTTTTTCTGTAGCCCCGTCTTCTAAGTATTTTAACTGTTGTTCTCTGATTGTTTCCAACTGAGTTGCATAATCATTAAACATTTGTGTAAGCAATTGGGCCGATGTCCTAACAACACCTTCCAAAACCGGGTCTGAGGGACTTGATGTAAGAGAATGTAGTTGTTTTAATAAGTCAGAAAACTGTGAATCAAGACCTTCCTTAGCTATTTCATCAAGAATTGCTTCTACATCACTCAATGCTTCTAACTGAACTTCCTCGTTTCCTGTCTTTGCAGCTGCTGCTCTATACCTTGTATCCAAGAAAGCATCTCTATACTGGCTTACTCCCAATGATTTTACACCTTGCCCAATAACTTCACCGCCCAAGCTGTATTTTAAATTTCTTGCAGTAAAGCCAAAAGAGGCTGTATCAAGGCGCTGTCTTGTATAACCTTTTGTATTAATATTTGCCATGTTTTGCCCCACAACATCCATAAAACTCTGATGAACCTTTAATGCACTTGTGGCTGTTTTATATCCCAGAAATGTTGATCTAAGCATACTTTCACCCCTTATATTTTCTTTGAAAATATTAAGCTTTTTCCTCTATTGTTATTATTTTCAGTATTTGAATAAGTGTTGTCCTTTTCACCTAATTGAACTAATGCATCATCAATTTTGTGCATTCTTACTTCAATTAATGTCTTGTTTAAATTATTGATTTTCTTAACTTCATGTATTATTTCATACAATTCATTATATTTTTCGGTAAGCTCTTTTTTGTTTTTCATTTTATCAGATTCGATTATTTCTTTGAGAGTCATATCTTTATAACCCATAGAGTTTATTAACTTTTCTCTTTTTTGGTCGAGGCCTCTCATTTTCATATAATAAACCTGTTCTTTTGATACAATATCATCTAACAATTCAATATCGTTTTTTATAACCGCATCATGTTTTTCATATTCTAATTCAAGAAAACTCTTATACAAATCCGCACTTTCACTAAGAATATCTATCATATTTGTTCCTCTTACTTTAACAGTTTTTTTACTATTTCTTCTACATCAATGCTATAGGTATTGTTATTTATGCTTTCTTTTATTCTGTTTATTTTTTCAGCACTATTATTCTTGTTAACATGAGCGGCAATATCCTTTTTAATTGAATATAAATATTCATCTTCTTTTTCTTTTGAAGATTTACTGTTTATTTCAATCACATCATATTTTTTATTATTAATGAATTCATGGTTCTTTATTGGTTTAGAACCACTTATATAATTCGTGTAATTGCTGATATTTTGTATTTTCATATAATCTACTCCCATCTGATAATATATCGACATAAAACTAAAAAAATTTAATATCAATATATTTTAAGCAATATTTATAATTTTTTCTTCATCAATAATCAATAATACGTCTTCTGTTTTGTTTCCTTTTGCCACACCTTTAACAAAACCGTCTCTGCACATTTTTTTAATTTCTTCGGTTTCTTCAAAAAATGTTATATTTTCAACAGACAGCACTTCATCTACAATAAGACCCACAAATGAGTTGTCCTTTTCCAATACCACAACCATTTCTTTATCTTCCTTCGCCTCAGTGTCTCTTCCCATTTGAAACAACATTTTCATATCAATTAAGGGAACTACATTTCCCCTTAAGTGTATTAACCCTATCATATATTCTGAGACCTTTGGTACATATGTTATCTGCTCCGGACAAATAACAATTGATGTTATCAGCTTGCTATTTATTGTGTATAAACTATCATTTAATTTAAAAAGTAACCACGGAAATTCTATTTCTTCTTCTAATAATTCATCATTATCATAGCTCATATTATACTCCTTTTTCAATTAAGGCTTTGTTCGTCATTATATGGATGACTCTGCTTTTTCTATTTCAAATTGTTCCACCAACTCTTTCAAGAAATTTGCTTGTGAGCTTAACTCTTGACTTGCCGCTGCACTTTCTTCTGCTGTAGCAGAGTTAGTGTTAACAACGTTGGATATTTGTTCTATGCCTTGTGTAATCTGCATTATAGAATTTGCCTGTTGGTTTGATGCTTCAGTTATTTCATCAACTAATTTAGCTGACTCTCTTATACCTTCAACCATTGATATGATTGAGTTTTTTGTTTCATCGGCTATTTTAGTGCCCTTTTCCACGGATTTAATTGAATTTTCAATCAATAAGGCAGTATCCTTAGCTGCATCCGCACTTTTTGAAGCAAGATTTCTTACCTCGTCCGCTACCACGGCAAATCCTTTCCCTGCCATTCCGGCTCTTGCTGCTTCAACGGCAGCATTCAATGCAAGTATATTTGTTTGGAAAGCAATGTCATCTATTGCCTTAATAATTTTTGCTATCTCATTTGTTGATTTATTGATGTCATACATTGCTTCAGCCATTAATTCAACCTGCTTAGAATTTTTAATAACTTCATCTGCAGATTCCTGAGTGATTTTACTTACATGGTTTGAATTTTTGGCATTAAGTTTAACTTGTTCAAACACTTCATTAACGGTTGCAGACAATTCTTCTATTGAACTTGCCTGCTCTGTAGTACCTTGTGATAAGGCATAGGCGCCGTCTGACACTTGAGCTGAATCGCTTTGAACCTGTTCAGCAGCATCACTTATTTTACTCAAGGTGTTATTTAAGGATAACACTATGTCTTCTACCGAGGTTTTTATCGGTGCAAATCCGCCAATAAAATCTATATTAATTGTTTCTGTTAAATTACCTTTTGCTATTTGATTTAATACTCTGTCAATTTCACCAACATACAATTTTAAATTATCAATAGTTTCGCTAATTATCTTAGTAGCATCTCCTAATTCGTCCTTAGAAGAATAACTTACTCTATAATCAAAATCTCCCTTGCTTATAGCATCAGCTGCTTCCGAAATTTCCTTAACAGGCCTTACTATGCTTCTTGTAACAGCTCCGGCTAAAATAACACATACAATAACACTTGCTACAAATAAAGCAATCATTATGTACATTAAATTATTGCTGTTTTTATTTGAATCATGAACAAAATTTTGTGCGACTATGTCTAAGTTCTTACTGACTTCATTCATAGTGATATTTATTCTATCTAAAACCGGCATTAATTCATCGTTTAAAATTCCTAATGCCTGAGTGTTTTTGCTTGCATTTAAAAGTAATATAAGTTCTTTGCTTATGTTTGTAACTATATTTAAATCATCTTCTAACTGTTTAACAACAGTAGGAAAATTAGACAAATGCTCCTTTAATGATATAAATGAACTATTTACCGAATTAATGGCATCTGCAAGTTCTGTTGTATATTTAGTGACCTGTGATCTTCCTGATGTTGTTGTAGATTTATATATGGATTTTTCGATATTATTGAGTTCATATTTGGTCTTCCAAGATAAAACTTCAACCTCGTAGCAATCTTCATAAAAACGGTTAACATCTTCCGCTGTACTGTTTATGCTCAATAGGGATATTCCCATTGAAACAGCGTATATCAAAAATATTACAACAAAACACACAGTCAGCTTTGTGGCAATCTTAACATTTTTTATACTAAAATGACTTCCTTTTGTATCCTTCTTTTTTTTAGTCATCTTTTTTACTAATTTCATTTTAGTCCCCCTATTTCATGATTATTTTATTATCAACTCTATTTCTTTATCGCTGAGAATTTTCTTCAAATCAATCAATAAAACTATTTTTTTGTTCAACTTTGCTATGCCGGTTATATAGGTATTGACATAATCAGAACTCATTTGCGGAGGATTTGATATGTTTTCTTTTTCTATATTAGTTACTTCATTTACTGCATCTACTATAAAGCCTATATGAGAGCCGTTTATACTAGTGACTATAATGCATGTCCTTTCATTGTATCCGATTTCTTCTTTTTTCAATCTTAATCTAACATCAATTATTGGTATAATTATTCCTCTTAAATTAATTACCCCTTTTGCATAGGAAGGAAATTCAGGAACTGTTGTTATTTCTTGCAGTCCTACTATTTGAACGACATCTGCTATAGGAATTCCAAATAATTGATTATCAGTGTAAAAAGTCAGATACTTGTCTTTTAATGTATCTTCATCTAAATCGCTATCAAAAACATTTAAATTATCTTGCACATAATCACCTCATTATAATATTCTTATTATAGTATCGTCATATTTATATAAAATTTTAGTTAAAATTTTAAATTAATTAATGTCTTGGATTTTTCCTTACTGTAAGTACTGCTTTAATAACTTCTGTTGTAACTTCACTGCCTATTTCATTGAAATCATGTACCTTTTGTTTGATATAATCCCTATTTGCTACCACATACTTTGGTTTAAGATTGTTCAATGCAATTGCTACAATATCTTCCTTACAACGATCACATCTGCAACAATTCATTTTCTTTAGAGTTGCGTCAAGTTTGTTTAAAACGAGTTTTTCTGTTACATTATATAAAATGACTTCATTTTTTTCATCTCGTATTAAATTTAATTCTTTATTTTGAAAAATTACTTCATTGGAGTTATTGTTTTTAGTTTCAGTTATCGCAGATTCATTTATTTCATGTTGTTCTTCTTCATACATAATCAAATTTGTGGGCATAATTTTCTTATACATTAATTCCCTGTCAAATGATTTCTTAATTTTCGCCATCTTATAACCCTCTTTCAATAAGCTCTTCAACTAAATTCATATAATCCTGCGCAACTGCGTTTTTAGGCGAGTAATTATATATATCCTGTTGGTTGGTTTGTGCCTCCATAATGGCTACGCTTGTTCTTATTGTTGAATTAAATAAACCTGTTTTTAATTTCTCTGCTATTAACTCTGCTGTTCCCTTAATTTCTCTGCTTAAAATTGTTCTTCTGTTATACTTTGTAAGCACTATGCCTTCCACATTTAAATTTGAATTGCAGTATTTTTTTACTCGGTCGATTGTTTCTGCAAGCTGGGCGATTCCCTGCAAACTAAAAATATCTGCATTCATAGGAATAATTATATAATCCGAAGCAGTAAAGGCATTCACTGTTAAAATACTTAATGCAGGAGGTGTATCCAAAAAAATATAATCATATTTATCCTTAACTGTAGATAATGCTTCTTTTAATAAATATTCCCTTCCGGTCTGTGTAAATTCTAATTCGATTCCGCTTAATAAGATATTTGATGAAATAATGTCAAATGAATGCATTTTCTGAATTGAAAAAGATAACTTAGCTTCTCCCTTTAATATTTCATAAATAGTCGGGCACTCTTCAGTTTCTGCGCCGGCACTGAAACTTAAATTAGCTTGAGGGTCTAAATCAACGCATAAAACCTTATAACCCTTTAGTTTAAAACCTGCAGCTACGGCACCGGTAGTAGTGGTTTTTCCCACTCCTCCTTTTTGATTGGTTATAGAAATTATCTTAGCCATTTATACAAACTCCTTATTAATTTTCGACATAGTTTTTTAAATTGTAACAAAAAAATCAAATTTTAACAATAAGAAAATTCCGGGGATGGACTTTTAAAAAAACCTTCCTCGGAATTTTCATGTTTATCTTCTATCATTCATCAATATAAGAACTGCTTCTAATACCGCGCCACCTATGGCACGTGCCTTATCCGATATGGTTTGGCAATATTCTATTTCAGTTCTTGGGTCTATATCTCCAACTTTCATACCTTTAGTAACGTAACTTCCTTCTCTAATTAAACCTCTTACAATGCCATCAATTTTTGCATTTATACTTTTATCATTAACATAGCCGATTACATCTCCCGTCTTAACAATGTCACCAATTTTACTGCTTATCTTAATAATTCCATCTTCAAGCGAATATAAAACCCTTTCAACAGAGAACCCTTCTATATTTCCCGGCTCCATTGTATTTTGCTCAGCAAACCCTTCAAAAATTAATCTGCCTAAGTTATGACCTCTATTGCTTTCTATAACTATGTGGACATCGTATCCTGCTTCAAATCCCGGACCTACAGCAATGGTTATGGGAGCAACTTCTTTTTTCATTCCTGTGTTTTCTTTAGCAATGATAGCATCTACTACAGCCATAGGTTTAATCTTTTTAATGTATGTACCTTGCGGATCTACGATAACAGGAATATTATCTGCTGACCAAGCATCATATATTTCCTGAATATTTTTCACAAGTACCGATGATATACCCTCTACTTCCATTTTACCGTTATATACTGCCTCCGAAAAACAGACCGCTCTTCTTATCGATGTCGGTTTCTCAATTTCCAACACCAATACTCTAAAACCTGTTCTATGCAGCTTTTGAATAACACCAGTGGCTATATCTCCCCCGCCTTTAACTATTACTACTTCTCCCTTCATGTAATCACCCCAATTTACTTTTATATAGTCATCCATAGTATCTATATCGATATATTCATTATCTGTCGGTATAAATATTTTTATAATATCATCCACATGATTATTTATTATATGCTTTCCTCCTACATCACCTTGTAAACTAATAAGTTCTCCCTTAAATTTATGAGGAATTATAACAGGATTTCCATTTATACCGTTGTAACTTGCCATTATTATTTTATCCTGATTCTTTACAAAAGAATCACATAATTGTTTAATTGTTTCTTTTTTTACAAATGGTTGGTCTGAAACAAAAAACATATAACCTTCTGAATAATTTGAATTCTCTAATCCAAGCTTTATTGATGTGCTTTGACCTAAATGTGAAATATTATTGACTATGGTCTTAAACCCTAATGATTCTGAATAATATAAAATATCATTATCCTTTGCAATTACAATAATTTCATTAAAATAATTCTTGCATTCCTTTATGGTATTTAGTATGTATTTATATATTTCAATACCGTCCAATTTCATTAAAAGCTTATTTTGATTCATTCTTTTAGATAACCCTGCAGCCATTACTATTGCACTAACACTCATAATATTCACCTTTTTTCAATGAACCGCAGCTTATATTGAAATTATGATTATATTTTTTTAAATATGCTGAAAGTTCCTTAGTGTTTTTAATATCTTCTTCTGTGTCTGCCTTATTTAAAAATAAATATAAGCTTCCTTCTGAATTTTTAAATAAGCCATTATTGTTTATACATATTTTTCTTATAGCTTCAAAGTCAAAATACTGACTATTATCAATTAACATATTAAATTCATCAAATCCATATACCAAATTTTTTTCAATTTTTTTATTGATTAAATTAGCCGGAATTATACCTATTGTTTTATTTGATTTTTTTAATATAACCGGCTCATGCTCCTTCCATCCCTTTAATGGTAACCCCTTTGAGCCATCGGCTTCTAATAATATTATATCGAAAGAATTTTTTAAAATGTCTAAATCTTCATTGCTTATTCCTATTAATTTATTGTTTTCTATATTTATATCCCTTGCGATTACGGTTATACTCTTATTTTTCTTATTAAAATTGTTTACATAGTCATTAATTGTTGTATAAACATCATATTCATCAGATGGTTTATAAATTTTGGTACTTGTGCTCACAAGAATACAATAATTATCCTTTAACTCACTCGCCAATTGAAATAAAAGAGTGGTTTTACCGCCACTTCCAACAATAGATACAATATCGCCTTTTTTTATATTAAATATAGAAGCTAAATTTTTCATTTTACACCTATTAGTTATTCATATTACAATGAGATTCTTCGCTTACTCTCAGATTGACCGAAAATTTTGCCATCCTAAACATAGTAAAATGATCTCACTTGAAGTAAAGTTTACCACTAAGTAACAAAAATGTCATCCGTTTTCCGAATGACATTTACTTATATTATTTTCTGTAATATGTGTTTTGAAGGGGCAGTTTATATCTAAAAACTCCGTCTTTTTTATAATAAGCATTTTGACAAGCCGGTGCACCGGGTACTACAACTATTTCTCCAAGCCCCTTTGCACCGTAAGCAACACCGTTAGGATTATTCTTTTCGATTAAATGTATTTCTACAGGCGGCATCTGAATAGATTTGAATATTCCAAGTGTTCCAAATTTAACCTGAGGAACACCATCCTTTAACGGAAAATCCTCAGTGAGACCATATCCCAACGCCATGGCAGCACCGCCTTCTATTTGACCTCTGGCTGCTTTAGGATTTATTGCCCTTCCAATATCGTGAGCAGCAATTACCTTTTCAAGTTTTCCTTCTTTATCTATAATCACCAGCTGAGTGGCATAACCATAGGATATGTGACTTACCGGATTTGCTTTAGGAGAACCCAAAGGATCTGTTTTAAAATCAAATTCTCCTATAAATTCTGTACCTTCCAAGCCTTCTAAAGAGTTACCTTTTTCAATTTTCGCCTTTAACTGCAATGATGCAATACGTGCTGCTTCACCTGTAAATGTCGTTTGTCTTGAAGCTGTAGTCGTGCCTGCATCCGGCGCATATTTAGTATCCGGCTGCTCAATAACGACCTTATCGCTTGTTATGCCGACTGTTTCACAAATTATTTGCATTAATACTGTTTGAATTCCCTGACCGATTGCACCAGCAGACGATCTTGCATGAACTCTACCGTTTGTAACAAATAAATTGCATCTTCCCGGATCAGGAACCGAAACACCAAGACCGGCATTTTTCATGGCGCAGGCAATACCCACATGATAGTTCGTATCAGCTTCATACTTTTCAAAATCCTGTTTTACAGCTTCTAAAGTTTCAACTATTCCTGTACCTTGATCTGCAATCTGACCGTTCGGAAGTGACTGACCTGGCCTAACGGCATTTCTATATCTAATTTCCCAACCGGATATTCCGGTTTTTTCGGCAAGCTCATTTATTAAGCATTCAATGGCAAAAGCTGATTGTGTAACACCAAATCCTCTAAATGCCCCTGCAGGTGGATTGTTTGTATAATATGCGTTTCCTTCTATATCTACATTTTGATAATTATATGGACCACCGGCATGAGTACAAGCTCGTTGCAAAACAGGACCTCCAAGCGAACCATAAGCACCTGTATCAGAAACAATCCTTGCTTTCATACCCTGTAGTATCCCCTTTTCATCGCAGCCAATTTTGAAATACATTTTCATTGCATGACGTTTAGGGTGATAATTAATACTTTCTTGTCTGCTGAAATATACTTTAACAGGACGTTTAATTAAAAATGCGCAAAGCGCTGCTTGATGTTGAACACTCATATCTTCCTTGCCACCGAATCCGCCTCCCACAGTGGCACTTTGTATTCTTACTTTTTCTTTCTGTATTCCTAAATATTCACTTATTTCATTATATTCATCATAGATTCCTTGCCCACCGGTAATAACCATTATACCATCGTCATCAGGTACACCAATTGCAGTTTCCGGCTCTAAAAACGCATGTTCTGTAGGTGGAACTTCAAATGTTCCTTCTGCCACATATTTCGAATTAGCTAATGCAACTTCAGCATTTCCTCTCTTTACTTCCTGATGTGAAAAGAGGTTGTTTTCAGGAATAATGAACTTACCAAACATAATATAACCTTCCCCGTGAATTTGGTGAGCACCTGGAACCATTGCTTCCTCAGGAGTTGTAATAGGTTGTAAAACCTCATACTCTACTTTTACTGCTTTTACAGCTTCCTCTGCTTGCTCTTTAGTTTCTGCAACAACCATAGCAATAGTGTCTCCGATGCACTTTGTTTGCTCACCAACATCTATCATTCCCGGCCAGTCATGAGCCAAGTGTCCGATATACCTGCTACCCGGAATATCCTTAGCAGTAAAAACAGCCACTACACCCGTCACTAAAAGTGCAGCACTTATGTCAATTGATAATACCTTTGCACGAGCATGCTTGCTAAACACATTTTTACCGTAAAGCATATCATCATAATGAAAGTCATCTGCATATTTAGCTTTACCTAAGGTTTTATCCTTTGAGTCTACCCTGAATATATCCATTCCTATTTTCACGGCGTAATTTTCTTGAGGCAATTCTTCATTATTTCTTATAATTTTTGCAGCTAACAATATGGCATCTTCTATTTTTACATAACCGGTACATCTGCATATATTATTTTTTATTGCTTTTTTTACATCTTCCCTTGTTGGATTATTGTTTACATCTATTAAACCTTTTGCGCTAATAACCATGCCCGGTATACAAAAACCGCACTGGACAGCTCCTGCCTTACCAAATGCATAGCTATATACTTCCTTTTCTCTGTCGGTTAAACCTTCAACAGTTATTATTTTTTTATCAACAAATTTAGAAACCTTCATGATGCAGGATTTTAGAACCTTGCCGTCAACAAGTATTGAACAAGCGCCGCATGCACCTTCATTGCAACCATTCTTAACAGATGTTAAGTGCAAATCATCTCTTAAATAATTCATCAGCTTTTTATCTTGCTCAATTTCGTAGTTGTTTCCGTTTATATTCAATAAATACATATAATTTTCCTTTCAGATTAGTTTCGTTTTATAAATTTGCCATCACCCATATGGGCTAATAATTTATTGTCTTGAATTATTATTTTGCCTCTTTGAATAACCGTATCAACAATAAAATTGATTTCAATTCCTTCATAAAGTGTATAATCAGCTCTGCTGTGACGATTTTCTTGTTTTATTATTTCGTTTTTTTTAGATAAAATAATTAAATCCGCATCCGCGCCTGTTTGTATAACGCCTTTTCTTGGATATAAGCCAAAAATTTTAGCGGGCTTAGTTGATAATTTATCAATAAGTTTATTAATGGGTTTCCCCCTTTTCATACCTTCTGTTAATATGATTTCCAATCTTTCTTCCACCCCGGGTACCCCACCAGGCGCAATCGTAAAATCATACTTCGCCTTTAACTTTTGCTTAAAGAGGAATGAGCAATGATCAGTTGCAACTACATCAACATCATCATTTTCGATACCTGCCCATAAGGCATCAACATCTTCTCTTTTTCTCAATGGCGGTGCCATTATATATTTTAATCCCTCATAATTTTCATTTTTATAGCATTCTTCAGTAAGTGTTAAATATTGTGTACATGTTTCACAATATATATTTTTTACTCCTCTTTTTCTTGCAGTTATAATTTCATCAAGCCCCTTTTTTGTAGAAACATGAACAAAATACAAGTGTGGATAATCTGCAATTTCACTTAAGTATATCATCCTGTTAATTGCTTCCGCCTCTGTAGAATCAGGTCTTGACATAGCATGATATATTGGTTTTGAATCAGCTAAACTTTTATAATAATTTCTTAGATAATGAATTGCACCGTTGTTTTCTGCATGTACCGCAATAACTGCATTCGTTTCTTTTGCTTTTATTAAAACCCTTAGTATTTCTTCATCATTTAGCATGTTATCGTAGGTCATATAAATTTTAAAACTTGGAATGCCACCATTTACTATCTCTTTCATTTCACCTAAAATTTGTTCATCGACATGCTGTATTACACCATGAAAGCTGTAATCAATAATGGATTTATTGTCTGCTAACTTGTGATATTCGTTGATTTGATAGCTAAGGGAGCATCCTTTAGGACCAAATGCAATGTGATCGACTATGGATGTTGTGCCTCCAAAAGCTGCAGCAACTGTTCCTGTATAAAAATCATCTATGGTTCTATATTTTCCTAAATCCAAATCCATGTGAGTATGAACGTCTATGCCGCCGGGCATTATTAATTTATTGTCTGCATCTAATGTTTTATAATTTTCTTGATTTAAATTTTCACCTATTTGTTTAATTAAACCATTTTCAATTAATATATTTGCCTTGTAGCTTTTTTCATTATCGTTAATCAATCCGTTCTTTATAATTAGATTCAATGTACCCCTCCACATTGCACATCTTTACTTTTTATCCATTGCTTCTCTTTCTGCTTTTTCCTGAGCTATGGATTTCTGCGGAAGTATCATATTTAATAAAAATACCACTACAGTTGCCAAAACAACAGGCGAGCTTGCAAATACCATAGTAAACCAATCAGGAAGATATCGTAGCCCCTCTTTAGGTATTTGAGTAATTCCCATACCTAATGCAATACCAAGACCTACAATTGTCGTATTTCTTACAGACAATTCATCCTGTACTATCAATTTCATTCCTGTCATAGTAATTTGAGCGAAAACAGAAATAGTAGCACCGCCTATAACGCATTGAGGTATTGAAGTCATAACAGCACCAAACTTAGGAATAAAACCTGCTATCAATATCATTAAAGCCGTAAATCTAAAAACCTTTAAACTAACAACCTTGGTCATAGCTACTATACCAACATTTTGACTGTATGTTGCAGTTGGTAATGCACCTATAAAAGAGCCAATTACACTTACTACTCCATTTGCCTTAATACCGCCTGAAAGCTCCCTGTCTGTCGCTTCTCTTTCCATACCACCGACAGTTGTTCCGGATAAATCACCCACTGCCTGAACAGAATTAACAACATACATAACTGCCATACTTATTGAAGCTGCAATAGGAAATTCAAGTTTATACGGAAGTATGGTTGGTAGGTTAAACCAACTTGCAGCTTTAATAGCATCGAATGTTACTATGTTGGCTATTAAACTTGCGATATAACCTACAACAATTCCTATTAATATTGCAGCAAGCTTTATATATCCTTTTCCAAACATATTGCTTAATAAAACTACTGTTAGTGTTAAAATTGCAATACCCCAATAAATCAATCCGCCGTATCTTGGGTCAGTTGCAGGGAATCCGCCTGCCATATAGTTAACTGCAACCCTGTAAAGTGATAATCCAATTGTAAACACAACAGTTCCTGCTACCATCGGAGGGAAAAGCTTTCTGATTTTTTCTATAAATATACCTACTATAAAAGCAGTTACTCCACCGATAACCTGTGTGCCCAATATAGCTCCTATCCCATATTCTCCGCCTATGGCTAAAATGGTTGGTATATATGCGAAACTTACACCTATTATAACCGGTAATCTTGCACCAACACCAAATATAGGAGTCGATTGTAAAAAAGTTCCGATGGCTGCTATAAACATACTTGCTTGAACAAGCAAAATACGCTGTTCAGGATTTAATCCTATTGCACCGGACAATACTAAAGCCGGTAATACATTACCTACTATCATCGCCAATAAATGTTGCAAGGACATTGGCGTTACGGCGCTTAAGCTTGGGTTTCCTTCCAAACTGAACAGTGAACCGTTATTATTTTTTTTCATTATTGCTCCTCCCAAAAATTAAGATTCTACATAAATTTCCATACTTCTTTAGCTCTTTCACGAGACTTACTCATTATTTCCTTTACATCAGCTGTTTGTATTGTTTTATCCTTCATTATGAATTTTCCGTTTATAATTGTATCATTTACAATTCTTCCGGTCATTCCGAACAAAGCGTGACCAAACCAGTTGTCTTTTGTCATGGGTGTTAAAGGATCATAATTTAAAGTAATTATATCTGCATATGCACCTTTTTTTAATATTCCTATATCATTATTAAAATATTTGTTAAGAATTTTAGGATTGTTTTCAAACTGCATTTGTTTTGTTTCATCAAATCCAACAGTCGGGTCGCATAAATGGTGGCTTTGCAAAATATTAGCAACCTTCATGGATTCAAACATGTCATTTGTGTATGCGTCAGTGCCAAGCCCAACTCTTAAACCTTGTTTTAACATTGAAGTTACAGGAGGGCAACCTACAGCGTTATTCATGTTGGATTCAGGATTATGAACCACGCTGGTTTCAGTATGTTTTAATATTTCAATTTCTCTTTGATTTATATGAACGCCATGAACAGCAATTGTTCTTTCTCCTAAAATTCCAAAATCATGCAATCTTTCAACAACTCTTCTGCCATATCTTTTTAAGGAATCGTATTGGTCTTCGATGCCTTCCGCCACATGTATATGATAACCGTCATAAATCCCTTCCATTGCTTCTTTCACCTTATAAAGCGTTTCATTAGACAATGTAAATGATGCATGAAGACCAAATAATGACTTTATCATATCATCACTATTTTTCTGACAATCCTTGATAAAATTAATATTTTCTTCAATTTCCTTCTTTGTGATATCTTTTCCATCTCGGTCGGATACCTCATAACATAAAGATGTCCTTATGCCTAACTGTCTAGCTGCCTCTGCAATTGCATATAAACTGCCTGTAGCTGAATTAGGTCCTGAATGATGATCAATCAATGTTGTAACACCATTTTGAATAGCTTCTATATAGGTAGTAAGAGCATTTAGCTTAACATCCTCTAAAGTTAACTTTCTGTCTAAGCTCCACCACAAATTTTCAAGAATCGAAAAAAAATCTGTAGTTGGTTTACTAATTGACATCCCTCTTGCATATGCGCTGTAAATATGGCTGTGAGCACATATCATACCGGGCATTATTACTTTATCCGAAACATCTATAAAATCTTCATCAGAATATTTATTTTTTATATCATCAAAATTTCCGATATCTTCAATTACATTATTTTTAATGTAAATTGCACCGTTATCGTAAAAAGTATTACATGAATCATTAGTTATAATTTTGCCGTTTCCTATTATCATTAGATACCCCTTCTATAAGTTTAGGAATGAATCCACGTACCTGTCTTACCTGCCAATCCGTCAGCCGCCTTTTCTAATGACGTTACTAATGCTTTTCTGCCGGGCCTTGAAGTAGCAAAAGACATTGCTGCTTTAACTTTTGGAAGCATTGAACCCTCAGCGAATTCTTTATTGTTAATATGCATTTGGGCCGTCCGTATATCTAAATCAGACAACCATTCTTGATCGGGTTTTCCAAATCTGATAGCTACCTTTTCAACCGCGGTAAGCACTACAAAGCTGTCCGCATCTATTTTTTCAGCTAAAAGCGAGCTTGCAAAATCCTTATCGATAACTGCTCCAACACCTTTCAAATGATTACCTTCTCTAACAACAGGTATACCTCCACCCCCGCATGCTATAACTAATTGTCCCGCCTTCATAAGAGTTTTTATAGTTTCTATTTCAACTATATCCTGTGGTTTTGGAGATGCGACTACCCTTCTGTACCCTCGTCCTGAATCCTCAATGATAATCATTCCGTTAGCTCTTCCTGTTTCAGCTTGTTGTTCAGTCAAAAAAGGTCCTATTGGTTTTGTGGGCCTTTCAAATGCAGGGTCTTTTTCATCAACAACTACTTGAGTAATTATTGATGTAACCGGTTTGTTGATGCCTCTGATCAACAATTCTTCTCTTAACGCATTTTGCAAGTCATAACCTATGTATGCCTGGCTCATTGCTACACACATTGACAGAGGCATGAAAGGAAATTTTGGGTCTACCTTCCCATACTCTGTAAATGCATTGTTTATCATGCCTACCTGAGGTCCGTTTCCATGGGCAACAACTACGTCATATCCTGCTTCCACTAAATCAACTATTGCTTTTGATGTATATTTTACTGCGTCCATCTGCTCGGACAATGTACTGCCTAATGCATTTCCGCCTAATGCTATAACAATCTTTTTGTTCATGGTTTCCTCCATTATTGTATTAAATAAGGATATTCTTTTATCATTTGTTCAAGTATCTTCTCAATTCCTTTTTTCTGTTCACTTTGATTGTTTAAGTCATATTCGTATACCATTTTTGCTTCATCTCTTAATAGGAACCTATTATCTCCTAATTTTAAAAGGCCTGAATTATCTGAATTTTTAAATTCTTCTTTATCTGCAAATAATGTAATTTTTTTAAGATACGGGAAGCCTCCTCTTGTACAGAATGTATGACAATCATCACATTCATTGCACCTGTTTTCAATATGAACTATTTGATAAGGAGATTCGAATCTGTCATCATAAACTCTCATGTTTGCTCTGTTTGGACAAACATCCACACATATTCCGCAGTTAACCTTAAAACAGTCGTATGTTGGCAATGTATCCTCTAAGTATCTTCCGTCACCTTTATTTTTGTAACTTGCATCGCTCTTTGCTTTTTTGGCTAATTCCTTAACTGATGCAGCGTCTACTTTACTAAATTTAATCTGTTCTGAGGAAATTTTATCAACCAGTGATTTCAAATTCTTATATCCACCCGGTTTTAATAAAAGTGTTGAAACTGTTATAGGAGCTATGCCTGTTTTCAAAACCTCCGTAATATTGTTTTTATCTATTCCACCGGAAAATGACATATGAATATCTCCGTCAAAACTTTCTGCAAACATGCTTGCAACTCCCATAGCAATTGGATATAGGGGTTTCCCGGATAAATACATCGCTTTACCTGGCAATATTTTTCTTGAATTATAAACCGGCAATGTGTTCGTAAGTTTTATACCAACAAATAGGTTGTTTTCACTTCCTAACCTTTTTAATTCTTTGACTATATCAACTGCATAATCAAATTTTAAATCATGTTCAAAGTCCGTTTCTTTTAATTCTATGTTATCATATCCAAGGTTATCTAAAATATTTCTAACATTGTCAAAACCTATTAATGTTGCATTACATTTTATAAATGTATTTATTTTTTTGTTTTCTGTTAAATGCTTAACTATATCTAATATTTCTTCCGCTTTAGCTCCGTGCATCGTAGATAATGTTACGTTATTCGTGATGTTGGAGGTAATTTTATCAATATCTTCTATCTTGAATTTCTTAAATTTGTCTATGTTATTTTTTAATATCTGAATGCATTCTTTAAATATTGCCGTGTTTTCTGCTTCCTTTAAATTGTCTATAAAATCAGATATTTTTTTCGATTGAATTCCTTCAAGATTATATCCGACACTGATTATAAACACAAAATCCTTAACATCAGATAAACCTAATTCAATGCCCATTGCCTGCAACAACACAGAACCCTTTATATATTCTTCAGCTGCTTCTTCCACAGTTAATTCTGTTGACCATTCGACATTATAGCCGACATTTTTAACGTCTATACATGGTTTTTCAATCATGGACTGCATTTCTTTTCCATCAATGATTTGAACCGTCTTAAGTTCAAAAAATCTTCCACCGGTTAGATAAGCAGAAAGTAAGTTTTGTGCCAATTGAGTATGTGGTCCTGCAGCAGGCCCTACCGGAAAGCGTAAAAATTCCTTATCAAAATTCATACTAACATTATCATTTATATTTACAAAAAAATCTTTTTTGTCGATTTCAAATATTTTGCCCTTTGTGTAATAATCCCGTAAGCAAACATCGATAAGATATTCAAATGATAATGGTTTCATTATATCGCTCATAATAATTCCTTTCCAAAAAAACATGGGACGGTTTTCAAGTCCCCGTCCATGTATTCTAATTCTGTCATCCTAAACACATTGAAGAATATCCTTATTGATACTTTGGGATCCTTCACTATCGCTTAATTTTTAATATATATTGTGGGTAGTGCGGCATAAACGGCAGCACATTTAACCAAGTCTTCTTTCCAGGTTTTTTCGTTAGGTGCATGCGCCTGTGCCTCAGCTCCAGGTCCAAACCCAATTACAGGAATACCATTACGACCCATTATAGAAACTCCGTTTGTTGAGAAAGTCCATTTGTCGGTTAACGGACGTGCCTTCCTCATTTCATCAGTTTCCTTAGAACCACTTCTTGTTGTACCATAAAGTCCCTTATATGCTTCTTCCATTGCCTTTGTTACCTTATGATCTTCAGAGATAACCCAAGTCGGGAAATAACACTCAATTGGATATACAAGACCGGTATAACTTGGTCTGTCATATTGATACATACTCACTTTTGCATTGAATTTCTTAACTGCAGGAAGTGCACGGATTTCATCTAAACAGCTTTCCCAAGTTTCGCCTGCTGTCATACGGCGATCTAATGATACTGAACAAGAATCGGCAACTGCACATCGGCTTGGAGATGTAAAAAATATTTCAGATGTTGTTACAGTACCGCGTCCTAAAAAGCGTGCTTCTTTCCACTCAGGGTTATATTTTTCATCTAACATTTTAACAAGACCTTTAATTTCTTTGTCATCAGCTGCATCATTTTCATTAAGGTCTCTAATGTTTAACAATATTTCAGCCATTTTATAAATAGCATTTTCTCCTCTTTCAGGAGCAGAGCCATGGCATGAAATACCTTGCACGTCTACACGAATTTCCATACGACCGCGTTGTCCCCTGTAAATTCCGCCGTCTGTTGGCTCTGTTGAAACCACAAACTCCGGTCTTACCTTATCTTCTTTGATTATATATTCCCAACAAAGTCCGTCGCAGTCTTCTTCTTGAACGGTTCCTGTGACTAAGGCAGTAAATTTATCGTTTAAAAGTCCTAAATCCTTCATTATTTTAGCACCGTAAACGGATGATACGATGCCGCCTAACTGGTCAGATGTTCCTCTTCCACCTATTTCAGTGTCTGATTCATAACCCTCATATGGGTCAAATTGCCAGTTTGCTTTATTTCCTACACCAACAGTGTCAATATGGGCGTCAAAACCGATTATTTTTTCACCGCTACCCATATAACCTAAAACATTACCCTGTGGATCTATTTCAACCTTATCAAAATTTAACTTCTTCATTTCTTCAGCTATACGATCAACAACACCTTTTTCTTCAGCACTTTCACCGGGGATACGAACTAAATCCCTTAAGAATTTAGTCATAGTTTCTTCATACGCTAAAGCTGCTTCTTTAATTTTATTAAAATCTAAATTGGCATTCATTTTCTTCCTCCAAATTTATTTCATTAATCTTGCTTTGTTTTGATCCATTAATTTTTGTAAAATTTCCTCCGGATTTTTAACCTTTTGCATGAATATCATAGCTGCTATTATATATGGTTTAAAGCTTGCTTCCTTATATAATGGTACTCTGTATCTATCAAATACCGATGCATCAACTTCACCTGTCTTGCAACTTACACCTGTTATATCAGCAGGCAGACAGTGTAGGTATAAAGCTTTTTCGTTCTTTGTTGTTTTCATTAATTCTTCTGTACAAGCCCAATCAGTATGTTTCGCGTTTTGTGCCAATAATTTCTTTTCTAATTCCTTTATTTCATCAAACTTACCTTCACCATACAAATTAGTTCTTTCTTCCATAGCCGCAAATGGAGCCCAACTCTTTGGATAAACTATATCAGCATCCTTGAATGCCTCCGCCATGTTGTTTGTTTTTGTGAATTTTCCACCGTATTTTTCTGCATTCTTCATAGCTACTTCTTCTACTTCAGGCATTACTTCATATCCTTCCGGATGTGCAAGAACAACTTCCATGCCGAATCTTGTCATGAGACCGATAATTCCTTGAGGTACTGAAAGCGGTTTTCCGTAAGAAGGCGAATATGCCCATGTCATAGCTATTTTCTTCCCTTTTAAATTTTCAATTCCGCCAAATTCATGAATTAAATGCAATGCATCTGCCATAGTTTGAGTAGGATGGTCAATATCGCATTGTAGATTTACTATTGTAGGTCTTTGTTCAAGAACACCATCCTTAAATCCTTCTTCTACATACTCTGCAACCGCCTTTTGATAAGTGTGGCCTTTGCCTATGTACATGTCATCACGGATACCTATTACGTCAGCCATAAAAGAAATCATATTTGCAGTTTCTTTTACCGTTTCGCCGTGGGCTATTTGAGATTTTCCTTCATCTAAATCTTGAATTGTCAATCCTAATAAGTTGCAGGCAGAAGTAAATGAAAATCTTGTTCTTGTAGAGTTATCTCTAAATACAGAAATGCCTAAGCCCGAATCAAATATTTTTGTGCTTATATTGTTTTCTCTTAAATATCTGAGAGTATCTGCTACTGTGAATATTGCTTCTAATTCTTCTTGAGTTTTATCCCATGTTAGCAAAAAATCATTTTGATATAGATTTTTGTAATCTAATTTTTTTAATTTGTTTAGTAAATCATTGAAATTTTTGTTCATATTGTTTCTCCCTTTTAATATTTAATAAATTTGATTTATTTATTTGGATAGCTTCCATTCCATACTATATCTCTATAACCCTTAAAGTATGTATCTCCTTCTGTACTGAATAGCAATACTACTGAATTTTCATCAAGCTTTAAGTTTTTCTTAATATTCTTCAATTCATCTTTTGTCATAACCTGTGAAACTACACCCAAGGTAGCGGCCCCGCTTTCACCTGATATAACCCTCTCATCGCCTATAAGCGGATTTCCAAGGACTCTCATACCGTGAGATGCTGCTTCTTCAGGTACTGATAAGAAATTTTCAATATATGCATTAAGAATTGGCCAGCCAATTGTAATTGGTTCTCCGCATGCAAGACCGGCCATTATAGTATTCATTTCACCTGTAACAGGATGCAATTTACCGTCATCTGCTTTAGCTGTCTTAAACAGGCAAGCCGCCTTATCCGGCTCTACTATCGTAATTATCGGTTTATTGCTCGAGTATACTGATGAAAAGAACCCACATACTCCTGATGCCATAGAACCGACTCCCGCCTGTAAAAAAATATGTGTAGGTTTTATATTTTCTTTTTCTAATTTTAAATAAGCTTCATATGCCATAGTCATATAACCTTGCATAATCCATCTTGGCAATTCTTCATAACCCGGCCATGATGTGTCCTGAACCATCACATAGCCGTTCTTTTCAGCTAATTCGTTGCAATACCTAACAGTATCATCATAATTCCATTCTGTTATTTCACATGCAGCCCCATGAGCTCTAATTCTATCACGTCTTTCAAGGGCGCTTCCTTTTGGCATATAAACAATTGCCTTTTGTTTTAACTGTTCTGCAGTCCAAGCAATTCCTCTGCCGTGGTTTCCGTCAGTTGCTGTTATAAACGTCAATTCGCCTAATTCTTTTTTAACTTTATCTGATATTAATGTTTTGTACGGAAGTTCCTCTATATCTTTTCCTAATCTTTTAGCTATATATTGGCCTATTGTATAACTTCCGCCTAATACCTTAAAAGCGTTGAGTCCAAATCTGTAGGATTCATCTTTTATAAAAATATCTTTTAAGCCCAGATATTTAGATAGTTCCTTTAATTCTACTAAAGGTGTTTCTGTATACTGATCAAAACTTGAATGATACTTAAGAACTTTTTTAGCTACTTCTTCATTCACAAAACTCAAATCAGTTTTTTCTCTTTTAGTAATATCATTTTGTACTAAATCATATTTAACTGTCATTTTTACTGCCTTTCTATTTAAGAATTTTATTTTTCATCATAAGCTGAAGGTGCTGAAGGCTTACCCATTGCTCTTTCAATCCAGGTAACTATGAAGAAGGATGCCATACCAAAAAAGCTTCCGAAAACAATCGGCAATATTCCGTAAGGTGATCCTGAAATCTGCCAATACAATACAGCAGCTGAACCAACAACTATAGATACAATACCTGCGTTTTTTGTGGCATCTTTAACAGTCAACCCTAATCCGTATGCCGCAAATGGTCCGGCAGATCTTAATGCAAACGCAAATAAGTTTAAAGTAACTAAGCTTATATTGAATAATGCAATAGAAGCACTTATTAGACAAATAACAACATTGCTTGCTCTTGTAAGAAATATTAATTTTTTATCTTCTACGTCAGGATTAATAAATCTTTGATAAATATCCTTAATCAGTATAGTTGATGCACAAAGCAAATTTGAATCAGCACTGGAAGTTGTTGCTGCGAATATTGCTGCAGAAACTGCTCCGGTAATCCATGCAGGAGCATATGTTGATGTAGCATACATCAATGCAGTCGTCCCTTTTCCTCCGTCTAGGCCGGGATTTTCAGCAAGAGCAACAAGACCTATTATTGTAGGAATAAAAGCTAACATAGCCATCATAATTGCTGATAAAACAGATGCTTTTTGAGCTGTTTTTGCATCTTCGGCAGATGAAAATCTACTTACCATTTCTGGTCCTGACAAGAACGTACAGAAATAGTTAAATATAAGACCGACGATTGTCACTGCTCCTATCTTTGTAAAGCTAAGCTCTGCAGGAGGTAACATTGCCGATATTGCTTCCCATCCACCTGCACCTTGAATAACGAAAGGCAAAGCAACAAGCAATCCGAAGAATATTATCAAATATTGCACCATATCTGCTATTGCATCTGCCAGCATTCCGCCTAAGGTTGTATAAACTATTATAATAAAAGCCGATAATAAAATACATACATTTAATGGTATTCCGGTTAAAGCACTAACAACAGAACCGGCAGCCATTATCTGTGATGCTGTTAAGCAGAACAATGATATTACATTTAATACTGCAGTAAAAGTACCTGCTGCATTTCCAAAACGTCTGTTAACAACTTCCGGAATTGTAACTGCCATTGTTTTACGAATTTTTGGTGCAAAATACGCTAAGGGAACCATGGCAATTGCTGCTGCAAGAACGTACCATGCCGCACTTAATCCCCAACCTGAAAATGCCTTTGCTGCCACGCCTGTTGTACTGCCACCGCCTATGTTATTTGCAGACAATGATGCTGCAACCATGAATACACCCATTCTGCGTCCTGCAAGCATATAATCATGGCTGCTCTTGATAGTCAGTTTATTAGTTAAATAACCAATTGAAAATAACCCAATCATATAGACAATAAGCATAATTATTGGAACAACTTGTAATTTCATTTTTTTCTCCTTATATTATAATTTAGTATATTTAATAACAAAGCAAAAACCTTGCCAATTATTAATGGAAATATTAAATATTTTTATATTAACTGTGCAAACGTTAATAAACCATTCTTTGGTATTTCAACACTTTTACTTTTATTTTTTTTTATGTAATATGAAATTTTGACATTAACTTATCAAAATGATAATTTTTATCAGTTTGATAAATTCCATTAATCATTGAAACTTTAAGCTATTACAGATATTATAGTTTTATTTTATCAATATGATAAATCAAACATTAAAAAAACTCCTTTTGGTAATATATAGTTTTACCGATAGAAGTTTTTTTATACTTTATTGAATTTTCCTGTATAATGTTGCAATTCCAATACCTAATGCGTTAGCTGCCTTAATTTTACCTTCTGTTGTATTTCCATAATAGTTTATTGCCTTCCGAATTTCTTCCTGTTCAATTTCTTCCAAATTTCTTATTTTATCACTTTTTATATTCTTTTTATCTTTTTTCTTAATATTGATAGGCAGTGTATTATCATTAATAATACCTTGTTCCATCATGTTAACCATGAATTCCACAGTGTTTTCAAGTTCTCTGACATTCCCGTACCATGGGTATTCCAAAAGCTTTTTCATTGTTTCATCTTCTATTTTATCAAAGTTTTTGCTAAACATCTTTCTATAATAATGTATGAAATAATAAATCAAATCCTTTATATCTTCTTTTCTTTCCCTCAATGGCGGAACTTCAATCGGAATGACATTCAATCTGTAATATAAATCCTCTCGAAATTTATTTTCATTAATCATCTGTCTTAAATCCTTGTTTGTTGCTGCGATTATTCTGACATCAAGTGGAATAACCTGATTTGAACCGATTCTTATTACTTTTTTATCCTGAATAACTCTTAATAATTTTGATTGCAGGTAAATTGGCATGTCTCCTATTTCATCCAAAAAAATTACCCCATTGTTAGCCAGCTCGAATTTTCCTATTTTACCGTTTGGATCAGCACCTGTAAATGCACCTTTAACATATCCAAACAATTCACTTTCTAAAAGTGGTTCAGGAATGGCGGCACAATTTACAGCAACAAATCTGTTGTTTCTTCTGTCTGAATTCTGCCATATAGCTGTTGCTATAACTTCCTTACCACTACCGCTTTCCCCAGTGATTAATACTGTTGAAAATGAGTTGGCAACTTTTTTAATATCCTCCTTAAGAGCAATAATTTTTTTGCTGCTATTATATCATAATGATAAATGTTTTTAAAATAAAAAATGGGTATAAGCATAAAAATTGTCATCCTGAAACAAAAAAATATCATTCCTAAATAAATAATGTCATCCTGAGCATAGCGAAGGATCTCATTAATAACATGAGATCCTTCAACTTCGCCCTATGATGACAAATAATTACATTACAATATTACATCATGCCGCCCATTCCGCCCATTCCGCCCATTGGTGGCATAGCTGGTTCTTCTTTCTTAGGTTCATCTGCAACAGCCGCTTCTGTAGTCAATAACATTGAAGCTACGCTTGCCGCATTTTGAAGAGCTGATCTTGTAACCTTAGTTGGATCAACAATACCTATTTCAATCATATTAACGTATTTTTCGTTCAGTGCATCAAAGCCGATGCCTTTTTCGCTGTTTTTAACCTTTTCAACAATCACAGAACCTTCAAGTCCTGCATTTGCAGCTATTTGTCTAAGAGGTTCTTCTAAACTTTTTTCGATAATTTTAGCACCGGTCTTAGCATCTCCTGTTAAACTTTCAGCTACAGCTGCAACAGCTTTAGCAGTTGCTAACAATGCAACGCCGCCGCCTGATACTAATCCTTCTTCAATAGCTGCTCTTGTAGCATTTAAAGCATCTTCTATTCTTAATTTCTTTTCCTTCATTTCAGTTTCAGTAGCTGCTCCAACGTTGATAACCGCTACTCCGCCTGTTAATTTAGCCAATCTTTCCTGTAATTTTTCTTTATCAAATTCAGAAGTTGATTCTTCCCACTGAGCTTTTATTTGTCTTACTCTATCTGCTATTTCAGCTTCTGAGCCCGCACCATGTACGATTATAGTATTTTCTTTGTCTATTTTAACAGTTCCTGCATTACCAAGCATATCTAAAGTAGCTTCTTTTAAATCATATCCTAATTCTTCGGAAATTACCTGTCCGCCTGTTAATATAGCAATGTCTCTTAGCATTTCTTTTCTTCTGTCACCAAATCCCGGAGCTTTGACTGCAACGCAGTTAAATGTTCCTCTCAATTTGTTAACAACTAATGTAGCCAATGCTTCGCCTTCTATATCTTCAGCAATGATAACAAGTGATCTGCCTGTTTGAACTATTTGTTCTAATACAGGAAGGATTTCTTGAATGTTTGTAATCTTCTTATCTGTTATTAAAATATATGGATTTTCCAAAACAGCTTCCATTTTTTCTGTATTTGTCACCATGTAAGCTGATAAGTATCCCCTGTCAAACTGCATACCTTCAACTACTGAAAGTTCAGTTTCCATGGTTTTTGATTCTTCAACAGTTATAACTCCGTCCTTACCTACCTTTTCCATTGCATCTGCTATCAATGTTCCAATTTCTTCATCCCCAGCGGAAACAGAAGCTATTTGAGCAATTTCTTCTGAAGTTTCAACTTTTTTAGATGCAGCTTTAAGTTCCGCAACAGCTGCATCTACCGCCTTTTGGATTCCTCTTTTAAGAATCATTGGATTAGCGCCTGCTGCAACGTTCTTTAAGCCCTCTCTTATTATTGCTTGAGCTAATAAAGTAGCTGTTGTAGTACCATCTCCTGCTACGTCATTTGTTTTAGTTGCAACTTCTTTAACTAACTGGGCTCCCATATTTTCGTACGGATCTGATAATTCTATTTCTCTTGCTATTGTAACTCCGTCATTAGTAATAACAGGTGAACCGAATGTTTTATTTAAAACTACGTTTCTTCCCTTAGGTCCTAATGTTACCTTAACTGTATCTGCTAATGCATTAACGCCTCTTTCCATTGAACGGCGTGCATCTTCGTTAAATTTTATTATTTTTGCCATTATAACTACCTCTCTTTATATTTTTATTCTATAACTGCTAAAACATCAGCTAATTTGATAATAATTAATTCTTCGCCATCAACCTTTACTTCTGTTCCTGCAAATTTAGAGAAAATTACTTTATCTCCAACTTTAATTTCTTCTTTTTTCTTTTCATCAGAAGTAATTCCTGCACCAACTGCAATAACTTCTGCAACTTGAGGTTTTTCCTTAGCAGTTCCCGGCAACACGATGCCACTTTTAGTTTTTTCTTCTGCTTCCACCATTTTAATAACTATTCTTTCGCCTAATGGTTTTACTGACATTTTAATTCCTCCTATTTATTTTATGTAATTCTTTATCTCTCTTATTGTTAGCACTCGTCAACTTAGAGTGCTAACACTCATAATGTATATATTACCTATTTGTAGTTTTGTTTTCAAGTGCTGTTTTCTATAATTTTAGCTTATTTTAATCAATTAATTTGACTTTTACCGTTAAATCTTCACTTTGCTTTAATTATCTTGTTATTTGATGTCTATTCTTTTTGATCCATGAAAATTAATCCAAAAGAATTGTTCAACCAAAAAACTTTTAAATATTTGATGTTTTTTAGATAAAGTTATAGTATAATAAAATATATAGTATAACACATTTCTATTTATTATTATTTTAGGAGGATTTAAAATGTCTCTTGTTACATCCAAGGAAATGTTTAAAAAAGCATATGAAGGTAATTATGCAGTAGGTGCTTTCAACGTAAACAATATGGAAATAATCCAAGGTATCGTTGATGCTGCAAAGCAGGAAAATGCACCTTTAATACTTCAAGTATCTGCAGGTGCCAGAAAATATGCAAACCCAATTTACTTAAGAAAGCTTGTTGAAGCTGCAATAGAAGATACGGGCTTAGATATTTGTTTGCACTTAGACCATGGCGAGGATTTTGAAATTTGTAAGCAATGTGTTGATGACGGATTTACTTCAGTTATGATTGATGGTTCTAAATATCCGTTCGAAGAAAACATAGCTCTTACTAAGAGAGTTGTTGAGTATGCTCACAGCAAGGGAGTTGTTGTCGAAGCAGAATTAGGAAAATTAGCAGGTGTTGAAGATGCAGTTAAAGTAAGTGCAAAGGATGCTACATACACAGATCCTGAACAGGCTGCAGAGTTTGTTAAAAGAACTGGAGTTGACTCATTGGCTATAGCAATAGGCACTAGCCACGGAGCATACAAATTTAAAGGTGACCCAACATTAGACTTTGAAAGATTACAAACTATAAGCAACTTATTGCCGGGATTCCCGTTAGTACTTCATGGTTCTTCATCAGTTCCAAAAGAATTCGTAGAACTATGCAATAAATATGGCGGAAAAATTCCCGGAGCTGCAGGAGTTCCTGAAGAAATGTTAAGACGAGCTTCTCAAATGGGCGTATGCAAAATTAACATTGATACAGATTTAAGGTTAGCAATGACAGCATGTATAAGACAATTATTTGTTGAAAATCCATCTGAATTTGACCCAAGAAAATACTTGGGACCAGGAAGAACAGCAATTAAAGATATGGTTGCTCACAAAATGAGAAATGTTTTAGGATGCAGCAACAAACGATAAAAAAACCAAAATTGGGGACGATTCTGTATGATTGAAATCAATCAAAAAGAACCGTCCCCAATTTTGGTTTAATTTATTTTACATTTTTACTCTTTTGTATGCTGCTTCAAGTAACTTATCACTTTTAACAATTGCTTTTTCAAATTTACCGTTACAAAATTCTCCAATATAATCTGTGCCTACGAAGTCCATATAAATTCTGTTGTTATCGACTTTTTCAACTGTTATTTGAATTTTAATCTTTTCTCCAACTAATGTAGGATTTAAATGATTAAAGTTAAAATTTCTTACAACCGTAATATATCCATCCGGTATCAAGGGCTTAAGCATGTGCCACGATATCTCTATAATGGTTGCCAATAATGCGGGTGTTGACATTATGTGGTCAATTGTTATTGATTTAGTCAAATACGAATCTGCAGGGGTTATTACTTTATCGTATGTTGTTGATAATCCAACATAAATTTTATCTGTAATCATAAGACCTCCATATAATTAATATAATTAATTTTAACAGATTCAGAGCAATTATACAATTAAAATATTTCGATAATCAAACTATCCACAACTTAGAGTAAAGTTATATTATCCGAATATTGATAACAATAAACCGGCTGCAACAGCTGAACCGATAACCCCTGCCACATTTGGTCCCATTGCATGCATCAATAAGAAGTTACCCGGATTTTCTTCCTGTCCAACAACTTGCGAAACACGGGCTGCCATCGGCACTGCTGATACTCCTGCAGAACCGATTAACGGATTTACCTTTCCGCCTGATAACTTATACATTAACTTTCCTAACAATACTCCACCTGCTGTTCCAAAGCTGAAGGCTAAAAGTCCTAATCCGATAATCATCAGTGTCTGAGGTTTTAAGAACGTTTCTGCATTTGCAGTTGCACCTACAGTCGTACCTAAGAATATTGTCACTATATTCATTAATTCATTTTGTGCAGTCTTTGATAATCTTTCCGTTACCCCTGATTCTCTTAACAGATTACCCATCATAAGCATACCAACTAACGGCGCTGCTGACGGAAGTATTAAGGATACTAAGCATGTTACGAAAATCGGAAATATTATTTTTTCTTTTTTAGATACAGGTCTTAGCTGTTCCATAACTACGCTTCGCTCTTCTTTAGTTGTGAGAGCTCTCATAATCGGCGGTTGAATAATCGGCACAAGCGCCATGTATGAATAAGCTGCAACTGCTATAGGCCCTAATAAATGTGGTGCCAACTTAGATGTTAAAAATATAGCCGTAGGTCCGTCTGCTCCACCTATAATACCTATAGAACCCGCCTCCGGACCTGTAAATCCCAGTAGTACGGCTCCAATAAACACTGTGAATATACCAAGCTGGGCAGCTGCTCCAAGAAGTATACTTTTCGGATTAGCAATTAACGGTCCAAAGTCTGTCATTGCACCAACTCCTAAAAATATCAACGGAGGATAAATTCCTAATTTAACTCCCATGTATAAATAATATAAAAGCCCTCCTGCCTGAAATCCTTCCTGTCCAAAGGTTCCTATGGGCTCAGCCATCAAACCTGCAAGTGGAAGATTGGCTAAAAACATTCCAAAGCCTATGGGAAGTAATAGAAGCGGCTCAAATTTTTTGGATATAGCTAAGTACAAAAGGAAAAAGGAAACAATAAGCATTACCACTTGTCCTGGCGTTATGGCAGCAAAACCCATGCTTTCAAAAAATTGTTTCAATCCTGTCAATAAAATATTTAACATTATAATTCCCCGCTTTCTGTCGTTATTTAAAGGTTACTAATACATCCCCGGTATTAACTGTTGCCCCTTCTGTTACTTTTACCGAATCAACGACTTCATCAGCTGAAGCAAAAATTTCATTCTCCATTTTCATTGCTTCTAATATAACAACAACATCTCCTCTTTTAACTGCATCTCCCGGTTTTACCATAACCTTCAATATTGTGCCGGGCATAGGACATGCTATGCTTTTTGAACTGTCAGCTGCAACCGCAGGAGCAGATGCAGGAACAGATTTTTTCTCTTCAATCGGCTTTGTAACTACAGGTTCCGGCTGTATAACTCTTTCAATAGTATTAGCTTCTTTTTGACCTTTTAATTCTTCAACTTCAACTTCATAAGAAATTCCTTTTACTGTTATCAAATATCTTTTCATAATACATTCTCCCTAATTTTTATTTTGATTTTTTTGACATGTTCTGCTGTCTGCCGGCTGATGCCCAAACATTGTCAATTTGCGCCGGCTTTATTGACCTTACAAAAAAGTCATCCGTTGAAGAATCTTCTTCAGCTGCAATTGCAGCCGTAATAAGTAATAACAAATCAATGTCTTCAACATTTTCCTGTGTGGCAGGAATTAAACTTTGCACAGGTTCTATTTTCGTCATCTTTTCCGGTGCAAAATTTTCTTTTGCATTTTTTTCTTTGAACATAATTCTTAACAATTCCAAAGAATAGGCAATAATTATTAATACTACAAATACAACCGACATTCCTAAAATGGTTATGGCTATTGAGTTTAACAGCTTCTCCCCAATAGACATAGTTTCCGTAAATAACATACAGTCACCTCTTTAAAATTAATTGGATGAAAATAGATAATTAAAAAGTTAATGTTTTCATTGATATGATTATAGCATACTTTGGCAATAATAAAAGATTAATTTCACCTTATTTTTTATTGATTTTACTCTATTTCACCTTATTTATTATCAAATTTACAATATTTCAACTTATTTATTATTGATAAAACTGCTACAGCTTTAAATTGTTTATGTATGTAGAAACATAATTTTTATCGACAGTAACTACAGCATAATAATTTTCATTTTCTTTTTGTACAGCAGCTTCAATTCTTTTTACTAATTCACTTGTTTTTATTTCAAAACCCACAGGTACAAGTACATCAAAAATTAAATTAGTATGGGTTTCTCCCTTAACTACCCTGAAGTCATGTATGGACAATGTTTCGTCAATTTCTTTAACTATTTTTTCCGAAAAGCTTCTTAAATGATTTATTTCTTTGTCATTAGTAATAACAGGATCTAAATGTATTACTAAGTTTATATTTAAATCCCTTGAAAAATCCCTTTCAATATTGTCAATCATGTCATGAGATTTCATAATGTCTTCATTTGCGTCAACCTCCGCATGCACCGTTGCAAAGTATCTGTTAGGTCCGTAATTATGAACAACAAGGTCGTGAATATTAATGATGCCTTTATAGGACATTATTTTATTTTCTATTGACTCAATAAAATCGGAATCCGGCATTTCACCAAGCAAAGGATTAAGTATATCCTTTAATATGGTTATTCCGGAATATATAATAAATAGCGCTACCATCATACCCATGTATCCATCTATTGAGAAATCGGTAAATTTAGCTATAAACACAGAAATCAATACTGCAGATGTAGCTAAAACATCATTTCTTGCATCAGTAGCAGTTGCTTTCATGGTAGATGAAGATATTCTGTCTCCCAGCTTATAGTTAAAATAACTTAACCAAATCTTTGTTGCAATAGAAAGAATCAGTACAAAAACCATAATCCATGAAAAGCTTAAATCTACCGGATTCCTTATTTTATCAATTGAAGATTTTATAAGTTCAACCCCTAAAAGAATTATGATGACTCCTACAGCAAGTCCGGTTAAATATTCTATCCTTGCATGACCAAACGGATGATCTTTATCTGCCGGTTTGCCTGATATTTTAAATCCAATCAAGGTAACAACTGAAGAACCGGCATCAGATAGGTTGTTAACTCCGTCTGCAGTTATAGAAATGCTGTTAAAAATTGTTCCAACGACAATTTTACTGACACTTAAAAAAGCATTGACAATTATCCCTACAACGCTCCCAAGCATTCCATACGATTCTCTTACTTTTGAATCCTTTACATTTTCATATTCCTTTATGAACTTTTTTATTAAAAAATTAATCATATGCATCCCCTTCTGTTTCTATGTGGAATCTATCTAATTCTGAATACATTTTATCTATTTCCTCTTTTAATATTGTGTATTCGTTGTAAATATTATTATATTTATCTAAATCCCATACATCAGAGTTTGAATTTAAAATATTTTCAAATTCTAATATTTTATTTTCTGCCTCTAATATGCTTTTTTCAAGCTTTATATAATCCCTTTTTGCCTTTTCCTTTGCTCTTTGTTCTTCTTTTTTCTTCAGCATATTTTCTTTGTTTTGCGATACGTTTTTTTCCTTATTTACTTCAATTTCATCAGTTTGCTGATTTTCTAAAATTCTCTCTTTTTCCTGTTTATATCCCTCATAATCGTAATTGTACATTTTGAATTCTTTGTTTTCTAATTCGCCAATGCAGGTGGCAATTCTTTCTACAAAATATCTGTCATGAGATACAAAAAGCAGGGTACCCTCATAGTTTACTAAATTCTCTTCTAAAATCTCCCTTGATTCTATATCCAAATGATTTGTGGGTTCATCCAATATCAATGTATTCACATTTTCATACATTAACATCCCCAACTTCAATCGTGATTTTTCTCCACCTGACAATGTGCTTATAAGCTTATAAACATCATCTCCGGTAAATAATATTTTTGCTAACTCCTTTCTTGCTTCACCCAAGGAAATTCCATAAAAATATGAAAAATAATCAACTATTGACACATCCTCATTATGAAAGCTCACTTCCTGTGACAGGTATCCTATTTTAACATTTGATCCAATTTTCACGTCTCCGAAATCAGGCGCAACTTCATTTAATATTATTTTTAAGATTGTTGATTTACCCGTTCCGTTTTCTCCTAAAATGCACGTGCTGTCATTGAAAAACAATGTAAAGCTTACATCTTTAAATAGGTTCTTAGCACCATACGTCTTTTTAATATTGTTTACTTTTATAACTTCTCTGCCTGTTCTTTCCACAGACCCGATTTTAAAATCAACAGTCCTTTTATCAATTAAGGGTTTATCCAATTTATCTATTTTTTCGAGCCGTTTTTCTAATTCCTTGGCTCTTTTATACATTTTATCGCTGTCACGCATTTCGCCCCATATGCGATATCTTTGTATTTGCTCTTCCATCTTTTTTATTTTTTTCTGTTGATTTTCATACTCCTTCATTGCAAGTAAAAATCTCAGCTCTTTTTCTGCAACGTACTTAGTGTAATTTCCATAATAAATTTGCACCCCATCCGACTCAAGCTCAACTATTTTATTTACAACCCTGTCAAGGAAGTACCTGTCATGAGAAACTGCTATAATTGTTCCATTGTATGTCCTTAAATATCCTTCAAGCCATTCAACCGATTTGATATCTAAATGGTTAGAGGGCTCATCTAATAATAAAAGTTCCGGTTCCTCAAGCAAAATCTTACCTAAAACAATCCTTGTTTTTTCTCCGCCACTAAGCTTATTGAATTCCCTTTTTTGCATATCTTCAGATATTTCCAAGCCAAATAATATTCTGTTTAACTTTTCGCTTATGGTATATCCGCCTGCTAATTCATAAAGTTCATGCAAGGAGCTGTATTTATATATTGCGGTTTGAAGCTCATCTCCCGATAAGCTGTCAAATGTCTTTTCTATTTTTTCCATCTCATCTTTAATTTCATGCAAATTACTAAACGCCTCATTTAATACGTCTATTACAGTATTATTCTGTTCATAATTTGGTATTTGGCTTAAGTAACCTATGGTTAGTCCCTTTTTCTTGGATATCTGGCCACCTTGGTAATCCTCACAACCTGCAATTATTTTTAGGAGTGTTGATTTACCGGTACCGTTACGTCCTATCAACCCTATTTTATCCTTTGTTTTCACATCAAATGTCACGTCTTCAAATATTTTATCCGTGCCATATAATTTGGTTAAACCATTAATTCCTATCTCTATCATTATTATACACCTACATATAAAAATACCTGTGGAACATCACGTCCCACAGGTTATTACCTGCACATTTATGATACTATATGACAAGGCAATTGTCAAATTATTCTATTTTGGTTTTTTATTGTTATCTGACTTGTTTTCTTTGCTGTTTTCAGATTTTTTTTCATTTTCATTATTGTTTTTATTGTTATTTTTTTCTGACTCTTTAGCTGATTTTTCGTATTTCTTAATTTCATTCATTATATCTTTAACAGGTTTGTTAAGCCATTCATTCAATTCTTCTTGATCAAAATCATCTTCTGATACTAATTGAAGTTTTTCAACTAAGTTCATTTTACCCGGTGTAACACCTTTATCTTTTGCCTTATCTATTGCTTCTTGACTCACTTCAATTACTTCAACCTCGAATTTCGAATTATTTGGCTTATTTTCTTCTCTTTCTTTCTTTTCTTTTTCCTTTTCAACTTTTTCTTTTTCTTTTTCAGCTTTTTCTTTTTGTCCCTTCGCTACTTCTTCTTTTTGCTCTTTTTCTTCTTCTTTTTGCTCTTTTCCTTCTTCTTTTTGCTCTTTTCCTTCTTCTTTTTGCTCTTTTTCTTCTTCTTTTTGTTCCTTTATTTCTTCTTTTGCTTCCTTAATTATCTCTTTTTGTTCTTCTATCTGTTTAACTATTTCCTCTGTTATAACATTTTTAACATTATCCGGTTTAATTTTAACTTCTTCCTCAACAACAAATTTTAAACTTGTAGCGAGCTTATCTGTTTTTTCTTGACTCTTGCTTGATGCAGCAACCACCATACCTTCTTCCTCGGCATTAGTTAAATAACCCTGACCTTTCAATTCAATTATAACGTTTTTTACGGCTTCCTTTATTTCCATATTTTTAAGTTGAGATACATCTATTTGTTCCGCAATCCTTTGACCATCATCATTAATTGCTTTAACCTGTAAAACCCTATCAAATCGGTTGATTGAAAATTCAAAGGATGGGTTTATATCTAAACTAACATAAGAATATGGAGTAAGATAAGCCCACGCAGGAGTTGCAAATAACATTAAGCAAGCTGCTATAGAAGCTGCCATTTTAATGTACTTATGGTTATTTCTAAATATTATTTCCTGGCCTAAAACATACTTTCTGTTTTTCACTTTGTATATGCAGCCATCATCCGATAAAACAGCCACAACATTATCTTTAATCTCTACAACTACTGCTTTCATTTTTCTAACTCCTCACGAATATATCGCATATAACCCGCTAAATAAGGATAGTCACCCGACATTATCTCTACTGCTGCTACTATATATTTTCGATGACGTTCTAATAATTTACGGGGTATCTTTGTGTTTTTTTCAATTAAATTTAAGGGAAGCTGCCTCTTAACTTTCATTTCGCTTATAAGTATTGGATTTTTAATCATATAGGCAACTGCTTTTGCGCATGACTTTTTAGTTTTTTCCGCTTTCGGAGAACATTCCGTCAGATCCATAAATGAAAAACCATATGCTTCAAAAATTTCATTGATAAGATATATCTCCATTTTTAAAGAGTTGTCTTCTTCAGCTATAACCTTTTTCGCAACCTCCGACTGCATTGCATAATCCTGTTCATCTTCTGCCTCGGACTCAAAAATAGATGGCTTTACGGTTATTTCAGGTGCAAATCTTGATTTACTTCTTATGTAGTCAATAATTCTTCTTCTGATAACCAACTCTGCAAAATTTATAAAACTACCTTTATCAGAGGAATACTTTTTTACTGCTTCTGTAAAAGCTGCCAAGGCAATGGACCATTCATCGTCACTTTTTGAAATATAACTGCGAGATGCTGCGGATGCACACTTCAATATGAAGTTTTCATATTGTTTTATTAAATTATTCATTGTATCTTCATTATTTTTAGCATTCACTGCCAATATATCTATTTCGCCCACACAATCACCTCTTATCATTTACGCCCAACAATTATACCATTACACCTGTTCGATTACAATAGTGAAAACTTTGATGTAAGTTACGGTTTTGTAGGATTACAATACATGTGTTACAGTTAAATATTTTAAACTGTGGATTTGTGG